>CAUTDS010000001.1:0-188785 GCA_963537175.1 uncultured Actinomycetes bacterium
CCCGCGACCCTCACCTTGGCAAGGTGATGCTCTACCAACTGAGCCACATCCGCGTTTCTCAGAACGTCAACCGTTCTTCGCAACGGGTAAAACCTTAACAGAACATCCGGCGAGAACGCAAAACCAAACCCCCGTTATCCAAGTCACATGCTTATTTTCGGGCGGATTATCGCCCGTCACTGCATATTCGTGCGACGCTTGTCGGTATGGAAATGCGACCTGGCAAGGCCTACCCCCTGGGTGCCACCTTTGATGGAACCGGAACGAACTTCGCGATCTACTCGTCGGTCGCGACGTCTGTGACCCTATGCCTCTTGGACGAGGACCTCAACGAAATGCGCATCCCCATGACGGAGGTCGATGCCTACGTGTGGCACGTCTACGTCCCCCAGGTGCGCGCCGGCCAGCGCTACGGCTACCGCATCGAAGGCCCCTGGGATCCTCAAAACGGTTTGCGTTGCGACCCTTCGAAGCTCCTCCTCGACCCCTATGCGAAGGCGATCGAGGGTCAGCTGACGGATTCCCTCGACCTTCTCTCCTATCAGGCGGACGACCCCCTGACCCTGAAGGGCGGCGACTCCGCCGATGCGACAATGCACTCCGTCGTGGTCAACCCCTTCTTCGACTGGGAGGGTGACCGCAGCCCGGGACACGACTACTCCGAGTCGATCATCTACGAGGCCCACATCAAGGGCATGACAATGCGCCACCCGGACATTCCGGAGGAGCTACGCGGCACCTACGCAGGTATGGCGCACCCCGCGATCATCGAGCACCTGACGAAGCTGGGCATCACCACCGTCGAACTCATGCCAATCCAGCAGTTCACGAATGACACAACCCTGCAGGCTAAGGGATTGTCGAACTACTGGGGCTACAACACGATCGGCTACTTCGCCCCGCACAATGGTTACGCGGCCACGAAGGATCCCGGCGCGCAGGTCTCCGAGTTCAAGGCGATGGTGAAGGCCCTGCACGCGGCCAACATTGAGGTCATCCTCGACGTCGTCTACAACCACACGGCGGAGGGCAACCACATGGGGCCGACCCTCTCCTTCCGTGGTATCGATAACCCCTCTTATTACCGCCTCGTCGACGGGGATCGTCAGCACTACTTCGACACGACGGGCACGGGCAACTCCCTCCTCATGAGTTCTCCCCAGGTCCTCCAGCTCATCATGGACTCGCTGCGCTACTGGGTGACCGAGATGCACGTTGACGGCTTCCGCTTCGACTTGGCCTCCACTCTGGCCCGCCAGTTCGCCGAAGTCGACCGGCTATCCGCGTTCTTCGACCTCATCCACCAGGACCCCGTGGTCTCGCAGGTCAAGCTCATCGCGGAGCCGTGGGACGTGGGTGCGGACGGCTACCAGGTCGGCGGCTTCCCTCCCCTGTGGTCCGAGTGGAACGGCAGGTATCGCGACACTGTGCGTGACTTCTGGCGCGGAGAGTTCTCCTCGCTTCCTGACTTCGCCTCACGCCTGGCGGGCTCCTCTGACCTGTACGGGACGACTGGCCGCAAGCCCATGGCGTCCATCAACTTTGTCATCGCCCACGACGGCTTCACGCTGCGCGACCTCGTGTCTTACAACGAGAAGCACAACGAGGCGAACCTCGAGGGCGGCGCGGATGGCGCGAACGACAACCGTTCGTGGAACTGCGGCGTCGAGGGCGACACGGATGACGAGGAGATCATCGAGTTGCGCTACCGTCAGCAGCGCAACTTCCTGACGACCCTCATGTTCTCCCAGGGTGTACCGATGATTGCCCACGGCGACGAGCTGGGCCGCACCCAGCGAGGCAACAACAACGTGTACTGCCAGGACAATGAGCTCTCGTGGATCAACTGGGATCTGAATGAGCACGACTACAAGCTCCTGCGTTTCACCCGCCACCTCATTCACCTGCGCCGTGATCACCCGGTGATGCGCCGCCGGCGTTTCCTGGAGGGTCCCGCGCAGCGCGGCGGCGAGTCCTCTCTCGGCGAGATCGAGTGGTTCACCCCAGCCGGCACGCACATGACGGAGGAGGAGTGGAATCAGCCGTGGGCGCGCTCGACGATGGTCTTCTATAACGGTGACGCCATCCGCGAGCCCGACGCGAACGGACGTCGCATCCTCGACGACGATTTCCTGCTGCTCCTCAACGCCGCTCCGGAGGCGGTCGACTTCACGCTCCCGGACGCGAAGTATGGGCACATCTGGCACACCGTCGTCGACACGGCAGGTGACGATGATCGCGACGAGTACCACTCGGGCGACATCGTGCACGTCGGACCGCGCACCTCGTTCATCCTGCGCAACCCCCGCGGCCTGTAATCGCCGGAGCGACATCGACCGTGACGAGGCACGCGTACCCGCTACTTATCGACATGAAGGTTGGCGGCGCGTCTGGACCAAAAGGCGCATGGACACCCGTACGATTTGATTCGTGAATGAAAACGCGGTGCCCGAGGAGTTTATGCGGGCTCTGCTGTCCCTGCGACAGGCGGACCATCTGGCGCACATACTCCTCGAGGAGGTTCCCCCACCTCGTCGTTTGGCGCCCTTCACGGCGGCGCTCGCGATGCGAACCACGGACGAGAACGAGGCCGGACAGGCCCTGTCGACTGGTCGTATGGTCATCCTGCACGACCCCGTGGAGCAGATCGGGTGGAACGGCACGTTCCGAGTCGTCTGTCAGTTGCGCGCGCAAGTCGATGCCGAGATGATCGGCGACCCGCTGCTGTCGGAGGGCGTGTGGGGCTGGATGCTCGATTGCCTGGAGACTGCGGGAGCCGGATTCCATGACATCACGGGCACGGTGACGCGCGAAATGAGCGAGGCTTTCGGCGGTCTTGAACTGCGAGGATCGTCTCTGTTCGTCGATGTGCGCGCATCGTGGACGCCCAACAGTGAGTATCTTGGTGAGCATCTGTCCGGCTGGGCGGATGTCATGCGTCGGACGGCAGGGATCGTTCCCACCCGTCATCTTGAAGGAGTCTGAGTGCTGGTCAACAATGGCGGCGGTTTGCCGCAGGGCGATACGGATAATCCGGAGCTCATTGCGCAACCGCGTGGGGGGACCCCCTCCGTCATTGATACCCAGAAGGATCTTGAGGCTGCGGCTCGCGCGCTGAGCGCTGGTTCGAGCCCCATCGCCCTGGATGTCGAGCGCGCTCAGGGCTTCCGCTACGGCTCCGATCCGTACCTCGTGCAGATTCGCCGCGAGGACGTCGGCACGTTTCTCATCGACACGCACGCGCTGCCGGACCTGTCCGTGCTGCAGCCGGGGGTCGAGGACGTGTGGCTGCTGCACGATTGCTTGCAGGACCTGCCGAATCTGCGCCAGGTTGGACTGCGCCCCTCCGCCCTGTTCGACACTGAGATTGCGGCACGTCTCATCGGCCTGGAGCGTTTCGGGCTGGCGGCCGTCGCCGAGCAGGTGCTTGGTCTCGGCCTCGTTAAGGATCACCAGGCCTCGGATTGGTCGGTGCGTCCCCTGCCGAAGGAGTGGCTGCGCTACGCTGCCCTCGACGTTGAGCTGCTGACGGAGCTTTACTACCGCCTCTCGAAGCGGCTCGATGAGATGGGTCGTTGGGAGTGGGCGCAGCAGGAGTTCACCTACGCCCTGTCGGTGACCCCTCCCGGCCCGAAGCCCGATCGCTGGCGTTCCGTGCCCGGCGCGGGAAAGATCCGTTCCCGTCGCGGCCTCGCTGTCCTTAAGGCGCTGTGGGAGACGCGCGAGTCGATCGCCCAGCGCATCGACCTGAGTCCGGGCCGCCTCGTGCGTAACGCCGCCCTCGTGCGCGCGGCCTCGAACCCTCCGCGCAACAAGCGCGCGCTCATGAGCATCAGCGAGTTCCGCTCCCCCGTCGCCCGCCAGTACGAGGACGAATGGATGCGCGCCCTTGCCAGCGTGGCAGCCATGACGGAGGATGAGCTGCCTCCCAAGCGCAAGCCCATGCAGCCGGGTTCGATCCCGGAACCGCGCCACTGGAATCGCATTGACGAGGCCTCGGCCGCGCGCCTGGGAACGGTACGCAACGCGGTCGCTTCGGTCGCGTCGAGTCTCGGACTGGCGCCTGAGGTGGTGCTCGCTCCCCAGGTGCAGCGCTACCTCGCGTGGGCTCCACTGGATCCATCACGTCCCTCGGGCGACGAGGTTGAGGAGCGCATGGTCAACCGCGGCGCGCGCGACTGGCAGATCGATCTGACGCTCGACCCGATCTGCGACGCTCTCGGCGTCTAATTCGGATGCTTTAGCGGTCGCTGATCCGCTCGACGAGCTCGCGGGCCGCACGCTCGATGCCGTCGGCGTCGAAGCCGAACTGCGCAATCATCTCGCCGCGGTCGCCGTGCTCGGGGAAACCCTGCGGCACACCCAGGCAGCGCACGGGCACGCCCGCCTCCGCGACCACGTCACGCAGCGACCAGCCGAAACCGCCCTGGACGATGCCGTCCTCGACGCTCACGACGCAGTCGTAGTCCCGGGCCAGCGTCGCCAGCTCCGGACACACGGGGATCATCCACTGCGGGTCCGCGACCGTGACGCTCACTCCATCGCTAGCCAGGCGGCGCGCGGCCTCAATCGCGTCGGGCGCGCACGCGCCGGTGCCCACGATGAGCACTCGAGCGGATGAATCAGCCACTGCCTCGTCAAAGAGAATGTCCACTCCCCCGACGCTGCGCAGCGCCGGCATGGGCTCGGGCAGCGATCCCTTGCGGTATCGGATGACGGTGGGAGCGTCATCAACGTCGAGCGCCTCGCGCAAGCGCGCGCGCAGCGTCTCCTCGTCACGGGGTGCCGCCAGGCGCAGGCCCGGGATCATCGAGCACATCGCGATGTCCCACACGCCGTTATGCGAGGCGCCGTCCGCGCCCGTCACGCCCGCGCGGTCCAACACGAAGGTGACGCCCGCGCGGTGGAGGGCGACGTCCATGAGGAGCTGGTCGAAGCCACGGTTGAGGAAGGTCGCGTACAGCGCCACGACGGGGTGGGCACCCTGGTAGGCCATGCCGGCGGCGGAGGCGACAGCCTCGGCCTCGGCGATGCCGACGTCGATCACGCGACCCGGGAAGGCCTCGTGCATGGGGCCGAGGCCCACGGGACGCATCATCGCGGCCGTAATGCCGACAATGTCATCGCGCGTGGCAGCCTGAGCACAGATCTCGTCGGCGAAGACACCCGTCCACCCGAAGCGCTCGGGCGCCACCGGGAGACCGGTCTCGGGGGGAATCGGGCCGACCGCGTGGAAGCGGTCAGCGATGTCTTCCTCAGCCGGCGTGTAACCGCGGCCCTTCTCCGTGATCATGTGGACGAGGACCGGCTCGTCGAGGGACCGGCCGCGGCGCAGAGCGGTCTCGACCGCCGCGATGTCGTGCCCATTCACGGGACCGATGTACTTCAGGCCCAGGTCCTCGAACATGACCTGGGGCATCAGCGCGTCCTTGATGCCCGACTTCAGGCCGTGCAGCGCGTCGTAGGCCGCGCGTCCCGGCATGCCGTGGCTCAGCAGGTGCTGCTTGCCCCACGCCAGGGCCTTCTCGTATCTGACGGAGGTGCGCAACGCGTCCAGGTGAGCCGCGAGACCGCCGATCGTCGGCGCATAGGAACGACCGTTGTCGTTAACGATGATCATGATGCGGCGGTTCTTTGCCGTCGCGATGTTATTCAGCGCCTCCCACGCGAGGCCGCCGGTCAGCGCGCCGTCACCGATGACGCCCACGGTCCACGTGCGATCCCCCTGGCGATGCTTCTCTCGCGAGATGCCGTCCACCCACGCGATCGACGCCGACGCGTGCGAGGACTCGACGACATCATGCTCGGATTCACTGCGCGACGGGTACCCGGACAGGCCTCCCGGGCAGCGCAGCGACGAGAAATCCTGACGTCCGGTGAGAAGCTTATGCACGTACGCCTGGTGGCCCGTGTCAAAAATAATCGTGTCCTGCGGGGAGCGGAACACCCTGTGCAGCCCGATCGTCAGCTCGACGACACCCAGGTTCGGGCCGAGGTGCCCGCCTGTGCGCGACACGTTGTCAATCAGGAACGCGCGAATTTCCGCCGCCAATTCGTCCAGCTGATCGCGTTCCAGGCGACGCAGCTCCCGAGGTGCGCTGCAGCGCGACAGCAGGTCGCGTGACTCTCGTGTTCCAGACATGAGAACTAGTGTAATTGCCCAAGCGTCTCATCTACAGATCAAAGTGCATGTCAGGCGCCTTCGACCCGCGCAGGCGACAAGCGTGCGCACTAAGATAGGTGATGTTGGCTCGCCGTACCGCTTAAGGAGGCACTATGTCCGTCACCGTCGCACCCCACGGCCTGTGGAAGTCCCCCATCTCGGGTGATTCTTTCACTGCCCGTTCGGTCACGCTCTCCCAGGTTCGCGTCGACGGACCCGACACCTACTGGGTCGAGGGGCATCCTCGCCAGGGCGGACGCGGGACGCTGCTGCGCCGTCGCGGCACGGGGGAAACGGGCGAGGTGCTGCCGCTCATCGATGGTTCCCGCCTGCCCGACGTCGGCACGCGCGTTCACGAGTACGGCGGCAAGGCATACGCCGTTCACCACGGCGTCATCGTGTTCTCCGATCAGACCGACGGCCGCGTCTACGCCTTTGATACCGCCGATCCGCGCCGTGTCGTGCGCCCCCTGACGACTCTGTCGAAGGTCCGCTACGGCGACTTCTGGATCGCCGACGTGCGCGACCTGGTGTACGCGGTGGCCGAGGACCACTCCGTCCCGGGCGAGCCTGTCAACAAGATCGTCGCAATTCCTCTCGATGGCTCTGCCGCCCGCGACGACAGCGCAATCATCACGGTCTTCGAGGGCACCGACTTCGCTCAGGCGCCGACGGTCTCCCCCGACGGCACCAAGATCGCCTGGATCACGTGGAACCACCCGAACATGCCGTGGACGTACTCGCAGCTGCGCGTCGCGTCCCTGACCTTCGAGGGCACCATCGATCAGGAGGTCGTCCTGGTCGATCGCCCGGGCGTGTGCGTCTACGAGCCTCGCTGGACGTTCGACGGTGATCTCATCCACGTGGATGACTCCTCCGGCTGGGCAAATCTGTACCGCACCCAGGGATTCGTGTGGCAGGAGGGCGAGGACCTGAACGCATGGACATCGCGCCTGCGTACTCGCGCGCTGCACCCGGGGCCCCGCGCATTCTCGCACCCGCACTGGCAGCTCGGCCTGCACTCCTACGACAACTACGACAACGACTACCTCGTGTGCTCATGGGCCGAGGACCAGGTCTGGCACATCGGCACCGTGCGCATCGACAACGGCATGGCCGAGGAATGGGCGACCGGTTGGTGGCCCATCGGTAACGTCGCCGCTGCGGATGGCCGCGTCGTCTTCCTCGCGGATTCCGCGACGCACACTCCCGCGATCATCGAGGTGTCGCGCGGCAAGACCAAGGTGCTGCGTCCCTCGTCCGAGGCCGAAGTGCCCACCGCCCTCGTGTCGACGGCTGAGATGCTCACCTGGAAGACCTCGGACGGCGAGGAGGCTCACGGCTTCTACTACGCGCCCGTGAACCCCGAGTTCGCCGCTCCCGAGGGCGAGCTGCCCCCGCTCATCGTCAACGTGCACGGGGGACCGACCGAAGCAGCCCGACCCGGCCTGCAGGTTCCGTTCCAGTACTGGACCAGCCGCGGCTTTGCGGTCCTTGATGTGAACTTCCGCGGGTCGACGTCCTTCGGCCGTCCCTACCGTGAGCGTATCAACGGTAACTGGGGCGTCATGGACGTTCAGGACTGCATCGACGGTGCCCGGTACCTCATCGATCTGGGCCGCGTCGATCCCCAGCGAATCGCGATCCGGGGACGCTCTTCCGGTGGCTTCACCGTGCTCAACGCGCTTGCGTCCTCCGACGTGTTTACCGCCGGCGCGTCGTTCTCGGGCATCGCCGACCTGGTGAAGCTGAAGGAGACCAGCCACAAGTTCGAGTCGCACTACGACGGAATCCTTCTCGGCACCGACGACACCTCCGACCCGGTGTGGGCACAGCGCTCGCCTATCAACCGTGTTGGTGAGATTAAGGCGCCGCTCATGCTCCTGCAGGGCACTGACGACCCGGTCGTTCCCGCCTCTCAGGCCCAGGAGATGTACGAGGCACTGCGCGCCAACGGCAACGCGGTCGCCCTCAAGCTCTACCAGGGAGAGGGGCACCTCTTCCGCTCGGCTATCAACATCAAGGATGCGTGGCAGTCGGAGCTGGCCTTCTACAGGACCGTCTGGGGCATCGCCACTGACGCCCCCATTCACGTGGAGATCGCAAACCTGTGACACCCCTGAGTCAGTCCCCGCAGCCAGAGGAACCGGGTGCGGGGACTCGCTTGCGCGTTGGCCATGCGGTCGCCGCGCATCGTTCCCTGCTCGGCGTGGCCGCCGCACTCGTGGGCGCGGTCGTCGGCGCGGCAGCCGTCGTCTTTAACCTGGCGATCCGCGCGTGGACGTGGGTCTCCACCGGCTTCGACGAGTACACGACCCACATCGGACAGTCGCACGGAGTGTGGGGCTGGGCGCCGTGGATCTTCCTGCTTCTCTCCCCCGCGATCGCCGGCCTGCTGTACGGGCCACTCATCCAGCGCTTCGCGCCCTCGGCGAAGGGCCACGGCATCCCCGAAGTGATGCTCGCAGTGCGCCGGAAGGGCGGGCGCATCCCGGGGCGCGTTGCGATCGTGAAGATCCTGGCCTCGGCCCTGACCATCGGTTCGGGAGGCTCAGCGGGACGCGAGGGGCCGATCGTGCAGGTGGGCGCGTCGCTGGGATCCACCATCGCGTCGTGGCTGCGTATGCCCGTCTCCCGCGTGGTCCTGTTGGCCTCGTGCGGGTCGGCGGCCGGTATTGCGGCCACGTTCCACGCTCCCCTAGCGGGCGCGGTGTTCGCCCTCGAGGTGATCCTCGTCGAGTTCACGGCCGAGACCTTCGGCTTCGTCGTGCTCTCGGCCGTGACCTCCTCCGTGGTCGCGCGCATCCTGCAGGGCGACGAGATGGTCATTCGCGTGGCCGACAACCTGACCTTCGCGTCGATGTCGGACATCTGGTGGGTGGCGCTCCTCGGCCTCGTCGCGGGACTGTGCGGCCTCGGTTTCTCCAAACTCCTGTACGCCTCGGAGGACGCGATCGACTGGCTGTGGGCGCGCACGCACCTGCCCGAGTGGGCGCGTCCGGGCGTGCTCGGCCTCGCCCTCGGCGCAGCTCTCGTTGCTTTCCCGTACATGTACGGCTCGGGTTATCCGCTCGAGGAGGAGGCAATCGCGGGGAACTTCTCGATCGCCTTCCTACTCGCCCTCATGCTGGGCCGCGCAGTGTTTACGTCGTTCACCATCGGCATGGGCGGTTCGGGCGGCGTCTTTGCGCCCACGCTGTTTATCGGCGCGATGGCGGGTGCCGCCTTCGGGGACATCGTTTCTCCCCTGTCGGATTCTCCCGTCGGCGTCTTCGCCGTGGTGGGCATGGGCGCTGCCTTCGCGGGTGCCGCGCGCGCCCCGATGACGGCGGTCCTCATCATCGTGGAGATGACCGGCCAGTTCTCGCTGATCCTACCGATGATGCTCGCGGTTGTGATTGCGACGGGCGCCTCGCGTTTCCTGACCCGCGCGACGATCTACACGGAGAAGCTGCGTCGGCGCGGCGACGTGCTTGACGACCCCGTCGAGGGCACGCTGCTCGGCACTCGCGCGGCCTCCGAGTGGATGACGGAGGCTCCCGAGACACTCTCATGCCGGGCGAGCGCGGCATCGGCGATCGCCGCCCTGCGCCGCACGAAGGAGACGGTGCTGCCCGTCGTGAACGAGGAGCGCCACTTCGTCGGCCTCGTGTCGTCGCTTCGTCTGGCCGAGCTCACGCAGGAGGACGGATCGCTCGACGCTCCACTGTCGGATTTGCCTCTCATCGACGAGGCCGTGGCCGCCTCCGCTCCCCCGTCCGAGGTTCTCGGGGCGCTGCGGCGCACGGGGTTGCAGTCTCTGCCCGTGGTTGATGAGGATCGACGAGTCGTCGGCTGGGTGTCCGAACGCGACCTGGTGGATCGCATGTACCGCGATCAGCGCCGCGCGATCGAGGCCCGCACGCAGACGTCGTGGGGCTCGCGCATGCAGGAGCGCAGGAGGAGCCGCTAGCGGCGAAGGACCGAGACCATCTCCACGTGGTGGGTGTGTGGGAAGAGGTCCCACGCTTGCAGTGACTCGAGTGAGTATCCGGCCTCGGTGAGGGCACGCAAGTCGCGTGCGCCCGCCGCCGGGTCGCAGGATACTAGGACGACGCGGGGGGCGCCCGTGGCCGCGATGGCCTCGCACACCTCGGCTCCCGCACCGGCGCGCGGCGGGTCGGCCACGACAACGTCCGGCACGGCACCCAGCTGGCCCGACAGGTCGACGACTCCGCCTCGATCAACGTTTCCAGCGAACGCGTCTACCCAGTCGAAGGCTGCGAGGTTCTCGCCCGCGTCACGCACGGCACCCTCGTCCCCCTCGAGCGTTACGACGCGCCCCAACTCTCCGACGGCGCGCGCGAGCGGAACGGAGAACAGACCCGCACCCGAGTACAGTTCCATGATCGCGTGCCCAGCCCCGGCCTCGTCGGCACCAAACGCCGCAGTCAGCACCGCGTTCGCGAGCACCTCGGCGCCGCGCACGTGCGTCTGCCAGAAACCGGAGGGGCGCACATAGTACGACTCCACGCCGGACCCGACCGGCGCGTTCCAGCGCAGCACGTCCGCGTCGATACGCACGCCGTCGGCGGCGTACGTGTCCTCGCCGATCAGGACGACGGGCTCACCGCCGGAGGGGGCCACCGCGCGCACGCGGTCCCCCGGCTTCCACAGGCGACGCCACGGCGTGTCCTCATCGAACAGTCCGAGCTCGCGGATTGCGCGCACAGCCAACGGCATGTCCTCGAGCGCGATGACGCGGCGTCCGCGGAACTCGTGCATGCCGGCGTGACCATCCGCGTCGATGACGACGTCGATGCGCGAGCGGCGACCGGTCAGCGGATCGCCCGGCTCCTCATCCCCCGGCGCGGGAGCGACACGCACTCCCCCGAGGGCGTCCACGGCCTCGGCCAGGGCCTCGCCGCCCACGCGGCGCAGCTGCCCGGCGATCACGCGAGACTTCCAGTCACGCTGAGCGGCCGGGGTCAGGTGCGCGAGCTCGCCGCCACCGACGCCTCCCGGACCGGCCTGGGGCCAGACGGACTCGACGCGGTCGGCCGACGCCTCGACGACCTCGATGGCATCCGCCCACGCGAGCTTTTTCTGGACGGCACTCACCCGCGCACGGACGACCTCACCGGGTGCAGCGTGGCGCACGAAGACGACACGCCCGCTCTCGTCACGGGCGACGCACGCACCTCCATGGGCGGGCTCGCCAACCGTCAGCTGGAGGATCTCGCCGATCCCCTCCCGGGGCTGCATGGGTGCAGGACGGCGTCGCGGGGAGGGACGGCGACGGGACGGGCGGGGGCTCATGCGTTCTCCTCGGAGGTGCTATCGCTGCGAGTGCCGCCGGTCTGCTCGGTTCGGGTCTTCGATTCATCTGAAGGCGAGGCAACGCGCGCAAACGGGTCGTTGACGCGCTGACGGCCTTCCACGACGTCGTCCTCGCCGAGCTGCCACGGGACGACGGTGATGACCACGCCGGGAACGCCAAGGAGCGCGGCTCGTAGGCGTAGGGCCGACTGGTTGTGCACGAAGTTCTCCCACCAGTGAGAGACGAGGAATTGCGGCATGTAGACCACGAGCATCTCGGTGGGCATCGCACGACGGCGCCCGCGCACGTACTGCAGGATCACCGAGGCGATGTCACGGTAGGGCGCGGACAGGAGCGTCAGCGGCACAGGAACACCGGAGGCCTTCCACTGGCGGAGGATCTTGTTTTCTTCCTCGTCGTCGGCGACGACGGAGACGAGCTCGATCGACGTCGGCGAGGACGCGCGAGCCGCCGCGATCGCTCGCATAGCGGGACGGGATAGGGAGGACACGAGGACGAGGGCACGCACGCGGGTCGGCAGGGCGCGGCGCGCATTCCAGTCGTCCACGCGCAGCTGCGAGCGGATCGTCTCGTAGTGGTGGTGGATCGAGATCTGGAGGCCGAAAACGATCGCGATCATCAGTAGCGTGATCCACGCGCCGTGCGTGAACTTCGTGGCCAGGACGATGATGAGCACGAGGCCGGTCATCATGAAGCCGACAATGTTGACGGCGCGCGAGCGCAGGACGGACATCCGTTCCTGACCGGACTGGCGCGTGCGCAGCTGCCGGTTCCAGTGCTTGATCATGCCCAGCTGCGAGAGCGTGAAGGAAATGAAGACACCGACGACGTATAGCTGGATGAGGCGCGTCGTCTGCGCTTGGAAGCCGACGATCAGCGCGATCGCGGCGACTGTCAGAACGACGATGCCGTTCGAGTACGACAGGCGGTCGCCGCGGCGCACCATCTGGTGGGGCAGGAAGGAATCGCGCGACAGGACGGATGCCAGCGTCGGGAAGCCGTTGAACGCCGTATTGCCCGCGAGCACCAGGATGAAGCCGGTGACAACGGTGATCAGGATGAAGAGGATCGATCCCTGACCGAACACCGCGGAGGCGATCTGCGAGATCGCCGGATCAATTGGCGTGTTCTCCGGGACGGGCGCGCCCTGGTAGGTCAGCTGGGTCGCGGCATCGTCGACGATCTTCACGCCGGTCGCGCGCGCCAGCACAAGGATCGAGATCATCATTGAGGCAGCAATCAGACCGAGCATCGCCAGCGTGGTCGCCGCGTTGCGGGACTTGGGACGGCGGAACATGGGCACGCCGTTAGAAATGGCCTCAACGCCGGTGAGTGCAGCACAGCCCGAGGAGAACGCGCGCATAAGCAGGAAGGCTCCCGCGAGTCCGGCAAGGCCGTCGGCGTTGCCGGGAGCGGCGACGAGGTCGTAGGCGGCGGTGGGCGACTCGCCGAGGTGTCCCGTCGCCATCTTTGCGAAACCGACGACGACCATGAGACCGATGGCACCCATGTACAGGTAGGTGGGCACGGCGAACGCGCCACCGGCCTCGCGCGTGCCGCGCAGGTTCAGGGTGGCCAGGATGATGACGAGCGCGACCGCGATCGGCACCTCGTGGCCGAGGAGGGCCGGGACGGCCGTCGTGATGTAACTGGCGCCCGATGAAATCGAGACGGCGACCGTCAGGATGTAGTCGACCAGCAGTGCCGAGGCCACGAGCAGGCCCCAGGAACGGCCCAGGTTCGTGGTGACGACCTCGTAATCGCCACCACCCGACGGGTACGCGTGCACCGTCTGACGGTACGACGCGACCACGACCGCAAGCACGATCGCGACGACGACGCCCACCCACACGGACTGAAGCGCGGCCATCGAACCGGCGAGCGCGAGGGTGAGGAGGACTTCGTCCGGCGCGTAGGCGACGGACGACAGCGCGTCCGACGCGAAGATCGGCAGGGCGATTCGTTTGGGGAGAAGCTGGTGGCCCATCGCGTCCGATCGCATCGGGCGCCCGATGAGCACGCGCTTTGCGTAGGCCAACAAGTTCATCACGGTGTTAAGCGTAGTCCACCGAGCCTGACAGTGACAGCGCCGAAGCGCACGCATGGCTATTACGCGAGGATCGGAGTACTTTGGTAGTCGTGCACTTTGTGATCATGGGTTGCGGGCGCGTCGGCGCTCGCCTGGCATCGACGTTGGACGCCGCGGGTCATTCCGTGGCGGTTATTGACCAGGATTCCAAGGCTTTCTCGCGCCTTTCTCCGGACTTTTCCGGTCGTCGCGTAACGGGCGTGGGCATGGACCGCGACTGCCTGCGTCAAGCGAACATTAAGGACGCATACGCGTTTGCGGCCGTCTCGTCGGGTGATAACTCGAACATTATTGCTGCGCGCGTCGCACGTGAGGTCTTCCACGTCGAGCACGTCGTCGCACGCATCTACGACCCGACGCGCGCCTACCTGTACGAGCGCCTCGGCATCCCGACAGTCGCCTCGGTGCAGCGCACCGCCGAGTCGGTGATGCGCCGCCTGCTCCCCCCGGACGCGTCGCTCATCTGGTCCCACCCAACCGGCGAGGTCGGCCTCGTCAATGCGACGCCCTCCCCCGGCTGGTACGGCCTGAGCTTCCAAGTTGTCGAGGACCTCACAGGCTGCCGCATCGTTTTCACGTCGCGCTTGGGTTCCATCCGCACTGCATCGCCGGACTTGGTGGTCCAGGAGCACGATCAGTTGTACTTCGCGATTAACGGGACCGAGACCGCGCAGCTGCGCGACCAATTGGCTAACCCGCCCAAGACGGAGGTGTGAGCATGAAGATTGTGATTGCTGGAGCCGGATCGGTGGGCCGCAGCGTCGCCCTGGAACTGCTCGCGCACGGCCACGACATCACCCTGATCGATAACATGCCCGAGAAGCTGCGTATCTCGTCCGTGGCAGACGCGGACTGGGTGCTCGCCGACGCATGCTCGCCTGACGCGCTGCGCGACGCGGGCGTAGACGAGGCCGATGTGATGGTCGCCGCGACCGGCGACGACAAGGCGAACCTGGTCATCTCCCTGCTGGCAAAGACTGAGTTCGCGGTGCCCCGCGTGGTTGCGCGCCTGAACAACCCGAAGAACGAGTGGCTGTTTGATCAGGCGTGGGGCGTGGATGTGTCCGTATCGACACCGCGCATCATGACGTCTCTCGTCGAAGAGGCGGTCTCGGTGGGCGTTCCGGTGCGCCTGTTTTCTTTCAACACGGCCGCCGTGTCGATGCACGCGCTCATCCTGCCGGAGGATTCCCCGGTTGTGGGCAAGCGCGTCCATTCCCTGCAGCTGCCGGCCCGTTCGGTCCTCGCTGCGCTTCTGCGCGACGGTCGTCCGATCACGCCGAGCGCTGACGACGTGTTCGAGGCCTCCGATGAGCTCCTGCTCCTCGTGCCCGATGCGGACACCGCTGAGTTGGAGGACCTGCGTCAGCTGGTCGCGTCCCCCGTCTCAGAGGAGTCCGAGGACGAGGACGGCGAGGAGTAATCCTTCAGCTTCCACCAGGTGGCCCAGGCTCCCAGCGCGAAGAGCGGGAGTCCCAGGGCCAGCTTGGCGACGCCGAGAGCCGCGACCTGGCCCGTGAACCACAGGGGCGCCTGCACGGCGACGCGCAGCGCAAAGATTCCCGCCCACATCCACGTGATCGCACCGCAGCTGCGGCGCAGGGAAGCGTACGCGGGATCTGATTGCCATCCCTTGGTCAGGCCGGTCAGCGGACCGTAGTACTGGGCGACGAGACTCCGGCGACACAGGACGGACAGGGCGAAAGCGAGAGCCATGAACCCGTTCGTAGCGATACCCCAGAGGAAGTAGTATTCCCCGCGTCCCGTCGCGGCTGCGAAGATGACGCCGATGGCGACCCCGAAGAGGCCGGAGAGGGCCTGCCCCATCCCCTGACGCTGGAAAAGTCGGATGACGCAGGCGAGCAATGCGACTCCCGACGCCGCGATGAGCGTCGGCACGAGGTCTCGCGTGGCCACAAAAACGACGACGAAGAGCAGTCCGGGCGCGGTGGCTTCAATAATGCCGCGCGTGCCGCCGAGCGCGTCGGACCAGGAAAATTCCTCCGAAGTCGCCTGGTCCATCCAGCGAGGAGCCGGCATCAGCCCTCCCCCGCAATCACGCGGTACAGCGGATTGATGATGACGAGGCGTTCACCCACGCGGCCGACGGTTCCTTCGACCTCGAGGCGTTGACCGACGCTCAGTCCGGGGATGGAGGATCGTCCGGGCCAGCGCAGCTCCAGCGTGTCGGTGCCGTCGTAGAGGGTCGCGACGAGGACGCGCTGGGCGCCCTCCTCGGGCGGGTATGTCATGCCCAGCAGCGTGCCGAACACGAGCACGTGAGAGCGGTCGGCCACGTCGCGAATCGGCGTGACGCCGCGGGCGGCGCGCGCCGAGTCCTCGTCAAGGGCTGCGTCCAGGGAACGAGCGTCCTTGTCGAGGCCGAGCGCGGCGCCGACCTTAGCGAACCACGAGGCCATGTCAGGCCTCCTGAGTGCCCGCGGGCAGGTGCACGGGCAGCAGCTCCAGGCGCGTGCGCGGGTGCTCGTCACGACGCACAACGATGCGGTCGATGACCTTTTCGATGTCGGCGCCGGCTTCTGCGGTAGCAGCGGCCGGGCCAAGGATGTCGATGCGCGCGAACCAGCGGTCGCCTTCACGACCGATGATGCGCATGCGCGAGGTCGCGGAACGCCCGTCGGGCATCTGCATCGGCATGTCGACGAGCAGCTCATTGCCGTAACGCGTCGGGTAGTCGGCGACCTTAGCGCCCTGATCTTCGAAGCCCTTGCGGATTTCTTCGCGCAGCTCCTCCCACACGCCGCCGGAGCGGGGTGCGGCTGCGACGCTCATCTGGATGCCGGAGCTACCGAGCACGACGAGGATCTGCAGGACGGTCGTGCCGTCGTCTGCGACCTGGGTGCGCAGCTGCATGCCCTGAACTGCGGGGAACAGGATGGACCCCATGTCGACGTAGCCGTCGGTGGTGTCGACCTCGTCGTAGTTACGCGGGCCGGGCTCGCTCCAAATCGCAGCGTCTTCGTCGCTGAGGCGAGGCAGAGCCTCGACCTCTTCGATCTCTTCTTCGACAGTCTTCTTCTTGCGTCCGAACATCGTCCTACCTCACATCGCGCACTCGGTGCACACGGGGGCGCCGTTGGCGTCCACGTGGTCGAGCTGCGACGCGTGGTGCACGAGGAAGCACTGCGAGCAGGTGAATTCGTCTTCCTGACGGGGAACGACGTGGACCGTCAGTTCCTCCTTTGACAGGTCCGCACCGGGAAGCTCGAAATTCTCAGCGGCTTCGTTTTCGTCTTCTTCGATCTCGGCCGAGCCGGCGTCGTTGCGACGGGACTTCAGCTCCTCGATCGAGTCCTCTGCGACCTCGTCTTCGTTCTTGCGCGGCGCATCGTAATCGGTTGCCATGGTTCTCCCCTTTCGCCTCTCGAGCCGGTTTGCGCGAGTGGTCTATGCGCAGGGAGGATAACACTTGTGAGAGTAATGTGCCATCGTATGTGTGACACGCGCCCAGCTACGCGACATTCTGAGCATTATTTGAGACGATTCGACCTAGACATTTGAGGAGGAAGTGATGATTGAGCTCGAATTGCTCGGGACCAGCGCCGATGGCGAGTCCCTGGTGCTCACCGACGCCCAGGGTGAACGCTATTCGGTGTTGATTTCCGATGAGCTCCGCGGCGCGACGCGCCGTGATCGTCCGCGAGTGGAGCTGGCGCCCGCTCGCCCCACGCTCGCTCCTCGCGACATTCAGGCTCTCCTGCGCGCTGGCGCAACCCCGGCGGAAATCGCGTCACAGCATGGCATGGAGGTGAGCGCGGTCGAGCGTTTTGAGGCTCCCGTGCAGGCCGAGAAGGATTATGCGCTGACGCGCGCCCGCGCCGTTCGTATTGGCGATGGTGGTCCCACGATGGGTGACCTTGTTCTGGATCGGCTGGCAGCTCGCGGCGTCGACCCGGCGTCTCTGGAGTGGACTGCGACGCGCGAGGCCGGGGAGCCCTGGCAAATCATCGTCACCTTCGTGCAGGGCGCGGCCGAGCACGCCGCCCACTGGCACCTGTCGAACTCCGGCTCGCTTGAGGCGATCGACCAGGAGGCTCAGTGGCTAACCGAGCAGGTTTCCGCCTCCCCGACGGCCTCGATCTTCACTCCCATGCCGCGCACCGCCCCCGCTCCTGTCGTCGACCCCGGAGCTGAGGACCTGCGTAACCGCGAGGCCATCATCGACCAGCTCAATGCCGTGCGCGGTAAGCGCCAGCAGATCGACCTGGACCTGGACGATGAGGTCGACGAGGAGGCCGAGTACCTCGCAGCTATCGCCGGCGAGGAGGAGCCTCCCACGACGGAGCCCGACACGTCGACGGGCCCGATTTCCGCGCGCATCTATTCGCTCGCGTCCGCGCGCACCAAGGCGGAGGCACCGTCCGAACCCGCCGAGGACACGCTGTTCCCCGCGACCGGTCAGATCCCGTCTGCCCGTCCGACGCTCACGGGCGCCATCCCGGTGACGTCCCGCTCCCCCAAGACCGAGGCCCCGGCCTCGTCGGGTGTCCTTCCCTGGCTCTCCGATGCCCCCGCGTCCTCCGACGAGGACAAGGGAGAAGAGGCGAAGTCCGAGGAGAGCGCGACCCCCGCGATCCCGATGAAGGCCATGTCGGCGCCCGATTCCGCTGAGTCCGCTCCTGCCGAGGCCGAGGAGAGTGCGACCGGGTCCGTTCCGGCTCAGGGCGTGACGGGTTCGAGGATGGCGCGTGCTTCCTCGAAGAAGACCCGTCGGTCGGTCCCCAGCTGGGACGAGATTCTTTTCGGCTCGAAGTCCTAAACCATGCACGCATCAAGCGGCCGCTCACTGATATGAGCGGCCGCTTCGCGTATGTCCCGACGTCGTCTTACGACAGGACGATGACGGGGATGCGCATTTCCGTTGAGGTGAGCGAGCCGTGGACGCCCGGCATCGCGATCGCCGAGGCGCTCTGGGTCCGCGAATCCACGATGCCGCCGTATCCGCGGGCGAGGACCAGCAGGTCGCCAATGATCGATGCGCCGTCTCCGGGGCCGATGAGCGCGCCCATCTGGTCGCGCGAGAGGATCCAGGCGCTCTCGCCCAGGGCGTCACGCCAGCGCGTCTCCACGTCGGCGGCGTGGCCCTCCTGGGCGTGCACGTGCACCGCTCGCGTCTCCCCGGCGACGATGCGCACGCCCTCGCACAGAGCGGGCGTCTGCGCGACATCGACGAGGGCGGAATGCTCCACGTTGACCATGCCGTGGTCTGCGGTCATGACGGTCCGCACGCCCGCAGGCAGGCCGCGCAGCAGCGCGGACAGCCCGGCGTCGAATTCTTCGAGACAGCCGATCCACGCGTCCGATCCGACGCCGGCGCTGTGGCCTGCGTGGTCGATCTCCGACCAGTAGAGGTAGACGACGGGCGTTCCCGCGCGCAGCTCGCGCAGCGCGGCGCTCACGCGGTCGCTGAGCGACTCTGCGGGCACGTGGCGCGCTCCCCGCAGCGCGGCACCCGTCAGCCCGGAACCGGCAAAGCGCGCGGGCGAGATGACGGCCGAGGACACGTCCGCTGCGGCCAGGCGCTCGAAGTAGGTGGGCGTGGGCTGCCACTCGGTGGGCGCAGGGCCACCCTCCATGGCCAGCAGATTCATGACGCCGCCCCCGTAGGCGACGGAGAAGCCCACCATGTTGGTGGCGCCGGGGCGCGCACCCGTTCCGAAAGCCGTGATAGCCGCGGCCGTCGTCGAGGGGACGACCGTGTGGATCGAGCGAATATCGTTCCTCACGCGGCGCAGCGTCGGCGTGTGACCCAGGTGATCCTGGATCAACTCATACCCGAGCCCGTCCACGAGGATGAGGAGCACCTGCTCAGCCCCTGCCTCGATCCCGAGGGCGTCGGCCGCCTGCGATGAGGCGCCGGGCAGGGCGGAATCGATCGATGCGAGGGCACCAGCGACGACGTCCGTGATGACCGGATCCCCCGCGCTGGGCAAATCGGCGCCGGGCAGGTCCAGCGTGAGAGCGCGCTCACTCACTGCGGGTCCCCATCAGTGCCGCGAGATGATCGACGAAGACCATGGCCTCGTCCAGGGCATCCTGACCGTCGGCCGCCGCGGAGATACGGAAGGTCATGTCGTCGGGGAAGGACGTGCCCGTCAGGCCATGATCGGCCATGCAATTGGGGTCGTCGCAGCGGGCGGGCTCAAACTCGAGGCGGCGCGCGCCCTTCAGGTCCAGCGCGATCGTCATTTCGGACAGGCCGGTCGCGTTCTCGGGATCCGTGTACACCTCCATCGTGGAGTACCCAGCGATGTCGCCCACGCGGTGCACGGCCGTCGCGATCGTCGCCGAGCCACCGTCCATCTCATCGACGTGCAGCTGGACGATAGCGCGGTCCGTCAGCGAGGCAACCGTCAGGTGCCGAAAGACCGATCCACGGTCGAAACCCGTATCCACCTGGCACAGCGTCGCGAGCGGCTCCGCGGCGCCCAGAGCGCGGCGCAGCGCACGCTGCACGGCCTTGGGGTAGAAGCCCCCACGTTCGATACGGGTCCATGTGTCCATGCCCCAATTGTGCCCCGAAGCGGCGCGCCAGTCGAAATGAGCGCCAAGCCGCGCAATAATTGCGCGTATGGCTAAGAAGGACCAGGTCGTCGACATCCCTGAGAAGGACGAGAACATCACAGAGATCGACGTGTCCGATGAGATGCGTGGGTCCTTCCTGGAGTATGCCGTCTCGGTGATCTACGCTCGCGCTCTTCCCGACGCGCGCGACGGCCTCAAGCCCGTACAGCGCCGCATCCTGTTCCAGATGGATCAGATGGGGCTGCGCCCCGACAAGGGACACGTGAAGTCCCAGCGTGTCGTCGGCGAGGTCATGGGTAAGCTCCACCCGCACGGCGATTCCGCGATTTACGAGGCCCTGGTGCGCCTCGCGCAGCCCTTCAACCTGCGTGTTCCGCTGGTCGATGGGCACGGTAACTTCGGCTCTCTGGACGACGGCCCGGCCGCCGCGCGTTACACCGAGGCGCGCATGGCGCCCGCCGCGCTGGACCTGGTGACGGGCCTGGACGAGGACACGGTCGACTTCGTCCCCAACTACGACAACCAGTTCATGCAGCCGGACGTCTTGCCGGCGGCCTTCCCGCAGTTGCTGGTCAACGGTGCCTCGGGCATCGCCGTGGGCATGGCAACGAATATCGCCCCGCACAACCTGTCGGAGACGATCGCTGGCGCCATTCACCTGCTGGATAACCCATCGGCGTCCGTCGCCGACCTCATGCGCTACATCCCGGGTCCCGACCTGCCCGAGGGCGGCGTCATCGTCGGCCTCGAGGGCATCAAGGAAGCCTACGAGACGGGCCGAGGCGCGTTCAAGACCCGCGCGAAGGTCCAGATCGAGCGCGTGACGGCCCGCAAGATGGGCATCATCGTCACGCAGCTGCCCTACATGGTGGGCCCCGAAAAGGTCATTGAAAAGATCAAGGAAAACGCGAACGCGGGACGCCTCAAGGGCATTTCCTCGGTCCAGAACCTCACCGACCGCATCCACGGCCTGCGCCTGGTCATCGAGGTGAAGAACGGTTTCAATCCCGAGGCTGTGCTCCAGCAGCTCTACCAGCGCACGCCTCTGGAGGATTCCTTCTCGATCAACGCCGTGGCGCTCGTGGGCGGCCAGCCGCGCACGCTGGGCCTCAAGGAGATGCTGCAGGTCTTCCTGGATCACCGCCTGGACGTGACGACGCGTCGCAGCCGCTTCCGCCTGAAGAAGTGCGAGGATCGCCTGCACCTGGTCGAGGGCCTGCTCATCGCGATCCTGGACATCGACGACGTCATCGCGATCATTCGTTCCTCCGACGACGCGGAGATCGCGCGCGAGCGCCTCATGACGGCGTTCGACCTGTCCGAGGCCCAGGCCAACTACATCCTCGAGCTGCGCCTGCGTCGCCTCACGAAGTTCTCGCGCATCGAGCTGGAGACCGAGCGCGACGAGCTGATGGCGAAGATCGCCTCGCTGCGCGAGATCCTGGAGGATCCGGAGCTGCTGCGTGCGCTCGTCAAGAAGGAGCTGCGCGAGGTCTCGGATCGCCTGGGCACGCCGCGTCGCACGCTGCTGCTGGCCTCGACGGGCACGCCCGTGGGCGCGGCGGCCGCGGCCGCCGACGATGCCGCGCTGGCGGCCCTGCCGTCGGTGTCGCGTTCCGGTAAGGGCCTGGACCTGCAGATCCCGGACGATCCGTGCGTCGTGGTTCTGTCCTCCTCGGGCGCTCTCGCGCGCGTCGAGGGCGGGGATCCTCTCGAGCCCGGTCCACGCGCGGCGTCGGACGGATGGCGCGTGCAGCTGCCGTCGACGGCCCGCTCGCAGGTGGCCGTGGTGACTGAAGACGGCGTCGCCCACCGTATCGACGTCGTGGACTTGCCTGCGCTCCCCCGCTTTGAGACGGGCTTGTCGCTCGCCGGAGCCATGCCGTCGTCGCTGCTGCTGCACACGGACGTTCCCGCCGTGGGTCTGCTCGATCCCGAGGGCACCGACGTGGTCGCGATGGGTACGGCTCGCGGCACGGTCAAGCGCCTGCGACCGGACGTGCTGCAGCGCGACGAGTGGGAGGTCATCGCCCTGGAGGACGGGGACCGTCTGGTGGGCTTCGATCGATGCTCGGACGAGGCGGACCTGGTGTTCATTTCGTCGGACGCGCAGCTGCTGCGCACCCCCGCCGCGAAGGTACGCCCGCAGGGTCGTACGGCCGGCGGCATGGCCGGCATGAAGCTGAACGCCGGTGCCGAGGCCCTGGGCTTCTGGGTGGTCGAGGCTCCCATTGATGCTGTGGTGGTGACTGTGGCCGCGGCGCTGGGCGCGCTGCCGGGCACGGGCCAGACGACGGTGAAGGTGACGCCTTTCGAGTGCTACCCAAGCAAGGGCCGAGGCGGTCAGGGCGTGCGCTGCCAGCGCTTCCTGCGCGGCGAGGATCGACTCGATATCGCGTGGGTCGGCACGAAGCCGGCGCGTGCCGCGTCCGCGGATGGTTCGCCCATTGAGCTGCCCGCCGAGGACGAGCGCCGCGACGGCTCGGGCGTGCCGATCACCTTCGCGATCGCGTCGATCGGCTGAGGCTGCTTTGTTGTCATAGTGGTGGGGTGGCCGGGATTTCTCCTGGCCACCCCACCACTATGTCACCTTCTGTGTCGCACCTATTTCGCGTGATAGCGGGGGCTTGTTCCCAGGTGCGTGGGAACCGTGACCATCGGATCGGTGATCAAGGATTCATCCAGGCCTCTGTAGGCATACGAGTTGTCGTTGACGATCTGCAGGGGGTTAACGACGCCGTCCGCATACTGCTGGACTTCAGCGGGTGTCGGACTCGATCCGTTCCCCTTGTCGGCGAGTGGGTTGACGTCGGGCAGCGTCGTGGGATCCGTCTTGAGCATTGCCCCCGGATCGATGCCGCCGTAGCCGGTGTACTGGTTCCAGGTGTGGTCTGGATTGAGGCCCGTCTTGACGAGGAGCTGGAGCAGCTGATTGGCTGTGGCATTGGGCCACTTCTGGCGGGCGAGCGCGAGGACACCGGCGACGATGGGCGCGGATACTGAGGTACCCGACACCTCAGTGAGCTGGTCAGTAGAAGGGTCACGAAACTTAACCGGTCCACCAACAGCAGTTGTCGACACACCCTGTCCCCATGACGAATAATCTTGACGGTTGCCATCAATACCGATCGCACTGACGCCAACAACTCCAGACCACTGGGACAAAGCAGTTCTATCCCCGTCTGTTGCCTCATTTCCCGCCGCAGCCGTGATTATGACACCCTGGGATATCGATCTTGCGATCGCCCATTTCAGTTCATCACTGTGAAGGCTACTCGAAGCGGATACATTGATAACCTGAGCGCCGTCGTTCATCGCCCAGTTCAATAGCCATGGATACTCAGACTTCGCGATCCCATTGTTATCTCGACAGTCTGGCCCGGTAGTATCACCATCTGCTCCGAATGCAGCGCGGTAGGCTAACAATGAAGCATCTGGTGCGATGCCGTAGTTCGAGGAAACAAGCAGTGAAGCTACACCCGTTCCATGGGTGCGACCGGTCGCAGGGGAACTAATGGTGCAGGGAGTCTTGATCGTGACATCCGCTCCAACAAGTTCAGCAGCATTTTGAGCTACCTCCCCGTCGATCATTGCGATCGTTACGCCTTCACCCGTGTACCCCTTCGCCCTGGCCTGATCCAGGTGATAGTACGCGAAGTACGCCTGGTCCGCCGCGGTGATCGTATTGTCTGCCTGGGCTGGAGTGGTTGGGAGCGTGGTGACAGCAGCAGCGATGACGAGAGCCGCAGCCGAAGCTTCCCACGCGCGCCTACTCTTTCGACGCGCTCGTCTCGGCTTTACCATTGGCGTGGGTCCCATCCATCATCCATTCGCGGGGCAGGACTCAAGTCCTTATCCGTACCGATCACGCACTTGAAGCCAACGTCAGCCACGCGTCACCTCCACGAATACCAAGACCGACAGGTACGTGTTCCATGGAACACTATGAGACCTCTGCAAGCATATGACCACTCGTTCACATTGACAAGCGAGTCCGAGGAACGCACAGTGACTGCAGACCAGCAGATATGGGTGTGGGCCCGGCCGAACGGCCGGGCCCACACACGTCAGTTAAGGAACGCTCCCCCGTCAGCCTCGCAGCGTCGGGTCGGCGGCCAGCACGCCGGCAACCTCCTCGCGCGTGGGCGAGTAGGCGCCCTGGTGCAGGATGGTGATGCCGGAGGTAATGATGCCGCGGTGGATGGCGGGCAGGATCTGGCCCCACGACGCCTCGCGCAGACGCTGCTTCGCTTCGCCGGAACCCAGGAGTCCCGCATCCACCAGGCCGGAGATGAGGCCGGCCATGAGCGAGTCGCCCGCTCCCACGGTGTCCACCAACTCAACGTCCAGCGGGTCGACAACGAGCATGTCGCGCTCGGCGGCGGCCTTGATGTAGACGCCCCAGGGGCCGCGCGTGCACAGGATCAGCGACGGGCCGGACTGCGACCACTCGCGGATGACATCCTCGACGGGGCGACCCGGGTAGAGCCACTCCAGGTCCTCGTCGGAGGCCTTCACGACATCCGCGAGGGCCACGATCGCCTCGATGTGCGGGCGGGCCTCGTCTGGCGTGCCCAGGAGAGCGGGACGGATGTTTGGGTCGTAGGAGACGGTTCCGCGGATGGCCTGGCGCTTGACGGCGGCCAGCACCTTGTCGGCGCCGGGCTCGACGACGACCACGTAGGAGCCGGTGTGCACGTGTCCGACACTGTCCGGATCCTCGACGGACGGGACGTCCCAGGAGAGGTCGAACTCGTAGGTGGCGTGTCCCTTCTCGTCGACGGCGGCGTGAGCCACCGTAGTGAACTCAGCGCCATCGCTCCCGGGCGTCAGGGCGACTCCGGCGGCCTCGGCGTGCGCGCGGACCTTGTCGCCGCGAGCGTCACGGGCGAACCACGTCGCCAGCTCAGATTCATGGCCGAGCCGGGTCAGACCGGCTGCGACGTTGAGCATCGATCCCCCGACAACTTCGACGGGTTCACTGTTCGGGCGGGTGATCTCGTCGATGAGAGCTTCCCCGATGTTCACGATCCTAGTCATTGGTCAACCCCAGCTTCTCTTCCATTTCCTCGAGCGGAATGCCCTTAGTTTCGGGCATGACCTTCAGCACCCAGAATAGCTGACCAACCATCGCGAGGAAGAAGATTCCAAAAGCGTAGCCACCACCGAGTTTATCGGTGAGCACGGGGAAGGCATAGGTGGTAATGAAGGCGAACACCCAGTGCGTGAGCGAGCCCAGAGACTGGCCACGGGCGCGCACTCGGTTGGGGAAGATCTCCGAAATGAACACCCAGATGACGGAGCCTTGGCCAAACGCGTGCGAGGCGATAAAACCGAGCAGTCCGAAGAGGATCAGCCAGACGGGCGCGGCGCTGCCCTCCTCGAAGTAGCCATTCTCGTAGGCGAACATCATGCCGGCGAGGAAGCCGAGCGAGATCAGGTAACCGATCGAGCCGACGATCATGAGCTGGCGGCGCCCGATGCGGTCGATGACGGTCAGGGCGGCCATGGTGGCGACCAGGTTCATGAGGCCGACGATGACGGAGCCGATGTAGGGGAAGGCATCACCCAGGACGGCGGCGCCGCCCGCGAGCTTCATAACCTTGGGCGCGTAGTAGAGGATCGCGTTGATGCCCGAGAGCTGGTTAAACATCGCGATGCAGAAGGCCATGAGGATGACCTTGCGGTAGCGGCGCGTAAAGAAGGCAACCTTGCCGCCGGCGGCGTCCTCGGCGATCTGCGCCTTCATCTCGCTGATCTGCTCGTCGCACTCGGCCTGAGAGGTCGTCAGACGCTCGGAGATAGTGACGGCGAGTTCTTCACGGCCGTGAGAGAGCAGCCAGCGCGGCGTCTCGGGGACTGTGGCCAGGAAGATCAGGAAGAAGACGGCGGGCACAGCCATGACGCCGAGCATCCACCGCCATGCGGTCTCCTCGTGCGCGATCTCGCGGATGACAGCGTTCGAGGCGTAGGCCAGAAGGATGCCGAAGACGATATTGAATTGGACGAGGCCGACCAGCCGTCCGCGCACACGCGCGGGCGCGATCTCGGCGGTGTAGATGGGCGCCACGACAGAGGACAGGCCCACGCCGACGCCGCCGAGGAAGCGGAAGGTCATGAAGAAGGTGATCGGGAACGCGGACGAGGCTGACACCGTTCCATCCGCTGCCGTCACCAGCGCGGGCAGCGGGGCCAGGGCGGTGGCGAGGGCACCCAGGCCGAACAGGATGCCGATCCAGAAGAGGATGGGCTTACGGCCGAATCGGTCGGCGAGGTTGCCGGCAACGATGGCACCGCAGATCGTACCGATGGTTGCGATGGCGACAATCATGCCCTCGCCCGTGGAGGACAGGGCGTAGAGCTCGGTGAGTTTTTCTTCCGCGCCGGAGATGACGGCGGTGTCAAAACCGAAGAGTAGGCCGCCGAGGGAGGCGACGATGGCGCTTCGAATGACCAGGGGCGGAATGGATCGAGATGGTGCTGACGACTGAGATGTCATGCTGGCTCCGCACTGTGGAGAGGGGACGCGCATGGCGCCGAGGACGCTCGCGGTCCTCCGCTGTGAGCCTAAGAATTTAATTGGTCGGACAATTAGGACCTAAGAAGGGGTTATATGAAAACCTGCCGAGCAACCGACAGAAAAGCGCCCATTGACAGCAAAAAAGTAACGACGGTAACACAAGGTAACGTGCGGAAACATCCACCATGCGAAACGACGATCAAATCTCGATCGCGTACAGCCTCGTCTGGCCGACCGTGCGGAAGCCGAGGTAGTCGTAGATGGCGAGAGCGCCCGTGTGGTTTGCGGAGCCCACGCCCGTGCCCGCACGATCCATGCCGTCGCGCTTCTGCGCCCACATCGACGCCAGGATCAGTGCATCCGCGACGCGACTCTCGCGCCACTGGGACAGGACGCCCAGCTGATCGATGTAGCCCTCGCGCCAGCCCAGAGCCGCCCAGTCCTGCTCGTAGCGCGAGGCCAACAGGAAGCCGGCGACGCGGGGGCGGTCCCCCGTCCGATCGACGGCAATGAACGACCATTCGGGGGCAAAGGCCGTGCGCCCCTGCATCCACTGCTCCTGAGTGAGCGGGGGTCGGCCCCACTCGGACTCGTTGAGGCGGTTCGCCGCACGCAGGGCGGGTTCCTCCCACTGGGGACCCCAGGCCTCGACGCTCATGTACGAGCCCAGGTCAGGAACCGGCGGAAGCCCCTCCAGGGAGGCACGCAGCTCGTAGTAGGTGCGCGTCCAGCGGAAGCCATGAACCTTCAGCTGCGCCTCGAGATCATCCTGGCCGGTCTCAACGTGACAGGTGATCTGAGCGGGAGCATCACCCTCAACCCCGGCAAGCATCTGGCGGGCAGTGCCCTCCTGCCAGTCGACAATCGCGTTACCGAGGCCAATGCGCCGAAAGTCGGGGTCCACTCCCCCAACGCACACGCACTCCACGCGCCCCGGGAAACGCAGGACTACCTGCGCAAAGGCAACGACGCGACCCGCCGCGATACCCCTGCGAGCAATCCCAACGAGGCCTCGCCACTGCGAGGCACCCGAGAGCATCTCCTCGACCTCGTCCGGGCTGGTGCGATACGGCGGGTTATCGCGAGCCTCCATACGGGCGAAAAGGGCGGACAGGCCACCGTGGTGGGCAGCCGTGAGCGACTCCCATTCGATCCCATGATGTTCGCCCGGGAAGGGGACGAACTCGGGGGCATTTGCTCGCTGCGCGAGAGGAATGCTCATGCTCGCCTCCTTCCGTCCCTACTGGTCGATCGTGTAGTAAACCTCGGCGGCTTCATCCACGAAGCCCAGGTGTTCGTAAATCTTATGCGCTCCGTCCGGGCTCGACATGTCAACGTCGAGGCCAATGCGCGACGCGCCGGACGCGGATGCTGCGGCGACGGCGTGCCCGACGAGGGCGCTCGCGATGGAGCGTCCGCGGTGCGCCTCGGCGACGCCGAGCAGGTAGATGTACGCCTCGGAGCGGCCCGTGGCCACCCAGCGCTGCGCGGGACGCCCGGTGATCGCGTAGCCGACGACCTCGCCCTGGGCGTCTACGGCCACGAACGACCAGCGCGGGTCGAAGTGATTCATCGCGTCGTCCCACCACAGGGCGCGCAGCGGCGAACGGAACGACTGCTGGAAGGCCTCCATGTGAATGGCACGGACCTGCTCCTGCGGAACCTGGTTCCACGGCAGGACGCTGTATCCGTGGCGCGCGGGCACGGGCACCTCGCCGCCAGCCAGGTCGCGGTACATGACCTGATACGTGCGCTTAGCGAAGAAGCCGGCCGCAATGTAGAGGCGGCGACGATCAGTCATGTGCGCATCGACGAGATTCGAGATCGACGCGGGCACCTCGGACTCGGCGCCGAAAGCTTCGACGAGCATCTGTCGGGCGCGCCCATCCTGCCAGTAGAGCAGAGCCCGGCCCACGCCTCGGCCACGCCAGTGCGGGTGGATGAAGGCGCTGACGACGGCGGTCGCGGCCTCGTGAATGCCTCGCAGGACGCGCACGGACGCCACCGCACAGATGTTTCGCTTCGCGTCCAGGCCGACGATCGTGTCGACCCAGTCGCGCCCGTTCTGCCCCTCCATCATGTCCGCGATGTCGTCGACGGAGGTGCGCCGAATGGCGTTGTCGTCGTCTTCGATCAGGCAGATAAGCGCGTACACGGCGGGCGCGTCGCGGCCAATCATGGGCCGCCAGCGCAACCCGAGGTGATTGCCCGGGTACGGGACGGACCCGGGCGGCGTGAGTCGCTGCGCAAGTCCTGTCATGGCAGATATCCTACCGGCTATTCGGGCCTTTAGTCACACTGGCGCTTGACATTTGGTCAACACGCGTGAACGTTTGTGCAGCGCGCGGGCGCTTTTGCCCGTCATTACGCGTCGATGCGCGTACGATCCAGCCCCGCAGATTCCTCGACAATAAACTCCTTGCGCGGACCCACCGTCGAGCCCATGAGCAGCTCAAACACGTCCTCGGCCTGGCGCAGGGCCTCCTCGTCGGCCAGCGTGATGCGGCGCAGCGAGCGGTGCGCCCGGTCCATCGTGGTCTCCGCCAGCTGGTCGGCGTCCATCTCACCCAGGCCCTTGTACCGCTGGATGGGTTCCTTCCACGTGCGGCCCGAGCGACGCAGGGCGGCGAGCTTACGGTGCAGCTCGTCCTCGGAGTAGGTGTAGATGTACTCGCGCTTCTTGCGCCCCTTGCCCGCAACCTCGATGCGGTGCAGGGGCGGGACGGCGGCGTAGATGCGGCCGGCCTCGACCATGGGGCGCATGTAGCGGAAGAACAGGGTCAGCAGCAGGGTGCGGATGTGCGCGCCGTCGACGTCGGCGTCGGTCATGAGGATGACCTTGCCGTATCGAGCCTGAGACAGGTCGAAGGTGCGGCCCGAGCCCGCGCCGATCACCTGGATGATGTTGGCGCACTCGGCGTTGGCCAGCATGTCCGCGGTCGAGGCCTTCTGCACGTTGAGGATCTTGCCTCGAATCGGGAACAGGGCCTGGTAGTGGGAGTTGCGCGCGGCCTTGGCCGTGCCCAGGGCGGAGTCGCCCTCGACGATGAAGAGCTCGGTCTCCTCGACGTCCTCGAGGCGGCAGTCCGCGAGCTTGGCGGGCAGCGAGGAGGTTTCGAGCGCGTTCTTCTTACGCGAGATCTCCTTGTGCAGTCGCGCGGAGACACGCGCCTTCATCTCGCCGACGACCTTCTCCATGAGGAGGGAGGTCTGCTGCTTGTCGTCGCGCTTGGAGGAGGCGAACTTGGCCTTCAGCCAGTCGGAGACCACGCGGTTGACGACGGTGCGGATCTGGGGCGTGCCCAGTGTTTCCTTCGTCTGTCCCTCGAACTGAGGCTCGGGGAAACGCACGGTGATGACGGCGGTCATGCCGGCCTGGACGTCGTCCTTTTCAGGGCGCCCGTCCTTCGCGCCGACCTTGAGCTTGCGCGCGTTCTTGTCGATCGCGGCGCGCAGGGTCTTGAGGACCGCCTGCTCGAAGCCGGTGACGTGAGTGCCGCCCTTGGGGGTTGCGATGATGTTGACGAAGGACTGGACGGTCGTGTCGTAGCCAATGCCCCAGCGCAGCGCGATGTCGACCTCGCAGGTGCGCTCGACCTCGGTGGCGCGCAGGTGCCCGGTCTCGGAGTCCAGGGCCTGCACGGTCTCGTTGTAGGTGCCCTCACCCGTGATGTGCCACGTGTCGGTGACGGGGCCGTCGGAGGCCAGCCAGTTCGCGAAGTCGACGACGCCGCCGTCGAAGCGGAAGCTCTCGTGGAGTTCCTCTTCGCCGCGCTCGTCGTAGCAGTTGATGGTCAGGCCAGGCACGAGGAACGCGGTCTGGCGGGCGCGCGCCAGCAGGTTCTCCCACGAGAATCCCTCGGTGGCCGGGAAGATCTGGAAGTCCGCCCAGAAGCGCACGCGCGTGCCGGTCTGCGACTTCTTCACCTTGCCAACGGTCTTGAGGGTCGAGCCGTCCACGAAAGGCTTGAAGGGCGAGTTGGGGGTGCGCTGCTTGGAGTCGTCGAATTCGCCGGGTTCGCCGCGGCGGAAGCACATCTCGTGGGTCTTGCCGCCGCGGTCGACCTGCACGTCGAGGCGGGCCGACAGGGCGTTCACGACAGAGGCGCCGACGCCGTGGAGGCCACCCGAGGCCGCGTAGGAGCCGCCGCCAAACTTACCGCCGGCGTGGAGCTTGGTGTAGACGACCTCGACGCCCGTTAGGCCCTGGCCGGGCACGATGTCGACGGGGATGCCTCGGCCGTTGTCGGCGACGGAGGCGGAGTGGTCGGGGTGCAGGCGCACGTCGATCGTGTCGCAGTGACCTTCCAGGGCCTCGTCGACCGCGTTGTCGATGATCTCCCAGAGGCAGTGCATGAGGCCCCGGTGGTCGGTCGAGCCGATGTACATGCCGGGGCGCTTGCGCACGGCCTCGAGCCCCTCGAGGACCGAGAGGTGCCGTGCGTTGTAGTCGGATGCGTCGGTAGGAGTCACGAGGTGCATCATATGTGGGTGGGCGCTCGTTTGTGGCCAACGGTGCGCGTGGCGCGGGTTCTGGGACGCTTTGCACGATTGACGAGGCCGGGGCTGGATCCCGCTGGTGGACACAGTTTCGGGACGTGCGGGGGTGCGGTTGGAGGGATTTCCACTCCCCCGTTCCAATGTGTCAGTGGTCGGTCGGGTGATTGCGCCCCGGGTGAACAGGGGTGCGAGGCTCGGGGTGATGGTGTGTGATGGAAGCATGAACGCACAGACTCTTGAACGCCCCGTACTGGACGAGCCGCAGCTGAACGCGGCGAATCGTTGCGACGCCTGCGGCGCTCGCGCCTGGGTTCGTGCGACGATGCCTTCGGGTGGCCAGCTCTACTTCTGCGGCCACCACGCAAACGAGCACCTGCCCTCGCTGGTGGGCGGCGGCGCACAGATCCTGGACGAGCGTCATTTCATGAACGACTGAGAGCGAGCCTCCCGCAGCGGCGGGACGCACGGCTTGCAGGCGCGGGCGGGGACCGACGGGGTCCCCGCCCGCGTTTTTCTTGCGTACATCGTTGTTACGCCCCTTTCCGACGACTGCGTCACGAAACCGCTCCTGACCCGCGCTTTCACCCCTCTCCGCCGCGCACCTGTCAAAGAGCGCGTGGTACAGTTGCGAGCCACTTTCGGGCACAAAAGGTGGCGAACTGACACACTTTCGCCCGCATTGGAGCAAAGCCATGAAAATAGCGTGGAACGAAATTAAATATCAACCAAAGAAGTTCGTTCTCATCGAGTTCCTGATTGCCACGCTCATGTTCATGGTCGTGTTCCTCTCGGGTCTCACCAATGGTCTCGCCTCCTCCGTGTCCGCGCAGATCGCGAACTACGGGCCCCTCACCTACGTGCTGTCAACAGACTCCGATGGCATTATTCCCTATTCGTCGATCACCGCCCACGACATCGAGGCCCTCGAAGCGGCCGGCATGCGTAACTACGCGAGCCTTGTCATCCAGCGCGCGACCATCACCCGGGTCGACGACTCAAACACCCTGGACATCACGTACTTCGCGACGGATCACAACGAGTCCAATACCCTCGAGCCGACCCTCATCGACTCCGACCTGACGATCTCCGACCTTCAGGACAATGAAATCATCCTCGACAGCGCGTTCAAGAACGAGGGCGTCCACATCGGAGATCGGGTGATCGATAAGATGTCGGAGCAGGAGCTCACGGTCGTCGCCTTCGCCAGGAGGGCGAACTACGGATACAGCGACATCGGTTTCGTCAGCTCGCAGACTTTTGCTGCTATGCGCACGGTGACCATTCCGAACTACGAATGGCAGGCCCAGACGGTCGTCACCTCGGATGAGATCGCGGAGGATGCCCTCCCCAGCCATCTGATGACCGCTGACCGCCAGCAGGTCATCGACAAGATCCCCGGCTACAAGGCCCAGAACCTCACGCTGAAGCTGATGACGTGGGTGCTCCTCGTGGCCTCGTCCGCGGTCCTGGGCGTCTTCTTCTACATCCTCACCCTGCAAAAGCTGCGACAGTTCGGCGTCCTGAAGGCGATCGGCATGCCGATGCGCACCATCACTTACATTCAGATCTCCCAGCTGACGATCATCTCGATCATCGGAGTCGCGATCGGCCTCGGCCTCGCCGCCGCTATGGCGCCGTTCCTGCCGAGCACTGTCCCTTCCATCATGACTCTTGCAGACTCAGTCACCGTCGCGATCAGCTTCGTCGTGACATCGATCCTGTGCGGCGCGCTGTCGCTGCGCAAGATCAAGAAGGTGGATCCCATCGAAGTCATCGGCGGAAACGGAGAATAAAGTGGCAATCATCGAACTGGATTCGATCGGAAAGTCCTACGCCGACGGCGACCAGACGCACCACGTGCTGAACGGCCTGAGCCTGAGCGTCGACGCCGGTGAGTTCGTCGCGATCCTGGGGCCCTCAGGTTCCGGTAAGTCGACGCTCCTGTCTATCGCTGGCCTGCTGCTGTCCGCCGACGAGGGGCGTATCTCTATCGCCGGCCAGGACCTCACCCAGCTGAGCCAGAAGCAGTGGACGCGCAAGCGCCTGGAGCTGCTGGGTTTCATCTTCCAGGACCACCAGCTCCTGCCCTACATGCGCATCGGCGATCAGCTCGAGCTGGTCGCCAAGCTCAAGGGCCAGAAGGACAAGGCTGCGCGCCAGGCCGAGGTCCGCTCCCTCATGGAAGATCTGGGGATCGAGGCCTCCTACGCGAAGTATCCGCGCCAAATGTCGGGCGGCCAGAAGCAGCGGGCGGCGATTGCTCGCGCATTCATCGGCAACCCGCAGCTGATCCTGGCCGACGAGCCAACCGCGAGCCTGGACCCGGATCGCGGCCAGGAGATCGCTCAGCTGATCTGCAAGGAAGTGAAGTCAAAGAACAAGAGCGCCATCATGGTGACGCATGATCGCTCAATCCTGCCGTACGTGGACACGATCTACGAGCTCACGCACGGCACGCTGACCAGGCTCGAAGCCTGAGAGCGTCGGGCGCTCCGGGATGACCTTCCAGGCTCCGTCGTATTCGCCCGCTTCGAAGCGCTGCGCATCTGCTTCAAGATCGGCGTCGGTAACGGTGATTCCTTCCGCAAGGCGGTAGGTTCCTTCTGGTTTGTTGCTCATTGCCTTCTCCTCTCAGGTGCAAGCATTTCGGTCATCAATTTCTGTGAAGGCGCGGCCATCGCGACCAGATGCAACGGCTTCATCCACGAGAAGGTTGTCCCCTAGTCCGCCAACCGCTGGGACACCACCGTCGTGACGCCGTCGCGCATGGTGACGCCGTAGAGGGCGTCCGCGATCTCCATCGTGCGCTTCTGGTGCGTAATGACTATCAGCTGCGAGGTCTCCTGCAGCTCCTTGAAGATGGCGAGCAGGCGCGTCAGGTTCATGTCGTCCAGGGCGGCCTCGACCTCGTCCATGACGTAGAACGGGGACGGCCGCGCCTTGAAGATCGCTACCAGGAACGCGATCGCGGCCAGGGAACGCTCGCCGCCCGACAGCAGGGACAGGCGCTTGACCTTCTTGCCCGCAGGCCGTGCTTCGATCTCGATGCCGGTCGAGAGCATGTCGTCCGGGTCGGTGAGCACCAGGTCGCCCACCCCGCCCGGGAACAGCACGCCGAACACGTGCTCGAACTGCTCGCGCGTCTCGGCGAACGCGGAGGCGAAGGCCTCCTCCACCAGGCGGTCCACGTCCTGCACGATGCGCAGCAGGTCGGCTTTCGACGCCTTGAGGTCTTGGACCTGGTCCACGAGGAACTTGTGCCGCGAGGCCAGCGCCTCGTGCTCCTCGAGCGCCAGCGGATTGACGCGCCCCAGCTTCTCCAAATCCTTCTGAGCCTTCGCGAGGGCCCGCTCCTGCTCCTCGCGCACGTACGCGCTCGGCTCTGCGGCCGCAGCCTTGTCGACCTCATCCGGGTCGAGCGGCAGCATCGGCACCAGCGTCTGGGGCCCGAACTCGGCGAGCAGCTGCTCGGGTTCGAGGGACAGCTCCTCGAGGACACGACGCTGCAGGTCCTCGACACGCAGGCGCGTCTGCTCGGCCGCGATCTGCCCCTGGTGGGCCGAGGCCGTGGCCTCCGACAGCTCCGCGCTTAGCCGGTCCACGGCGCGGCGGGCGTCCGAGACCTCCTGGGAGACCTGTGAGCGCCGCTCGCTCAGGCGGTCGCGCTCGGCGGCGGCCTGGGACAGGGCACGCTCGGCGGCCTCAAGGGCGACGCGGGCGGCGGCCTCCACGTCCGAGGCCGTGGCCAGCTCCGTCTTTCGTGCGGCCTCGCGCCGGGCGTAGCGGGCGCGCTCCTCGCGCTCGGCGGCGGCAGCTTGGCGCAGGGAGCGGGCGCGGGAGGCGGCGCGCCGCGATTGTTCTTCGAGGGCTCGCAGCGCCAGGCGCGCCTCGTTTTCGGCCTCGCGAGCCTCGCGCGCGGCGCGGGAGGCTGCGTCGGCGCGGGCCTGTGCGTCTTCGAGGGATTCGGGCGGGCCGACGGTGTCGGCGCCGTCGAGGCGGGCGCGGGCGGCCGTGTCCTGCTCGCGGGCCCACGTGACCTGTTCGTCGGCGCGGCGTGCCACGTCGTGGGCGCGATCGGCCTCGGCACGGGCGGCTTGCGCGGCCGACTGGGCGCGGGCCAGCTCCTGGGCTTCCTTGGCTCGCTGCGCGTCTTCCTCGCGCAGGGCCTTCAGGGCGTCGTTCGCCGCGCGGATGCAGCGGTCCAGGTGGGCGTTCACCTCGCTGAGCTGCTCGGATACCTCGGCCATGCGCGCCTGGGCGGCCTCGGCCTGCACGCACGCCTCCTCGTAGTCGGCGCGTACGGACAGCACTGAGGAGGCCTGGCGGCCACCCTCCACCGACCAGGAGCGCAGCACGTCGCCACCTGACGTGACGACGGCGCGCACACCGGGCACGTCCAGCGCGGCAGCGGCGGCCTCAAGGGGGCAGGCGACGACCCCGTCCAGCAGGGACGCGAGGGGCGCGGCGGCTCCCTCGCAGGTGACAACGTCTGCGAGCCACGTCCCGCCCTCCGGCAGGTCGGCACGGGCACCACGACTGGCCCCATCCACGGGATCACCTGCAGAACCGGAAGAACCAGAAGAACCAGATGCAACGACCAGCCGCAGCGAGCGCCCGGCCGCGCGGGCCGCGTCCAGCTCGCCCAGGCCTCGGGCCAGGGAGTCGACGACGACGGCGTCGGCGAAGGGAGCCAGCGCGGCGGCGACGGCGTCCTCGAAACCGGGGGTGACGTGCAGGAGGGGCGCGACCTGGCCGAGCACTCCGGGGCGTCCAAGCAGCTCGGCAGTGCCGTCCTCGGGGGCGAGCAGCTGGGAGAGCGCGTCGCGGCGCGCCTCCCAGCGCGCGCGGTCGGCGCGGGCCTCACGTTCGACGCCGAGCAGCTCGTCCACGCGGGCGCGCGCGGCGTCGCGGCGGGCGGAGGCCTCGGCGTGTGCACGGGCCGCTCCCCCGCCGGCTTCATCCTCGGACGAGGCTCCCTCAGCGCCAGAAGCGTCCCCGGAGCCCACGGACGACGCGGGCACGGCCTTCTCGGCAGCCTCAGCCCGCTCCTGAGCCGCGCGGTATGCGCCCCACGCACGGTCGGCCTCGGCGATTGCGGCCTCCAGGCGAGAGGCGGCGGTGGAGGCGTCGCCCGTCAAGCGCGCAACCTTCTCGCGGTGGTCGGCGATGACGCGGTTGACGCGGGCGAGCTCGCGGGATGCGGAATCGTCGGCGTCCTCGGCGGCCTCGCGCGCGCGAGTCGCGGACGTCAGGGCAGAGCGCGCGGCCTCGACCTGGCCCACCAGCGCCGCGTCCTCGGCACCCGCAACGCGGGCTCGCTCGTCGAGTACGTCGGGATCCTCGCCGCCCGGAGGCAGCTCGGGGGTCGCGCGAAGTGACACCTTCTGGGTCGCGGCCATGAGCGTGCCGCGCAGGCGCTCGGTGATCGTGGTCAGAGACTGCCAGTCGGAGGAAGCCTGGTCGAGCGCCGGCGAAGACGCGCGCTCAGCATCCTCCAGACGCGCAAGCTCAGCGCGTGCGGCGTTTATCTGTTCCTCGAGCGAGGCCCTGCGCTCGGCGGCGGACTCATCCGATGCCTCGAGCACCGACAGCTTCGACAGAGCCGATGCGAGATCGTCGGCGAGCAGGCGGGCCTTCGCGTCGCGCACGCGCGCCTGAATGAGGGATGCGCGACGAGCGACCCGCGCCTGGCGGGCCAGGGGCCCCAGCTGGCGGTGAATCTCGTTCGTCAGATCCAGGACGCGCACGAGGTTCGCGTCCATGTCGGCCAACTTCTTGAGCGCACGCTCCTTACGACGACGATGCTTGAGGACACCAGCAGCCTCTTCGATGAAACCGCGACGCTCCTCGGGCGTGGAAGACAGGATCGCATCCAACTGCCCCTGGCCGACGATGACGTGCATCTGGCGGCCCATGCCCGTGTCGGAGAGGAGCTCCTGCACGTCCAGCAGCCTCGCCGGAGTGCCGTTAATGGAGTATTCGGAGCCTCCCCCGCGAAACAGGGTACGGCTGATCGTCACCTCGGAATACTCGATGTCGAGCAGCCCGTCGGTGTTGTCGATCGTCAGGTCCACCTGGGCGCGCCCCAACGCCGCGCGCCCAGATGTCCCCGCGAAGATCACGTCCGCCATTTGCCCGCCGCGCAGCGCGCGGGCACCCTGCTCGCCCATGACCCAGGCGAGAGCGTCGACGACGTTGGATTTACCCGACCCGTTGGGGCCGACGACGCACGTGATGCCCGGTTGGAGGGCGAGCGTGGTCGCACTGGCGAAGGACTTAAAGCCCCGCAGCGTCAGGTTCTTGAGGTACACCCTTGCAGGTTAGCCGTGACTCAGTAAATCTCCGGGAACCACAGGGAGATTTCGCGCGTTGCGTTGTCCACAGAGTCCGAGCCGTGGATCAGGTTCTCCATGTGGGGGCTGTTCCACGCGCGACCCAGGTCGCCGCGGATCGTGCCCGCGGGGGCCGTCGTCGGGTCGGTCGAGCCCATGAGGACGCGCATACCCTCGACGACGCGCTGGCCTTCGACGATGATGGCGACGACCGGGCCGGAGCTCATGAACTCCAGGAGGCCCTCGAAGAAGGGCTTGTCCTTGTGGTCGGCGTAGTGCTCGGCGAGCAGCTCACGGGAGGCGATCATGAGCTTGAGGCCCTTGATCGTGTAGCCCTTGGCCTCGATGCGGCGCAGGATCTCACCGGTCAGGCCGCGGGCGTACCCGTCGGGCTTCACGACGATGAGGGTGTGCTCCAGGTCGGGGTCGAGAAGGTGCTGGGGCTCCAGCAGAACACTCTTAGCGCTCACGTTGTCTCCTTTGATTCTGGCGTTTGCGTTGCTGCGCTTTCAAGCATATCTGTCAGCGCGGCTACCGCCGCTGTGGCGTCGGCCCCATTAGCCTCGATATGGACGCTCTGACCTTGGGTGATCCCCAGGGCCATGAGCTCCAGGACCGAGCCTCCGTCGGCCCCGTTGACCGTGACCTCGGCGTCGAAGGTGCCCGCCAGGCGAACGAAGGCCGCGGCGGGGCGCGCATGCAGGCCGACGGGGTCCGCGACGACCGCGTCCCCCTGCGCCCACTCGTGCGAGGCCTGGGCCCCTCCCCCGCCGGGCGCGCCAGCGACGGGGCTGGGCGCCTCCTGGGCGGCTACGTCGTCCACGCGCGGGGCCAGGGCAGCTGCAACGTCGGCGACCTGGTCGAGGTCTTCGCCGAGTTGAGCCCGCACGGAGGACGCGACGGCACCTTCGACGAGGCAGGTGTCGACGAAGCGCACGCGTTCAGGCTCGTCGCTCATGTCGATGACGGATTCGACGGTCATCGTGGCCGAGCCGAGGTCGGTCAGGACGATGACGCCGCTGCCCTCGCCCTCCACTGCCTTGAGGGCGGCCTCGAGGGCCGCCTCCACGAGGTCGTAGGAGGTGCCGATACGGCCGTCGTCCGTGCCCCCGGCGGCCTCGAAGTGCACGTCGGGGGCCATCTGGGCGGCCAGTTCACAGACTCCGGCGGCCAGGGAGGCCGAGTGGGAGACGACGACGAAGGAAACGCGCACGCTCATGCCGCGCCGGCCTCGTCCGCTGCGCGCGCGGCGGCGCGCAGGATGAGGGAGGTGGACACGGCGCCCGGGTCGAGGTGCCCGATGGAGCGCTCGCCCAGGTAGGAGGCGCGTCCCTTCGTGGCCCGCAGGGGTTCCGTCGCGGCGGCGCCGGCCTCGGCGGCCGTAGCGGCGGCCTCGAGGACGGCGGCAGGATCGCTACCGGACTCTGCGGCCTCGCGGGCGGCCTCGAGGGCCGGAGTCCACGCGTCCACCATGGTCTTCTCACCCGTGGTGGCCTTGCCTCGGGCCTGAATTCCGTCGAGCGCGCCCGCGATCACCGCTGCCACGCCCGCTCCGTCGAGATCGCCGTCACCGGCGGCCTTGGATGCGCGCAGGAACGCGGTCCCGTACAGGGGCCCGGCGGCGCCGCCGACCGTGGACATGAGGGTCTTGGCGACCGTCTTGAGGACCTCGGCGACGCTGCCCGGCTGGGCCTGTTCCAGGGCCTCGACCGCGGCCTTGAATCCGCGGTCCATGTTCTCTCCGTGGTCGCCATCCCCGATGGCTCGGTCCAGGTCCACCAGGTAGTCGCGCTGCTCGGCGACGTCCGCCGCCGACAGCTCGATCCACCGGCGTGCCCACGCTGCATCTAGGCTCATCGTGCTTCTCCTTGTCCTGCTTCGTTTCTTACTTCCAGGCGACCGTGTTCACGGGGGCGTCGAAGAGCTCGAGGAGCTCGTCGTCGGCGCGCATGAGGGTCACGGAAACGCCGGGCATCTCCAGGCTGGTGACGTAGTTGCCGACCATCTGGCGTGCGATCTCGATGCCGTCCTTCTTCAGGAGGGCGGCGAGGGCACGGAAGCAGATGTAGAGCTCGGAGACGGGGGTGCCTCCCATACCGTTGACGAGGGCCACGACGCGCTCGCCTTCGGTCAGGCCCAGGTCTTCACGCACGCGCTCGTAGAGCTCGGCGACGAGGCTGTCGGCGGTCTCCATGGAGCCGCGGCGGTATCCGGGCTCGCCGTGGATGCCGATGCCCAGCTCGATCTCGTCCTCACCCAGGTCGAAGGAGGGCTTGCCGGCGTGGGGAACGGTGCAGGGGCCCAAAGCCAGGCCCATGGAGCGGGTCTGGTCGTTGACCTTGGTGGCGATGCGGGTGACTTCCTCGAGGGAGTCGCCGCGCTCGGCGGCCGCGCCCGCGATCTTCTCGACGAAGATCGTGCCGGCGACGCCGCGGCGTCCTGCCGTGTAGAGGGAGTCTTCGACGGCCACGTCGTCGTTGACGACGACGGTGGCGACCGTGATGTCCTCCATGTCGGCCAGCTCGGCGGCGGTTTCGAAGTTGAGGACGTCGCCAGTGTAGTTCTTGACGATGTGCAGGACGCCCGCGCCGTGGTCGGCGGCCTTCGTGGCCTCCAGGATCGGGTCGGGGGTGGGCGACGTGAAGACCGCACCGGGCACGGCCGCATCCAGCATGCCTTCGCCGACGAAGCCCGCGTGCAGGGGCTCATGTCCGGATCCGCCACCGGAGACGAGGCCGACCTTGCCCTCAGCCTTGGGGGCGTGACGGGTCACGAAGTCGGGCGAGTAATGGACATCGACGATGTCGGGGTGGGCCAGGGCAAAACCTTCGAGGGTTTCGCGGACGACGGCGTGGACGTCATTGACGAGCTTCTTCATGATGCCTCCTTGCACATTGCTCATCTGTACTTGTACGCATGGTCAATCGTGCCACCTTTGAGCACGAATTCCCAACCGTGGCGGCCGCCACGATGCGGCCGCCCTGGTTGGGTTCCATCCTAGCGTGGGCTGTGACCGGCGAGGGCCAGCATTTCCCCGGCCAACATGACCGAACCAAACACGAGGACTCCGCTGCGATCCGCGGGCTCGACCCCGGCCTCGGCAATCTCGGCTGCACGATCGACCGCGTCGGCCAGCGACTCGCGCACATCTACCCGGTCGGGACCGAAGACCTCCTCGGCGATCTCGGCGAGGCGCGCGACGTCGGCCGCCCGCTCGCCCGGCATCTGCGTGACGACCAGGTGATCGATGAAAGGCTCGACCTCGGACAGGACGCCCTCGACATCCTTGTCCCCCATCGCCGCGTACACGCCCGCGATCCGCGCGAACCCAAAGGAGGATTCCACGGCCTCGCGCAGGGTGGCCGCGCCCGCGGGGTTGTGCGCGGCATCCACGATAATCGTGGGCGAATGACGCACGACCTGCATGCGGCCCGGGCTGGAAGCGTTCATGAGGCCCTGCTCGACGATGCGACCATCCAGGCCGCGGCCCCCCATGAAGGCCTCGACGGCCACAATCGCCGCCGCCGCGTTGTGGGCCTGATACTGGCCGAACAGCGGGACGAACACATCCTCGTAGACGGCGGAAGGCGTGCGGATGGTGACCATCTGGCCGCCAACCCCCATCTGACGATCCACGACCTCGAAGTCGCGGCCCTCGACGCGGGCGATCGCGTCGACGGAGCGCGCCTGCTCGAGGAGGATGTCGAGGACTTCCTCCTCCTGAGCCATGATGACGACGACCTGTCCGGGCTTGATGATGCCGGCCTTTTCGCGCGCGATCTCTTCGATCGTGGAGCCGAGCCACTTCGTGTGATCCAGGGCGATCGGCGTGATGACCGAGACGCCGGAGTCAATAACGTTCGTGGCGTCCCAGCGACCGCCCATGCCGACCTCTACGACGGCCGCGTCGACCGGGTAGTCGGCGAAGGCCGCGTAGGCCATGATCGTGAAGACCTCGAAGAAGGACAGGTGCGGGCCGCCCTCCTGCGAGCTGCGCTCGTCCACCATGCCGACGTAGGGCTCGATGTCCTCCCACGCGCGCACGAAGCCCTCGCGCGTGATCGGGTGGCCCTCGAGCGAGATGCGCTCGCGCACGTCGAGCAGGTGCGGGCTCGTGAAGCGGCCCGTCTTCATGCCGAAAGCGGTCAGGAGCGAGTCGATCATGCGCGACGTGGACGTCTTACCGTTCGTACCCGTGATGTGGATCGACGGGTAGAAGTTCTGCGGGTCGCCCAGGATGTCCAGGGCGAGCTTCACGCGGTCGAGCGTGGGGTCGATGTCGTGCTCGGGTGCGCGCGCGACGATGGACTGGTAGATCTCCTGCACGCGCGCGTCCAGGGCGACGTCGTCCTGAGCCTTCGCGAGGGCGGCCTCGTGGGAGGTGCGCTCATCGCGTGCCTCGGCGGCATCGTCGGCGAAGTCCTCGTCCACCTCGCCCTCGATCTCCGCGAGGATGGAGGGATCGGGGCCCAGCAGCAGCGAGTGCTCGACGAGGGCGCGCAGCGCGGCCTCACGTTCGCTCTCCTCAGCCTCGGGGTCGACGCCCTCCCCCGCCTCGGTATCCTCGACCTCGTCGGCCGCTTCCAGGTACGGGATCAGGTCGGCCGGGATGCCGCCGCGCTGGTCCTCGTTGGTGGTGTCTTCCCCGAAGAACGATTCGCCTGCCATGTTTCCTCCGCTGCTCGCAGTGTCTCCGCTATTTTACCGGGCCAGGCTCATCGGGCGGCTTGTTCTGCCGGTCACGGCGCGTTGGCGCGCGCTGGTCGCGCGTCATCATCGACGAGGCCGGGGCGTGTTTTCTCCACATGCCCTCGTCTCCGCCGCCGGTCGATCGTCGTCACCGCACCGGCGAAGACGGATAGGATGAAAGCCTTCCAGATGATCCCTCAAGGAGACAACACGTGGGTAAGTGGTTTGGTCAGGCATCCAAAATCGAGGAGCTGCGCGCCGAAAACCGCCAGTTGAAGGAACAGGTTGCGACCCTCGAGGCGCGACTGCGCGCCGCGTACGCGGACGCCGGGGTCACGGCCCTCGCCGGATCTTCCCTCCCCGCTCACGAGGCACCAGCCCCGCAGGCCGCAGTTCCCGCCGTCCCAGCCGGCGTACCCAACCCGGCCTCCGCCTCGCTCCCGGAGCTGAGCGCAGCTGAACTCCAGATGCTTGGCGAAGGCAGGGTCCTCAACGCCGTCAAGGCCTACCGGGACCGCACTGGCGTCGACCTGAAGACGGCGAAGGCAGCAATCGACGCCGCCCGCTGAGCACCAATAACCTCATCCCCCGCCAATCACGAGGTTTGCTCCACGCCGCGCTGATCGGAGCGCGGTTTTCCCGGTTGACGCTCACTCATGCGGATAGGTTGCGCACTTCGGGATAGGTTATACGGATAGGGATAGGTTATTAACCTATCCCAATGCTCATAACCTATCCAGATGCTCATAACCTATCCGCGTGACGGCATCCGCCGGCTGCAGCGCGCTCTCCTGCACAGCTATGCCGGGTTCTTCAACGAGGCCGGGGCGTGGCCCGGACATCGCCTCGCCTCATGCTCGGCGACCCAACCGCTCTGATAGGATGCCGACCACACAGACACCCTCAATGACGTGAAGGATTCCCCATGCTGCTGGCTGGTCTCACCGAAGAACCGGGCTGGATTCGCTCCACCTTTAATCTCACCTACCGCGTGTCCTGGGAGACCCTACTCAAGGGCGTACGCGGTGTCTTCCCCTACATGCGCGACGTCTCCCAAAACGCCGACAATCCCGAGATTCTGGTCGACGACGAAATCATCCAGATCTCCTCCCCCGACGAGATCCTCGCCATCCCCGAGGCCGGTTCCATCACCATTCGCGGCTTCGTTCCCGTCATCAAGACTGCCGCCATGCTGGTGTTCCACAACCAGGTACCCTCCGTCAACGTGGCCGTGGGCCGCGTCGGCGAGGAATACCAAAACACTGACTACGAAAAGTTCAACAAGTCGCTGTGCCAGTTCATGGACTCCATCGAGATCATGATGCACCTGCCGCCCAAGGAAGACAGCTGACGCCACTGATCCGCGTCAAGCCAGAGAACGTTGTGTCCTCCAGCAAACGCGGAAAGCGGTTGGGGCCGGGAGGTTTCCCTCCCGGCCCCAACCTATGCAGGCGGGCGGGCCGCGCTATCGCGCAGCCCGCCCGCCTGACCGACAGAACTCAATGCTTGGCGACGCGCACCTGAAGCTTGTCGCCGGCCTCGACCTCAAGCGACAGAGCGAGAGTCTCGGCGGCGATCATATCGCACCAGGTCTCCACGTCAGCCACGTGATCGGCGGGCACGGTCAGCGACAGGTCGATGCGATCCGCGATGTGCAGGCCGGCGTTCTTACGCTCGTCCTGAACGGCGCGCACCACGTCGCGGGCGTAGCCCTCCGCCTCGAGCTCAGGGGTCAGCTCCGTATCGAGCACGACGAAGGTGCCCGAGGCGAGCACGTCCGCGACCTGGCCCTCGGCGGCGTCCACGGAGGTGGACACGGAGAACATGTCGCCTGTGAGCACCAGCGGCGCCCCATCCAGCTCGACGGAGGGGAAACGGCACTCGCCGTCCACGACCTCCCACTCACCGGACTTCTGAGCCTTGAACAGCTGGCTCGTCAGCTTACGAACAGCCGGATCGAAGGCGCGCGGGTTCAGCGCGAGCTCGGTGCGGACGCTCAGGCCCGAGTCCTGCGGTGCGGAGAACACCACAGACTTCACGTTCACCTCGGAGGCGATCAGATCCGCGAAGGGCTCCAGCGCAGCGAAGTTCTCCGACACGACCAGCAGGGAGGCCAGCGGCTGGCGCACGCGCAGCTGATGCGTCTTGCGCAGCGCGTGGGCTGCCGACACGATGGAGCGAACCTCATCCATCGCGGCGACCAGCTCGGGGGCGTCCACGGCCTCGTCGATGACGGGGAAGTCAACGAGGTGCACGGACTCGCCGCCCGTCAGGCCGCGCCAGATCTCCTCGCTCAGCAGCGGCAGCAGGGGCGCCGCCAGCTCCATGAGCGTCACGAGTGCCGTGTACAGCGTGTCGAACGCTGCGCCGTCCTCGTCCCAGAAGCGCTGACGCTGGGTACGCACGTACCAGTTCGTCAGAACGTCCAGGTATTCGCGGATCGCCTCGCACGCGCCGGCCACGTCGTAACCGTCAAGCGCGCCGCGCACATCCTCAGCCAGGGTGCGGGTGTGGGCCAGCAGGTAGCGGTCCATCTGCGCCAGCGCGGCCACGGCCTCGGGCGAGGACAGATCGACACGAGAGGCCTCGTACCCCTCGCCCTTGTTGCAGGCGCCCGCGTACAGCGTGAAGAAGTAGTACGTGTTCCAGATGGGCAGCAGCACCTGACGGACGGTGTCGCGGATCGACTCCTCCTTGACGATCAGGTTGCCGCCGCGCACGACCGGGCTCGACATGAGGAACCAACGCATCGCGTCGGAGCCGTACTTGTTGAACACCTCGGCCACGTCCGGGTAGTTACGCAGCGACTTACTCATCTTCAGGCCGTCGTCACCGAGCACGATGCCGTGGGAGACGCACGAGCGGAACGCGGGGCGATCGAAGAGCGCGGTCGCCAGGACGTGCAGCGTGTAGAACCAGCCGCGCGTCTGACCGATGTACTCGACGATGAAGTCACCCGGGTAGTGGTTCTCGAACCACTCCTGGTTCTCGAACGGGTAGTGCACCTGCGCGAAGGGCATCGAGCCGGACTCGAACCAGCAGTCGAACACGTCGGAGATACGACGCATCGTCGACTTGCCCGTCGGGTCGTCCGGGTTCGGGCGCGTGAGCTGATCGATGAAGGGACGGTGGAAGTCCGTGACCTTCACGCCGAAGTCGGCCTCGAGCTCCGCGATGGAGCCGTAGACGTCGGTACGCGGGTAGGCCGGGTCGTCCGAAACCCACACGGGGATCGGCGCGCCCCAGAAGCGGTTACGCGAGATCGACCAGTCGCGGGCGCCCTCCAGCCACTTGCCGAAGATGCCGTCCTTGGTGTGCGCGGGGGTCCAGGTGATCTCCTGGTTGAGCTCCACCATGCGGTCGCGGATCTCGGTCACGCGGACGAACCACGAGGACACGGCCTTGTACATGAGGGGCTTGCGGCAGCGCCAGCAGTGCGGGTAGGAGTGCACGTAGGACTTCTCGCGCACCAGCACGGCGCGGATCTCGGGGGCGCGGCGCGCGATAGGCCCGCCCTGCTCGCGCAGGTCGGCGACCACGTAGCGGTTCGCGTCGAAGATCTGCATGCCCTCGTAGTCGGGAACTTCGGAGGTGAAGACGCCGCCCTCGTCGACGGGCAGGACCACGCCGATGCCGTACTCCATGCACGTCCACATGTCGTCCTCACCGAAGGCAGGCGCCTGGTGGACGAGGCCGGTGCCGTCCGTGGTCGTCACGTAGTCGGCGGCGATGATCGACCAGCCGTTGGGGCCGGGGGCGCCACCCTCTGCGCGGCGCTCGGGGGTGTCGAAGTAGTCGTAGATCGGGTGGTAGTGGATGCCCACCAGCTCATGTCCCTTGTAGGTGGCCACGACGGCGGGTCCCTCGCCCAGCTCCTTGGCGTAGGCGGGGATCAGGTCGGTGGCGATGAGGACGCGCTCGCCCGCGAGGACACCCTCGTGGTCGGAAGCAACCTCAACGAGGGAGTACTCGATCTCCGGGCCCACGGCGACGGCCGAGTTCGAGGGCAGGGTCCAGGGCGTGGTCGTCCAGATGAGGGCCAGCTCGGGGCGCGCCGAGTCCTCGCGCAGCTTCGTCTCGAGGCGCAGACCCACCGTCACCGTGTTGTCGGTGCGGTCCTGGTACACGTCGTCGTCCATCTTGAGCTCGTGGTTGCTCAGCGGCGTGCGGTCGTTCCAGCAGTAGGGCAGGACGCGGTGACCCTGGTAGGCCAGGCCCTTGTCGTAGAGCTGCTTGAACGCCCAGATCACGGACTCGGTGTAGGGCATGTCGAGCGTCTTGTAGTCGTGCTCGAAGTCCACCCAGCGGGCCTGGCGGGTGACGTACTCTTCCCATTCCTTCGTGTAGCGCAGGACGGAGGAGCGGCAGGCGGCATTGAACGCCTCGATGCCGACGCCACCCTCGCGGGTGATCTCGGTGACGTCCTCGATGCCGAGCTGGCGCTGGGCCTCGAGCTCGGCGGGCAGGCCGTGCGTGTCCCAGCCGAAGCGGCGCTCGACGCGGTGGCCCTTCATGGTCTGGTAGCGGCCGACGACGTCCTTGACGTAGCCGGTCAGGAGGTGACCGTAGTGGGGCAGGCCGTTGGCGAAAGGCGGACCGTCGTAGAACACGAACTCGTTGGAGCCATGCTCGCCGGCGTCGCGCATCTCAATGGACTTGCGGAAGGTGTCGTCGCTGGCCCAGAACGCCAGGGTGCCCTCTTCCATTGCGGGGAAGGAAGGGCTGGGGTCCACCTCGTCTTGCCGGTGGCGGGGGTAGAAGCCGTGCTTCGTCATGAGTGTCCTCGTCTCGCGCCTATACAGGGACGAGGACCGGCGTCGCCGGCACCCGCGGTACCACCCCGCTTGCCGCTCCCTCACTGGGCGCGGCCGCTTCGTTGGGGCTGTGACGGGCCCTCCCGTCCGGTTCTACTGGAGGGAACGAGGCCGTGGCCGGCTCTCGCACTCCTCTTTCTTCCGGATGCTCCCCGGTGATACCCCGCGTGAGCGGGCCGGATCGTAGCGAAAAACCAGTGTAGCGAAGAAACTCGTGAGCGCCCACTGGGCGGAGCGTCTGCCTGCCCACAGCTCGACTGCGATCGCTTGGCGTCGCGGGCGCGGACGAGGACCTGGTGGGCTGTGGTCGGCGAGTGACAGAGAGGGGTGCGGGACTCCTGTCCTAGAGTTGTGGGGTGAGTGTGATGGAGACGAAACGCCCTGCGCGTCCCTGGGGTGTGCTTGTTGGCGCGCTTGTGCTGGTGGCGCTGATTGGCGTGTGGGCGGCGCAGGGATCCTTGGCCGGGTCGGGTGTGCCCGTTGGCCGCGCGGCGACGATCGCCGTGGGCATGACCCTGCAGGCGATTCCCTTCCTGCTGTTGGGCGTGTTCGTTGCCGAGCTCATCGAGGCTTTCGTCTCCCCCGCTCTGATTGCGCGCGTGTTTCCGACGAACCCGGTCGCCTCCGTGTTGACGGCGCTCGTCGCGGCTTTCCTCCTTCCGGTGTGCGATTGCTCGGCGGTGCCGATCTTCCGTTCGCTGCTGCGCAAGGGTGTTCCGCTGTCGGCAGCGACCACTCTCATGCTGGCATCCCCCGCGATCAATCCCCTGGTGATTGCGTCGACGTATTACGCGTTCGGCTCGTGGGCGATTGTGGGGGCGCGTATCGGCCTGAGCATCATCGTCGCTGTGACGGTGGGCCTGTCGATGCTGGCTTGCCCTCCGAGCGCCCTGCACGAGGACGCTCACGTCCATGACGGGGATTCGTGCGGATGCGACGGCGGCTGCGAGATGCCGGATCGCTCTTTCTCTGGCGTTCTTGGCGCGACCGGTCATTCCTTCGGTCGGATCCTGCCCTACCTGCTCGGCGGCGTGGCCGCCTCGACCGCGGCGCAGGTGTTCTGGCCGGTGTCTTCCCTGCTCGCGGGCTTGCCGGCGCCCGGCGCGCTGGCGCTCATGATGGCGGCGGGCTTCGCCCTGTCGCTGTGTTCTTCATCGGACGCGGTGATCGCGCGCTCGCTGGCCTCCCTCGCGCCGCAGGGCGCGCTCATGGGGTTCATGGTCTACGGCCCGATGATGGACGTGAAGAACGTGGCGCTGCTGTCCTCGCAGTTCCGCGGCGCGTTCGTGCTTCGCCTGTGCGCGACCGTCACGTGCGTCGCCGCTGCCGTCATCGGTAGCGCCTGGTGGATGGGGGTCCTCTCGTGAAGCTCATTGACCGCATCGCTCCCGTCCTCGAGTCACTCTCCCTCGCGTCCCTCGGCGGCGTGCTGCTGTGGCTCGCCATGTCCGGCCGCTACGCGTCCTTCGTGCCCCCGTCGGCACGCTTGGGAATCATTGCGTCCAGCATCGGCCTGTTTGCCTGCGCTCTCGCCCTCTCCGCGCGCATCGACGCCGGCGAGCACGACAACGCCGACACGGCAGCCTCCTACCGGGCCACCACACGTGGCCTTGTCGCCCTCCTGGCGGCCGCCCTGCTCATCCTCCCCTTCCGCGTCTCCCCCTCCGAGCTGGCCGCGGGCGCGATTGGCGCACGCCCCAGCTCTGGTGGATCCACCATCGACGCGGGCACCGACGATTCACCCGAGGCCACCCCCGGGGATTCCAACGACGCGGCGAAGGGGGACACAAACCCCACCACCGGGAGTGGCAGCCAGAATGGGGGTGCGGGGCAGGCCTCGTCGAGTGGAAAGCTGGAGCTGACGACCGACAACTTCTACTCCCAGGTGGAGGAGATGATCGCTAACGGACGCGCGCACGACGGTCAGCGCGTCGAACTGACTGGCTTCGTCCTCAGTCCCGAGGCCGCGAGCGCCCAGGCGTCGATTCCGCGCGTGACGGATGAGGAGAGCTTTGCGGTGGCGCGTATGGCTATTTGGTGTTGTGCGGCGGATGCGTATCCGGTTGGTTTTGCGGTGCGGTGGGCTGGGTCTGCTCCTGCGGCTGATAGCTGGGTGCATGTGAGCGGTACGTTGCGGGTGCGCGGCGGCAAGGCGCTGGTCATTGAGGCTGACTCGGTGACGCCGGCACAGACGCCGAATCCGGAGTTCGTGGTTCAGACGCGCTAAATGCACGCATTTTAGTGATTCAGCTCACTATGGCTGTTTATGTCCGTTACTTCGGACACAAAACTGCGCGCGTACGGTGAGTAAAGCGCACACGGCAGGCGCGGGCGCATCACCACACCTTCAAGGATGAAGACATGTCATCGACAACCACACTCACACCCCGCGACAAGCAAGCGAGGCGCTACGCAACGACTCTCGCTCTGATCGCCACCCTCGGCCCATTCTTCTACGGATTCGAGGGCATGGTCCTCAACGCCGCCATCAAGGCCGTCGGATCCACCTTCGAGCTCGGCCCAATTCTCCAGGGCGTTGCGGGCGCGGCAGGTGTCATCGGCGGCCTGATCGGCGCACTCGCCGCGGGACGCATCTCCGACAAGATCGGCCGCAAGACCACGCTCATGTGGGTCGGCCCCTTCCTGCTTTTTGAGGCCCTCCTCGGCCCCATCTCTCCCCTCCTGGGCAGCTTCGGCTACCCCTTCCTGCTCCTGACCCGCATCGTTGGCGGCATCGGCTTCGGTGCCGCGACCACGGTTGCCCCCGGCTACGTCGCTGAGATCGCCCCCGCAGACATCCGCGGGCGCCTCATCGGCTTCCGTCAGCTCGCAATCATCCTGGGCCTGTTCTTCGCAGGCCTCATTAACACAGCGGTCGTCTCGATCACGGGCGGCGCCGCCAAGCCCGCATTCGGCGGCCTCATGACCTGGCAGGTCCTCTTCGCCTGCCTCATCATCCCGGCCCTCCTCTTCGTTATCTTCACGGCGAAGATTCCCGAGTCTCCCCGTTACCTCGTCTCCGTGGGCCGCACCAAGGAGGCCGAGGAGGTCCTGGCCAAGCTCTCCGGCGAGGAAAACCCCGCAGACCGCGCCACGGCCATCGCCCAGTCTCTGACGATCACGGGCGGCGCGAAGCTGTCGATCGGACAGATCCTGTCCTCGCAGTGGCGCGGCCTCGTGTTTGTCGGCATGGCGATCGCCGCATTCCAGCAGCTCACTGGCATCAACGGCGTCTTCTTCTACTCCAATTCCCTGTTCGCCGCCGTCGGCTTCACCGAGTCGATGGCCCTGGCCCAGACCCTGCTCATCACCGCCTTCAAGATCGTCGGCGTGCTGTCGGGCATCATGCTGGTGGACCGTGTTGGCCGCAAGCGAATGCTGATCTACGGCGGCACCCTCATCTTCGTCTCCCTTGGCATCGTGGCGACGGTCTTCACGATCGCCCCCACCGTCGACGGAAAGCCGGACGTCGCAGACTCCCCCGTCCTGGCGTTCCTGGCGGTCGCAGCCCTCTGCACCTTCCTGCTCGGCTTCACCTCCTCGTGGGGTCCCATCTTCTCCATCGTCATGGGAGAAATGTTCCCCAACTCGATCCGCGGCGGCGCCATGTCGCTCGCGTCGGGCGCCGACTTCCTCGTCAACTTCCTGGTCGTCCTGCTCTTCCCCTTCCTCATCGGCTGGTCGCCCGCTGGCACCTACTGGATCTACTGCGCCTTCGGAATCCTCGCCGTCATCTTCACGGCGAAGTTCCTCACCGAAACCAGCGGCGCCGAGCTTGAGGACATGGACAAGATCGTCACTCAGAAGTGAGCGCTCTCCCCTTCGATTTCAACGACGAAAAGGCATTGCAATGACTGATACGACCCGGGATATTCCCGACAACGTGCGCAACGTCCTGGTCATCATGACCGACCAGCACCGCACCGACACAATCGGCTGCCTAGGCAACCCCCACGCGCGCACCCCCGTCATCGACGCGATGGGCGAATCGGGCTTCGCCTTCACGCACTGCTTCACCCCCACGGCGATCTGCACGCCGGCGCGCGCCTCGCTGCTCACCGGCAAGCGCCCGGGCAAGCACCAGGTGCTGGCCAACCCCGAGTGGAACATCGCCTACCAGGTCTCGATCCCCGAAGGGACATGGACGTACACGCAGGAGCTGCGCGACGCCGGATACAACGTCGGCATCGTCGGCAAATACCACTGCGGCTACAACCTACCCGACAAATTCGGCGCGGACGACGACACCTACTGGGGGGCCGAAAACCCGGTCGCCAACGAGAAGTACGTCGCCTGGCTCGAGGCCAACAACCTCCCGCCCGTGCGCGCGCACGATCTGTGGCGAGGCAAGCTGCCCGGCGGGCGCGACGGCCACATCATCGCCGCGCGCCTGGATCAGCCCGAGGAGGCCACCTTCGAGCGTTTCCTGGCGGACCGCGCGATCGAGAAGCTGCGCGAGTACGCGGCCGACTGGAAGGACTCGGGACAGCCCTTCTGTCTCGACGTGCACTTCTTCGGCCCCCACCTGCCCTACTTCCTGCCCGACGAGTGGTTCGACCTCATTGATCCAAACGACGTCGAGCTGCCGGAAAACTTCGGCGACTCCCTCATCGGCAAGCCCCCGATCCAGGAGAACTACGCGACCTACTGGTCCACGTCCTCGTTCACGAACGAGCAGTGGAAGAAGCTCATCGCGGTCTACTGGGGATACACGGCGATGATCGACTTCGAGATCGGGCGCATCATGGACGTGGCGCGCGAGCTGGGCATCCTGGACGACATGGCGGTCTTCTTCTGCGCGGACCACGGTGAGTTCACGGGATCGCACCGCCTCAACGACAAGGGCCCGATGATGTACGACGACATCTACAACGTCCCCTTCATCGCCCACATCCCCGGAGTCTCAACCGTGGGCCGCTCCGACGCGTTCGTCTCCCTCATCGATCTGCCGGCCACGGTGCTCGACATCGCGGGCCTGGACACCTCGCTCGTGGAGGACGGCCGCTCGATTGTGGACCTGACGCGCGGCGAGGACGTCGAAGGTTGGCGCGAGGACATCGTGTGCGAGTTCCACGGTCACCACTTCCCCCTCCAGCAGCGCATGCTGCGCACGCGGGACTTCAAGCTCGTCATCAACCCCGAGTCGATCAACGAGCTCTACGACCTGCGCCTGGATCCGGCCGAGATGAACAACGTGTACACCGTGCCCGTCTACGACGAGATCCGCAGGGAGCTGGCCACGAACCTGTACCTGCAGCTGCGCGAGCGCGGGGACCATTCCTTCGCCAAGTGGATGGCGGCGATGACGGACTTCGACATCCCGCTGGTGAACACGGCCCGCTCCGACCTCGACGAGGTCATGAGCGACTAACCCCTGCCTCGGCGGCGGGAGGACACGCACGGTCCCGCCGCCGAGGCGAACGCGCCCTGCACACCCATCACAGTGACGCGTATCATAGAAACTGTCAACGAGGCCGGAGCGCCCCGAGCGGACACCAACGACGAAGCGCCGGGAAGGAGAGTCATGCACTACCCCACACGCAGACCACTGCCCACCCTCGAAGACCGCATCGTCGCCCTCCTGGCCAAAGCCCCCGCAACGCGCTCCCAGCTGTGCGAGGCGCTCGACACCTCGCGCACGAACCTGGGGCGCGCGCTCACCACGCTCCTCGACGAGGGATCAGTGACTCCGGTGCGCACGAACGCCCCCGGACGAGGCCGCCCCACCCAGCTCCTCACCCTCAACTCCTCGTCGGCACACTGCGTCGGCCTGAACGTCACGCGCACGTCGTGCGCGGGCGTCATGCTCTCGCGCGCCGGCGCCGTCCTGGCGGCCATCCACATCATCTCCCCCACATCCCCCTCCCTCCAGCTGTCTCTCGAACAGACCTGCGAGGCATTGGCCGCGAGCGCGGCCCGTCAGGGGATCGACACATCGACGGTGCGCGCGGTGGGCGTGGGAGTGCCCATTCCGATGGGGCGCAACGCCAGGCTTTCCTCGGACGCGTACCCGACCATGGAGGAGCTCAGCGATCTCACGCGTCGCTGGTGGGACCCACTCCCGGTCGTCGACAACACCGTGCGCATGGCGGCGCTGGCGGAGGCCATGTGGGGCGCGGGGGCGGACATGTCCTCGTTCATCTATCTGCGCCTGTCAGGAGGAGTGGGCGGCTGCGTCGTCTCCGATTTTCGCCTGGTTGGCGGGGCGGGCGGCCTGGCCGGGGAACTGGGGCACATGACGGTGGCTGCCAATGACTCGCCCTGCGCCTGTGGCAAGCGCGGTTGTCTCGAGACACTCGCCTCCGTTCCCGCCCTGTGTGAGAGCGTGGGCGTTGCCGATGTCGCTGAGCTGAGGGCCGCGGTTTTGTCCGGTGAGACGCGTGCGCGCGAGGCCTTGGAGCGTGCTGCCCAGGCTGTCGGCTATGTCCTTGGCTCAGCCGCGCTCCTCATTAACCCAAGGGCCATCATCGTGGCCGGCGAGATCGTCGACGCGTTCCCCTCCCTGCGATCCGACATCGCTGCTTCCATGTACGCGGAGCTCCTTCCCGTCATGGAGTGGGACATCGACGTCGTGGGGGCATCGCTGGGGCCCCTGGGCGCCGCTCAGGCCAGCGCATACATCGCCGCCCATCCCTTCGAAGAGGACGCCGCGGCCACCCACTGCACCGAGGGAGGCTCACCCCGAGAGGCTGGGCCAGCCTCGTCGATCGAAGCGGGCGCCGATCGCGGGGGCAGGCCGTGACGCGCTCGATCCCCTTCTCCGTCGTCACCAAACCGACGGGGGCCGCCTGCAACCTGGACTGTCAGTATTGCTTTTTCCTGTCCAAGGAGCTGCTGTACGACGCTGCCGCACAGACCATGTCCGAGCAGACCCTGGAGCGCTACGTCGAGGCGTTCTTGGAGTCGAGCCCCGACGGCGAGGTCACGATGCTGTGGCAGGGCGGGGAGCCGACCCTGCGTGGCCTGGCCTTTTTTGAGCGCCTCATCCAGCTGTGCGAGCACTACCGTCGCCCCACCCAGCGCGTGCGTCACGCCCTGCAAACCAATGGCACGCTGGTCACCGACGAGTGGGCGCGTTTTTTCGCCGAGCACGACTTCCTCGTGGGCGTGTCCATCGACGGTCCCGCTCCCCTGCACGACGCCTACCGGATCAACCGCGGCGGGCGTGGCACCCACGCGATGGTTGTGCGCGGCTGGGAGGCCCTCGGGCGCGCGGGCGTAGAGACGAACATTCTGTGCACGGTCAACGCCGCCAACGAGGAGCACGGGGAGCAGGTGTACCGCTACTTCCGCGACGATCTGGGGGCCCGATACCTGCAGTTCATCCCGATCGTGGAGCGCGTGCGCGCATCCGAGCTGGCTCAGGCCGAGCGCGGCTGGCGCTCCGGAACCTCTGCGCTCCTGTATCGCCAGGACGGGGACTGCGTGACCAGCCGTTCCACCTCCCCTGCCTCCTACGGGCGCTTCCTGTGCGAGGTGTTCGACCAGTGGCTGGCCGCCGACGTGGGCGAGGTCTTTATCCAGGACGTGGATTCGACCCTGTCGGCCATGTTCGGGTCGGCCACGGTGTGCGTGCATGCGCCCCAGTGCGGGGCAAACATGGCGATGGAGTTCAACGGCGACGTGTACGCCTGTGATCACTGGGTGGAGCCGGACTGGCTGGTCGGCTCGATCAACTCCTCGTCTTTTGCACAGCTGGCATCATCCGACAAGATGCGCGACTTCGCACGTCTGAAACCCGACCTGGACGGGCAGTGCCGCTCGTGCCCGCACCTGCGGCTGTGCTGGGGTGGATGCCCGAAAGATCGTTTCGTGCGGCGGGGCGATGGGGTGCACAACTACCTGTGCGAGGGCTACCGGGCGTTCTACGAGCACGCCACCCCGGCCCTGCGCGCGATGGGCATGCTAATCGCGGCGGGCAGGCAGGCCTCGGACATCATGGACCCCGCGGTTTCGTCCTCCCTTGGACTACCTCTCACCACGTCTATTCGGAAATGACCAATGATCATTGAAGCGCTCCTCATCGGCGCATTCGTCGGCATCGTCGTCGGCGCTCTCGGCGCGGGAGGCGGAATCTTGTCCGTGCCGATCCTCGTCTACATTCTTGGGCAGGATCCCCACCAGGCGACGGGCCTGTCCCTCATCATCGTGGGGCTGACGGCCGCCGTCTCGCTGGCGACTCGCGCGCGCGGCGGGAGCGTCGCCTGGCGCGAGGGCACTCTCTTCGCGCTGGCTGGCCTCGTGGGCACGTGGGCGGGTTCGACACTCGGCCCGCTCATCCCGGCGCGCGCCCTCATGTTCTCCTTCTGCGCTCTCCTGGCAGCGGTCGCGGGCTTCATGGTGTGCTCCCAGCTGCGCCCACCTCCTCCGCCTTCGTCGAACGAGGCCGGGGACGCCACCGACGACAAGCGTTCCTGGACGCTCGCAACCGCGTGCCGCGTCGTCGCTCTGGCGACGCTGACGGGTTTCCTCACGGGATTCTTCGGCGTCGGCGGAGGCTTCGCGATCGTGCCCGCGCTACACCTGGCGCTGCGCTACCCGATGAAGCGGGCATCGGCGACGTCCCTGCTGGTCATGGTGATCACCGCCGCCTTCGGACTGGCTTCGCGCACGATCGCGGGGACTCTGACGATCACCGCCGAGGCCGGGGCCATGGTCGCGCTGTTCACCGCGGCGTCCATGGCAGGCGGCATCGTGGGAGCCAGGCTCACCAAGAGAGTGTCGAACCGTGTTCTCGGCATGGTCTTTGCGGTTCTCCTCGTGTGCGTGGCCGCCTCGACCCTGGTGGCGACGCTCGCATAAAGTGCGCGCGAGACGGGAGTCGTCTCGCGCGCCCTCAACGCTCAGCTGGCGGTCGTTTCCTCATCCTGGGTGGAGGAGTCCGCATTTCCCTGGCTTCCAGACTTGCTGCCTGGGCCTCGGCCTCCCTCCGGAGGGGGTCCCGGGCGAGTGCTGCCAGTGTCTCCCTGCTGCGAGCCCGGGCCCTGCTGCTGGCCACTGCCGGGCCCCTGCTGCTGACCGTTACCGGGACCCTGCTGCTGACCGGGGCCCTGCTGACCGGGGCCCTGCTGACCGCCGGGGCCGAAATCGCCGTCCTCATCGCCGTACCCTTGGTCGTTGTAGCCGTCCTCGTAGCCCTGCTCGTAGTAGTCTTCCCCGTCCCCCACGATGGCTGCGTGGGTGATGAGGCCCGCACCGAAACCGACGGAGAGGATTGCCGCGGCGGCTCCTGCGATGGCGGCTCGCTTTCCCCACGAGGATTTCTTCGACGCAGGCGCAACTGTCTCAGCGCCACCTGCCCCGACATCGTCGCCCGCCTGCTCGTCGGCAGAAGACTCCGCGACGGGCTCCAGGGGCGTGCCAGCAAACGCATTTCCTGTTTCCTCCTGGGCGATGGGAGGCATCTGCGCCGTTTGGGCCTGGGACACGTGCGTGGGCAAGACTTCGGTCTGCTCCGCCGCATGCCCACCGGACTGGGGCAGGATCGAGGTGCGTTCGCCTTCACCTGCCAGGTTCTTGTTGTCGTCCGCCATGAGGGACGCTCCTTTCTGCTGATTGTGCATCATTGCTTCGCAGATTAGGGACGATAATTGAGCGGACGTTATGGCGAAACTGTGAAAACACTATGAAAACATAAGTGTTACGCATCACCTTTTGGAGCTTGATTTATTTGTCAGCTCACAGCGGTACTACTCTCCGGCAGTATTCCTCGCCACGAGGGTGTTCGTCGCCTGAGCAACAGGGCGCACGATCATCGAGTCAATGTTGACGTGCGAGGGGCGCTCCAGGGTCCACACGATCGCCTCGGCAACATCCTCGGCAACAAGGGGCTGAGCAACACCCTCGTAGACGCGATCGGCGGCCTCCTGAGAGCCGAGCCGGTTGAGCGAAAACTCCTCGGTGCGCACCATGCCGGGCGCGATCTCGATGACGCGCACGGGCTCGCCCACCAGCTCCTGACGCAGCGTGTTCGCGATGATGCGCTCGGCATGCTTGGCGGCTACGTAGCCACCGCCACCCGGATACGTGTCATGAGCCGCGGTCGAGGTGAGGAAGACGAGGTCTCCCCCGCGCTCGCGCATCCCCGGCAAGAACGCACGCGAGCAGTGCAGGGCGGTGAGCACGTTGCGCTCGAACATCGCGCTCCACCGAGCAGCATCCCCATCCGCCACACGGTCCACGCCGATCGCTCCCCCGGCGTTATTGATGAGCGCATCCACTGGCCCACCCTCCAGGACGCGTGCGGCCATCTCCTTCACCTGAGCCTCGTCGGTGAGATCGGCCGCCCAGTATTCGCAGCCGATCTGCTCGGCGAGGGCCTCGAGGCGCTCGCGGCGCCTGGCCACGGCGACGACCCTCCACCCCCGCTTCGCGAGCAGGCGGGCGGTAGCCTCCCCGATTCCGGTGGAGGCTCCAGTGACGACGACGCGACGAGAAGTGTTCATAGGGAAACAGTAGTATCCCCGGGTACGCACGTCGTGCGCGCCCGGGGATACTGCGCTGATGTCTCAGCCGTTGGGCAGGCCGTAGGCCTTGTGGATCAGCCAGATCGGGTGGACGACGTTCGCGCCCGTGGCCGTGCGCAGCTGCCAGCGGCACGTCTCCGTGTCACAGGCGGCCAGCTCGGCGTTGACCTGCTTGATGAAGTCGAAGACCGGGGCGCCCACGGCCTGGGCGATCGCGTACTTCTCCTTCTTCATGCCGTAGGTACCCGCGATGCCACAGCAGGGCTGCTCGGAATCCTTGACGGTCACGCCGGGGATCAGGCTCATGAGCTCGATCGCCGGCTTGCCCAGGCCCTGGGACTTGACCTGGCAGGGGGCGTGGTACGGAATAGTGACGTCGATGCGCTGGAAGTTCGTGTCCAGTTCGCCCTTGTCGTACAGGTGCAGCAAAAACTCGCTGATGTCCCACGTGCGGCTACCCACATCCCTCAGCTCCGGGGTGTCCATCTCGAGGATCTCGTGAGCCTCGTGGCGCAGCATGCCGCCGCACGAGCCGGACGCGGAGATGATCGGGGCGTCACGGTTGACGCTGCGCAGATCGTTAGTCAGTTTGGAGACGTACTTGCGCGCGTCGTCGTACAGGCCGTTGGACTGCAGGGCCAAGCCGCAGCAGCCATGCTTGGGCACCAGGACCTCGTATCCCAGGTGCTCGAGCACCATGACCGAGTGGATCGAGGTCTCCACCTCGAAGTACTGGCCGGCGCATCCGTGGAAGAAGATCACCTGGCCGCGCGTGCCCGAGTTCGGCAGGGGCTTGTGCTTCTTGAACCAGGACTCGAAGGTGCGTCCATAGGCGCGCGGCATGGGGGCCGAGCGGTGCACACCGATGACGGCCTCCATCGCCAGGCGAATCGGCTTGACGTCGAGGGCCCAGTTCGCAATGGGGGCGACCGGGGTCATCATCGTGCCGATCAGGGAGGTGCGGCCGATGAGGCGGTCGCGCATGGGGATACCGCGCGCTTCCTTCATGGCGGTGCGGCGATGGTGGATGATCTCGGTGACCTTCACGCCCTGGGGGCACACGAGCGAGCAGGTGCCGCACGAGGAGCAGTAGTCGATGGACTTGTCCACCATCTGCCCGTCCTTGCGGAAGCGCTCGGCCTGCGGGCCGGAGTACTTGGGGCCGGCAAACAGGTCGGTGACGCGCATGACCGGACACTGGGTCTCGCAGATCGTGCACTTGACGCACGAGTCGAGGCTCGCGCGCAGCGCCGCATCACCACTCAGGGCGAAGACGTCCTCTTCCTCCACGCCCGGTCCCATCAGCGTTGACATTTCCAGGGTCATTTCAGTTCCTCCACGATCGAGTCGACGGCCGCGAGCGCGCTAGCCAGCGCGATTCCTTCGCCGCTCTTCTCGCGCCAGCGGGTGGCGCCGGCCAGGTTGCCTCCGGCCGCGTACAGGTTGGGGCACACGGGCGCACCTTCCTCGTTCAGGACGCGCATGTTGTCGTCAACGGCGAGCCCGGAGAGGAAGAGGGGCTGGTCCTCGCCCCAGAAGTCGGCGTGCAGGAGCTGTCCGGAGGCCCCCATGACGGGCAGCCCGCAGATGGTTTCGCGCACGGTGCCGTAGGAGTCCATGTCGAGGGCTCCGGATTCGAAGCCACCGGCGGCCAGGATGAGGGCACGCGTTTCCACGATCGTAGAGCGTCCCGCGCTGGCGTACTCGACGGCGCTCACACGTCCATCGCTCGTGTGCACGGCCTTGATCGGAGATCCGAGGACGACGCGGCACTTGGACGAGGCGATGCGGGTCAGCAGGGCGTTCAGGCGCATGCCGGGCACCGACGGGGGCTGGATCGGGATCTCGAAGACGGGGTGGCCGAGCTTATCCGCCAGGTCGCGCCACGCGTTCGGGTCGTCGAGGCCGAGGACTGCCGGCAGGCCGACGATCTCTCCTTCTTCCAGGAGGGGGCGGATCTGGTCTACCAGGCGCGCGCGGTTCTCCTCGCGGTCGAGGCTGCGCGCGTGGTTGGTGCCGGTCGAGTCAACCTCCCCCTCGCGCACGACGTAGTCGACGGACAGGGCGCGTGCCTTGATCGGGGCGCCGTCGGGCCCGGTTTGGCGCGTCAGGTTTTCGGCGACGAGGCCGGGGTAGAAGTCCTTGAAACGGGTTAGTCCCACGATGGCGTAGCGGGCGCCAGCCTGGGGGACGCCTGCCTCCATCGAGGGCGGGATCAGGCAGGTGGGGCGCAGCGCGCCAACGCCGGTGGGGATACGCACGTTGCGCGTCTCATCGCCGATGAGCACCTCCGCGCCGACGAGGTCACGCAGCCACGCGACGGACGCGCCGACGAACTCGGGGGTGACGTGGCTGTAGGGGTGAGTGGGACGGGAGGCCACGTGGGCTTCCAGGGCCTCGAGGGGCGCCTCGACCGGCTCGGGGCGGTAGCCGAGGATGTCGACCGTACCCGTGCCGAGCTGGATTCCACCCACGCCCTTCGTGACGAGGGTGACGCTCAGTCCCGCGTCGGCTGCCTTGATTGCTGCGGCCAGGCCTGCCAGGCCAGCGCCGATAACGACGACGTCTCTCATCGAACAACCTCCTCGCTGGGTGCGGGCAGGTGCTCGACGTCGAGCGTGCCCTCGTGAATCCAGGCGTCCAGTGCGGCCTGCCTAGCTTGCTTGCCGAACATGATGGGCCACAGGCCGATCCAGCGGTTCTTCAGGAAGAGACGCAGGAGGGAGTTGGCGCGCATCGAGTCGATGTCGCCGCGCTCGTGGGCAATGCCGGCGGCGCGCTGGGAGCAGAAGCCGCCTTGGCAGGGGCCCATGCCCAGGCGCATCTGGCGACGCACGTCGTCGAGCTGACCCTTGGGCAGGGTGTCCATGACGTTTTCGAGCATGGCTCGCGTGGCCATCTCGCACTCGCAGATGATCTGCTCATGGGAGGGTGATTCGTTGCGCGATTCGACGTTGTCGAGGCGGTGGCCGATCGTGTAGAGGCGCTCTTCCTTGGCGGGAGGAACAGCCTCGTCAGCGGTCTTGCAGGCGCGCTGCTCGCCCATCTCCTCGCACATGATGTCGACGATGCGCTCGGCCATGAGGCGGTAGGTGGTGAGCTTGCCGCCCGCGATGGTGAGCATGCCGTAGACGCCGTCGCGCGTGTTGTGGTCGATGATGCTCATGCCGCGCGCCATGTGGCGGGTGTCGGTCGCGGACACGCGCGAGTCCTTGACGAGGGGGCGCGCGCCGGCCCAGGCGTGCACGGCACGGGACTTGCGGAAGCCCGGGATCATGGCTTCGCCGGAGTCGAGCATCTGCTGGACCTGGTCGGCAGGGATAGACAGGCGATCCGGGTCGTCGGCCTTGAGGTCGGTCGTTCCGATGATGCACACGGTGTGGTCGGGCACCAGGATGTCGCCGTCGGCGGGCCACACGCAGCGGTTAATGACCGACTGGCTCAGTCGGTGGTTCATGGCGATCATGATGCCGGCGCCCGGGACGACGTCGACGCCGTGGCAATCCGCCATGGCGGCGATCTGTCCGGCCCAGGGGCCGCCACAGTTGAGGACGAAGCCACATTCGATGCGCACATCCTCGCCACCACGCTCATCGTGGACGATGACGGCGCTGATGCGATCTCCCTCGCGTTCGATGGAGGCGACGCGGTGGTAGGTCAGAACCTGCGCCCCGTACGCCTGTGCGGAGCGGATCGCTCCCCAGGTCATCTGCCAGCCATCGACCGTGCCGTCCTGGACCTCGAAGGCGCGCTTGATGCGCGGGTCCAGGCGGGGTTCGCGACGCAGCGCCTCGGCGATGGAGATTTCGGCAGCGGGCACCTTTGCAGCCGCTGCGCGGGCCAGGAACTGATCCGCGTACTCTTCATCATCCTGGGCGGTCACGACGAAGAGACCTCCGGTGGCCTCGACGGCGTTGGCGTTGATCCGCTTGACGATCTCGTTTTCTTCGGCGCACTCGGTGGCCGACTCAGGATCGGACGCAATGTAGCGGCCGCCCGAGTGGAGCAGACCGTGGAAACGACCGGAGGTTCCCTGAGCGATGTCCGCCCGGTCGACGAGGACGGCTGAGAAGCCGCGCATGGCGACGTCGCGGACGACGCCGGCACCGGTGGATCCGCCACCGATGACGCACACGTCAGTGCGAAGTGTCTTCACCGTTAAAAATCCCTTCACCTCTTGATGAGGAAGTGCCTCATTGCTTTATCCATGATGCCCCTTCACACCCCTTTTGCACGAATGTACACACCTCTGTGCACATATGTGCACGGCGGGGGTATATCAAACTGACATCCGCACTCCCCCGCACAATTCCGCGAGAAAATGACGAATTACATCCCATACCCATCACGTAAATGCGGCCGATGCGTCCCTCGTGAACACTCATCCCACGCGACCCCCACCTCTCCCCCTAGAGTTAAGGCATGACGAACACACTGCTCGCCCGAGTCCTCGACACCGCGAACATCGATTCAACGGTGCGCCCGCAGGACGATTTCTATCGCCACGTCAACGGCACGTGGCTGGCGACCCACACGATCCCCGCGGACCGCCCCATGGACGGGGCGTTCCACGCGCTGCGCGACGCATCCGAAAAGTACGCGCGCGCAATCGCCCAGGACGCAGCCGACGGCTCCCTGGACGATCCGGATGCACACCGCATCGCCACGCTGTGGACTCAGTTCCTCGACGAGGACACCATCGAAGAGGCCGGTGCCACTCCCCTGCGCCCCGACCTCGATGCGATTCAAGCCTGCACCACCCACGAGGAGCTCGCCCGCGAGATGGGCCGCCTCATGCGCGAGGGGATCGGAGGCCTCATCGGCGCATACGTGGGCACCGACCCGCATGATTCCTCCCGCTACATGGTCTCCCTCGTCCAGTCCGGAATCGGCCTGCCCGACGAGGCCTACTACCGCGAGGACGACTACGCGCCGATCCGCGAGGCCTACGTCGCACACACCGCCCGCCTCCTCGACCTCGCCGGCGTGGCAGACCCCGAGGGCGCGGCGAAGCGCATCATGGAGCTGGAGACACAGATCGCCTCGCACCACCGCGACTCCGTGAGCAACCGCGACCCGCTGCTCTCCGACAACCCCACCCCCTGGGAGGAGATTGCCACCCTCGCCCCCGGCTTCGACTGGGACGCCTGGGCACAGGGCGCGCGCATGCCCGTGGCCGGCCTCGTCGTGAACGTCGACCAGCCCGACTTCCTCATCGCTGCCGCCGCCCTGTGGGCCGACACCGACCTGTCCGTGCTCAAGGAGTGGCTGAGTGCCTCGGCGATCGACTGCCACGCGTCGCTCCTGTCGAGCGATTTCGTGAACGAGAACTTCGACTTCCACGGCCGCACCCTGTCCGGCACGGAGGAACTGCGCCCGCGCTGGAAGCGCGCCCTCGGACTCATCGAGGCCTACCTGGGCGAGGCCATGGGCCGCGCGTGGGTGGCCCGCCACTTCCCGCCCAACGCCAAGGAGGCCATGGACGCGCTGGTACGCCGCCTCCTCGACGCCTACGGCGAGTCGATCCGTGGCCTCGACTGGATGAGCGAGGACACCAAGGTCAAAGCGCTGGACAAGCTCGCGACCTTCAACCCCAAGATCGGCTACCCCGTCAAGTGGCGCGACTACTCAACACTGCACCTGGACCCCGAGGTCACGATCGTCGAGAACGTGCGCGCCGCCAACGCTCACGCCACCGACCGCGAGTGGGCAAAGCTCGGCCGTCCGGTGGATCGCGACGAGTGGTACATGACCCCCCAGACGGTCAACGCCTACTACAACCCCACCCAGAACGAGATCGTCTTCCCCGCCGCGATCCTTCAGCCTCCATTCTTCGACACCGAGGCCGACGACGCGGTGAACTTCGGCGCGATCGGTGCGGTCATCGGCCACGAGATCGGACACGGCTTCGACGACCAGGGCTCGCGCTACGACGGAGAGGGAAACCTGTCGAACTGGTGGACCGACGAGGACCGCGCCGCGTTCGAAGAGCGCACGCACGCCCTCATCGAGCAGTACGACGCACTCACCCCCGCAATCCTGCTGGAGCAGGGCGAGGAGTCAGAGGAGGGCGGCGAACGCACACTCCCCCACGTCAACGGCGCGCTCACGATCGGCGAGAACATCGGCGACCTCGGCGGCCTGACCATCGCATGGAAGGCCTGGGCGGCCTCACTCGCCGAGCAGGGGCTGACCCCACACACCGCCCCCGTCATCGACGGCCTCACGGGACCTCAGCGCTTCTTCTACTCGTGGGCCCGCGCCTGGCGCACGGCCACGCGCCCCCAGTTCGCGCGCCAGATGCTGGCGATCGACCCCCACTCGCCCGCTGAGTTCCGCTGCAACCAGGTACTGCGCAACCTTGACACCTTCGCCCGAGCATTCGACGTCACCCCCGGCGACAAGATGTGGCTGGAGCCCTCCCAGCGCGTCACCATCTGGTAAAAGCGTGTCCCAGCCGACAAAATGATGCGCGCCCCGCGCAATCAGACCCAACACATGACAACATAGGAATGTTGAGCGCAACAGCGCCCCCATTCCATCGACGGAAAGGCAACCCATGCCAGGCCTGAACCTGACTCGCGAGGAAGCGACCGAGCGCGCCTCGGTCATTTCCTCTGTGACCCGCTATGAGATCTCTCTGGACCTCACGCGCGGAGACACCGACTTCGGTTCATTCACCCGCATCGAGTTCGACGCGCGCGAAGGCGCCTCCACGTTCGCTGACCTCGTGTCCAACAACGTTCACTCGATCACGCTGAACGGAAACGCCCTGGACCCCTTCTCGGTGCACCAGGACAACCGCATCGCGCTGGAGAACCTTGCCGAGCACAACGTCCTCGAGGTTGAGGCGTCATGCCAGTACATGCACACGGGCGAGGGCCTGCACCGCTTCGTCGACCCCGCCGACGGCCAGGCCTACACCTACTCCCAGTTCGAGGTTCCGGACGCCCGCCGCGTCTACACGACCTTCGAGCAGCCTGACCTGAAGTCCACCTTCACCCTGACGGTCAAGGCCCCCAAGGGCTGGAAGGTCTTCTCCAACGCGCCGACCCCGGCCCCCGAGGAAGAGGGCGAGGCCTGGGTCTACCGCTTCGCGACCACCGAGGTCATGTCGACCTACATCACCGCGATCGTCGCCGGCCCCTACGAGGGTACGACGGCCACGCTGACCTCCTCCGACGGCCGCACGATCGACCTGGGCGTGTACGCCCGCGCGTCCATCGTCGAGCACCTGGACGCCGACGAGATCATCGAGATCACCCGTCAGGGCTTCGAATTCTTCGAGGGCGCCTACGGCATCGCCTACCCCTTCACCAAGTACGACCAGATCTTCGTGCCCGAGTACAACGCGGGCGCCATGGAGAACGCCGGCTGCGTAACCTTCCGCGACGCCTACGTGTTCCGCACGCGTCCCACCGAGGCTCAGATGGAGGCTCGCGCCAACACGATCCTGCACGAGCTCGCGCACATGTGGTTCGGTGACCTGGTCACCATGAAGTGGTGGAACGACCTGTGGCTCAACGAGTCCTTCGCCGAGTTCATGAGCCACCTGGCCCTGGCCGAGGCCACCAAGTACACCGAAGGCTGGACGGGCTTCATGGTCCGCAAGGACTGGGGCCTCAAGCAGGATCAGCTGCCCACGACCCACCCGATCACGGCCGAGATCCGCGACCTGGCCGACGTCGAGGTCAACTTCGACGGCATCACCTACGCCAAGGGCGCCTCCGTGCTGCGCCAGCTCGTCTCCTACGTGGGACGCGACGCCTTCTTCGCGGGCCTGCACGAGTACCTGACCAAGCACTCCTACGCCAACGCCACGCTGGACGACCTGCTCTCCGAGCTGGCCGCCGCCTCGGGCCGCGACCTGGCCTCGTGGTCGAAGGTGTGGCTGGAGGAAGCCGGCGTGACCCTCCTGCGCCCGGTCATCACGACCGCCGAGGACGGCACGATCGAGCGCCTCGAGATCACCCAGGAGGCCTTCTCCGAGGGCGCTTCCCTGCGCCCGCACCGCATGGGTGTGGCCGGCTACTCACTGACCGAGGAAGGAACACTGGCCCAGGTCTTCCGCGAGGAGCTCGACATTGACGGCGCTTCCACGGTCATCGAAGCCGCCGCAGGAATCGCCCGTCCGGACTTCATCCTCGTTAACGACGGCGACCTCGGCTACGCCAAGGTACGCCTCGACGAGCAGTCGCTGGCCTTCGCGATCAACAACATCACCAAGTTCACGGATTCGCTGACCCGCGGCGTCGTCATGGCATCCGCATGGGACATGACCCGTGACGGGGAGATGCCGGCACGCGACTACCTGAACCTGGCGCTGCGTGCCGTTCCCGTCGAGGACAACATGAGCCTCCTGACGCTCACCCTGCGTCACATCGACGAGGCCGTGCGCACCTTCGTGGCACCGAAGTACCGCGCCGAGGCCGCCGAGGACACGGGCCGTCGCCTGCTCCTCCTCGCTCGCACAGCCACCTCCGGCTCCGACGCACAGCGCATGCTCGTCGCCGCCGCTGCCCGTAACGCGACCAGCCCCGAGCAGTTCGAGGCCATCCGCGCCCTCTACGATGGCACGCAGACCCTGGACGGCCTGGATCTCGACGTCGACCTCAAGTGGGGCCTGCTGATCGCTCTCGTGCGCGGAGGCGCCGCCACCGAAGAGGACATTACAGCCCTGGAGGCCACCGACGACACGATGACCGGCCACCAGAACGCGGCCGCCGCTCGCGCGGCCCGCGAGGGCGAGTGGATCAAGGCCGACGTGTGGGACAAGGTCCTGACCGACACCTCGATCCCCAACGACACCCGCTGGGCGATGATCTCGGGCTTCTGGGCTCAGGCGCGCACCACGCCGTCGGCTTACGCCGGCTACGTGGGCGAGTACTTCAAGGCCCTGTCGGGCATCTGGGAGACCTTCACCTTCCACACCGCCGAGGACCTCACGACGCTGCTCTTCCCGAACGCGCTGGCTGGCTACGCCCCCGAGGTCGACGTGGTCGCCTCCGGCAAGGCCTGGATCGAGGCTCACGCGGACGCGTCCGCCGGCACGATCCGCATCATCCGCGAGCTCATCGACGTGTGCGAGCGCCAGATCGCCAACCAGGCGGTGGATGCGGGCTGATCCGTTCCTCATAGACGCCAGGGGGCGTGTCCGTATGGCCACGCCCCCTTCGTCTACCTCATCCACGTCTACGTGCTACTGCAGCTGCAAGCCCGTGTACGTGACACAGATACAGAGGAGACAATGTCACCCAAAGGTCAGCAGAGTGAACTCACAGGGTCACCAGCCGTATCCGAGCTTGTAGGCAATTCCTCCATGCCCCGCACACATACCCCGATAGTCGGATGCTCCCGGAGACGAGAAGCTCTCTGTCCCATCGTGACAAATTGCCTTGTAGCGGTTGCCGGTTGCAACATCTGCCGCTCCGGATCCACCGCCATTCGAGGGCACCGGGTACAGGCCCCACCACACACCCGAGTCGTAGAACCAGTGGCGCTCGCCGCCGATCCACTGAGTGCCCGTCACCATCACGCCGGACGCGTTCAGGTAGTACCAGGAGCCTCCCTGGCTAAGCCAGCCGGTTACCATCGCGCCCGACTCATTAAAGTAGTACCAGGAACCACCGATCGCGTTCCAACCGCTCACCATGACGCCCGAGTCATTCAGGTAGAACCAGGTGCCTCCCTCGCTGAGCCAGCCGGTCTTCATGGCACCGGAGGAGTTCAGGAAGTACCAGACACCCCCTTGCTTGAGCCAGCCGGTTACCATTGCACCCGACACGTTGAAGTAGTACCAGGAGCCGCCGATCGCGTTCCATCCACGCACCATCGCGCCCGAACCCCCGAGGTAGTACCAGGTACCACCCTGGTTCAGCCAGCCGGTCGCCATCGCGCCGGAGGCACCCAGGTAGTACCAAGTGCCATCAACCATGGTCCAGCCCGTGCGCATCACTCCGCTCTGCGGATCAAGGAAGTACCAGGTGCCCGACACGTTGGCCCATCCGCGCACCTGTGCACCCGAGGGCGCGAAGTACTCCCACATTCCCCCACGATCGAACCAGCCGGTGACCATGTATCCACTGCCGTTGAAACGGTAGGTCACACCATCGATGTCTCGCTTCTCGTCACGAGCGTACGAGCCATTGTCCAGGTCGTACCACCAGCCCACAGAGTCCATCTTCCACGAGGGCTTAGGAGCAGGCGCGGGCTCGGGGTTGGGTGCGGGTTCCGGGTTGGGTGCGGGATCGGGGTTGGGTGCAGGTTCCGGGTTGGGTGCGGGATCGGGGTTGGGTGCGGGGTCCACCGTTGGTTCAGCCGTAGGATCCGCCGTCGGCTCCCCCGCCGGAACCTCAGCGGTGACGCCCACAGGCTCACGGTCGTCGCTCGAGACGACGGGGAAGGCATAGGTGGGAGCCAAGGGGCCAACAACGAGGGCGGCGGCACCCAGGGCCACCATCGCACTCCTGCGCATGTTGATGGGTCGCATATCTTATTCCTCTCTGAATAGGAGACGATGAGCGTGCAAAACCGCTCATCGAGACAGTCGAACTCTGTCGACCAATGCACATTAGTTTCGCAACATTCCATTACTGACTATACACAGGATGATGTGACGCACCAAATAAGACGCTGCCCTCATTGGCAGTTGCTGCAAAGAGCTACCCACAGGCATGACAAAGCCCCGCCGATGAGCACTCTCACCGGCGGGGCTCGAAAGCGTTACGTCAGCGCTTGGCTCGACGCGATGCAACAACCGCACCAGCGCCAGCGACCAGAACCGCGACGGCTCCCACACCCACCCACACGGAGGACGCGCCGGTCGCAGCGAGGGCATCAGCGCGCGCCTGCGTCGGGGTGGAAGCGTTCTGGGCTGCAGGGGTGGACGCCTGCGTCGGATCAGAACTCGGGGTGATGTCGACGCGAGCCGTCACCGTGCCCTGATCATCAGCGGGAGCGCTCGTCTCAGGTGCAGCCGGGGTGGAGCCACCGTTCGCGGGAGTGGAAGGCGCAGCAGACGGGTTGCCATCGCCGTTGGCGGGAGTGGAAGGCGCGGCAGACGGGTTGCCATCGCCGTTGGCAGGAGCAGAAGGCGCGACCGTCGGAACGGAAGGAGCCGGTGTCTGGGAGGGTTCCTGGCCCACAGAGGGGTTCTCGTCTCCGTTCGCAAGAGCGGGCGCCTCATCAGACGGGGTCTGCTGATCCGGCGTCGAAGCTGCTCCATCACCCACGGAAGGGTTGCTGCCATCCTGCTCGACAGACAGCGTCGTGCAACGCGTCAGGACATCACGATACTCGGTGGCAGTCAGGTAGCGGCCAGCATTCTCTCCGCCCTGCAGCGTCACACCACCATCCTTTTCAGGACGAACGGCGGTCTGCGACGCGATGGACTCAGCAACACGATCAAGTTCAGCATCGATATCCGCGAGAGAAGTGGCGGGCTTCTGCTCACCCGCGGAGGCCAGGTACTCATCGAGAGCAGCCTGAGCGGCATTCACGGATGCCTGCGCGTCGATCACGGCCTGCTGGCGATCAGCGGAGGGCGCGGCGTCAGCGGGTGCAGGCGTCGAAGTCGCGGGAGCAGCCGATCCGGCCTTTGCAGGCAGGCTCGACACGTCAACAGGAAGGGCGGCGCCGGGCAGAGAGCCCACCTTATTCTGCCAGGAGTTGGCGCGCTGCGCGTCGCCACCACCGGCGAGGCCAGAGACATAGTTGGTGTTGTCGGCGTTGAAAGCGGCGCCGTCAAAGCCATATGCGGACGCAGTATCACCAGTCGTGTGGAAGCGGGACACGGTGGGCGAGCCACCGGTGATGGCGTAGAACTTCTGAGTGCCGTAGATGCGCGTGAAGTTTCCATGCTTCGCAATGTGCACACCGACGCCGACAACGTTGTTCTGGGCCAGCATGTTCTTGTCGTGACCGGAGGAGTTCTTCCACTGATCGAAGAGGGCGTCCGCGGCCTGCATCGGGTTCTTCGAGGTGCCGTACGCACCCCACTTGTCGCCGAAGTTCTCACGGTGGTTGTAGGCGATGTTCTCTCCGGCGTAGGTCGTGTCGCCACCGTCGAGCTTGCCCGCACCGAGGTACTTGTAGTCGGGGTCGTGGTTGAAGTCGTCACTGTCCGACATGTGCTTGCTCCATGCACGAGCGTCGGTGGTGACCGTATCGGAGACAACCAGCTCGGGTAGGCCGGCGCTCGCACGGTAGGCGTTCATCTTCTGCACGACGAGGGCCTCGATGATGCGAGCCTGGGTGGCGTCGTCGACCTGCGACCAGTCGACCCAGTCGAGGCCACGGCTGACGGTATCCGCAGCGGGCGCAGCCTCACCGGCCGACGTGGTGGGCTCAAGGGCAGCCTGCTGCGCCGCCTCGAGTGCGGCCTGCGCGTTGGCGAGGGCAGCTCGCAGCTCGGACTCACGGGCGGGGTCCAGGGCGGGAGTCGCAGAGTTACCTGCGGCCGCGGCGGCGTAGCGCGCCAGAAGCGGATTGTATTCGGCGGTGATGCGACCTTCCGCCCCCGACAGGGCGTTGCAGAACGCGTCGCTGCTCGTTGCGTTTCCCTCAGCGAGGGTGGGGATCACGACCAGGGAAGCTGCAATTGTGGTCGCAGCAAGGACCACGGAGGTGTGTGTACGAGTGAGCTGGAACGACATTGACTACCGGCCTAACACGGTGGAACAAGAACAGGTAAATCTTTCCACGTGGTACGGCGTTTTTCAAGCTTTTTTCAGTAAGTCTTTACAGGTTAATCCACCTATTTTCAAGGCTTTTTAAGTTTGACAGATTTTGAATATCCCACATGCCGATACCGAAACGTTATATTTCGGATCAATCAACTGACCAAGCTGCAACCACAAGCATCATCGCTGCCGATGCAATAAAAAAAATCGACATCCGAAACCGGATGTCGAAATTTTCTGTGGAGCTAGGGGGATTCGAACCCCCGACCTCTTCCATGCCATGGAAGCGCGCTACCAACTGCGCCATAGCCCCGTTATTTAGTTCGTCGCCGTGGCGACCTGATAAATAATAGCGAACCTTTCAAGAAAGACGCAAATCCTATCAAGTGCCCCTCGTCACATCGCTTGAAAAGCTTGAGACTCAGCTGTGACGAGGGGACCGAGGAGCATCACGCCCCCAAAATATCCTCACGAGAGCCGATGTTGTGCGAGGCCAGGCGCCACCCGCTGATCGCGGCGCTCTTGGAGGTCGACATCCCTACGGGCACGAGCTCTGACCAGTGGCAGTTGTCGACCCCGCGCAGCCCATTGAAGACCGCCGGGTCCAGGCCCAGCAGAGACACGATGCCACGCGCGATCGCAGAGCCATGCGAAACGACGATAAGAGACTGGTCGTCTCGACACGCGCGTGCCGCTTCCAGGACGGCGTCACGAAAGCGCTGGCCCACGGCCTCGGACCGTTCCACCTCGGCGAGGTCACACTCCCCCTGTGCGCGATACTGCGCGTAGGCCTCGGGCTGCTCGCTGGCGATCTCCTCGTAGGTCTTACCCTCGAAGCTTCCGTAGAAGCGCTCGGTGAGCCGCTCGTCGAGCTCCGGGCCTTCGCAGGGATATCCAGCGATGTCAAAGACGCGTGCGATGATCCTCGCGGTATCGACCGCGCGCCCCAGGGGCGAACTCACGATACGCACTCCCCCGTCGTCGTAGCTGCGCCCCTCTTCGGCGGTAATCATGCCCACCTCGGCGCTCGGCTCGCACAGGCGACTCACCAGCACACCGGCGGCACCCGCCGCTTGGGACCGTCCAGCCTCGTTCAGGGGTTGATCGATGCGCCCCTGAAAGCGCCGTGCCAGATTGAAGTCCGTCTGGCCGTGGCGCAGCAGGACGATCCGCGAGGCGCTCACTGGGCGGCCTCCACACCGTGCGCGGCGGCACGCTCGGCGGCAGCGGCGCGGGCCTCGTCGATGTCGACGTCGATCGGCACGGCCGGGCAGTCGCCCCACAGGCGCTCAAGAGCGTAGTACTCGCGTTCCTCCTCGGAGAGAACGTGCACGAGCAGATCCGAGTAGTCGAGGAGCACCCAGGTGCCCTCCGCGCGCCCCTCGATGTGGGCGGGACGGCGATGGTGCTCGGCCCAGATACGATCCATGATGTCCTCGGCGATGGCGCGCACCTGACGGTCGGTCGGCGCCGAGACAACCACGAAGGCGTCCGCCAGGGCGAGCTTGCTGGTCACGTCGACGAGCACCGGGTTGATGCCGCCGCGGTCGTGCGCGGCGCGAGCAACCAGGCTCGCCAGTTCTGCGGTAGCGTCGGGAAGGCTCACGTTTCTCCTTGGGTTAGGACCGGTACAGGCCGTACTTGTTGATGTATTGGACGACACCGTCGGGCACCAGGTACCACACCGGCTTGCCCTCTTCGACGCGCGTGCGGCAGTCCGTCGACGAGATCGCCATGGCGGGGACCTCCAGCAGCGACACGGACTCGTGCGGCAGTCCGGGATCCGACAGGTTGTGCCCGGGGCGCGTCACGCCGATAAAGTGCGCCTGCTCGAAGAGCTTATCGGCGTCCTTCCACTGCGCGATCTGCGCGAGCGCGTCGGCACCCGTGATGAAGTAGAAGTCCGAGTCCGGGTATTCGCGCGACAGGTCCGCCAGCGTATCGATCGTGTAGGTCGTCCCACCGCGGTCAATGTCCACACGAGACACAGCGAAACGCGGGTTCGAGGCGGTTGCGATAACCGTCATCAGGTAGCGATGCTCCGCCGAGGTGACGCGTCGATCCGCCTTGAACGGCTGCATCGCAGCCGGCACGAAGACGACCTGGTCGAGGCCGAAGACGTCCATGACCTCGGAGGCAGCAACAAGGTGACCGTGATGAATCGGATCAAAAGTGCCGCCCATGATGCCGATCGCGCGACGCCGACGCAGCGCGCGCGGGGGATGCTGGGGCGAGGCCGGGGCTGCGGTCGCCCCCGCCGTGGCCTCGGTGGTCTTTTCGATCGTTGCGTCCTGGGAGGCGTGCGCCGCGTGGTTATCCTGCGCGTTCACGGGCGGATCGTTCCTTCTCCCTCGTAGATCCACGTGGTCGTCGTCAGCTCCGCCAGGCCCATCGGACCGCGCGCGTGCAGCTTCTGCGTCGAGATGCCCACCTCGGCGCCCAGGCCCAGCTGGCCGCCGTCCGTGAAGCGCGTCGACGCATTCACGGCGATAGCAGCGGCGTCGATGCCCGATCGGAACGCGCGCACGACGGCCACGTCGGACGCCACGATGCCCTCGGTATGACCCGAGGAATAGCGGCGAATATGCTCGATCGCCTCGTCAACGTCGGCGACGACGCGCACAGCCAGGTCCATCGACAGGTACTCGGTCTCCCAGTCGGCCTCGGTCGCGTCGACAATCATCTCAGCATCGATTGAGGGCTGGCCATCGACGACGGCCCGGGTGGCTTCGTCCGCGTGGATCGTCACGCCCGCCGTCGTCAGACGGGTGAGCGCGGCGACGAGGAAGCGCTGGGCAACGTCGGCGTGCACGAGCAGCGTCTCCGCCGCGTTGCACACGCCCACGCGCTGCGTCTTCGCGTTCATGATGATGGCCTCAGCGGCCTCCAGGTCAGCGGAGGCGTCCACGTACACGTGGCAGTTGCCCGTTCCCGTCTCGATGACCGGAACACGCGACTCTTCGACGACAGCGTTGATCAGCCCCACTCCCCCTCGCGGGATCAGCGCATCGATCTGCCCACGCGCGCGCATCATCGCTCGGGCGCCCGCGCGTCCCCACGGATCCACCGTGGTAATCGCATCGGCGGGCAGGCCGACGGAAGTCAGCGCATCGCGGCACACCTCGATAAGGACACGATTCGAAGACTGCGCGGCGCTTCCACCGCGCAACACCACCGCGTTTCCTGCCTTCAAGGCAAGCGAGGCGGCATCAATCGTCACGTTGGGGCGGGCCTCGTAGATGATGCCAATGACGCCCAGGGGGACGCGCTCCTGCGTCACACGCAGACCGATATCGGTGCGCATGCCGCGCACCACCTGACCGATCGGGTCAGGCAGACCCGCGATCTCCCGGACGGCCGCGGCGATTCCACGAATACGATCGGGGGTCAGCGCGAGGCGGTCCAGCAGCCCCTCGCTCATCTGCTCCGCGCGGCCGCGGGCGACATCTTCAGCATTAGCGGCCAGGATCTGGTCACTACGTTCAATGAGCGCAGCCGCGATCGCCTCGAGACCGCGGTTCTTGACCTGGGTCGTCGCGTTCGCGAGCACTCGAGCCGCGCGACGAGCGGCATCCGTCACCTGGGAAATATCTGCAGCAGTATCCACCGGGCCATCATGGCACACGACAGCCTGTCAAGCCGCGTCAGTCAGCGCTCAGCGCAGAAAATGCGTCGCCCAACACCGCCAGGTCGTCGCGGTGGATTGCAGGCCGGGGATGCTCATGGCCCGCCACTTGCAGCTCCGCAGTGCCCGAGCCGGCGATCTCGGCCAGGGTGTCGGAGTCGTATCCCGACACTCCTCGAGCGACAAGGCCCGTCGGGGACGCCACGTCGACGACGTCGCCGGCCTCGAAGTGGCCGAGCACGGAACGCACGCCTGCGACCAGCAGAGACTTCTTGCCGACCGTGATCGCCTGAGCGGCACCCTCATCGACGATGATCTCGCCGCGCGACGGAGCCACGTGGGCGATCCACAGGCGGCGCGAGGCCGGACGCTCCTGCGAAGGCTCGAACCACGTGCCGACACTGCGACCCGCAAGCACCGACTCCAACGCATCCGCGCATGCCAGCTGCACGCCGATACCGCTGGTGGTCGCCAGCATGGCGGCCTGCACCTTCGTCGCCATGCCGCCCGTGCCCACGCGCGAGCCTGCGCCCGTCACGAGCACGCTCATAAGGTCGTCCGCGCTTTCGACGCGCTCGATCAGCTGCGAGCCCGGGTGGTCCGGAGGAGCGGTGTAGAGGCCGTCCACATCCGTCAACAGCACGAGGGCGTCGGCCTTGATCATCTGCGCGATGAGCGCAGCGAGGCGATCGTTATCTCCGAAACGCAGCTCTCGGGTGGTCACCGCGTCGTTTTCGTTGAGAATCGGGACGACTCCGAGGCCGAGGAGACGCGTCAGCGAGGCGCGCACGTTCGTATAGTGGTCGCGGCGCATCACGTCGTCCGTGGTCAGCAGCACCTGGGCAGCATCGAGATGATGCGCTTGGAAGGCGGCCGTCCACCTGGCCATCAGGAGCCCCTGCCCCATCGCGGCGGCAGCCTGCACGCTCGGTAGGTCCTTCGGTTTCGAGGTGAAGCCGAGCGGATCTAGGCCCGCTGCAACCGCGCCCGACGACACGATGACGACCTCACGGTCCGCCCCGCGCCAGCGCGCCACAAGACGCGCGACCGAGTCAATACGGTTCAGATCCAGACCACCGTCCTCGCGCGTGAGCGACGACGAACCGATCTTGACGACGATGCGAGAAGCCGCGGATACTCCGCTCATGACTGATCCGACGCGTCGGTCCAGTGCCCGGCCTGACGCTCCGTCCACAGCTCGTCACGGGCAGCGGTCTTTGCGTCCATGACCTGGTGGTACACCTCGCGGCGCTCCTTACGGCTCGGGCGCGCGTTCTGATCCAGGCGCAGGTCAGTGCCACGCGAACCCAGCAGCTCCGGTCCGGTCGTCAGGGTCGGCTCCCAGTCGAAGACGACGCCTCCGTCCAGGTCGCCGATCACGACGGTGTCGCCGGCGAGGGCGCCAGCCTTCATCAGCTCGTCCTCGACACCCGCGGCATTCAGGCGATCCGCCAGGTAGCCCACGGCCTCGTCGTTGGCGAAGTCAGTCTGACGCACCCAGCGCTCCGGCTTATCGCCGCGCACCTGGAACACTTCCTCGCCATCCTTGCGGGTCTTGCGCACCGTGATCTCCACGCTGCGACCGACGGCCTTCGGACGGATGACCGGGCGAGCGGCCTCGAGGGCGGGACGCTTCGCGCGCTCCGCCTCGACGATGCCGGCCAGAGCAAAGGACAGCTCCTTGAGGCCCTCGTGGGACACGGCGGACACCTCGAAGATAGGCCAGCCGAAAGACTCCAGTTCCGGGCGCGTGATCTCGGCGAGATCACGACCGTCCGGAATATCGATCTTGTTCAGGACAATGACGCGGGGGCGCTCCATGATCGGCACGTAGCCCTCGACCTGCGTCAGGTCACCCTGGTAGGCCTCGAGCTCAGCCTCGATGATGCGCAGGTCCTCGACCGGCTCGCGATCCGTCTCAAAGGCGGCGGTGTCGAGCACGTGCACGATGACGGCGCAACGCTCGATGTGGCGCAGGAAGTCGAGGCCGAGGCCTCGTCCCTGGGAGGCACCGGGAATCAGACCGGGAACATCGGCGACCGTGTAACGCGTGTCGCCAGCCGACACGACGCCCAGGTTCGGGACCAGCGTCGTAAAGGGATAATCGGCGATCTTCGGGCGCGCCGAGCTCAGTGCGGCGATCAGCGAGGACTTTCCAGCGGAGGGGAAGCCAACGAGAGCCACGTCCGCGACGGACTTCAGCTCAAGGATGACGTCGCGCTCCTCGCCAGGCTCGCCCAGAAGCGCGAAACCGGGGGCCTTGCGTGCCTTCGATGCCAGCGCCGCGTTGCCCAAGCCACCGCGGCCGCCCTCGGCAACCACGTAGCGGGCACCCGCGCCCGTCAGGTCGGCAAGCAGCTCACCCGACATCGACTTGACGACCGTCCCCTCGGGAACCGGCAGGATGATGTCCGCGCCGTTCTTGCCCTGGCGGAAGTCACCCATGCCGGGCGTGCCGTTATCCGCACGACGATGCGGGCTGCGGTGGTAGTTCAGCAGCGTGGTCTCCTGCTCGCTCACCTCAAGGATGACCGAGCCGCCATTGCCACCGTCTCCGCCGTCAGGGCCGGCCAGCGGCTTAAACTTTTCACGCTTAATCGAGGCAACGCCGTTACCGCCGTTGCCACCCTTCGCATGCAGAGTCACGCGATCCACGAAGTCTGCCACTGTTGCTCCTGACGACTGAAAATGAATGTTGAAAAGGGCGCCCGGCAACGCCGGACGCCCTTTATGCGCGCGGTCTCAGGCAGAGACCGGCGAAACGCTAACGACCTTGCGATCGCGCTTGCGGCCGAACTCAACCGCACCGGCGCGCAGGGCGAACAGGGTGTCATCCTTGCCACGGCCAACGCCGTCGCCAGGGTGGAAGTGGGTGCCGCGCTGACGAACGAGGATCTCACCAGCGTTGACCAGCTGGCCGCCGTAGCGCTTCACGCCGAGGCGCTGCGCGTTCGAGTCGCGACCGTTACGGGAGGAACCAAGGCCCTTCTTATGTGCCATCAGTTGCTACTTTCTGCTCGTGGGAACGTCGGGTTCAGGCGATCTCGGTGATCTTGACGACCGACATCTTCTGACGGTGTCCCTGGCGCTTGCGGTAGCCCGACTTGTTCTTGTACTTAATGATGGAAATCTTGGGGCCCTTGGCCGAGTCAACAACCTCAGCCTTGACGGAAACCTTGCCCAGCTTGGCTGCGTCAACGGTGATGGCGTCGCCATCCACCAGCATCAGCGGCTGGAGCTCAATGCTCGAACCGATTTCTTCTGCCAGCTTGTCGACGACGACGACGTCACCGACGGACACCTTTTCCTGCCGGCCGCCAGCCTTGACGATCGCGTAGACCACGTTGGAGCTCATCTCTTCTCGTATTCGTAACCGGAATCGCGCCTCGAAACTGCCGAGGACTTGTCTCATTGTCATGATTCCGTTGGCGCTTGTTGCGCCGACGATCAAATTTAGCCGATTCGCACGCCGGATTGCAAGCCGGCACGGTCACGGGCGGGTATGAAGTGCTGTGCGATTCCACACCCTGCGCTCGGGGGAGGGATGATCGCCCCTCCCCCGGCGCCTGGAGCATTAACCGGCGTCGACGATGCCGGTCGATGCGGCGCGACGACGGCGCTTGACGCGAGGCTGATCGCTCGCCTCAGGAAGCGCAATGTCGTCGGTCGACTTGGTCGGCACCGTCGGGGCGCTCGCCTCGGCGCGCGCGGGCAGGTCGATGACGACGGGAGCGGGGGCAACATCGGGCTCCACGATGCCCGTCGAGACGGCGGCGCGGCGCTTGCGCGTCTTGCGCGGAGCGGCGGGCGCCTCCTCCACGACCGGCGCGTTCACCGGCGCGACGGCCGTAGCCTCGTCCGCCTGCACGTCGGGAACAGACGTCTGCGCGGTGGCGCGACGACGGGTCTTCTTCGGCGCAGGAGCCTCGGCCGGCTCGCCAGCCGAGGCCGTTGCCGGCTTACGGGATGCGCGGCGGCGGGTCGCCGGAGCCTTCTCGCGCTGCTCGGGCAGCTGAATCTCGGAAGCATCCTTGACGGGTGCCGCCGGCTCGTCCGAGTGATCGACCGGCTCGGGCAGGTCGATGTGCACGGGAAGCTCGGGTAGCGGAGCAGACTGGGCGACACGACGGCGACGACGAGGACGCTTGGTCGTGCTTTCCTCAGCCTTGTCGGCGGCAGGCGCGCCCGCGGGGGCCTCTGCCACTGCCTCAGCACCAGCCTCGGACGGCGCGGACTGCTCAGCGCTCGACGCCTCGGGCTCCTGAGCGGCGGCCGACACGGCGCGCGTGCGGCGCTTCTTGGTGGGAGCGGCCTCCTCGGCTGCACTCTCCTCTTCCTTACGGGTCGAGGCGGCGGCGATCGCGCTCAGGGCCTCCTTGGCGCGCTCATGATCGGCGTTATCCTCGATGCGGCGAGGCTCAGCCTTCTTCTGCTGCTTCTTCGCCCCCTTGGTTCCCTTCGAAGACTGCTCTGCCCCGGAGGTCTCCACCGGGTGCTGGTGAACGATGAAGCCGCGGCCCTCACACGCCTCACACGGGGAGGAGAACGCCTCGACGAGGCCCTCACCCACGCGCTTACGGGTCATCTGCACGAGGCCCAGGGACGTAATCTCGGTGACCTGGTGACGCGTACGATCGCGTCCCAGGCATTCGACGAGGCGACGCAGCACGAGGTCGCGGTTGGATTCGAGGACCATATCGACGAAGTCGATGATGACGATGCCACCAATGTCGCGCAGGCGCAGCTGGCGGACGATCTCTTCGGCGGCCTCGAGGTTGTTACGGGTCACCGTCTCCTCGAGCGTGCCACCGGCGCCGATAAACTTGCCGGTGTTGACGTCGATGACGGTCATCGCCTCGGTGCGGTCGATGATGAGGGTGCCGCCCGAGGGGAGCCACACCTTACGATCCATGCCCTTGGCGAGCTGCTCGTCAATGCGGTGCGCGTGGAAGACGTCCTCCGTGCCCACCCACTGCTCGACGCGATCGGAGAGCTCGGGGCTGAGCTCGTCGACGTATTCCTTGACGGTCGCGTAGGTGTCGCGCCCCTCGATAACGAGCTTCGAGAAGTCCTCGTTGAAGATGTCGCGCACGACGCGCACGGCCAGCTCGGGCTCGCCGCGCAGCAGCGTCGGGGCGCTCTTCGTGTTGGTGCGCTTCTTCTCGATGTCCTCCCACTGACGGGTCAGGCGGGCAACGTCGTCGCGGATCTGCTCCTCCGTCGCACCCTCCGCAGCGGTGCGCACGATGACGCCCGAGCCCGAAGGAACGACAGCCTTGAGGATCTTCTTCAGGCGAGCGCGCTCCTTATCCGGCAGCTTGCGGGAGATGCCCATCATGGAACCGCCGGGGATAAGGACCAGGTAGCGGCCGGCCAGCGTGATCTGAGAGGTCAGGCGGGCACCCTTGTGGCCGATCGGATCCTTCGTCACCTGAACGAGGACCGGATCACCGGACTTCAGCGCTGCCTCGATACGACGGGGCTTGCCCTCCATGCCGACGGCATCCCAGTTAACCTCGCCGGCGTACAGGACCGCGTTGCGTCCGCGGCCCACGTCGACGAATGCTGCTTCCATCGAAGGAAGGACGTTCTGGACGCGGCCCAGGTAGATGTTGCCGACCATCGAGGACTGCGTGCGGCGCGCGACGTAGTGCTCGACGAGCAGGCCGTCTTCGAGGATGGCGATCTGGTCGAGCCCGTCCTGGTCGCGGATGACCATCGTGCGCTCGACGGACTCGCGGCGCGCGAGGAACTCGGACTCGGAGATGGAGTGGCGACGGCGACCTTCGCGGCGTCCTTCACGGCGACGCATCTTCTTCGCCTCCAGGCGCGTGGACCCCTTCAGGGCCTGAACCTGGTCCGCGGGATCGCCGCTTTCCTCAGAAGAGGCGGAGCTGCGCGCGCGGCGGCGGCGACGGCGACGACCGGAGGTCTCCTCCTCGTCCGAAGACTCGGAGTCCTGCGCGGGTGCGTCGGACTTGTCGGATTCTTCCTGAGCGGGGGCCGAGGCCTCGTCCGCCTTCTTGGCGCGGCGGCGACGGCGGGTCTTCGGCTCGGCGGGTGCCTCCTCAGACTCAGACTCGGTCGCGGGAGCCTCGGGGGCTTGGGCAGACTCGGCCTCGTCAGCGGCCTTCTTGGAACGACGGCGACGCTTCGGGGCAGCCTCTTCGCGAGGAGCAGTCTCTTCGTCGGCGGCAGCGGACTTGCGGCGGCGCTTGGGCTCCGGCTCCTCAGCAATCGCGGGAGGAGCGACCTCGGGGGCAGCCTGGAACACGGGCGCCTGGAACAGCAGCGACGCGGCGGGTGCCACGGGCGTGGTGGATTCGGTTGTCACGATTCTCCAATGGTGGGTGCGCGCCCCGTGCCTGGACGCACCCTTTTTCATCGCCCGCGTGGGGCGGAAACCTAGTGGAGCGCTGATGCGCAGCGGCCGGCGGCATATGAATACGTCATCGCTCGGCTCTCGCCGCGGGGGCACTCCCGCGACATCCATTCACGTCTATTGTCGCACAACAGCGTCTTATTCCGACGATGGGGTGACCAGGACAACGCAAAGCCGAGCAATATCTCACGGAAGAACCCATAAAAATTATTCGGACGCGTATGTCACAAAACGGCATCTGAACCAGCATTTCAATCAATCCAACCGACATTTTTGGGCTACATTAATATCAACCCGTGACATAGGTCCCATGGATCTCGGACACGGGATAATCGACCCCAATCCCAACACGAGAAGGTCCCATCATGACCCTCGCGCAGACAGCGCTTGACGCGGTCACCGTCGGACGATGGCAGTTCGGTGTTACCACCGTCTACCACTTCGTCCTCGTGCCGCTGACGATCGGCCTGTCCCTGCTGGTTGCCATCATGCAGACAGCGTGGCACCGCACCGGCAAGGAATACTGGCTGCAAGCAACTCGCTTCTTTGGCAAGCTCCTCCTCATCAACTTCGCACTCGGTGTCGCCACCGGTATCGTGCAGGAGTTCCAGTTCGGCATGAACTGGTCCGAATACTCCCGCTTCGTCGGCGATATCTTCGGCGCCCCCCTGGCCGTTGAGGCCCTCCTCGCCTTCTTCCTCGAGTCCACCTTCCTGGGCCTGTGGATTTTCGGCTGGGGCCGCCTCTCCAAGGGCATGCACCTGCTGACGATCTGGTGCGTCGCCCTGGGCACCATGTTCTCCGCGGCCTGGATCCTCGCGGCCAACGCGTGGATGCAGCACCCCGTGGGCGCCCGCTTCAACCCCGAGACCGGCCGCGCCGAGCTCGACGGTGTCAGCGGCTTCATGCAGCTCATCACCTCCGGCGTGTACCTGAGCGAATACGCCCACGTCATCACCTCTGCGTGGCTGGTCGCAGGCTCCTTCGTTGCCGGCATCTCCATCTGGTGGATGGTGCGCACCGCCCGCGAGGGCTCCGACGAGGCCATGGCTCAGTCGCGTGACGTCTGGCGCCCTATCGCCCGCTTCGGCCTGACTGCCGTCCTGATCGGTGGCCTCGGCACCGCCGCCTCCGGCCACATCCAGGGCCAGGAGATGGTTGAGGTCCAGCCCATGAAGATGGCTGCCGCCGAAGGCATCTGTGTGGATACCGATGGCGCGGCCTTCACGATCGCCCAGTTCGGCTCCTGCCCCCTCGGCGATGACGGCGCGCAGCCGACCCAGTTCATCAAGGTCCCCGGCGTCGCGTCCTTCATGTCGCACAACTCCTTCACCGCCACCTCTGAGGGCGTCGCCGACGTCCAGGAGCGCATGGTGGAGCTGCTCAACTCCGATGCGAACTTCACCGCCAAGTACGGCGACGCCTCGCAGTACGACTTCCGTCCTCCGCAGATGGTCGCCTTCTGGTCGTTCCGATTCATGATCGGCCTGGGCATGCTGGCCTTCCTGCTGGCGGCGTGGGGCCTGTGGGCCACCCGCGGCGGACGCACCTCCTCCAACAAGTGGCTGAGCGTCCTCGCCCTGGTCAACCTCCCCCTGCCGTTCGCGGCCGCTTCCTTCGGCTGGATCTTCACCGAGATGGGTCGTCAGCCGTGGGTTGTCGTCCCGAACCTGCAGGCACTGTCCGCCGGCTCCGACCTCGGTTCCGTCAACATGATGACCGACATGGGTATCTCCCCCAACGTTCCCGCTGGCCAGATGCTCACCTCGCTCATCCTGTTCACCCTGCTGTACGGCGTCCTCGGCGTCATGTGGTACATCCTCATGAAGCGATACGCCGTCGAGGGCATTCACTCGTCCAAGGCTGACAAGGCGCAGGACGACGCTCCCGCCGACCTGTCCTTCGGATACTGAGAGGAACACCGATCATGACTCTGTCTATCCTGTGGTTCATTCTCATCGCCGTTCTCTGGACGGTCTACCTGATCCTCGAGGGCTTCGACTTTGGCGTCGGCATGCTCCTCCCCTTCGTCGCCAAGGGCGACCGTGAGCGCACCCAGACCGTGCGCACGATCGGCCCCCACTGGGACGGCAACGAGGTGTGGCTGCTCACCGCTGGTGGCGCGACCTTCGCCGCGTTCCCCGAGTGGTACGCGACCATGTTCTCGGGCATGTACCTCGCCCTCTTCCTGATCCTCGTCTGCCTGATCATCCGCGTCATGGCCCTCGAGTGGCGTTCCAAGGTCGCCACCGAGAAGTGGCGTCACGCCTGGGACTGGGCGCACACGATCTGCGCGTGGCTCGTCCCGATCCTGCTGGGCGTCGCTTTCGCGAACTTCGTCCAGGGCATGCGCATTGAGGTCATTGACGTGGCCACCGGCACCGTCATCGATCCGACGCTGGTCAACCAGTCGCTGGCAACCGCGACGCACCAGCTGACCGGCGGTTTCTTCTCGCTGCTCACGCCCTACACCATCCTGGGCGGCCTGGCCGTCATGGCCGTGTGCCTGGCTCACGGTGCGCAGTTCCTGGCGCTGAAGACGACGGGCGAGGTCCGCGACCGCGCCAACGCGATTGCCGCCCCCGCGACGATCGCCGCGACCGTCCTGGCCGCCGCCTGGCTCGTGTGGGGTCAGTTCGCCTACACGACGAACGTTCTGGCGTGGATCCCGCTCGTGGTCGCCGCGCTCGCAATCATCGTGTCGACGGCCCTGTCGCAGGCGTCGCTGCGTCGTGAGGGCTGGTCCTTCGTGGCCTCCTCCGTCGCGATCGCCGGCGCTGTCGCGTGGGTGTTCGCGTCGATGGCTCCGGCCGTCCAGAAGTCCTCGATCAACCCGGCGTACTCACTGACGATCGATCAGGCCTCCTCGACCCCGTCGACGCTGACCGTCATGACCATCGTGACCGTCTGCCTGCTGCCGATCGTCCTGGTCTACGTCTTCTGGTCCTACTGGATGTTCCGCGCTCGCGTGGGCGTCGAGGACGTTGAGACGCGCACCGGTCTGCTGCTCAAGAAGATCCGCGTGGGCGAAAACTTCTTCGCCAACTGATCCTCGCATCACGACGCGCCCGGTCCCTCCCGCAGGGGCCGGGCGCGTTTGTTGTCACGCCACAAGGGTGGGGACCTTTGGCCCATGACGAGCCGATTTAAGGCACAATAGATACGTGCGTCCCTTCGATCCTCGCTTGTTGCGCTATGCCCGCTCGGCACGCGGCCCCATCGCTGTGACGGCCCTCCTGGGGACGTTCACTGCACTGTTGGTCCTCGCCCAGGCGCTTCTCATTTCCGCAGCCCTCTCCCCCGTCGTCTCAGGCACTGCGTCCCTCACCGACGTCTGGCCCTTCATTGTGGGAATCGCGGCCGTGTTTGCCTGCCGCGCACTCATCGTCGCCGCCCGCGAAGCGGTGAGCACTCGCGCGGCCGCCGCCGCGGTCAGGGAGCTACGCGGACGCGTCGTCGATGCGAGCGTCACGCTGGGGCCTCGCTGGAGGGCTACGAAAGGCGCGGAGACGACGACGCTGCTGACGTCCGGTCTCGAGGATCTGCGCCCCTACTTCGTCTCTTTCCTGCCCCAGCTCGTCCTCGTGTGCACGGTGACCCCGGCGGCCCTCGGCGTCATTCTTCTGCTCGACTTCTGGTCCGCGCTCATCGCCCTCCTCGTCATCCCTCTGATCCCGATCTTCATGATTCTCATCGGGCGCTTTACGCAGGCGGCCTCGGAGGACAAGCTCGCGTCGATGAAGCGCCTGACCGCCCAGCTCCTCGACCTCATGTCGGGCCTTCCCACGCTGCGCGGCCTCGGGCGCGAAAAGGCACCGCGCACGCACCTGCACGCTCTGGGCGGCGCGAACACGAAGGCCACGATGGCCACGCTGCGCGTCGCGTTCCTGTCGGGCGGCGTGCTCGAGTTTTTGACGACCCTGTCGGTGGCGCTCGTCGCCGTCGAAGTCGGTATGCGCCTCGTTTTCGGTAACATCTCGCTGTTCCACGGCCTCGCCGTCATCATGCTCGCGCCCGAGGTTTTCGAACCCCTGCGCCAGGTCGGCGCACAGTTCCACGCGTCGGCGAACGGCGTGACGGCCTCGAAGGCTGCTTTCGACATCATCGAAGAGGCCGAGGCTGTGGCCTCCCCCGGATCCGACGCATGCCCCGACATGCTACGCACCGACATCGTTCTCGATGGCCTCGGCGTGCGTGCACGCGGCGCGTGGGCTCCGGCTCCGACGAGCGGCGTCATCGCGCCCGGCGTCGTGACGGCACTGTCTGGCCCCTCCGGTGCGGGCAAGTCGACGATCATCGCGTGCTTGCTGGCCGACATGACACCGGATGCAGGCCGTGTCCTGCTGCGTCCATCGGCCTCGTCCTCCGAGAGCGGAGAGTCCGTCCTGTCGGATATCGATCCCGCGGCCTGGCGTCGCCAGATCTCGTGGGTGCCTCAATCCCCCACGCTGGTTCCGGGTACGATCCTGGACAACATGGGCGATCTGCCGCTCGACGACCTGAACGATGCGGCAGCGGCGACCGGCTTCGATGACGTCTTGGCTGCCGCCCCGGGCGGGTGGAATACCGTCATCGGCTCCGGCGGCGTCGGCCTGTCCGTTGGTCAGCGTCAGCGCCTAGCCCTCACACGCGCCCTAGCCGCCCACTCCCAGGTCGTCATCCTCGACGAGCCCACGGCACACCTCGATGCCGTCAGCGAAGAAACCGTCGTGAGGGCCATCGACGCGATGCGGAATGCGGGACGAACCGTCATCGTCATCGCGCACCGCGCGGCCATGATGGAGGCCGCGGATGCCATCATCGATGTTCGCTCGGCAGCTGACGAGGAGGCACGCGCATGAAGCTCTTTCTGACCCGCTCCGAATCGACCGCGCTACGCAGATGCATCTCCATGCTCCAGGTCTCGCGCTCAGGATTCGCCCTGTCGTTGTTTCTCGGCGTCGCCGCCCTCGGCGCCGCAATCGCTCTCGGCGGCACCGCTGCCTGGCTCATCGCACGCGCCTCCCAGCAACCCCCGGTGCTCTACCTGACGGTCGCCGCCACCTCGGTCCGCCTCTTTGGTGTCTCGCGTGCCCTCGCACGCTACCTGTCGCGCCTCGCCTCGCACAAGGTGGCGCTGACGGGCATGGATAACCTGCGCAACAACCTCTACGACGAGTTGGCTGCGGCACCCGGAACGAAGCTCTCGACGCTGCGCCGAGGCGATCTCATGACCCGCGCCGGAGCCGACGTCGACGAGGTTGGCAACGTCGTCGTCAAGACTCTCCTGCCCGCTCTCGTCGCGGCGATCGTCGGCGTGGGCACGGTCGGTGTCATCACCATCATCTCGCCGGCAGCCGGCATCATCCTCGCGATCAGCCTCGTCGTCTCGGGCATTATTGCCCCAGCCCTCATCGCCCGATCGGTGCGCCTAGCCGAGAGCCAGGGAGCCGATGCACGCACCGACATTGCGGCGACCTCGCTCGCAATCCTCGAGGGAGCCACCGAGCTGTCCATGGCGGGCACGCTGGAGCGCGCACGCCACTCTCTGGGCGAGTCCGAGGCCGCCCTGAGCGCCGCTCTGGCCCGCTCGGCGCGCCTGTCCGCGTTCGCGCGCGGCCTCGACGTGTGCGCGATGGGCGTCGCCGTGATCGGTGCGCTCCTCGTCGGAATCCCGCAGACAACCTCGGGGGCCCTCGCGCAGGTTCTCCTGGCCGTCATCGTCCTCGTCCCGCTGTCTTCCTTCGAGGGAGTCGCCGAGCTGACGCCCGCCGCTGCCCAGCTCGTGCGCAGCGCCCAGGCCGCGACGCGCATCTGCTCGCTCCTGGACGAGGAAGCGCCGGCGCAGCCCCACGATATTCCGGAAGGTCCCACCGTCATCGAGGCACGCGACCTCGCCATCGGATGGCCGGGCGGACCAACGCTTGCAACGGGTATTTCGCTGACGCTGCGACCCGGGTCGTCCCTCGCGATCGTCGGCCCCTCGGGCATCGGCAAGACAACGCTGCTGGCGACCCTCACGGGTATCATCCCACCTAAGTCGGGTAGTGCCCTGGTCAACGGCGTTCCCGCATGGGGAGCCGATCGCGACCAGCTCACCTCACGCATCACGATGACAGCAGAGGACGCTCACGTCTTCGCCACCACCATCTACGAGAACCTGCGGGTCGCGCGAGCGTCTCTCACCCGGGACGAGGCCTCGGAGCTCCTATCCCGAGCCGGCCTCGCGCAGTGGGTCCAGTCCCTGCCCGACGGCCTCGACACCGTGATCGGATCCGGCGGCACGACCGTGTCCGGCGGCGAGCGTCGCCGCCTCCTCATGGCCAGGGCTCTCGCCGCGCCCGCTCCGATCATGGCTCTCGACGAGGCCTCCGAGCACCTTGATGCGGCGACGGCCGACCGCCTCATGGAAACGCTGCTGACCCGCTCGCCCGACCGGGCTACCCTGGTGGTCACCCACCGCTTGAGCGCCCTGGACCAGGCCGACCACGTCATCGTCTTGGCAGCCCCCGAGCCCGGCCAATGCGCGACGATCGCCGCGCGCGGCACACACGACGAGGTCCTGCAGGCCCTCCCCACCTACCGATGGGCCCTCGACCAGGAGGAACAATGAGCACCGACTCCACAGACTTCACGCTGCTGAAAGCGGCCCTAGACCTCACCAGTTCCCTGGACCTGAAGGCCGGCCTGCAAAACTTCGTGGACCAGGCCTGCGTCCTCACGTCCTCTCCGCACGCCACGCTTTCGGTCCTGGACACGTGGGGGGCCACCACCCTGCAACTCGAGTTCCACGAGCCCGGTCCAATCCCTGAGGTCCCCGAAGCTCTCATGACGGCGATCCCCGCGAGCGTGCCTCTCCTCGTCAACTCGCCGTCGGACGCACCCGACCTCAATCTGCTGGAGACCACTCCCCCGTTCCTGGGCGTCTCGATCCTCGTGCACGAGCAGGTCTACGGACGCCTCTACCTGTGCGGAAAGGCGGGCGGGTATTCATCCGCCGACGCCGCTGTCCTCAGCGCGCTCGCGCCCGCCGCCGGCATCGCCGTCGAAAACGCGCACCTATACGCGGACTCGAAGCGCACCGCACGGTGGATCAGCGCCTCTCAGTCGCTGACGACCACCATGCTGGAGGGCGCTGATGAGGAGGAGGCGCTCGAGCTCATTGCCAAGACAGTGCGCGAAGTGTCCCACGCGGACACCGCCATCATCGTCCTCCAGTCCGTGGGTGACACCTGGGCAGCCGAAATCGTCGACGGCAAGAACGCCTCCAGCCTGCTGGGCCTGACTTTCCCGCCCGAAGGCCGCGCGATGAGCGTGTTGCACGAGGGTACCGGCATGATCGTCGACTCGATGTCGCGCGCGCAGACGATGCGCGTCCCCCAGCTGGCGGCCTTCGGATCGGCCCTCTACGCTCCCCTGCGTTCACGTGGCGTGTCTTCCGGTGTCCTCATCCTGCTCCGTCAGATTGGCGCACCCGAGTTCGACAGCTCCGAGCTCTCGCTCGCTGAATCCCTCGCCTCTCAGGCCACGCTCGCACTCGAGCTCGCGTCGGCCCGCCACGCGCAGGACGTGGCCGCGCTGCTGGACGAGCGCGACCGTATCGGGCGCGACCTTCACGACTTTGCCATCCAGCAGCTGTTTGCGACCGGCATGGCACTGGACGCGGCCAAGCAGAAGGTCGCCGCGGGCCAGACGGACCCGGCTGCTCTCGAGTCCCTCATCGATTCCTCGCTCGCTTCAATCGACGAGGCCGTGCGTCAGATCCGCACGATCGTACACAACCTGCGCGAGCGTGACAAGGCCGTCGGCCTGGTGGAGAGAATCCGCCGCGAATCATCGCTCACACGTTCCGCCCTGGGCTTTGCCCCTTCGCTGCTCATCACGCTCGACGGCGATGCCATCAACTCGGACCTGGATAACGAGCTCGTCGTCATCGACGAGTTCGACGGTCGCGTCGACCCGGACCTGTCCGACGACGTCGTGGCGATCGTGCGCGAAGGCCTGTCGAATATCGCCCGCCACGCGCACGCGACCGCGGCGGCCGTGTGCGTCGATGTGTCGGGTCAGGGACAGTCGGGGCGCGTGCGCATCACGATCACCGACGACGGACGAGGCATCGATCCGTCCCGCACCCGAAACTCCGGCTTGGCAAACATGGCGGAGCGTGCACGACGACACCGAGGTTCCTTCGATGCCGGCAGCGGCGAGGGCGGGGTGGGCACCCAGATCCGGTGGATCGCTCCGCTTGAGGGCTAAGCAGACGCACGCAGACAACACGACGGTGGGGGTGGACGTTCCGGTTGGAACTCCACCCCCACCGCGCGGACGGGAGCAGCTAGCTCCCGGCTCTTAGCTGAGCATCAGCCCAGCCAGCGTCCGTCACTGCCGAAGGTGTACCAGCGCCACCCAATCCAGTGGCCGCCCGTGTACATGTCGCCTCCGGTCCCGAAGTAGTACCAGGCGCCACCGATGAGCTGCCAGCCGGTGACCATCTGGCCCGAGGCTCCGAAGTAGTACCAGGTGCTTCCCAGCGGCACCCATCCGATCATCATGGCGCCGCTGTCGCTCATCATGTACCAGTGCGAGCCCATCTGAAGCCAGCCGGTGTGCATCGCGCCGGACGGATCCAGGTAGTACCAAGCGCCGCCCGCGTCGAGCCAACCGGTCTTCATGACACCGTTGGAAGCGAAGAAGAACCACTTATCGCCCACCATCTGCCAACCGGTGACCATCGCACCGGTTTCAGGCGTCAGGTAGAACCACGAGCCACCCAGGTTGACCCATCCGGTCACCTGCGCTCCGGCGCCGTTGTGGTAGCGCCACGCGCCATCCCAGTAGACCCAGCCGGTCAGCATGTAGCCGTTCTGGTCGAAGCGGTAGACGTTACCACCAAGCGTGAGGGTCTCGTTCTTGGCGTAGCCGCCGGTACTGATCTTCCACCACCAGCCAGCACCGTCATTCATCCAGGTGCCCACCGTGTGATCGGGAGCTGGCGCGGGATCCGGGGTCGGGTCCGGCGTGGGAGCCGGGTCCGGGGTCGGATCCGGCGTGGGTGCGGGGTCCGGAGTCGGGTCCGGCGTGGGAGCGGGGTCCGGAGTCGGGTCCGGCGTGGGAGCGGGGTCCGGAGTCGGATCGGGGCTCGGCTCGGGCTCAGGTGCCGGTTCCTCAGCCAGGGCAAGGGTCACGAGACCCGATTCGGCAACCCCGGCCTCGTTCATGGCCATGACACGGATGACCGAGCCGTTGTTCTCGCCGTCGATCGTAAGGGTCAGCTCGGGGCCATTCTCCTCTTCGACGATGGCCCACGAATCGGAGCCCTCGCGCTTGATCTGCCAGAACAGGGTCGGAGCGGGCTTGCCGGTCGCCTCGGCCTTGATCGTGACCTGCGTGCCTTCCTTCGCCGTCACGGTGCGGAAGGCGCCATCGCCGGAGATCTGCGCATCCTCCGCGGGGTTGGCCATCACGGTCAGCGGCTTGATGACCGGGGGCTCCTGGTCATCGGGGTCCGGGGTCGGCGCGGCAGCCGCGAAGGCCTCGACCTCCGCGAGCGCGAACTCGCCGAACTGAGTGGGCTGGATGACGCGGATGAAGCGCGCGTCGAAGCCCTCGAAGTCGACCGCGCTCGGGCGGCCGCCGACTCCGTCAACCTTGATCATGTGGACGCCGTCCACCGCGCCGGCGGTGGCCGGGTTGAAGTTACCGGACAGACGCGTCGTGGAGGCGACGACCCAGAAGTCGTGCAGGCGCTGGTCGCAGGAGATTCCCTGGCAGTTGTCGGAGGAGGACCGGTTCCAGACGTTCACGACGCCGAGGGGATGTGTCTCGCCGAGGTCTACCTCCCACCAGGGGTTCGCTTGCTTGCCCGTGTGGGCGACCGATCCGTTGTCCCACACGCCGTCCGTGTTGCCGTCGACGGCGCGCGAGGCGGTGCCTCCCCAGCCGACCGAGGACATGGACGCCGTCTTGTTGAGTGCGAGGTTGTCACTGCCCTTGGTGACGGTCAGGGTCGCGCGCGCCGAGGTAGTGGAGCCGTTGGCGTTCGTGGCGACGGCGTAGAACTGCGCGCCGTCATCCTCGAGTGTCGTCGTCAGGGTGTACATGGCGCTCGTGGCGTCCGGGATCGCAGTTCCTTCGGTCGCGCCCTTGGGGACGCGGTACCACTGGATGGTGGCGGCCGGGCGGCCCGAGGCGACGACGGTGAAGGTGGCGCTCTCCCCCGACTTCACGGAAACCGACGCCGGGTCCGTGGCGATGACGGGAGGCTGGGTTGCCGCGTTTTCACCGTAGACGTGCAGGGTCGCGCTCACGGAGCGCAGGCGGATCGGGTTGGCGTAGTAGGAGGGGTGTGCCAGTTCGAGGCGCAGGGGCGTGACCTTGCCGGGCTCGAGGCTGAGGCCCTCGCCAACTTCTCCGGCCTCGATCTGGGCACCGGTCACCTCGATGGAGGTGGTCCCGAGGGTGATCTTGTAGGTCGTGGAGGCATCGAAGTTGCCGGAGAACTTCAGGGTCAGGTCGGTGATGGCCTTGTCCGTCTTGTTCACGAGGTAAGCGTCGTAGGCCTGTGCGCCGGAGTAGCGCAGCGCGGAGGCGCGTCCGAAGAACTGCTCCGAGGAGATGGTCGCGCCGTCGACGGCGGTGACCGTCTGCGTGGGCACGTAGGTGGGGGCGGCGTCGAAGGTAACCTTGACGACCGGGCGCAGGTTCGGCTCCGGATTCTCACCCGACATGGTGACCGTGAGGGTGGTGCCGTCCTGGGTGAAGTCGAGGGAGCGGTCGGTGCCGTCCACGGTGACGGCGGTGACGTGGCCGCCGACGCTGGGAAGCGACAGGGTCTTACCGGGGCTCCACAGTTCGGGGAAGAAGTACAGGTCGTTGCCCTTGGTCATGACCTTGCCCCAGTCGGGGGCGGGGTACCACGTCGGGCGAGCTCCCGTGATCGCGTCGGGGTGACGCTGCATCCACTGGCCGACCTCGGTGACGACCCCGGAGTCGAAGGCGTCGATCGTGCCGTCACCCTTGGGGCCGATGTTGTAGGCGAACTGGCCGCCCGAGGCGACCGTGCCGATCAGGTTGTTGACCAGCTCGCGTTCCTTGTAGCTCTTCGCGCTATTGTCTCGGTTCGCCCACGAGCAGTATCCCCAGCAGGACGGGTAGATGGAGCGAATCGACTCCCAGGGGCCCATGTGGAAGTCCGTGGTCACCGAGTTGTCGCCGCCGACCTCGAAGTCGCCGGCCTTGTTCCACACGCGGGAGTTGACCATCGTCTCGGGCTGGAGCTCGTGGACCCACTGGGCCATGCGCTGGGACTGTTCGGCGGTGGGGCCGCCCATGTCGAACCACAGCTCGGCGATCGGGCCGTAGTTGGTGAGGAGCTCAGTGAGCTGAGGCTTGATGACGGTCGTCATCAGGTCTTCATCGATGGGGTTCACGTTGCCGTATGGCTCGGGGGTCTGCTTGGTCCAGTCGATGATCGAGAAGTAGAAGGCGAGCTTGACGCCGAGCTTGTTGCACTCGGTGGACAGCTCCTTCATCGGGTCCTTGCCGTAGTTGGACTGCTTGACGATGTTGTAGTCGGTCGTCTTCGTGTCCCACATCGCGAAGCCGTCGTGGTGCTTCGACGTGATCATCAGGTACTTCATACCCGAGTCGTGGACTGTCTTGCAGATGGCGGAGGCATCGAAGTTCGCGGCCAGGTCCTTGGCCTTGAGCAGGTAGTCGTCGGTGGGGATGTTCTCCCAGGCCTTGATCTGCTCGGGGTATCCCATGCCCTGGCGGTGGCCGTTGTAGTAGCCGCCGTAGACGGAGTAGACGCCGAAGTGCATGAACATGCCGTACTGGAGTTCTTGCCACTTGGCGATCTTGGGGGTGGAGCTCAGTGGTACCGCTGCGGGGACGCCGGTAGGCGCTGGCGGCGCGTCGGCAAAACTAGGGGCGCTCATGGGTGCGAGCACCAGTGCCGTAGCGACCGCACAACCGGCAAGCATTCGCTTGAGGTTCACGGGGTGTCCTTTCAAGGGGTAACGGTGGACGACAGTGTCCGTCCTCAACGGTGAGGATGAGGCGAACGTTACCCCACAGGGCTTTTTCATGAACCAGTTTGATAGTAGCTTTCTCACAAATCGGGGATTCCCCTGATTAGCAAACAACTTAACGCGCAGGATAAATAAGCTGCCGGTCTCGCACACAAGCCGAGCGGGCCGGATAGTTCCGACCCGCTCACGTTCGTCTCGCCCCTTCCGGGACGAGGCAGTGGCTCAGTTACGCCAGGACGCCGCCCTCTGCCCGGCCACCCACGCGGCCACCTGCGTGCGGCGCTGCAGGCCCATCTTCGACAGGAGGGAGGTGATGTGATTCTTCACGGTCTTTTCCGCAACGCCCAGCTTCTCGCCGATTTCACGGTTCGACAGGCCATCGCCGATCAGGTCCAGGACCTTGCGCTCCGACGGCGTCAGGTCGGCGGTCGGATCCTCATGATCGACGCGGCGACGCGTGAGGGTACGCTCGTCGAGCAGCACGCGCCCGTCGGCAACCGCCTTGATCACGTCGGTGATTTCCGCGCCGCGCACGGTCTTGAGGATGTACGCACGGGCACCCGCTTCGAGGGACTCAGCCAGGGCCTCGTCGTCATCGAAGGAGGTGAGCACGACGGGGAGGATCTGCGGGTGGGAGGAACGCAGTCGGTTCATGATGTCGATGCCGGTGCCGTCGGGCAGCTGCAGGTCCACCAGGATCACGTCGGGACGCACCAGGTCGGCGCGGCGCACGGCATCAGCAACGGAGCCGGCCTCGGCGACAACCTCGAGGGCGTCGTCGCGGTCGACGATCTCGGCAATGCCACGTCGAACGATCTCGTGGTCGTCAATGATCATGACGCGCGTACGCGCGGACGTATTTTCACTCACGTGTTGATTCTAACCGTCGGGAGGGCAAACACCCTCGTGTACTTACTACTTCTCGGGAGACAGGCGGCTCATCGCATCCTGCGCGGCCGCGTTCTCCGCGTGCTTCTTCGACGAGGCCTGCCCCGAGCCGATCGGATCGGGACGCTCGGAGACGAAAGCGTGGGCCGTGAAGACGCGCTGGTGGTCCGGCCCCTCCCCCTCGACCTCGTAGGAGACCTCGCCCAGGCCCTGCGCCTGCGAGTATTCGATGAGGATCGTCTTCCAGTCCTGGTGCTGGCCGCGCGAGGGGGCATCCACGAGGAGGAAGCTCAGGCGCTCGAGGATAACCCGGCGCGCCTCTTCCAGGCCGCTGGTCAGATAGGTTGCGCCGATGAGAGCCTCGAAGGTGTCGGACAGGATCGAATCCTTGTCGCGTCCCCCGTGCATCGACTCGCCCTTGCCCAGGAAGACGAAGTCACCCAGGCCGATCCGGCGGGCGGCAGCAGCCAGGGGCTGCTGGGAGACGGTCGCTGCACGCATGCGCGACAGGTCCGACTCGGCCACGTCCGGGTACTGCTCGTAGAGCTTCTGCGCGATCACGATCGACAGGACCGAGTCACCCAGAAACTCGAGGCGCTCGTTGTTCGCGATGCCCCCGGCCTCGTTCGCGTAGGACCGGTGCACGAGCGCCAGCTGCAGGAGCGGGGCGTCGATACGGGTCCCCCACGCCTCCACCAGCGCCTCCGTGTCGGTGCGGGGAGGAACGGGCAGATGCTTGGAACGACTCATCAGGATCGCCCCGGCTCGGCGTCGTCACCCAGCAGGGAGGCCAGGGAGGCCAAGCGCGGGTCGACGACGAAGTGCTCGTGGTCGGAAGGCAGATCCGCCCACTTCTCGCCGCAGACATCGCACAGGCCCGCGCAGTCCTCGCTACACAGCGGGCGCGGATCCACGAGGGGAACGATCGCATCGCGCAGCTGCGTCTCGATGTTGATCGTGTCACGCTCGCCGATGACGAACAGGTCCTCGACCTCCTCGTCCTCGTCATCCGTGGCAGTCAGGGCGGGGGCACCGGGCTCAAAGTAGACCTCCGCGCTGGAGACGTCGTGGTGTTCGCGCACCTCGTCGAGGCAGCGCACGCACTCCCCGACGAGATCCACGGAGGTGGCGAGCTGCACGAGCACGCCGTCCTCGACGCTGGTCAAGTCCACCGACACGTCCAGGGGGACGCCGGGGACGGCCGACATGGAGGGGGTGCCCAGGTCGTCGGGGGTCACCCACACGAGGTCCTGGTGCAGCGTCGAACCCAGGGCGCGCGGCAGGCGCGCCAGGGACAGAGTCAGGGAATTATCAGTCATTGGTCAGATCCACATCGGTGACGTCGACGCCGCGGCGTTCCGCAATCGTGCGACGTCCCGCGTCGGTGCGACGCGCGAGGTCGGAGATGAGGTGGGCAAGCTCGTCCAGCGAGGAGGCCACGTAGTCGTCGGCACCCTCACGCAGGGAGGCTGCCGAGCGCTTGGCCTCGGAAACGATCTCACGGGCGCGGTCCTCGGCCATGCGCACGATGTTCTCGGTGGAGACGATGCGGGCGGCCTGGGCGTTTGCGTCGGCGATCGTGGCCTCGGCATCCGAGCGTGCCTGCGAGACGAGCGCGGTGGCCTCGTCGTTTGCGCGCGAGCGCGTGCGCTCGGCTTCTTCCTCGGCTTCGGTCAGGATCTGCGCGGCGCGCTCGTTGGCCTGGTCGAGGGTCGAGGAGGCGCGCGAGTTCGCCTCGGCGATACGCGTCTCGGCGGCAGAATCGGCGCGCCCCAGGACTGCGTCCGCGTCGGCGACGACGGCATCGGCGGCCACGAGATCCTCAGGCAGAGCCTCGCGGGCCTGGTCGAGCAGGTCGAGGATCTCGGCCTTGTTCACCATGATTGAGGCCGACAGGGGAACCGTGCGCGAGGACTCCACGAGGTCCTCGATCTGGTCGAGGGCGGCAATCACAGTGGAGGGACCGTAGACGGTTTCCTCGTTCCACTCGTCCTGAGTCTGGTTGTCGGTCGTGTCAGCCATGGTTGCCTCCTGCGTTCCACCGGGCATTATTCAGCTTCTATTGTCGGTCAAAAATCGCTCAATCGCTGGAGGGACATACCGAGAAATATCCTTTTTCAGACCCACGAGTTCGCGCACAGCGCTCGAGGAGACGTGCGCGAGGTCCGGACGGGTCGGAATCCACCAGGTGTCAACGCCCCCGATCTCACGGTTGTAGACCGCCTGGGGGGCCTCGTAGTCCACGTCGATCGACGAGCGCACGCCCTTGACGATGAGGGTGGCCCCCAGGCGCGAGGCCTCGTCCATCGTCGCCCCTTGCAGCAGGACGACCTCAACGCCGCCCAGGTGTTCGGTGGCTTCGCGAATGAGGACGACGCGCTCTTCGGGGGCGATGAGACCGCGCTTAGAGGGGTTCACTCCGACGCCGATGATGAGGCGGTCGGCGATGGCGCTCACGCGCTGCGCGACGTCGAGGTGCCCGTTCGTGAAGGGGTCAAAAGAACCGGGGAACAGCGCGATCATCGTTCTTCCTCCTGCGCGTACGACGAGGCCGGGGCATCCTCGAGGCCCTGCGCAACGTCGCCGGTTTCGTGCTTGGGCAGGGGCGGACCGGCGAAGTACGCGACGGTTTCACCCCACGTGCGCTGGTCCTCGAAGACGAGGAAGTCAGGCCACGTGGGGGCGGGCGCGCGCGTGGACCGTTCAACGACGACGAGGGCGTCGGGGCCGATCCACGGACCGAGGGACGATAGCACCGTCGTCATGTCGTCTTCGGCGATGTCGTAGGGAGGGTCGATGAACACCAGGTCGATGTCTCCCGCGAGCGCTTCCCCGCTGCGCGCGCTCAGGTAGGTGCGCGCGTCGGCGGTGACGACGCGGGCGGGCAGCCCCGTCGAGCGAACGTTCGCGGAGGCGACGCGGGCCGCGGCCGACGCCTTTTCGACGAGGGTGGCGTGGGCGCCTCCGCGCGACAGGGCTTCGAGGCCAAGGGCGCCCGTTCCAGCGTAGAGGTCGAGGACGGTCGCGCCGTCCAGCACGTTCATGTGGTCCAGGCGCGAAAAGAGGGCCTCGCGGACCCGCTCGGAGGTGGGACGAGTGCCGGACTTGGGCACGGCGAGGGTACGCCCCTTGGCACTGCCTGCGACGATTCTGGTCATACCCCTACCCTACCGGGCACACCTCAGGAGCGTTGCATCCACTCGATCTGCCCGTCAGATGCGGCGCGCAGCGCCCGGGCGAGGTCCGGGTGGCGCTCCAGCATCGGATCCTGTTCCAGGAGGGTCTCGGCTTCGCCTTTCGCGCGACGGATGAGCGCCTCGTCGCGGCGCACCGAGAGGAAGCGCAGGTGGGTGGCGGTGCCCGACTGGCCGGCTCCGAGCACGTCGCCTTCCTTACGCAGGCGCAGGTCGGCCTCGGCGAGCTCGAAACCGTCGGTCGTGTCCGCGAAGGCCTGCAGGCGCGCTGCGCCCGAGTCCGTGAGTTCGTGTCGATGCATGGCGATGCACAGCGAGGGCAGGGAGGAACGTCCGACGCGTCCGCGCAGCTGATGGAGCTGGGCGAGGCCGAATTGCTGGGCGTCGAGGATGACCATGAGGGTCGCCTCCGACACGTCGACGCCGACCTCGATGACGGTTGTGGCGACGAGGAGGGGCACACGTCCGGCTGAGAAATCCTCCATGATCTGCGCCTTGACGGGCGAGGGAGTGCGTCCCGTCAGCTCGTGGATGGCGATGCCGGACAGGGCCGGGTGGGAGCGCAGGTAGGCGGCGACCTCCTCAACGGAGGCAAGGGGGCGCGCGCCCTCCTCCTCGGCGTCGGCAACGTCGTCGGAGGCGTCGATGCGCGGGCACACGACGTAGACGCGACGCCCCTGGGCGATCTCCTCCGCGGCCCGCGCCCACGTGCGCTCCACCCACGCGGCGTTGGCGCTGTCGGCGAGGTAGGTGGCCACGGGGGTGCGCCCCGAGGGCATGCCGCTCATGCGCGTGTCGTCGAGGTCTCCAAAGACGGTCATGGCGATCGTTCGCGGAATCGGTGTCGCGGTCATGACGAGTTCGTGAACCGCGCGCCCGTCCTCGCGCGCCCCGCGCAGCGCGGCTCGCTGTTCGACGCCAAAGCGGTGCTGCTCGTCGACGACGACGAGGGCCAGGTCCGCGAAACGCACGCTCTCCTGGAAGAGAGCGTGGGTCCCCACGACAATGAGCGGCTGCGCCGCATTCATCGCGCTTTGAATCTCGCGGCGGGCGGCGGGCGTCGTTGAACCCGTCAGCAGGCGAACATCCGGGGCGTCCATCCCCAGGGGCTCCAGGAGCGCCCGCAGCGAGGCAGCGTGCTGCTCTGCCAGGACCTCGGTCGGCGCGACGAACGCCCCCTGGTGACCGGCGGCAACCACCTGGAGCAGCGCGCTGAGCGCGACGACGGTCTTGCCCGATCCCACGTCTCCTTGCAGGAGCCGCTGCATCGGCACCTCACCGGCCAGGTCAGCCCCGATCTGGGCGACCGCCTCACGCTGGGAGTCCGTGAGCTCAAAAGGCAACGACGAGCGGAAACGCTCGCACAGCGGCGCGTCAATCGGCGAGGCCAGCGCCGCCACAGCCCGAGCGCCCCGACGCTGCGCGGCCAGCCCCACCTGGAGGACGAAGGCTTCCGCGAAGGCCAGTGCCTTGCGGGCCTGCTGGTAGTCCTCATCGGTCTCGGGCTGGTGCAGGGCGCGCAGGCACGAGGCGTGGGAGGCGAAGCCAGCGCGCTCGCGCACGTCGGCGGGGACCGGGTCGGGCACGTCGGCATCGTCCAGGTGATCCAGCACCATGCCGACTGCTCGGGCGATCGCCCACGAGGCCAGCGATCCAGTCGCTGGGTAAATTGGGATGGGGCGCGAGGCAATGCGCTCGATGTCCTCCCCGTCCACGCCCTCGAAGGAGGGATGGGTGAGTTGCAGCTTGCCGCGGTAGGCCCCGACCTTGCCCGCGAAGAGGAAGGACTGCCCCGGCGTGACGAGGCGCTCGATGGGAGCAAGCTTGTACTGGTTCTTAGCGAAGAAGGTCGCCGATAGGAATTGAACACCATCGGTGAGGGTAACTTCCAAGCGCACGCCCGAGCCGGATCGGTTGGCCACGAGATGTGCGCCGGCGACCTCGGCGAGGATCGTCACGTCCTCACCTTCACGCAGGGAGGACAGCGGCGTGAGGCGACCCCAATGGTAGTAGCGGCGCGGCGCGACCATCAGCAGGTCGCCGACCGTCGCCACACCCGCCCCTTCGAGAGCCTTCGCCGTCTTTTTCGGCAGGCGCAGCGACAGGGGGACGTCGAGTGCGCTCACGAGGCGCACCCCGCGACCAGGCTCGGCCCACTCTGTCCGCCGTCCCAGGTCTCCAGGTCGATCGTCGACGACGCGTCGCGCGTGGAGAGCAGCTGGCGAACGGTGGCCACGGTGTAGGGGCCGTCGTCGTCACGTGAAATAAGGAGGCGCCAGGAATCACCACCACTGCGCGAGGCCTCGGCCAGGGCCTCGGCGATGCCCTCCGGGTCGCCGCCGGGGGGCAGCGGGGCGCTCGCACACGAGGCGAGGGCGTCGTGCGCGCCGTTGCGCAGCATGCGCGCCAGCGTCGGAGCGGCTTCGACACCGCCCGGCTGGGGCACGAACAACGGGGCGCAGGCGCGCGCGACCGCGAGGACGTCCAGGTCATCGCGGCTACCCGCGCGCAGAATCGCGGGAACACCCGGGGCGGGGGACGGTAGCACCGAGGCCACGGTGCCGACCAGGGAGGCGCTGGCCTCGTCGCAGGTGGCCACGAGGGTCACACCCGTACGCGAAGTGGCCGCCGACACGATGCCCGCAGCGTCCCCAGAGCTCAGGTCTAAGAACACGACCGCTCCCGCGCGCGCGAGGTCTTCAACGAGGCCGGGGGCTCGCGTGCAGGCGATGACGCGGGCGCGCTCCACGCGGCGCATCGGGCGGCGCTGCAGCAGGCGTACGCCACGGTGGCTCAGTCCCTCGTCGGCCAGCTCGTCGATACCGATCTGCGCGTCCGGGCGGGCGTCGCAGACCTGGAAGCGGATAACCTGCCCCGAGGTAGGGTGTGCGGCCAGAGGAGCCGAGGTGTCCACATGCAGCCTCCACTCCCCCATGCCAAAGAGATCGACCCTGCCTACGTAGGACAGGCGCGACCCCAGGCCACCGAGGCGCGCGAGCAGCGCGTCCAGGTCTTCCTGCGTCCCCTCCAGGATGATGTCGACCGTGAAGTCGCGGCCGGGCGGAGGGGAAGCGGCCTCGGGCGCACGCGAATGGCGTTCCGCGAGATCGGCCAGCATCGCGGTAAACGACTGAAGGATTCCGGCATCACCCCGCATCGAGGCATCGATGCAGGCCAAGACCAGGGCGATGAAGGCCCCACCGGGGTCGATACGCCCCGTCGCCTCGTTCGTCGCCTCGACGAGACCAATCTGCGCCTGGGAAGAGAAACGAGAGAAAACGTCTTCGACCTCCGGGAGCGTCGCCCCCAGGTCCTCAAGTTCGCGCACCGCCCCGCCGAGCATTTCGACGAGGGCATCGGACCACTCAATGGAGGAGGCCACGGGAGTCAGGGATGCGGCTAGCATGCGGCGCAGCGCGAGCGGCGTGACATGGGGCTCGTCCCCGAGAGCACCGGCCCACGCCTCGAAGAGCGCTCCGAGGGCCATGCCGCTATGGCCAAGGCCGCGGCGGATAATCGTCTCCACGGCCGCTTCAAGTGCGTCGCGCAGGTGAGCGCGCGGGTCCAGGGAATCCATCGCAGCCTCGAGTGCAGCCATCGTCGCCGCACCATTGGAGCCTGTGTCGCAGTCCGCCCCGTCCCATCCGTCCAGGTCATCGAGGAAGGGCGCGAGCCTGGCGGCCTCCTCAGCCCCGGCACGACACGCCTCGATGATGACAGATGCATTCAGTTCCATGACTCCCCTTTCAGCCCCCTCCCATTGTCCCTGCACGGCTCGGTGTGTGCGACCTGACACGACCCAGATCGGCTGCGACTTGTTGAAAGCGTGGTTCGTCCGCTATTCTGTCATGGTTGCCTTCGGTTCAAGCACCGAAGGATGCGTTCTCCGCAAGCGCGGAGACAAAGACTGAACTGGAAGACATACCGAGGAGAACATCGTGGCTGCCGTTTGTGACGTGTGCGGTAAGGGACCCGGCTTCGGCAAGAGCGTGTCGCACTCGCACGTTCGCACCAACCGCCGGTGGAATCCGAACATTCAGCGCGTTCGCGCCCTGGTCAATGGGACGCCCAAGCGCCTGAACGTCTGCACCAAGTGCCTGAAGTCCGACAAGGTCGCCCGCGCGATCTGAGTCGACACTGACGTAATGCCGGAGGGGCGAGCCAACAGGCTCGCCCCTCCGGCATTTCTATCACCCGCTCCCCCACCCACGTACGGGTCAGCGCCCGCGACGAGAAGTCGCGGGCGCTGACCCGTACCTTGTGCGTGAGGCTTCCCCATCCGCTCTCAAGAGGCGCGGCTCAGAGGAGATCCGCAGCCAGGTCGAGCGGTGTACCGAAACGGTGGTTCGTGATCGAGACCGCCTGCTCGCGCAGGAACGGCAGCAACTCCGAGTGCGGGCACGCCGTGACGGCACCCGTGTACAAGGCGACGTCGGGGCTGCCGCCGCTCGCGCGGGTCGCGTCCGCCCAGCGCTGCTGCGAGCTTTCATCGCGCGGACCGAGGACACGCACTCGCATGCCCAGGCCACCGGAGTTCGCCACCATCGCCAGGCGAGAATCCCACGAGTGCGCGTCTTCGACCGTCACCTCGATATCCCAGCCCTCCAGCAGCTCCCGGACGGTAGCCGGAAGCTCGTCGGCAACGGATAGCCCGATGGCCCCGCCCGCGAGGATGCCCGCCGCCAGCACACGCACGGTATCCACGAGGGCAGTCCCGCGTCCAGCGCGCACGAGGACCGGCGTGGGGCGGTAACGCAGGATATTGCGCTCACAGGCCATGCCGGTCACGTCGCAGTTTGCCCCATATTCGGATGCCCAGGCGGCGCCGTCCGCGGCGACGGCACGACTCAGTTCGGCCGCATCATCCGCGTTCAGGTGAGGACCGGCCGCTTGGCACAGGGCGAGCACACTCGGATCGAGCGCCTCCTCGGGGGCTCCGGAGGCCCCCACAGTCCTCTCGCGGGCAGGCTCGACCTCGCCCAGACCGAGCAGGTAGGAGGGGCCACCGGCCTTCGTCGTCGACCCGATCGCCGAGCGCTTCCAGCCGCCAAAAGGCTGGCGGCGCACGATGGCGCCCGTGATGCCGCGATTGACGTAGAGGTTGCCGGCCTCGATGCCCTCCAGCCAGGTTGCCAACTCATCCGTGTCAAGAGTATGCAGGCCGGAGGTCAGTCCGTAGTCGACCTCGTTAACGGCCTCGATCGCATCCTCGAGGGTGTCGACGCGCATGACGCCGAGGACGGGCGCGAAGTACTCGGTCAGGTGGAACTCGCTGCCGGGCACCACGCCCGCACGGATACCAGGGGTCCACAGCCCATCACCCAGGTAACGGGGCTTGAGCACCCAGTGCTCACCCTCACCCAGGGTGGTCAGGCCTCGCACAGCCTTCTCATCGTCGGGCACGACAACCGGGCCGACCTGCGAGTCCAGGGACGCCGGCAGGCCCACGCGCAGCGAGGCGGCCGCATCCACGAGCTGGCGAGCGATGCGGCTCGAGCGTCCCGCGGATCCGACGAGGATCAGCAGGGAGGACGCCGAGCACTTTTGCCCCGCGTGCGCAAAGGCCGAATGAACGATGTCGCGCACAGCCAGATCGGGGTCAGCGGACGGCGTGACGATGATGGCGTTCTTGCCGCTGGTCTCACCTAGCAGGTGCATGTCGGGCTTCCACGAACGGAAGAGACGCGCCGTGTCGTACGAGCCCGTCAGGACGACGCGATCGACACCCTCGTGGGTCACCAGGTAGCGCGACACGTCCCCGTCCTCGAGCGGAGCGAGGGCCACAAGCTCGCGGGGAATCCCAGCCTCGTGGAAAGCCGCGACGAGCTCCGCGGCACAGCGCTTGGCCGGCGGGGCCGGCTTGAGGATCACCGCGCTGCCCGCCGCCAGCGCCGCGGCGACACCACCCACGGGAATAGCCACCGGGAAGTTCCAGGGCGACGCAACGACGGTGACGTCCACGGGCACGAATCGCGCGCCCGCCATGTACGTCTCATCGGCGAGCTGCAACGAGGCCTGTGCGTAGTGATGACAGAAGTCGATCGCTTCGCTCACCTCGGGATCGGCCTGATCGATGGTCTTGCCGGCTTCAGATCCGGCGACCTCGATGAGCTCGCCCCGGCGCGCCGCAAGAACATCGCCAACACGATGCAGCGCGGCTGCACGCTCCTCGGGGGCCAAGGCCTGCCAGGCGTGCGCCGCCTTGGTGCTCGCCTCGACGAGAGCGTCGACCGCCTCGTTTGTGGCCAACACCTGCGCACCGGCACGCACGGCTTCGACACCCCGCGTCGAAGCGGGGATAGCCGCAGCAATGTCGCGTGCCCACTGCCGATTAGCGGCGAGGGCGGGATCAGAATCCGGCTCGGAGGCGAAGGGACGACGCGCACGCTCGGCGAGGCTCCCCTGCTCAGCCGGCACCCCGGCCTCGCGCTCGGCCAGACGGTCCTGTACGCGGTTGGGAACGGGCAGCGGCGCGTCCGGATCAACGTCGGACAGCGCGGCAAGGAAACGGTCGCGCTCGCGGGCGAAGACGTCCTCGTTCGTGGCGATATCAAAAACGCCGGACATGAAGTTTTCGGGCGCGGCGTTCTCTTCCAGGCGGCGCACCAGGTAAGAGATGGCGACGTCGAATTCTCGGGGGTTCACGACCGGGACGTACAGGAGGAGGGAGCCGACATCGCGGCGCACGACCTCTTGGATGCCGGTGGCCATGCCCGAGAGCATCTCGAACTCGACGCTGTCCTCGACCCCTCGCTCGGCGCGCAGCTCGTAGGCGAAGGCAATATCGAAGACGTTCTGTCCGGCGACTCCCAGACGAATCGCTCGGGTGCGCTCGGGCGTCATCGCCCAACTCAGCATCCGCTTGTAGTTGGTGTCGGTGGCCTGCTTAGACGGCCACGTCGTCAGCTCCCAGCCGTGAATCTCGGCGTCCACCTTCTCCATGGACAGGTTCGCGCCCTTGACGATGCGGACCTTGATGCGCGAACCTCCCGCATCCACGCGCGTACGCGCCCACTCCTGGAGACGCTGGAGAGCACCGAGCGAATCGGGCAGGTAGGCCTGGAGGACGATGCCGGCCTCGTAACCGCGCATATCCGGCTGGTCAAGGATCGCGGTGAACACCGCGATCGTCAGGTCGAGGTCCTTGTAATCCTCCATGTCGAGGTTCAGGAACGTCCCATTGTCGCGAGCGAGGCGGTAGAGCGGCAGGAGGGCGCTCACGCCGTGGTCGACTACTTCCTCGAAGCCCCACGGGTTGTGGGGGCCTGTCACCGCGGAGACCTTGATCGACACGTAGTCGACGTCCTCGCGGGTCACGAGGCGCGAGACCTCGGCCAGGCGGTGAGCTGCTTCCTTCTCACCGAGAACAGCCTCACCGAGGAGGTTCACATTCAGACGGTGGCCGCCCTTGCGCAGGCGCGCGAGGGCCGGGCCAAGCCCCTTATCCGTCGCGTCAACAACGAGGTCGCCGACGATCTCACGGAACACTCGACGTGCGGTGGCTGTCACGGTACGAGGAGCGAGGAGCGATGCGGTCGAGCCGAGGCCCATCGCCGCGGCCAGGGCCGGGGGTAGGAAGTTCTTACGACCGGCCGACAGGCGCTTCATGGCTGCACTGGCCACATCCAGGTCCGCGGGGCGCACGACGTCGTCGACGAATCGGGTCGTGAAAGTAAGTCCGTCTGGATCGGCGAGGATACGGGACAGGAGCTTGGCCGAGCGCGGCGTGGGCTCAAACGCCGATTCATCGGCCCAGCGGCGGGCGCGGATGACCGCCCGCTGCCCCAAGGCCCACAGGTCATCGGGGCATCGTCGAGCGTTGGTATCGTGGTGGGACGGGGTGGGAACAGCGGCGTTCGCCATGCGTAGACCTCCAGGCGTGGATGTGCGACGGACTAGCGGCCTCGCGTGGAGCGTCAACGCTGGACACGCTCAGCACAACTCCCGACGTTGTGAAGGATGCTGGTTTGTCCATCGTAACGCGCGGCAGGCCTACCCGTGCGGGCATCACATAACGCCGACACGATCCACCAAGGGACCTAAGCCCCAAACCGCACGAAACGCCCACAAAGTCAGATTACAAGTGTCGCTTCTCACATACGCGTCCACCCTACACGACGACACCCCTGCCTCACGCGGAGCGAATGAGCCACCGCTCCTTCATGTCGACGGCAACACCAGCCATGACCTCGTGCATGTTGAGTGTACGGCCACCGTCCGCGCGCGAGCAGAGCCACTGGACCTGAAGCCCATCCGATATCGCAACGAGGCGGCGCGCGATCTGCTCGCTCGGAGCATCCTCACGCACCTCACCCGTCGTCTTGCCGTGCTCGAAAGCCTCAACCAGGTATGAAATCGCACCGATCAGGTGCTCACGGAACCAGGGGTGTGCCTGATGCTTCGAATCGATGACGGCCGCCGACATCGCCGTGTAAAGCGCCACGCCGTCGGGGTGACGCTGGTTGTGGGCCACCATGTCCACCCAGGCGTCCAGCGCGGCCTCGGCCCCCTCCTCGGGGCGCGGGAGTCGGCTGACGATGCGGCGATCACGCTCGTCCAGCACCGCGGCGAGCAGCTGGTCCTTCGAGGAGTAGTGATGCAGGAGCCCCGCCTTCGAAATATCGGAGGCGCGCGCGATGTCTGCAAGCGAGGTTGCCACGTAGCCCTGCGTCGAGAAAAGGGTGAGTGCCTCCGACAGGATGCGCGCCTTCTTATCCTCGCTACCGGCCTTCGGACGGCCGGGCCGACGGGTGCTCGTTGCCTTAGCATCGTTGCTCATGCGGGCTGCTCCATGTTCACTGTGACAGAGTTACCAACAACCCATCATAGCGTGCAACCGTCTATGCGCCACCGGGTATACGAACTTCTTTCGTCGAGTCCGCATACCCGGTGCGTCGATGGCGTCATTCGAGGCCTTAGTAGCCGAATCGAACCTCGAACTGGGGCTTGCCCGACGCATCCAACTCGGGCATTCCGTCCTTGTCGGTCTTCACCGTCGCGGTCACGCGAGAGGTCACGTCACGCTGCTTATCCCAGCTCTCGTTTCCCTGGATCGTGAACGTTGCCTCGCCGGTGTAGACACCGCCTTCGTCCGTCGTCGCCTTCATGGCAGTGGGCATCGTCTTGACCTGCAGCAGGGCCAGGGTCCGGGACTGCACCGCGCTCGGGCATGCCGTGTCGATGTTGCCCGGGACGGTCGCGCACGAGTTCGTCAGCGCAGCCGCAGCATCGAGCGCGGCGGCAGCCATCTTGTCGTTGTAGGTCCCGGTCAGCTCGACCGTCCCACCGTAGTAGGAGCTGTCGTACCCCGTTGCCGCCTTGACCGAAATAGTCTTGGGCGCAGCATCGATGTACTCACCCGTCTCCTCCGGGGTGAAGGTGTAGACGCCCGGGTAGAGCACGATGGAGCTGCTCGGTGCTTCCTTCAGCGTCGCGACCGACATCTTTTCGCCGCCGATCGAGAAGTGCGTGACGTTGTCTGCCTGCACATCCACGCGAGAGACCATCGCATCCTGAATCTTCCAGTTCTTCAGCAGACCGAAGCTCTTCTTCGCCTCACTGACACGGAACGAACGGGTGAAGCGTTCGCCGTCGAGGCGCATCGTCGCCGTCACCACGCGTTCCTTCGAGTGCTCCGCATCGTCCACGGTCACGTCCTCGACCTCGATGCGCGCGCTCGACGAGGCCATGACCTCGTCGGAGAGGAAACCACGCTGGTCGTTGGGCAGCCCCGGATCAACCATCGCCGTCGCAGCGCTGGCCTTGCCGTCCGCGAGAAGATCAAGGTACTGGCGAACCTTCGCATCGGGCGTGCGCGTCCAGTTCGCGATCGTCAGAGACACGGCTGCGACAACCCCGAGAACAACGAGGGCAACAACGCCCACGGCGATGCGCTTGATGCGACGGCGACTCTTATCCGACATCGGCGTAAAGGTCACGCCCGCCTGCGGGACTGCGACAGCCGGAGTAGCCACATTCTGGGGGCTCGGTGCGGGCGGAGGCGTCGGCGGCTGGGAAGGGGCCGGGGGCGGAGGCACCGCACCCTGATTCGCGTCGTAGTGTTGCTCGGACATCTCTCACTCCTCACTGCTGTGCGCGCCGATGGGATGGCGCCGCGGTGTCGCGCTCGAGGTTGGCCACACCGAAACCGCTAAATTTTCTCACACGGTATTTTCTTCATCAACTGAACTTTTCTGGCCGACGCATGCCGGACCCCCACGGGCATCACATCATGTCGGCGGCACGCACCCACGCACACGACTGTCACGGGCAGCATGCGCTAGCGGGCGTCACTGAAACTGAATCCTCGTGTTCTCGGTGGCAGCCGTGCCGCTCCCGTCGACAGCGACGACCGTCTGAGCATCCACCGTGCCCCCGTCGCTTCGCCCCTCAGGCGTCAGGGTATAAACGCCGGGGAAAAAATAGTACTCCCGCCAACTCCTCGACAGCGGCTCAACACCTGCAGAATCACCACGCACGGAAAAACCCGGAACCCCATCGCCCGTCACCGCGACGCGCACCAACAGGTCTTTCCGCAGGTACCATTCCGCGGGATCGTCTTTCGTTGGCTTCCTGTGATAGACGACGAACTCGTGGGTGAATCGTTCGCCGTTCACGCTCATCGTCGCCTCGACCCTCGCGAACTTCCCAACGCGCCATCTGCTCGTTTTACTCTCCACCGATTCGAGGACGATGCGGGACTCGGAGGCGGAGAGCACGTCATTCGTCAGGAAACGCCTCTCGCGATCCGAGAGAGGCATGCGCAGCATCCCGAGCGCAGACTCGGCGTCGCCGTCGGCAAGGTAGGTCACGTATTGGCGGACAGCATCCTCGGGATTCGTCCGAGGCATGTCCATCAGGTGAACGATACCGAACATCATCAGACCGATGATGATGGCGGCGATGACCCGCACCTTGGCATCAGCCTTGCGTTGCTTCTTCGAAATGACGGGCGGCGGTGCCGACGACCACCCTCCGACGGGTGTCCCCTCGACTCCCACACGACGAGCACACATACTGCCTCCCAGTGAGGTCAGACGCTGACCTGCGTCAGGCGTCGACGTCTGTGTCCGCGTCGACGACGGGCAGAGCCTTCGTCGGCGGCACGCAGGCATCACCCTGCAGCGCAGGCAGCGACAGGCCAGCGGTCGCCGGAATCTCCTCCGACGACTCGGCGAGCTTGCGCGCCACGCGCGACATAGGTCGAGACGAGGCCGGGGAGCTTTCCGTCGCTCGATTCATCCTCACACTATTCCTCTCTGGCAGCTGTGCCGTTCACGTCATCCAACAGCGAGGACGCGTTCCTCGCGGCCCACATCACACTAGTTTACGGAATCAGGCGAGAAATGATCCCACGCCCCGCGCAGGATCGCGCCATCCATCATCGCCTGCGGTTCCTCATTGGCCCGGCACGCGCGCACCGCACCGACAACGCGGAAGCCGTCGGGCAGCTGCGCATCCGGAGGAAACACGGCGATCATGCCGTGTTCCTCTCCCCCTTGGAGGACCCACCGCACGGGATCGACCGCGCAGACGCGGGCTGCGGGGGCCAGGTGAGACGCCTCAGCCTCGATAGCGCCTCGATCGAACTCGATGACGACACCCGAGGCCTTGGCGATGCGCGCCGCGTCCGTTGCGGGTCCGTCCGACAGGTCCATCATGGCGCGAGCGCCCGCAGCCGCGGCGGCCACGCCAGAGCCCAGCGGAGGCCTCGGTGCACGGTACGTCTCAATGAAAGGAGCCAGATCGCCCAGCTGCTCATCTCCTCGCGCTGCCGGATCGACGTGCCCGCCCTCCAGGAGATCGAGGCCGGCGTAGGAGTATCCGAGGGTGCCGCTGACCGCCACGAGGTCACCGGGGCGCGCGCCGTCGCGACGCACCACCGGCCCCGGGCAATAGCCGAAGGCCGTAATAGAAATGACGAGCTTCTCCCCTGCGCTCAGGTCACCGCCGACGACGCCCGCGCCAGCCTCGCGCGCGCGATCCCCCAGGCCTCGGACGACATCCAGGAACACGTCCGCGTCCATGTCGCGAGGCGCCACCACAGAGGCGACGAGGGCCGAGGGCCGACCGCCCATCGCATCAATATCAGCGAGGTTCTGCGCGGCCACGCGCGCGCCGACCTCGTATCCGGTCGACCACGACAGGTGGAAATGCTGGTCCTCCACCATGACGTCAGTCGTCACGATGAATGATCCTTCGGGAGCCGCGACCTGCGCGCAGTCGTCACCAATGCCGATCATCGTGCGCTCGCCGCGCGGAAAAGAATCGCGGAAATGAGACACCAACTGTGCCTCGGACAGTTCAGCTAACTTCATAGGAGCCAGACTAGTCGCGGGCACGCCGACGCGCCGTAAAGACGCCTCAGTGCTCCATGCCTCGCACGGTCTGTGAGGCAAACAGGCAGGTCGCGGCCGCGCTGGCCACGTTCAGGGATTCCGCGTCCCCCGTCATCGGGATCGACACGAGTGCGTCGCACAGGCGCATCTCGTCGCCCGACAGGCCCCGTGCCTCGTTGCCGAACACCCAGGCGTGGGACTGGGACAGACGCGAGCGTCCCGACACGCCCTGCACGAGGAGGTCGGACAGGCTCACGGAACCGGCGCCACCGCTGGTGCCCAGCAGGGCCGCGCTGCGGCCGTGAATGAGTGCGCGCGCGTCCGCGAAAGAGGGCACGACGCACACGGGAATGTGGAAAACGGAACCGGCACTCGAGCGCACGACCTTCGGGCTGGCGGCATCCACCGTGCCTGCGACGGCAACGACGCCGACCGCGCCAAAGGCGTCGGCGGTGCGGATGATCGTGCCGACGTTACCGGGGTCGCGCCCCTGAGCGAGCACGATGATCGTCTCGCCCACGCTCGGCTCCGGCAGGTCCCGCGACAGCGCGTCCAGGGTGGCAACCGCGCAGATGCCCTGCGAGTCCCCCGACAGGGCTGCCGAGACCTCGGCGGTGACCGGGTGCACCCAGCGCGTGGCGCGCCGGGCGAGGTCCACGACGTCCGCGTGGGTCTCCCACGCGTCCTCGCGAACGTACACATCGCGCACCGCAGCCGGTCGGTGCACGACAAGTTCGCGCACTGCCTGAGGCCCCTCAACGAGCATCTGGCCCGCGCGCGAACGCGCCGAGCGCCCGACCAGACCCGACACCCTGCGCACGCGATCAGCGCGGGGGTTATCGAGAACGGTCAGGCGCTCGGCGAAAAGGCTCACCTATCAGGCCTTGGGGGCGTTGATGTCGGCGGGCAGCGCGTCCTTGGCGACCTTCACCAGGGCGTTGAACGCGTTGATGTCGTTAACGGCCAGCTCGGCCAGCATGCGACGGTCGACCTCGACGCCGGCCAGGTTCAGGCCCTGGATGAGGCGGTTGTAGGTCAGGCCCTGGGCGCGGGACGCAGCGTTGATGCGCTGGATCCACAGACGACGGAAGTCGCCCTTCTTGGCCTTGCGGTCGCGGTAGGAGTAGACGAAGGAGTGAGTGACCTGCTCCTTGGCCTTGCGGTACATGCGCGAGCGCTGGCCGCGGTAGCCGGAGGCCTGCTCGAGTACGGTACGACGCTTCTTCTTGGCGTTGACAGAACGCTTAACACGTGCCATTTTCTACTGTTCTCCTCTTACTCGAGCTCAGATGCCCAGCATGCGCTTGACGCGCTTGACGTCAGCGGTCTCCAGGACCTGGTCGGTCGCCAGACGGCGGGTCTTACGGCTGGACTTGTGCTCCAGCAGGTGGCGGGCGCCGGCCTGCTCGCGCATGATCTTGCCCGAGCCGGTCGTGCGGAAGCGCTTCTTAGCACCGGAATGAGTCTTGTTCTTCGGCATTTCTATTCCTTCGTTGTGAGGCGATGGGTATCGCCGTCAGTCCTGTTCGTCAGCCTTCTCGGCTGCTACTCGGGCCTGGTCCTTGCTGGCGCGCTCCGCGCGCTTGCCCCGGCGCTCAGCGCGCTCGGCCTCGCGGCGCTTGCGCTGCTCAGTCAGGGCGTCAGCCTTGCGCTTGGTGGGGGCCAGCACCATCGTCATGTTGCGCCCGTCCTGACGGGGCATCGACTCGACGGTGGCGAGGTCACCAATCTCCTCGGCGAGGCGCTGCAGGAGGCGAACGCCAGCCTCGGGGCGAGACTGCTCTCGACCGCGGAACATGATCATGACCTTGACCTTGTCGCCGGCGGACAGGAAGCGCTCCACGTGGCCCTTCTTGACGCCGAAGTCATGATCGTCGATCTTCAGTCGGAAGCGGATTTCCTTCAGCTGCGTGTTCGCCTGGTTGCGGCGAGCATCGCGGGCCTTCTGGGCGGCTTCGTACTTGTACTTGCCGTAATCCATGAGCTTTGCGACGGGCGGCTTGGCGTTCGGCGCAACCTCAACAAGGTCGAGTCCGGCCTCTTCGGCCAGACGCAGCGCGTCCTCAACTCGAACGACGCCGACCTGTTCACCTCCGGGTCCCACGAGGCGAACCTCGGGGACTCGAATACGCTCATTGATGCGAGTCTCGCTGATGAGCGGCTCCTTCCACAGAATCCTTATGCGCGAAACGAAAAGCCTCCGTTACGCGACGCGCACGGAGGCTTCCATTGGTCAACACGCACGGGTGTTGACCGTCGTACCCGATCCCCTGCGCAACGCCACTGCGGGCGGCATCCTCTCTGTCGAGAGGCGGGTATCCAGGTGGGATTTCTCCGCTTGCGTTCCGGGCTTTCGCCCAGACGGTCGTGTCTACTTTACCAGAAACAGCACAAGCGCGCCAGATCAGCAATCATTGCGCACCTCACGCTATGGGCGGAGCGCTCCATGCCGGTTCAGCGCAGGACGGGAGCGATCTCGACCCGGTCGGCCGAGGCGATGAGGCGCGGGTTGGCACCCAAGGCGTTCAGGGCGCCCGACAGCGCCTCCTTCATTGCCGAGGCATCGGCCTCCTGAGCGAATCGCTCACGGTCCACGGACACGACGACGCGCGTGAGGCCGTCGCCCGCGTAGGCGATCTCGACATCGACGATGGCCGGGCACGCCTCGGCGGCCTCGGCGAGCAGGAGCTCGCGCAAGGAGCCGTCACGCCACGCGGGCAGCCACTCATCTCCCTGCGCAAGCGCAGCGACGGCGGGGCGCGGCAGCAACACCGCGTCGGTGCCCGGATTGACGACGATGCGTCCGCCCGTTTCCACGAGGGCGGTCAGCCCGATCGTGCGGAAGTCCAGGGCCATCGGACGGTCACCGGGGCGGTGTGCGGACAGCGCCTGCGCCGATGAATAGATGGCGAGCGCCTCCCCCGCGGGGGTCTGCGCGCGCACGAAGTCGATCGGGTTATGACCGTTTTCTCCGGCGTGAACACCCGTCACGCGCGGGTCGGGCTCAACATCGATGGGAACGATGACTCGCTCAAAGACCAGAGCATCGACGAGCGCCTCAAGCCTGGCCGCGCCCGCGTCGCTCCCCTGCCCCAGCGCGAGCGCCCGGGCGGTGCGAGGCAGCCCCTGACCGACATCCGCGCGGTCATGGCTCATCATCGACAGGCGCTGCGCCAGTCGATTCTTCTGTTCCTCGGTGAGAGAAGGGGGCGTGGGATTCATGAGAGTTCCTCGTATCCGGCAACGTTCAGCGCATCGGCCAGGGTAAATGCGCCCTGATACAGGGCCTTTCCGACGATCGCCCCCTCGATGCCAAGGGCGCGCAAGGCCTCGATGTCGGCCAGGGAGTTGACCCCGCCCGAGGCGATGATCCTGGCGGGGCTCTGGTCCGCAACGCGGGCCAGCAGGTCTCGGTTGGAACCGTTCATCTGCCCGTCACGAGTCACGTCTGTGACGACCAGGCGGGCCACACCCGCGTCGGTCAGGGCACGCAGCGCCTCCCACACGTTGCCGCCCTCGCCACTCCCGCCGCGCGCGGCCAGGCGATCGCCGCGCACGTCCAGGCACACGGCGACGCGCTCGCCGAAAGCGTCGACGGCCTCGCACACGGCGTCGATGTCGTCGAGGGCTTGCGTCGCGATGTTGACGCGCTCGGGCCCCATGGCCAGCCCGGCCTCGATAGCCGATCGGCTGGTGATGCCTCCCGAGAGCTCGACGCGCACGGGAACCTCACGGATCACTCGGGCGAGCAGCTCAGAGTTCTCGCCACGACCAAACGCCAGGTCCAGGTCCACGAGGTGCACCCAGCGAGCCCCGGCCTCGTTAAACGAGCGGGCGACATCGATCGGGCTCCCCCAGGAGCCTTCATCGATCGACCCGGAGGACAGGCGCACGGCCTGCCCACCCGTCACGTCGATCGCGGGCAGCAGTTCGAGGATCGTCATGATTGCTTGCGTCGCAGCCAACCGAAGGGGCCGCCGCCCTGGCAGCTGCCGTCGGCCGCCACGGAGTCCTTGTAGTCGGCGGGCGTCGTGCGACCCAGCAGGAGGTCCTCCGTCGCCGCGGGCATCGCCCCCAGCAGCAGACCCGCAGGAATCGTCTCCTCGGGCTCACCGCTCACGTAGCGCTGGGCCGAGATACGACCCGAGACACCCGGCTCCACGCCGTCCCCCTCGACGAGCCAGCTCATGAGGGCGACCGCCCCGTACTTCGACAGATTCGAGACGGCACGGGCCACGCGATCCACCGCGTCGGGCATCGGACGCTGGCCGGTCAGCAGAGCGTCGAGCTCCTCCTCGTCCGTCGGCGTCGTCTCCACACGCAGCCACACTGCGGTCCACGGCTTGAGACGCACGATCGACTCGCGCACACCCGTCAGCGCGAGCAGCGAGTGCAGCGCCTCCGGGTAGGAAATAGGGGCGAGCACGAGGGCAACCGACAGTCGGCCACCCTCCAGGTGCAGGGACTCGTCAACGGGGGTGTCGTCCGGATCGAGGGACGGCAGGCAATCGCCCGCGGCGGGCGTCGATCCCAGCGATGCAACCAGCGACTGGAACTCCGCGTCGATATCGTCGTTGTGAGCGCTCACCGCTCCTCCTTATACTGTGTGTCTCTACCCAAGGATACTGTTCATCCACGCCCTCGCGCGTGATGCGCTCTCCACCAGCGAAAGGATTCACCATGAGCACCCCGACGATCCCCGTGCGCGGGGAGATCAAGCTCGGCCAATTCATCAAGCTCGCCTCCCTCGCGGAGGACGGCGCACAGGCCCGCGAACTCATCCAGGCCGGCGACGTGACCGTCAACGGCGAGGTGGAGACGCGCCGCGGCCATCACCTGAGCGCCGGCGACCTCGTCGAGGTCGACGCCCCCTGGGGCAAGGCCGCCGCAATCGTCGGATCCGCCTCCTAAGCACGCCCGTCGACGACGCGAGCCGAGTCCCACCGGGGCCCGGCTCGCATCATACTAGGACGAGGTGACGACACCGCCCGCGCCGACGACTGCCTTGATGTGGCTGAAGAAGGCGCTCGTCTGTTCGACGCGCAGCTTCGGATCCAGCTCGACGACCGTCGTGCGCCCCGGCTCCGTCAGGTGCAGGCGCACCGGGGAACCTCCGGGATAGGACTCGAGGACACCGCGCAGGTCGGTGAGCAGCTCGGGCGTACACCTGGCGGCCGGCAGCCTCAGGTCGAGGGGCAGGTCCGCCCCGCCCGACAGATCCAGGAGGGTCATCGACTGGCCGTAGATGGTCATACCCTCCTCACGCACGTTCACCTTGCCCTCGATCTGGACGATGGTGTCCTGCGCGAGGTAGGTCTGAATCGACTCGTAGGAGCGCGGGAAGAAGAGCACATCCACCGAGCCCGACAGGTCCTCGATCGTCGCGATCGCCCACGCGTTGCCCTGCTTCGTCACCTTCGTCGTCACGCCCGAGATGAGGCCCGCGATCTTCACGATGCGATCCGCCATCGCCCCGTCGGAGCCGACAACCTGCGCGATCTCGTAGTCCTGATGGCGAGCCAGCGCCGCCTCCACGCCGCGCAGCGGGTGGTCGGAAACGTACAGGCCCAGCATCTCGCGCTCGGCCGCCAGCTTCGTCTTTCGGTCGAACTCGGGCAGGTCCGGGATGTCGATCGTCAGGCCCGAGCCCGTGTCCTCGTCATCGCCCAGAGCGCCGAACAGGTCGAACTGTCCGATCGCCTCATTGCGCTTGACGTCGATGATCGCGTCCACGGCCTCGTCGCAGCGCGCGAGGAGGGCGCGGCGCGTGTGACCCATCGAGTCGAAAGCGCCGGCGCGGATGAGGGACTGGATCGTGCGCTTGTTGCACACCACCTGGGGAACCTTGTCCAGGAAGTCCTGGAACGAGGCGAAACGCCCCTTTTCGGCGCGGGTTTCCACGATGGCGTCGACGACCGGGCCGCCCACGTTCTGGATGGCGTTCAGGCCGAAGCGGATCGCCTCGCCGTCAGGCGCAAAGTTGCCCATCGACGCGTTCACGTCCGGGGGTAGGACCGTGATGTCCATGTGGCGGCACTCCGCCAGGTACAGGGCTCGACGATCCTTGTTGTCCTTCGTCGAGGTCAGCAGGGCCGCCATGTACTCCGTCGGGTAGTTCGCCTTGAGGAAAGCCGTCCAGTAGGAGACGAGGCCGTAGGCTGCCGAGTGGGCCTTGTTGAAGGCGTAGGCCGAGAAGGGAACGACGACGTCCCACAGCGCCTTGATCGACTCCTCAGAGTAGCCGTTATCGACCATGCCCTGGCGGAAGCCCTTGAACTGCTGGTCCAGGACCTCCTTCTTCTTCTTACCCATGGCCTTACGCAGGATGTCTGCCTGGCCCAGCGAGTAGCCCGCCAGCTTCTGCGCGATCTGCATGACCTGCTCCTGGTACACGATCAGACCGAAGGTCGTTCCCAGGATGTCCTCGAGCGGCTCCGCCAGCTCCGGGTGGATGGGCGTGATCTCCTGACGCCCGTTCTTACGCAGCGCGTAGTTCGTGTGCGAGTTCGCGCCCATCGGGCCGGGGCGGTACAGGGCACCGACGGCCGAGATATCTTCGAAGTTATCGGGCTTCATGAGCTTGAGGAGGTCGCGCATGCCGCCACCATCGAGCTGGAAGACGCCGAGCGTCTCGCCTCGTCCCAGCAGCTCGTAGGTCTTCTTGTCGTCGAAGGTCAGGTGGTCCAGGTCCGGGTCCGGCTTGCCGTTGAGCGCGATGTTCTCGAGCGCATCGGACACGACCGTGAGGTTACGCAGGCCCAGAAAGTCCATCTTCAGCAGGCCCAGCGTCTCGCACGTCGGGTAGTCGAACTGCGTGATGATCGCGCCGTCCTGCGGGCGCTTCATGACCGGGATGATGTCGGTGAGCGTGTGGGAGCTCATGATGACCGCACACGCGTGCACGCCCCACTGGCGCGTCAGGCCCTCCAGGCCGAGCGCGTACTGGACGACCTCGTGCGTGTCGGGGTTCTCCTCGTAGAACTTACGGAACTCCGCAGCCTCCGCGTAGCGCTTGTCCTTCTCGTCGAAGATACCGTGGACCGTGATGTCCTTGCCCATAATCGCCGGGGGCAGCGCCTTGGTGAGCTGCTCGCCAACCTTGAAGTCCTTGCCGAGGATACGCGCGGAGTCCTTCAGGGCCTGCTTGGTCTTAATCGTTCCGTAGGTGACGACCTGGCTGATACGGTCCTCGCCGTACTTGCGCTTGACGTAGGCGATGACCTCGTCGCGCCTGCGTTCGTCGAAGTCGACGTCGAAGTCGGGCATCGAGATTCGTTCGGGGTTGAGGAATCGCTCGAAGATGAGACCGTGTTCGAGGGGGTTGAGCTCGGTGATCTTCAGGGCGTAGGCCACCATCGATCCCGCGCCCGAGCCACGGCCCGGTCCCACACGGATGCCCTGGGACTTCGCCCAGTTGATGTAGTCGGCGACGGTGAGGAAGTAGCCGGGGAAGCCCATCTTGATGATGACGTCTTCCTCGTATTGGGCCTGCTTGCGCACGTCGTCCGGAATACCGTTCGGGAAGCGGTCGCGCAGGCCTCGCTCAACCTCCTTGATAAACCACGAGGTCTTGTCTTCACCCTCGGGCACCGGGAAGTCGGGCATGTAGTTAGCGCCCTCCTTCGTGGTCGTGAAGTGCACGTCGCAGCGCTCGGCGATCTCGAGGGTCGAGTCGCAGGCGCCGGGCAGCTCGCTCCACAGGGCGCGCATCTCGTCCGAGGAGCGGATGTAGTAGCCGTCGCCATCGAACTTGAATCGGTCGGGGTCGTTGATGCGCGAACCTGAGTTGATGCACAGGAGCGCGTCCTGGATCTTGCGGTCGTCGCGCTTGACGTAGTGCGCGTCGTTGGTGGCCACGAGGGGTGCGTTCATGAGCTTGGCGATCTCGAGGACCTGCTGGTGGGTGCGCCGCTCGATGTCGATGCCGTGGTCCATGACCTCGACGTAGAAGTTCTCCGCGCCGAAAATGTCGCGCAGCTCAGCGGCCTCAGCCACGGCCTCGTCCCACTGCCCCAGGCGCAGGCGCGTCTGCACGGCACCCGAGGGGCAGCCCGTGAACACGATGAGGCCCTCGTGGAACTGGCTGAGCAGCTCCTTATCGGCGCGGGGCCACTTGCCGAACTGGCCGTCCGTCGAGGCGTAGGACCCCAGGCGGAAGAGGTTGTGCATGCCGGTCGTGTTGTAGGCGACCAGGGTGAGGTGGTTATAGGAGCCGCCGGCGCTCACGTCGTCGGCGCGCTGCCACGGCTCGCCCCACAGGACCTTCTGGCGGTCGAAGCGCGAGGTCCCTGGCGTCACGTACGCCTCGAGGCCGATGATCGGCTTGACGCCCGCGTTCTTGCAGTTCGTGTAGAAGTCGAAAGCGCCGAAAAGATAACCGTGATCCGTCAGGCCGATCGCGGGCTGCCCGAGACGAGCGGCCTCCTCCGCCATCGCTTTCGTCTTCGCCGCTCCGTCGAGCATCGAATACTCGGAGTGGTTGTGAAGGTGCACGAAGGAATCAGCCATGCGTCGATTCTACTGTCCGAGGCGCGCACACCCTCGGTGAACGCCCCGAGAGGAGCGGTCGTTCATCACACGGCGTGAGCCTCGACGAGGCCGGGGACGAGAATCGGGGAAGCCTCACCATCGGAGGATCAGTCGCGCGGGTGGCGCAACTCCTCGAGGGCATCCGCAAGATCAGCCGGATACGGGCTGGACACGCTCATCGGCATCCCCGTGCGCGGGTGTGCAAAACCGAGGCGCACGGCGTGCAGCCACTGGCGGGTCAGCCCCAGGCGCTCCGCCTGGGTCGGGTCGGCGCCATAGAACGTATCGCCCACGCACGGGTGCCCAACGGCGGCCATGTGCACGCGAATCTGGTGGGTGCGCCCCGTCTCCAGGTGCACCTCGGTGAGCTGGGCGCCCGCCATGAGCTCGAGCGTGTCGTAGTGGGTGACGGCGCGCTTGCCTCCATCGATGACGGCCATGCGCCATTCGCGCGAGGGGTGACGACCGATGGGCGCGTCAATCGTGCCCGAGGCCGGATCGAGGTGCCCGGCCACGACGGCGTGATACACCTTCTCAATCGTGCGTTCCTTGAACGCGCGCTTCATGACCGTGTAGGCGAGCTCGGACTTGGCGACCATCATCGCACCCGAAGTGCCCACGTCGAGGCGGTGCACGATGCCCTGGCGCTCGGGAGGTCCGTAGCTGGTGATGCGATATCCCGCCGCCTCCAGGTTGCCCAGGACCGTGGGGCCCTCCCATCCGGGACCCGCGTGGGCGGCGACGCCGACGGGCTTGTCGACGACGACGATGTCCTCGTCGTCGTAGAGGATCGCCATGTCGGTGACCGGCGTCGGTTTGCTCTCCGGTTCCGGAATCGTGACCTCGATAATGTCAAGGGCCCCGAGGCGATCGGACTTGCCGGCGGCAACGCCGTTAATGAGGACGTTACCCTCCCCCGCCAGCTCCGCGCAGCGCGAGCGCGACAGGCCAAGCATGCGGGCCAAAGCGGCGTCAACCCTCTCACCCACGAGGGCGTCGGGGACGGGAAGCATACGCGAGCTCACTGGGCCTCCTCCTTCGAAGGTTCACGGGAGAGCGCGAAGGCCAGCAGAGGGGCCCCGAGAACGATCCAAATGTCTGCGACATTGCCGACGAACCAGTTGCCGTAGGCGATGAAGTCGGTGACGTGGCCGACGCCAAAACCGGGAGAGGCAGTCAGTCGATCAATCAGGTTTCCGACGGCACCGCCCGCCAACAGCGCGATTGCCAGCATCGTCGAAGCGCGGTGCACGCGACGAGCCATCACGACCAGCACGCCGAGGATGACGACGGTGAAGATCGTCAGAATCCATGTCTTGCCCGCACCGAAGGAGAAGGCGGCACCCGAATTGTGCACGAGGGACAGCGACAGCCACTGCCCGATAAGCGGGCGCGGTGCTTGGCCGTCGAGGGCGGTACGTGCCCACATCTTTGACGCCTGATCGGTGGCGATAGCAGCAACGAACACGAGGCCCGCGTACATCCACGTCGCGCGGGTGTGGGTCGGGTGGGAGGAGTCAGCCATGGTTCCCTATCTTAAACGAGCGGCGGCGGCGCACCACGAAGTGCACCGCCGCCGCTCAAAGCGATTGCGATCAGTTCTCGCCGTTGTCGACCTCTTTGAGGAGGGTCTCGAGGTGGTTGCGCAGGTTCGAACGGTACTCGGCCTCGAAGGTGCGCAGGCCGTTGATCTTGTTCTCGAGCAGCTCGCGTTCCTGGTCGAGCTGGGAGAGCAGCGAGTCCTTCTGCTTCTGGGCGTCGGCGATGATCGCGTCGCGCTCGGCGTTGGCCTCGGCGATGATCTTCGCGGACTGCTCTTCGCCGTCGCGCACGTACTCGTCGTGGACGCGCTGGGCGAGGGCCAGCATGGAGGTGGCGGACTCCGCATCCTGCGGGCCGGTGACGGCCGGGGCGGCGGGAGCCGGGGTCTCGACGACCGGGGCTGCCACGGGGGCAGGGGTCTCGGCCGGCGTGTAGTCGGAGTTGGACAGCTCGGCGATGCGGCGCTCAGCAGCCTCGAGCTTTTCCTTCAGATCCTGGTTCTCCATCTGCAGGGAGTAGATGGTGGAGACAACCTCGTCGAGGAACTCGTCAACCTCGTCCTGGTCGTATCCCTCGCGGAACTTGACGTACTGGAACTTCTTGTTGAGGACATCCTCGGTGGTGAGCAGGGCCATTTCTTCGCCTCTCGGTCGTTTCGATTGGACGCGCGAAGGTCGCACGCCTGGACGACCGGGAAGGCCGCCCGCTATCACGTCACAAAAATAATAACTGAAATTGTCACACTAGCAACATGCATCACGAGGTGAGGGCCATTTTTGTGGGGCCTCTCATCCCCCTTTTTGAGCACTACAGGCTCAAAAAGTACAGGAAACTAGCGAAACGCTGCCCAACGATAAGCACCAGGAATAAGAGCATGAAACCAACATCGATTGCCATGCCACCACCGAGGCGCAGGGGCGGAACGAAGCGCCCGATCCAACGGATCGGAGGATCAGTGAGCGCGTAGAGAACATTCGCGAGGACGAGCACAATCCCCCTCGGACGCCATCCGCGCACGAAAAACGGAACCCAGTCCAGAATGACGCGCGCGAACAGCACCATCATGTAGAGGTTGATGAGAACGCTCAGCCCCCACCCGATCCAGCCAAGAATGGCCACAAGCGACCTCAGCCCTGGTTGTAGAGGGAGCCGCGACGGCCGGAGGTGTTGTCGCCCGCAACCTCGACCGTGGCCGGGGACAGCAGGAAGACTCGATTGGTGACGCGCTCGATGACGCCGTGCAGACCGAAGGTCAGGCCGGCCGCGAAGTCAACCAGGCGACGCGCCTCTTCCTCGCCCATGTCGGTGAGGTTGATGATGACGGGCGTGCCATCGCGGAACGCCTCGCCGATCGTGACGGCGTCAGAGTATGCGGTGGGGTGGATCGTCACGATGCGCGTGAGATCTCCGGCGGGCTCGTCGCGACGAATGCTGGTCAGTGTCGGACGGGACACGGGGGTAATGTCGGCCACGGGAGCTACCTCTTCCACCTCATCGAATTCGTCGAATTCATCGATGGGCTCCTCCGGTGAGTACCAGCCCATGAACTTACGTGCGCGTGCACCGAACGACTCGCTCATTGTTCCTCCTTCAGCCGATGCATAGCCACAAGCTACAGTTACCGAGCGGCATCGCCGGGCAGGGCGCTCGGCGCGTCGCGAGGACAACGCCGGCGAGCCTCATCACCAGGCATTTCTGCACCGACATCCGGGCGCAGGAAAGCCGCCGACCCGCGGCTCTCTCGACAGCATGGGTGCCTCAGGCAGGGACGATAATGAGCGCCTGGCGGCCGCAGGACGAGTCGGCGCGATACGAGAAGAGACCGGCGTCCTCGAGGGTGCAGCGCTCATCAATGTCCACTCTCACGCCCCGGGCCGCCAGGGACGAGGCCGCAGCGCGCGGCAGGTCGAGTGCAGGAGTGCCCCACAACGTGACAGAACGGATGCCGGGTATGAGCGCTTCGCTCTCGTCTGCCATGTCGGCGGGCACCTCGTAGCAGCGCCCGCAGATCGCCGGGCCGATCAAGGCGTCGATCGGGCCATCGTCGAGGCTGCAGATGCGCTGGGCGGTCTCCTCAAGGATTCCTCCGAGCAGGCCGCGCCGACCCGCGTGCACGGCTGCGACGATCCGACCGGAGGCGGCAGAGAAAACGACGGGCAAGCAATCCGCGGTCTGTACGGCGAGGGCGGGAGCACCCTGCCAGTTGCGCGCGTCGATGATGATGCCGTCCGCATCGACGGGCCCCCACTCCCCCGTCGCGGGCTGAGCGAGTGCCTCTCCGGACGCCGCCAGGGTGGGTGCACTCTCGCCACGAACAATGAGTTCCACCCGGGTCGAATGGGTCTGATCCATCCAGACAATCTCGCGCCCGAGCGTATCCGCCAGGGCGCGCCGACGATCGCGCACGAGCGACTCCTGGTCGCCCACATGCAGGCCAACGTTGCCGCATAGCGCACCGGTGCCCGGGTCCACCTCGGTGAGGTGGACCCGGGCACCGGCCCAGAGCTTGTCACTCATCAGCGCAGGAAGGGAGGAATATCCAGCTCTTCCTTCTCGGGCGCCTCGGGGTAGACGCGAGGAACCTCGAAGGAGTGCTCGGACTCGGACTCCTCATACTCAGCGGCAGCGGGCGTCTCGACGGGGGCCGGAGCGGCCTCACGCACGGGAGCCGCGACGTCGGCGCGGTGCTGCGGGCGGCGCGTCGACAGCTGGGTGATGCGAGTGGTCTCGGCAGCCGGCGCCTTGGCCTCGGGGGCAGCGGGACGCTGCTGAGCCACCGGAGCGGACACGCGAGAGACGTTCGGGCGCGACATGGCCGCATCCGTGGCCTCGTCGAAGCCCGCGGCGATGACGGTCACGCGGATCTCGTCACCCAGAGCATCGTCGATGACGTTACCGAAGATGATGTTCGCCTCGGGGTGGGCTGCCTCGCGCACGAGCTGCGAGGAGCTGTAAACCTCTTGCAGGCTGAGGTCGGAGCCACCCTGGAAGAACATGAGCACACCGTGAGCGCCGTCGATCGAGGCTTCCAGCAGCGGGGAGGAGATGGCGCTCTCGACGGCGCGCAGCGCGCGATCCTCGCCGGTCGCCGCACCGATACCCATGAGGGCCGAACCTGCGTCCTTCATGACCGACTTGACGTCGTTGAAGTCCACGTTGATGAGGCCGGGGGTGGTGATCAGTTCGGTGATGCCCTGGACACCCGAGAGGAGCACCTGGTCGGCAGCACGGAAAGCGTCGAGCACGGAGATGTTCGCGTCGGAGATCTCCAGGAGACGGTCGTTCGGGATGACGATCAGGGTGTCGACCTCTTCGCGCAGGGTCGTCACGCCGCCCTCGGCCTGAGCCGCACGGCGGTTGCCCTCGAACGAGAAGGGACGGGTCACGACGCCAACCGTCAGGGCGCCAGCGTCGCGGGCAATCTTGGCGACGACGGGCGCCGCACCGGTACCGGTGCCACCGCCCTCACCAGCGGTCACGAACACCATGTCCGCACCCTCGAGCGCGGCGGTGATCTCGTCGATGTGATCCTCCGCAGCCTTACGGCCGACGGCCGGATCCGCGCCGGCGCCCAGGCCGTGCGTCAGTTCGCGGCCAATGTCGAGCTTGGTCTCGGCATCGGACATGAGCAGAGCCTGCGCGTCAGTGTTGACGGCAATAAACTCAACGCCCTTGAGGCCGACCTCGATCATTCGGTTCACGGCGTTAACTCCGCCGCCGCCGACGCCGACGACCTTGATCACTGCCAGGTGGTTTTGCGGTGTCGCCATGGATGTCTCCCTTGCATCAGACCCTCAACCTCTAGTTGAAGGTTGATGTTTAACGTGCTTCGTGTCGGAAAGAACCTAGGGGTCCGCGGGCATTCCTTCAAGCCAACACGCGGACAAAAGAAAAGGCTTAACTGGTCACAGGGTGATTCGGCGAGGACACGTCGTAGGTGCTCGCCTGAACGTTAGCCAGCAGGGTGGCCAACACTCGTGCCTTTTGCGGCGCATCTCCGCGGGTTCCCCACTTGACAGTCTGTCCACCGCGCAGCGTGAAGTTGACCTGAGTTCCCGTCGACGTCACGGTCGCCACCTGGGCGCGCGTGGCCTCGTCCAGCGCACCCAGCACGGAAGCAATATCTGCCGCGCCGGTCGCCCGGTCCTCCGGAAGCGTCGCGAGCGGGTATTCCCCCGCCGACGGCACCTGCTGGAAGGCGACGCCCTGATCGTCCACCAGCCAATAGCCACCCGACGCTGCCTCGACAGCCATGCCCGTCCGCATCGTCACCGACACGCGCAGGCTCGTCGGCCATCGACGCGAGACGCTCGCCGAGCGCACCGCCACGTTGGACTCGACCGCGCGAGCCACCGCCTGCGTGTTCAGGCGCGTGAGCGGAACGCCCTCGAAGGACGCGATCGACGAACGCACGGAATCAGCCGTCACCAGAGTGCCGTCCTCGCCCGAGACAACGACTGCGGACGATGAGAACGCGAAAACGGGCGAGAAGAACGCAACCCACACGCCTCCCACTGCGAGCGCGAGCGACACAAGCGTGAGCGCAATGCGACGGGCGAGGAGGATACGACGCGCGCGAGTACGCTCACGCAGACGGTCCCCCAGATCCGTCGCCTCCTCGCCACCCAGCAGGGACGCTGCGTCGGCGACGGGCATCGGACGGTCCACGGTCGTACGCGCGCGGCGGCGCTGCGTGAGCGAGGAAGAACGACGCTTCGGCTCCTGCGCTTCCCCGTCCGCAGACGGGGACACGATCTTATCGAAGGACGAGGCGGTCTCCTCCACGCGCGACGGCTCTTCCTCGTGGGAACGAGCACCTCCCGGGCGCCTCGGCGACGGTGGCCTCATGCCTCCATCCGCTTCCACTCATCGAGCACGTCGGACGCACAGTGAGTGATCGAGCCGGCGCCCATCGTCAGGCACACGCCCCCCTCGGGGGTGAGCGAGGCGGCCAGGCGGGCGGCCTCATGCATGTCCTCGACGTAGGACGCGCCCGCGATGCGCGAGGAGATGAGGGTCGAGTCGACTCCAGGCTCGGGATCCTCGCGGGCGCCGTAGATGCCCGCCAGCACGACGTGGTCCGCGCCCGACAGCGCCTGGGCGAAACGCTCCGCGAAGATGCGCGTGCGCGAGTAGAGGTGCGGCTGGAAGACGACGCTCACCTCGCCGTCGCCGGCGGCGACGTGCGCCTCGCGGATCGCGGCCTCCACCTCCGTCGGGTGGTGGGCATAGTCGTCGAACAGGCGACGCGAACCAACCTGGCCGCGCGCCTCGAAGCGACGCGCGGCGCCGGTAAACTCTCCCAGCCCGTCGGCAATCGCCTGCGGCTCCAGCCCGCATTCGATGCCTGCCACCCACGCGGCGGCCGCATTGAGCACGTTGTGCTCGCCCGGCACGCTCAGCGCCAGCGACGCACTGCGCTCTCCCCACGTCAGAGACGCGCCAGCCCCGTGAGCCTCCACGCGAACGTCAGCGATCACCACATCGGGGGTACACAGCGAACGCTCAGCGCGACCGTAGGTGACGACCCGAAGCCCCTCGGCACGCGCCGATTGCGCCAGACGAACGGCGCCCTCGTCCTCCGCGCAGGTCACCAGCAGGCCGCCGGGGACCATGCGGCGCGCGAACTCGACGAAAATCTCCTCGAACTCCTCGCGGGAGTGGTACCGATCCAGGTGATCGGGCTCGACGTTGGTGACGATCTCGATCGCCGGGGTGTAGTTCAGGAACGAGCCGTCCGACTCGTCGGCCTCGGCGACGAACACGTCCCCGCTACCGAGGTGCGCTCCGGTGCCCAGCTGGGGCAGCACTCCGCCCACGGCCACCGACGGGTCCAGCCCGCAGGCCGACAAGCCGATCGCGAGCATGCCCGACGTCGTCGTCTTCCCGTGCGCGCCGGCAACGCCCACAAAACGCATGCCCGACGCCGCAAGAGCAAGAGCCTGCGAGCGGTGAATGACCCGTTGGCCGCGCTCGCGTGCAACCGCCAGCTCCGGATTGTCCTCGCGGATCGCAGTCGAGACCACGACCACGGAACTCGGGTCCACGTGCGAGGCCTCGTGCCCGACGAAGGCGCGAACGCCCACCGAGCGCAGGTGCTCGAGAACAGCGGACTCCTCGCGGTCGGAGCCTTCGACCGTGGCGCCCCGCGAAGCCAAAAGCTCCGCGACGACGCTCATGCCCGCGCCGCCGATACCAATCAGATGGAAACGATCTTGCAGCGTCGGCTCACTCATGGCTGGCCTCCTTCACCTGCTCGAGAGCCAGATCTGCCAGCGCACGGGCGGCTCCGGCGCGGCCCAGCGACTGCGAGGCCGCCGCCATGTCCGCCAGGCGGGTCGAGCCCAGCAGAGGGAACACGTTGCGGCGCACAAAGTCAGGCGTGAAGTCCTTGTCGTCGATGAGCTGCGCACCACCGGCGGCCACGTGGTCCGCCGCGTTCAGACGCTGCTCGCCGTTGCCGATCGGCAGCGGCACATAGATGCAGGGCAGGCCCAGGGCCTCCATCTCGGCCACGGTTCCCGCGCCCGAACGGCACACGACGAGATCCGCGACGGCCAGCGCATCCTCCATCGTCGTCAGGTAGTCGATCACGTGCCAGCGGTCCGACAGCCCGGCGTCCTCAAGAGCTGCGCGAACAGCCTCGTCCTTGCCGCGGCCCGTCAGGTGCACGACCTGCGCGCCTTCCGGCAGTGCATCCGCCGCACCCGTCATCGACTCGTTGACGTGCAAGGCTCCCAGGGACCCGCCCGTCACCAGCAGCGTGGGCGCATCCGGGTTGACGCCGAGACGCTCGGCCGCCTCACGGCGCGCCTGGGCAGCGCCCTGCGCATCGGCGCGGCGGCTGGCCAGCTCGGCGATCGCCGCACGCAGGGGCAGGCCCGTCACGATCGTCTGGCCATTGCGCGCCTTCAGCGGCGAGGAGGGGAACGTCAGAGCGACGACTGCCGCATTGCGCGCGCCCACCTTGTTCGCCAGGCCGGGGCGCGCGTTCTGCTCGTGAATGACGATCGGGACACCCGCGCGCTTCGCTGCGATGTACGCGGGCGTCGACACGTAGCCACCAAAACCGACGAGCACGTCAGCGTCTTGAAGCGCCTGCGCGCAACGCTTCACGGCATCCGCGAAGCGACCGGGCAGAGTGAAGAACGCCAGGGAGGGACGCCTCGGCAAAGGAACGCGGGGAATCTCCACGAGCGGGAATCCTGCGGCGGGAACCAGATCCGCCTCCAAACCAGCCTTCGTTCCCAGGACGACAACCTCAGCGCCGCTCTCGCGCAGCTGCGCCGCCGTCGCCAGCAGAGGATTCACGTGACCGGCAGTACCGCCGCCAGCCATCACAACCTTGACCATATGCGTCTCCTTTACGCGTGTGCGTGACACCAGTGTAGCGAGCCGCGCTGGCCACCAGGTGCCGCAGGCGTCTTAGCGCGCCGCGCGACGACGAGGGGCGAGGCGGGGATCACGCCCAGCCGAGGCCTCGTCCGGACGGCCGATCATCCAAATGCCCGCGCGCGCTCGGGCGAACGAGGCAACAACGGCGATCGCGGTGATCGTAAACAGGAACGACGAACCTCCGTAGGACACGAGCGGCAGAGGCACACCGATGACCGGTCCCAGTCCCGTCACGGACAGGACATTGATGACCGTCTGAATGCCGATCCACGAGGCCACGCCCGAGGACACGATCGTCACAAACAGATCCGAGGATTCGCGCGCCACGCGGAACATGCCCCAGATCAGCAGGCCCAGGCACAGCAGCACGCCGAGAGCTCCCAGCAGGCCAAATTCCTCGCCGACAATCGCGAAAATAAAGTCCGTGTGCGCTGCCTGCAGGTAGTTCCACTTTTCGCGCGAGGCACCCGGTCCGAGGCCGGTCAGGCCACCCGAGCCCAGCGCCCACAGCGAGTGGTCGATCTGCTCGGGAGCAGACTCGTCCGGTCCTTTTGAGGTACCGGGAAGAATCGCGAGGATACGGCGGATACGGGTCGGGTTCGACAAAACGAGGAGCACCATCGTCGGGACGGCGAGCATGATGAGGCCGCCGAACCAGCGCTTGGGCAGACCTGCGACCCACATCGCTCCCAGTGCGCCGACGGCCACGACCATCGCGGTGCCCATGTCTCGGCCCAGCATGACCGCGCCGAGCGCCGTCAGGATAGGCAGGCCGACGGCCACACTCATGGCCTTCCAATCGCCGCGTTTCGACGCCGACTTCGAGACCATGAACCCCAGGAAGACGATGAGGGCAAGCTTGAGGAACTCGGAGGGCTGGGCCATGATCGGACCCACCTTGACCCAGTTCGCGTTGCCGCCCTCCGAGCGTCCCAAAGGGCTGAGGACCAGGGATTGGAAACCGAGCGCGCCGACGAACATGACGGGGGCCAGGTGCATGAGCCACCGCTGAGGCACGAGCAGGACAATCGTTGCAATCACGAGCGACACGAGGATGATGACCAGCGGGCGAGCGTACGCCGTGTAGGGGTTTTCCCCCTGCGCAATCGCCGTCACGGTCTGCGCCGAGAAGCCCATGATCAGACCAAATACCGACAGCAGCAGAGCCGGCACAATGACGAGGTAGTACGTCATCGCCGGATCATCCTTGCGTTCCTGTCCCGACCCGAATCGGATGCGAGGCAGCGTGATCGTCGGGATGTGCCAGCCGCGCTTATTCGTCGCCACCGGCGCTCCCCCACTGGGCCGCCAGGCGCGACACGGCATCAGCAAACGCGTCGCCACGCTGACCGTAGTTATCGAACTGATCCCACGAGGCGCAGGCCGGGGCGAGCACGACGGTGTCGCCCGGCATAGACAGGGCCACGGCCTCGTTGACGACCGAGAACATCCAGTCCTCGTGGCCGTCGACCTCGACGCGGGGAACGTCCGGGGCACCGGCCTGCAGCGCTTCCACGAGAGGCACCCGGTCCTCGCCGATGACGACGACACCGCGCAGCGTCGGCTCAACCTGGCGGATCAGCTCCGTGAAGTCCTGTCCCTTCGCGTCGCCACCCACGATCCAGATGGCGCTGCGCGGCGGCAGTCCCGCGAGAGAGGCGCGTGCGGCGTGCGCATTCGTCGCCTTCGAATCGTCGACCCAGGTCAGGTCCGCGGCGTGGGCGATAATCGCGCGACGGTGTCCGGCCGGCCGGAACGCGCGCAGACCCGCCTCGACGGCCTCGGGCTCAACACCGTAGGCGCGGGCAAGGGCCGCAGCAGCCAGGGCGTCCGACAGAACCGCGGCGGACGGGTGGGGGCCGTACGCCCCCGCCAAGTCAGAAATATGCGCGAGGGCGGCGGCGTGACGCGACCGGTTCTCCACGAATGCCCGGTCGACCAGCAGGCCCTCGACAATGCCGAACTGGGAGACTGTCGGAGCGCCGAGGGTCAGCCCGATCGCGCGAGCCCCCTCCACGACGTCGGCGTTCTCCACCATCTGCTCCACGCGCCGATCGGACGCGGGGTAGACGCATGCGCGGATCGTGTTCTCGTAGACGCGCGCCTTATCGGCCGCGTACGCCTCCACGCTGCCGTGCCAGTCCAGGTGATCGGCATCCACGTTCAGGCAGATCGACGCCAGGGGTGAGACCGTCCGGGCCGTGTGCAGCTGGAAGCTGGACAGCTCCACCGCGAACACCTCGGCGTCGGAGTCAATCGCCCGCGTAATCGGAGTACCGATATTGCCGACCTCTTGCGTTTTGGCGCCCGCGCAGCGCAGGATCTCGCCGAGCATACCGACCGTCGTCGTCTTTCCATTCGTGCCCGTCACAACCAGCCACGGGCGACCTGCGTGCGGGCCTTCCTCCTGCAGGCGCCAGGCGAGTTCAACCTCGCCCCACACCTCGATGCCGGCGGCCTCGCAGGCCGCGAAGACCGGGTGGTGTGCGGGAATGCCCGGAGACACGACGACGAGGTCGGGGCTGGCCCCGACGATCGCGCGCGCAAGAGAGTCGGGATCATCGTCGACGTGAACATCGACGCCGGCGACGTCATCGAAGAACAGGGATTGTCCCCCGCGCGCGTCGAAGGCACGCACGTGCCAGTCGCGCGCGAGCAGTACGCCGGCAGCGCCTTGCCCCGACTTACCCCAGCCGACGACAGCAGCGAAACGGCTCATCGGAGGGACACCCACTCCGCGTAGAACAGGCCCGCGCCGGCCACCGCGATGATCGCGGCGATCAGCCAGAAGCGGATCACGATCGTCACTTCCTTCCACCCGAGCAGCTCGAAGTGGTGGTGCAGCGGTGCCATGCGGAAGACGCGCTTGCCGGTCGCCTTAAAGACGCCGATCTGGATGACGTCGGAGAGGACGACGGCGACGAAAAGGCCGCCGACGACGATGGCGAGCAGCTGCGTCTGAGTGAGGATCGACAGGCCAGCGACGGCTCCACCGAGGGCGAGTGCGCCCGTGTCACCCATGAAGATCTGGGCCGGCGAGGCATTCCACCACAGGAAGCCCGCGAGGGCGCCGATCAGTGCGGCACAGAAGATCGCCAGGTCGAGCGGGTCTCGCGTCGAGTAGCAGTTCGCCTGGTTCGCGCCGAGCTGCGTACACGCCTGGATGCGCTGGAAGTAGGTGATGAACGTGTACGCGCCGAAGACAAAGATCGAGACGCCCGCGGCCAGGCCGTCGAGGCCATCCGTCAGGTTCGTGGCGTTCGACCAGGCCGTCACGATGAGGTTGGTCCAGATGAGGTACAGGACAATACCCAGGCCCAGGCCCGCAAAGCCCAGGGTCACGGCCGTGGGACGCGCGAAAGAAATCGCGAGGGTGCCCGGGTACTCACCGAACTCGTTGGGCTTGATGAGCGTGCCCAGGGCGAAGAGCGAGGCCACGGCTACCTGTCCGATGATCTTGCCGGAGGGGTGCAGGCCGAGAGAACGCTGACGCATGATCTTAATGCCGTCGTCGAGGAGGCCGATGACGCCCAGTCCGACGAACAGGAAGATCAGCAGCAAGCCGGACCACGACGGCCCGGCGCCCGCGACAACAGAGCCGATCAGCCACGCGACGACCGTCGCCAGGATGATGACGACGCCGCCCATCGTGGGCGTGCCACGCTTGGTCAGGTGCTGGGTCGGCCCGTCCTGGCGAATGAACTGCCCGTACTGGTGCATGACCAGGAAACGGATGAGGATTGGTGTTCCCGTCACGGACAGGGCCATCGCGATAATAAACGCGGCAATAAGTCCAATCACCGGGTCGTTCCCTTCTCCCGCAGGATGTCAGCCACCTGCCACGATTGCGAACCGAAAGAACCCTTGACGAGGACGACTGCACCGTCCTTTGCGTGTTCCAGGGCGAGCCGCGCGGCATCCTGTGGATCCGCGGCAACCTCACGATTGGGCACGTCGGGGGCTCCCTCTAGATAGTAGTGGGCATCTGCGCCAAGACCAATGAGTGTGTCGACTCCCGCATCAGCGATCAAGGCGCCCACCTGCTGGTGGAGCGACTGGGAGTCCTCCCCCAGCTCGAGCATCTCGCCGAGAACGGCGATGCGCTGGCTGTCGCGACCAATCGAAGCGAGGGCGGCGATACCCGCACGCATCGAATCCAGGTTCGCGTTGTAGGAGTCATCGATGAGCGTCAGGTTGGTCCCGTCGACGCTCAGCTCGTGGACGTCCATGCGGTGCGGGCTCAGCGCACGAGCGTGCGACAGAACGGTAGCCACGGTCTGAAGGCTCACCCCGAGGGTGAGCGCACCGGCGGCGGCGGCCAGCGCATTCGCGACGTGATGACGACCCACGATCTTCAGATCGATGGGGGCTTCCCCTTCAGGGGTCACCAGGGTAAAGGATGCACGGTCGGCACGGTCGAGGCGCACGTCGCGCGCGAGAACGTCGGCATGCTCGTTGCCCGACGCCGAGAAGCGGATCACCCGTCCGGTCGCCAACGGAGCCATGGCCTCGACGTTCGGGTCGTCCGTGTTCAGGATGACCGGTCCGCCCGGACGCGTTCCCTTGATGAGCTCGGCCTTCGCGGCCGCAACGCCCTCGAAACCGCCGAACCCACCCACGTGGGCGTGGCCCACGCACAGCTCGATGGCCACGTCGGGGGCGACGATGTCCGTCAGGTAGGTGATGTGGCCGGGCCCCGAGGCGCCCATCTCGAGGACGAGGTGGCGCGTCGACTCGTCAGCCAGGAGCACCGTCAAGGGCAGGCCGACCTCGTTATTGAAAGACAGCTTGGGGGCGACCGTCGGCCCGTCCTCGCTCATGATCTGGAGCAGCAGGTCCTTCGTGGTCGTCTTACCCACGGAGCCGGTCATGGCGATGACATCCAGGTCTCCGCTGCTGCGTAGCTTCTCGACGTGCGCGCGAGCCAGAGCCCCCAGCGCCTCGGTCGAATCCTCGACGACGATCTGAGCCACGGCCTCGTCAACCTCGTACTCGACGATAACGGCGACCGCGCCACGCTCGACCGCACCGGATACGAACGCGTGACCGTCGGCGCTCTCACCGCGGCGCGCAACGTAGAGCGACCCTGCCTGAGCCTCGCGAGAATCCGTCACCACGGGCCCCGTCACGGGAACGTCGTTCCCCACGAGGCGACCCGACACTGCCTCAGCGATCCACTGGGCTGATGCCTGCATGCTTTACTCCTTCAGACTCACGGGGTCGTCGGATACAGGTTAGCTGACCCCGTAGACGCGGGGATACCCAGGTTCGCGACCGCCGTACGCGCGATGTCGCCAAAAAGCGGGGCTGACGAATCAGATGAGACCGACGCCACCTTCGGATTGTACAGAACCACGGCGATCGCCAGGCGCGGCGCATCCGCGGGGATAATGCCTGCGGTGGTCGACACGAGGCCCGAAGCTCCGTCGATGACGGTCTCGGCGGTACCCGTCTTCACGCCGACCCGGTAGCCCGGGACCTTCGCGGCACCAGCGGTACCGCGGTCATCCTCAACGACGGATTCCATCATGGTCAGCAGCTGCGAGGCCGCCTGCGCGTCCATGACCTGCACGGGCTGGCTCGAGTCGGGAACCTCAACCGTTCCATCCGCATTCGTCCACGACTTCACGATATGCGGAGAGATGCGCACTCCCCCGTTCGCGATCGTGGCGAGAGCGGACGCCTCCTGCATCGCCGTGATCGCATATGCCTGACCGAACATCGTCACGTAGCGATCACGGCCCTGCCACTGGTCGGCACTGCGCAGAAGGCCCGCAGACTCGCCGGGCAGCTCGATACCGGTCTCCTGGCCAAAGCCGAAGGCGCGCATCATGGAGTAACGCTGATCATCGCTCACCGTTTGGCCGATGAGCACCGTTCCCGTGTTCGAGGACTCCGCCAACACGCCCGTCGCCGTCAGGGTCTCACCATCGTGCTCATGGAAGTCCGTGATCGGCCCACCGGCATCGGGCAGATCCAGCGCGTAGGGAACCTGGAAAACACTCGTCGGGGTGATCGTCCCCTGATTGAGGGCCGTTCCCACGGTCACGAGCTTGCCCACCGAGCCCGGCTCGAAGGTGTCCTGCACAGCGTGCACCTTCTGAGGCTTGGCGTTGTCGGGCTCCGTCGAGTTCGAATCCGCCATGACGAGGACATGCCCCGTCGCGACATCTTCGATGACGACCGCGCCCCAGTCGGCCTGGTGCTTCGCGACACGCGAATCCAAGAGATCTTGCACCTGGTGCTGGAGGTCAGCATGCAGCGTCAGCTCAACGTTGCCACCGTTCTTGGGTTCCACCGTCGTCTTCTTACCGCCGGGTATGACGGCGCCGTTGGGAGCGATCTCAAAAGCCTGCGCGCCCGGCGTACCCGTCAGGAAGGCATCGAACTGCGCCTCCATGCCCGAGGAGCCCTGCCCCTCGGCGTTCACCGTGCCGATGACCGGGGCCGCCACGTTCCCATTGGGGTATTCGCGTTCGAAGACGGACTCCCACTCGATCCCGTAGATGTCGAGCTTACGGATCTCACGGTAGGTCACCGCATCGACGTTTCGCTTGATGTACTCGTAGGTCGAATCGCCCAGCATCATGCCGCCCAGCTCGGCCTCGTTCATGCCGAGGAGCGGGGCGAGCTGGCGAGCGGCCTCAGCGGGGCCTCGTCCAACCTCGTCACCATCGTCATCGCGGTGCACATAAGCCCGGATATTCACCTGATTAACGGCGATATCGTAGGTCTGGATCGAGTTCGCCAGGACCACGCCGGTTGCGTCGGTGATCGTTCCGCGCGCGGCCGCAACCTCGGTCGACGACGTACGCACACGCTGCCCCTGAGCAGCCAGGGACGGTCCCTCAATGATCTGCAGCTGCACGAGCCGCACGGCGCAGATGCTCAGGGCAAGGATGAAAAATCCCAAGACCCACCGCGAACGCGTGATGACGGTATCCATAGGCACTCGCCTCCGAGTTACTTCGCGGGGGTTCCAGCCTCGACAGTGCCGGTCTCAAGCGTGATGAAACCCGACTTGCCGGCGGGCACCATGCCGTTTGCCTTGGCGGCTTTCTCCAGCTCCGTCGGCGAGGCCTTGCGGTCCAGCTCAGCGCGCATGGTCCACGACTGCGCCTCCAGTTCGTTGAGCACGAGCTGCTGCTCGCGAATCTCGAAGGAGGTCTGCGCCATGCGGGTGTTGAGCACCATCGAGGTCACCACGGATGCCAGAGCGACGACCACGAGGAGGGCCACGACGGCCATCAGGGAACGGCGCGGGCGGGTGCCCTCGACGAGACGAAGCTCGTGGACCTCGTCGCGGCGTAGCTCGGGGCGCGCTGCGGGACGTGCCTTCGCGGTTGCTGCACTCATGCGAGGTCCTTCCATTCACGGATGAGTTCCGCGCCGCGCAGTCGCACGGAAGCGGATCGGGGATTGTGGTCTTGTTCGGCCTGGTCGGCCTTGTTTGCGCCCTTCGTCAGCAGGCGCAGGCTAGGAGCCATCTCATCGGGGATGATCGGCAGTCCGGGAGGCGCTGCGGAGGTAGAGCCGCGGCGCAGCACATCTTTGACTATTCGGTCTTCAAGGCTTTGGTAGGACTCCACGACTAGGCGCCCGCCGACCCTCAGACTTGACAGCGCCCGCGGGAGCGCCCTCTCCAAGATGGTTAATTCGTCGTTGACCGCGACGCGCAGCGCCTGGAACGTGCGTTTCGCCGGGTTGCCGCCCGTGCGCCTCGCAGGCGCCGGGATCGCCTCGCGAATGATGTCCACAAGCTCGCCTGTGCGAGTGATGGGCGCGTCGTCTCGGCGGCGGATGATGAGCCTGGCGATCCGGGGCGCGAACTTCTCTTCACCGTAGGTGCGCAGGATGCGGATCAGCTCGCCTTCCGAGGCGGTGGCCAGCAGGTCCGCCGCGCTCTGCCCGCTCGTCGCATCCATTCGCATGTCGAGCGGAGCATCCTTCGAGTAGGCGAAGCCGCGGTCGGCCTCGTCAAGCTGGAGCGAGGAGACTCCCAGGTCCATGAGGACGCCATCCACGCGCGCGCCGGCGCCGAGCTGGCCCTCAACGGCCATATCAATGTTGTCGTAGGTGGTGTGGACCGCGCGGAAACGCGCCCCGAAGCGCTTCAGGCGCTCCGATGCCAGCTCGATCGCCTGCGGATCACGGTCGATGCCGATGACGGTCAGTCCCTCGAAGCGCTCGAGGGCACCCTCGGTGTGACCGCCCATGCCCAGGGTTCCATCCACGAGGACGCCGCCGGGGCGCTCGATCGCAGGGGCGAGCATGTCGAGGCATTCGCGCAGCAGCACGGGGACGTGACGCTCACTCGCGGGGCGCGACGAATCGCGCACCGACTCCGATGCATCGCGCATGTCGCGCCTCCTTTACGTCTATCACCTCGAACCGTCCACCCAGGTCCCCCACCGTGCTCCGCCACCGGGGAAGTGATGTCGGAACAGCGGGCGGAGACCTGGATGTACGGGTCAGAACATCCCGGGAATAATCTCTTCTGCTGTATTGGAGAAGACCTCTTCCTGGACTGCGAGGTATTCGCGCCAGGCCGAGGCATCCCAGATTTCGGCTCGCGAGCCGGCGCCGATGACGGCGAGCTCACGACCCAGACCGGCGTATGCGCGCAGGTCTGCCGGGACGCTGATACGCCCCTGCTTGTCCGGAATCTCCTTATAAGCACCCGAGAGCATCACGCGAATCCAGTCACGCGCCTGCTTGGACGACAGGGGCGCGCGGCGCAGTTCCGCGGTCATGTTCTCGAACTCCGACGCAGGGAATGCGTAAATGCAGTGCTCCTGTCCGCGAGTGAGGACGATTCCGCCCTCCATGTCCTCGCGAAAGCGCGCGGGCAGGAACATGCGACCCTTGTCGTCGAGCTTGGGCTCGTACGTACCGAGGAACATGTCACCGCCCTCCCCTGTTCGGAACTTTCCCCCACTTTAACCCACCAAACCCCATATTTACGCAGGAACTTACGGCGTGGCGCGAGATACACCGAGCAAAAACGGCGGAATTGCAGCGAAAAAATCAGGTGGAGAAAAGTGGGGAAATCTTGCACACATTCGGTGAGTCGCTATGCAGCGAACGACGACAGCCAAAGACGATGACAAGATGCCATTCAGGCGTCATTCGTTGTTATTGCAGCATTTTCTCGAGGCATGGGATCACCTGGAGGGCACCGGCACCACTCTCGGGGAGGGAGGTGGGGAGGGAGATGGAGAATCCCGGGGAGCGCAGTGGGGAGCGCAGTGGGGAGCGCAGTGGGGAGCGCAGTGGGGAGCGCAGTGGGGGCCGCAGTGGGGAGCACAGTGAAGCGGGGCGAGCCGGTTAGTCCGGCTCGCCCCGCTTCGTCAGTCGTGTGGAACGCCTAGTCGTTGCCTCGGCGGTCGTCCCAGCGGCGCTCCTGATCCTGGATGAAAGAGTTCCATCCACTGCTCTTGTCTGCGTCGTGCTCGGCCGATCCCGACGACGATGCTCCGGGCCGCGACAGGGCGTAGAGGATACCGGCGACCGTCAGCGCAAAGCCGGCGACCCCCAGGAGGATCGAGAGAATCGAGTAGCCCAGTGACACGGCGGCGACCAGGACGACCATGCCCAGGACAGCTCCGGTCAGCCCCAGCGCAATGCGACGCGGCGCGCGCGGTCCGCGAGCAGGCTCGTCTTCTTCCTCAGCCGCGGGGGCGGACATCTGGGAGGCCAACGCCGGGTCTTCCTCGCGCAGGGATGCTTCCATCTGCTCGAGGATCTTCTTCTCGTACTCGGTGAGAGCCATTGGGTGCCCCTTTCGGACGGTGGTGTCCTCAGCTTAGCGCGTGTGACATGTCGGAGACGAACTGGCCTTACAGGAGCGTCTCCTGCGTGGCTTCTTCGTCGCGGGGTTCACTCCCCTGCCCACGCGCCTGAGCACTGGCTCCGGTGGGCAGAGCCCCGGCCTCGTTGCTATCTGTGCCGAAGGAGCGCCTGCCCGGCACCTTCTTCCCGAGGAGCGTGGCGGGGGCGAGGGCGCCCGCGCCAAACTTGTCACGAATCTGATCCATCGCGCGCTCGGAGGCGGCGGGCCTCTCGTCGCGGTCCAGCGTGACGGCGACTCCTCCCGAGCGCGACTGCAGTCCCTCCACGCGCACGCCGAAGAGCCGCACTCCCCCGATCGGCATATCCTCACGGGCAAACAGACCCTGCGCCGCCTGAGCAATATCGCGCCCAGTGTCGGTGGGCGCCACGAGGCTCACGCTGCGCGTGATCGTATGAAAATCGGTGCCGCGCATCTTGATGCCCACGGTCCACCCCACGACTCCTCCGGCGCGCAGCCTGCGGGCACAGTCGTGCGAGGCCGCCAGGATAAATTCCTCGATGTCCGCCCGCGAGCGCACGTCCTCCTCGAAGGTTCGTTCCATGCCGACCGATTTCTCGGCACGCGTGGGGGCGACGGGACGCGGGTCGATGCCCCACGACAGGTCGTGGAGGTGGTGGGCAGAGGCCACGCCGAGGAGCTTGGTGAGGCGAGTGAGCGGGGCGTTGGCGAGGTCCCCGATCGTGTCGATCCCCTCCCGGTCGAGGATCGCGGCAGTCTTCCCTCCGACTCCCCACAGCGCCCCAACGGGCAGTCCGTGGAGGAAGTCGACGGTGGCCGCCTGCGGGATGAGGAGCAGGCCGTCGGGCTTGGCGTGCGAGGAGGCGATCTTGGCGACCGACTTGGTGGCGGCGATTCCGACGGATGCGGGCAGCCCGACGGCTTGCCGGATTCGCGAGCGGATGAGGCGAGCGATCTGGGTGGGCGACCCCAGCCTGCGGCGCGCCCCGGAGACGTCGAGGAAGGCCTCGTCGATGGAGACCTGCTCGAGATCGGGGGTGACGGTGGCGAGAATCGCCATCACCTGCCGGGAGTAGCGCTGATAGAGGCCGTGGTTGCCGGGGATGAATGCGGCGCTCGGGCACAGGGCGCGGGCGCGCGAGGTGGGCATGCCTGCGCGCACGCCCAGGGCGCGGGCCTCGTAGGTGGCGGAGGTGACGACTCCACGCCCGGACGTGCCGCCCACGATGATGGGGCGGCCGATGAGGCTCGGATCCTCGCGCATCTCGACCTGCGCGAAGAAGGAGTCCATGTCGACGTGCAGGATCGGCGTGGCGCTATCGTCCGATCCCCAGTCGCGCTTGGCGCGCGCGTCCCTGGGAGCGTTTGACATGTCACCTCCTGTGCCCGTGGGCGTCGTCCATGGTTACAGTGTCCACCATGGCACGCTCATCTTCGTCACGCGACATCTCCTTCGACACGGATTTCGGTGTGGCCCGCATCCGCTGGGACGGTCCGCGCGCGACGCTGTTCCTGGGCGAGGTCGAATCGTCCGCAGTCGACACGTCAGACCCAACGTACTTGGAGTTCGAGTACATGCAGCACATGGACGCCGTCGTGTCTTCGCTGTGGGGTCCCCAGGATCGTTTCCGCGCGCTTCACGTGGGCGGCGCGGCCTGTGCGCTCGCGTGCGCATGGTCGTCGTCTCGCCCTCAGTCGCGCCACGTCGCCGTCGAGGTCGACCGTTCGTTGGCCGAACAGGTGCGTGAGCATTTCCCCATTCCCAAGGCCCCGCAGGTCAAGATCCGCGTGGGCGATGGACGAACGGTCCTCGACGGGGCGCGCGAGGGGTCTTTCGACGTCATCGTGCGCGATGCCTTCGCGTCGGGCGTGACTCCCGATCATCTGCGCACGGTGGAGTGCGCAGACCGGGCCCGGCGTGCCCTCACGGCCTCGGGTGTGTACCTGGTCAATTGCGCGCACGGAGTCCCTGCCAACGCGCGCCAGGACGTGGCTGCCCTGCAGGAAGTGTTTCCCTTCGTGGCATCCATCCAGGACCCGAAGGTGGGGCGAGGGGGACGGCGCGGCAACGTCGTCGCCCTGGCGAGCGCCGCCAACGTCGTAGACGTCGATCAGATCGATCGGGCCCTGCGAACGCTCGCTCTCCCGGCCCGCATTACGAGGCCGGCCGACCTGACGCGCTGGGTCGCAGGTACGGCGGCGCTGACAGACTCGCAGGTGGGTTACCCGCAGGCCGACTGACTCCCCGCCCACGCGCGAACTCACGCGCGCGGGTGGGGCCGCAGGCTCAGGCGCGGTGACGCGGAGCCGAGGGCCCGGGGCCGTGCCCGTTACGACGCGCCTCGATGCGTGCGAGCACGTCCTCGATCGTGTCGGGCTTGGAGGGCTCCACGGATTCTTCGGTGCGCGGGGCGCGCTGAACGGACTCGATCTCCTCGTCCTGGGCGCGCGAGACCTGAGCCAAGTAGGCCTCGATCACGTCGCCGATATCCTTCGGGGTCTTCTCCTCGCCGCCCGCCGACGGCCGCTGACCGAGTCCGGGCAGCGGGATCGCTCCCTCCCCACCGGTCCACGCGTCGAAGTGCTCCTCGAGGTTGGAGACTGTGTGAGAGATGTCGGGGTTTCCCTCCACAAGCTTGGCAATGTTCTCCTGATCCTGCGCGGCTCCCTGTTCGAGGTCGCCGACGGGCAGGGACAGGTCAGCGAACTTCGCGAAGGAGGTGAGCAGGGCCGAGGAGGCCGCCGGGTAGCCGGTATCCGCCATGTAGTACGGGACCGCGCCGAGCAGCGCCAGCCCGCCAATTCCTCGTTGCCCCATGCGAATCTGCATGAAGGTGGACAGCGGCGAGGGGAACTGCATGTGATTCGATATCGCGCCGGACCCCGGGGGAAGCAGCGACGCATCGGTGGCCTGCACGTGCACCGGCGTCGGGCGAGTGTGCGGCACACCCGAGGGCACCCCGTGCAGCGAGAACGTAATCTCGACGCCGGCGCGCTCACACAGCTCGTTGATCGCGTTCGTGAACGACTCCCAGTGAGCGTCGGGCTCCGCGCCGTGCAGGACCAGGATCGGGTTGCCCATGTCGTCTTCGACGAGGTCGAGGACAGTCTGCGGCATCACCATATCCGGGGAAGACACCCAATTGTCCACGGTCACGATCGGACGGTGCGACCGGTAGTCCATCAGCGTGTCCGCATCGAAGGTGGCGACTCGCTCATTGTGCAGGGAACGCAGGAGCTGGCCGATCGCCATGCGCCCTGCCGCGCCGGCGTCAATCGCCCCATCAAAGTGGATGAGGAGAATCTTCGCCTTCGCGCCGGCGGCGGGACCGTCGGCATACAGGTCAGTGGCGTTGATACTCACGTCTCCTCCTCATGCTGATTCTTCTGCCTCGTGTCTAACGTACCCGGGCGGCGCCCACCTCGTCACGCGGGAGACGGTTTTGAGCTTGCGGCGAAGTCGCGCACACACCGCACATAGGAGAGCACACGAGACGAAAGTAGGGAACAATGGAAGGCCCATAAACGAGGAGGACCCATGGCCACGAACGAGCACCGCGAATCGTCGACCGACCTTCCGTTGCCCGAACAGGATTTCGTGGATAGCGCCTACGAACGCCTGGACGCTCTACGCGCCTCGTATCGACAGCGTCAGGGGCGCGTCCACTCGACCCACGGCGTCGGCAACGCTCAGGGATGGACCGAGCGCGAGGCCCTGTCGGCGCACCTCGGCGAAATGGCCGCGCGCCTCGAAGGCGTCGAGGAACGCCTCGTGTTCGGGCGCCTCGACATGGCTGATCGCTCAACCCGTCACGTGGGTCGTCTCTCCCTGTCCCACGAGGACGGCACTCCCCTGCTCGTCGACTGGCGTGCCCCCGCCGCACGCCCCTTCTACCAGGCCACCTCCGCCAAGCCGGACGGGGTCGTGCGTCGCCGCCACATTTCCACCCGTGACCGGCGCGTGACCGGCCTCGAAGATGAGCTGCTGGATGCCTCCCGCGCGTCCGGACTCGAACTCCAGGGCGAGGGCGCCCTCATGCACGCGCTCAGCGAGGCCCGCGACGGCCGCATGGGCGACATCGTCGCCACCATCCAGTCTGAGCAGGACCGCATCATTCGCGCATCCGACAAGGGTCTCCTGGTCGTCCAGGGCGGCCCCGGCACCGGCAAGACGGCCGTCGCCCTGCACCGCATCGCGTACCTGCTCTACGCCCACCGCGAGCGCCTCGAACGCTCGGGTGTCCTCCTCGTCGGTCCTTCGCGCCTGTTCCTGCGCTACATCGAGCAGGTCCTGCCGTCACTCGGCGAGACGGGTGTCGTCTCGGTGACGCTGGGTGACCTGGTGCCCGGCGTGAACGCTCGCGGTAGCGAGGACGAGGCCGTGGCGCGGATCAAGGGGCTGCCCGCGTGGGCGAAGATCGTCAAGGAAGCCGTTCGGGCGCTGGCCAAGCTCCCCGACGGCGACCAGGTGCTGCGCGTGTGGAACCGCGAGGTGACGCTCACGCGCGCCGACGTAGAGAGCGCGAGGCGCCGGGCGAAGCGCTCGGGCCGCGCGCATAACGTGGCGCGAGAGTCCTTCGCGCGTGAACTCATGGACGTGTTGGCCCTGCGCCTGGCGCGAGAGGCCGGGGATGCGGACTCCGAGGGCGGCGTCGATCCCGAGGTTAAGCGCTCCTGGCTCATCGAGATCCGCGACTCGGTGGACTGTCGCCGTGCGATCAACACGGCGTGGATGCCGACGAGCGCACAGACGCTGCTGCGCAGGCTCTACGCTCGTCCCGAGGTACTGGCGGCGGCGAACCGCAAGGCCGGCTCCCCCCTGCGTCCCGACGAGCTCGCGGCCCTCGTGCGCCCCCGCTCTGCCCCGTGGACGGTGTCTGACGTGCCGATCCTGGACGAGTGCGAGGAGCTGCTCGGCCCTATGCCGTCCTCTTCCTCCTCGTCGCGCGAAGCTGACGAGGGCGCGATCGAGCGCGCCCGCGAGGCGATCGAGGCCCAGAACCTGGGTGGCGGCATTGTGACCGCCCAGATGCTCGCCGAGCAAGTGGCCGGGCAGGACACCTGGACGCCGCTGTCCGAGCGCGCCGCTAAGGACCGCACGTGGGCGTATGGCCACATCGTCGTCGACGAGGCGCAGGAGCTCTCCCCCATGGCCTGGCGCGCCTTGCTGCGTCGCTGCCCCTCCCGTTCATTCACGGTCGTGGGCGACCTCGACCAGCGTCGCGGCTCCAAGCGCCCATCCACGTGGGAAAAGGCCCTCGGCCCTGCAGCCCGCGCTCTGGCGGCCGAGTACGCTCTGACGGTCTCCTACCGCACGCCCGCCACCCTCACGACCCTCGCCGAAGGCGTCGTCGCGCGCGCCGGCGTCCCCGTCCTCTACCCGATGACCGCCGTGCGCGATGTCGACGATTGCTACCGCGTCACCCACGTGGACGCGCCCGAGGACGCCCCGGCCTCGTCGAAGGACAGCAGCCCCCTGTGGCGCGCCGTCGCCCAGGCCCAGCGTGAGGCCGAGGAGCGCCTCGACCGCGAGGCGGGGACCTCCCGCGGCCGCATCGCCATCATTGTCGGGGCGCAGCGCGCCCGCGCGTGGGGAGCCGACGTGGACGGGGAGACAGCCCTCTCCGAGCGTGTCAGCCTCCTGTCGGCCGTCGCCTCCAAGGGCCTCGAGTTTGACTCCGTCATCCTCGTCGAACCCGCGGAGATCCTCAGCGACGGCGTCGGCGACCTTTTCGTCGCCCTCACGCGCGCCACCCACGACGTGCACGTCGTCCACTGCGCTCCCCTGCCCGCCGGTATGGAAGAGTGGTAGGAGCGACCACACCCTGACACCGCATGTCGCTTTGTGCCCCCGTCTGCCATGATGGGGGCATGACACGCGCACTGCTCCTGGAAAACCCGCACGACGTCGCCGACGATATTTTCGCCAAGTTCGGCATCGAGGTGACCCGCGTGACGGGTGCCCTGTCCGAGGACGACCTGATCGACGCACTCGAAGGCGTGGACTACCTGGGCCTGCGTTCCAAGACCGAGGTCACCGAACGCGTGCTGCGCGCACGCCCCGACCTCAAGGCCATCGGCGCCTTCTGCATCGGCACAAACCAGATCGATCTGGCGACCGCCACCGAGATGGGCGTCGCCGTGTTCAACGCTCCCTACTCCAACACGCGCTCCGTCGTCGAGCTCGCCATCGGCGAGATCATCGACCTCTCGCGCCGCGTCACCGTCAAGAACTCGCGCCTGCACCGCGGCGTATGGGACAAGAGCGCGGACGGCGCCCACGAGGTGCGTGGTCACACCCTGGGCATCATCGGCTACGGCAACATCGGCACACAGCTCTCCGTCCTCGCCGAGGCCATGGGCCTCAACGTCATCTTCTACGACGCAGCCGAGCGCCTTGCCCTGGGCAACGCGACGCAGATGCCAACCATGGAGGCCGTCCTACGCGAGGCCGACATCATCTCCGTGCACGTGGACGGCCAGGAATCCAACACGAACCTCATCGGACGCGTCGAGTTCGAGCTCATGAAGCCCGGTGCCCTCTTCATTAACCTGTCTCGCGGTCACGTCGTCGACGTTGATGCGCTGCACGCCGCGCTCGTGTCCGGTCACCTGGGCGGTGCGGCCATCGACGTGTTCCCCGAGGAGCCACGCGCCAACGGCGACCCCTTCGACTCGCCCCTGGCAACCCTCGACAACGTCATTCTCACGCCCCACATCGGCGGCTCGACCGAGGAAGCGCAGTACGACATCGGCCGTTTCGTGGCCGCTAAGATCGGCGAGTACCAGGCCAGTGGCTCCACGGACATGAGCGTGAACCTGCCGAACCTGACGATGAATATCGGCAAGCGCTCGCGCTACCGCGTGCGTCTCATCCACCGCAACGTGCCCGGCGTCATGGCACGCGTCAACCAGATCTTCGCCTCCTCCGAGGCGAACGTCGACGCCCAGATCCTGGCCACTATGGACGAGGTCGGCTACGTGCTCACCGACATTTCGGCTGGCCTGGGGCGCGAGGCGCTCGAGGAACTGAGTCACCTGCCTGAAACGGTCCGTCTGATCGCGACGCCGCTATAAAACTGTCGCGTTCATCGCGTTTCCACCTGGTCAACAGGCACGGCGGTTACGGTATCGTAGGTATATCGTTTCCGAAGGAGGACAGATGGACCTCACGTCGCAGCTGCGCGGCCTGTACGCGCCCGGTGTTGCCTACGAGATCGCAACCCCCGAGCGCCCCATCCCAGAGATGGTTCTGGAGGTCGCTTCGCGCTACCCGGAGCGCGCTGCCATCGACTTTTTCGCACGCCAGCTCACGTACGCGCAGCTCGCCCAGGAGATGCGTCTGGCCGCAGGTGCCCTCCATCAGGCGGGCGTGCGCCCCGGCGACCGCGTCGCCCTCGTGATGCCGAACTGCCCGCAGCACGCGGTCGCTGTCCTCGGCACAATGCTGCTGGGCGCTGTCGTCGTCGAGCATAACCCCCTAGCACCCTCGGGCGAGCTGGAGGGCGAGTACGCGCGCCACGGCGCGCGCGTCACCATCGCCTGGTCGAAGTCCCTGGACAAACTCACCTTCCTCGGGCGCGGCCACACCACCTTTTCGATGGACCTGACGACGGCTCTGCCCACGGCCTCGCGCCTGGCCCTCAAGCTGCCGATCAAGGCCGCACGCGAGAAGCGCGATCAGCTGTCAAGTCCGCGCCCCGGCTGGGCACGCTCCTGGACACGAGCCATGCGCTCGGCCACCCCTTGGCAGGGCAGTTGCCCATCCGCCATGGACGACGTCGCCCTCCTCATCCACACGGGCGGCACGACGGGCGTCCCGAAGGCCGCCGCGCTCACGCACGCCAACCTCATGGCGAACGTCGAGGAATCGATCGCGTGGGTTCCCGTCCTCCACGAGGGCGCCGAGGTATTCTACTGCATCCTGCCACTCTTCCACGCCTTCGGCTTCACAATCGGCTTCCTGGCGGGCCTGCGTCTGGGCGCGACAATCGCCATGTTCCCCAAGTTCGATACGGCCATGGTCCTGGCAGCGCAGCGTCGCCTGCCGTGCACCTTCTTCCTGGGTGTTCCGCCCATGTACGAGCGTCTCCTGGCAGCAGCGGAGAGCACGAACGTGGACCTGTCGTCCATCCATTTCTCCCTCTCGGGCGCAATGCCCCTGTCGGCATCCTTGGCCGATCAGTGGGAACAGGCGACCGGCGGCCTGATGATCGAGGGCTACGGCATGACCGAAGCCTCGCCGATTCTTCTCGGCTCCCCCCTCGCTTCTTCGCGTGCACGCGGCGCACTCGGCATTCCCTTCCCCTCCACCCAGGTGAAGATCGTGGATCCGGAGAATCCGAGCCGTGAAGTTCCCGGGGGCGAGGTCGGTGAACTCATCGCGCGCGGCCCTCAGGTGTTCTCTGGCTACTGGAACCAGGACGATGAAACCGCCGAGGTGTTCACGCAGGACGGCTGGCTGCGCACGGGTGACCTGGTCCAGGTGCGCGACGGCTTCATCTACATGGCCGACCGCCGCAAGGAAATGATCAACTCCTCCGGATTCAACGTCTACCCCTCGCAGGTCGAAGAGGCCGTACGCTCAATGCCCGGCGTCCTCGACGTCGCGGCCGTCGGCGTGCCCGCCGGCGAGTCTGGCGAAGACGTCGTCGCAGCGGTTGTGCTCGAGGCCGGCGCGTCCGTGACGCTCAACGACCTGCGCAAGTGGGCAGAGAAATCCCTCGCCCACTACGCCCTCCCCCGTCAGATCGTCGTCATGACCGAGCTGCCACGCTCGCAGCTCGGCAAGGTCATGCGTAAAAAGGTGCGCGAGCAGATCATGGGCGCGCAGGCGGCAGCAACGGATGCCGTGGCGGGTGCGCGCGAGGCCGTGGCGGGTGCGCGCGGCGCCGTCTCCGAGGCCGTGGCCGAGGCACGCGAGGCAGTCTCCGAGAAGGTCTCCGAAGCGCGAGAGGCAGCATCCGAGGCCATGGCCGGGGCCCGCGAGTCCGTGTCCGAAAAGGTGGCCGAAGCGCGAGAGGCAGCATCCGAGGCCATGGCCGGGGCCCGCGGTACCGTCTCCGACGCTGTCGCAGGAGCCCGCGAGTCCATGTCGGAAGCCGTCGCAGGAGTTCGCGGAGCAATGCATGATGAGCGGCTGCATCCCGTGACTGACGCTCAGGCAGACAGCTCGGAGGCAGCCGAGCAGACGAGCGAGCACTAGACCGCACCTCAAGCACAAATGAAAAAGTGCCCGGTTCCCGTGCGGGGACCGGGCACTTCTCATGTCATGTAATCAGTCATCTCCGAGCAACGTGGGCGCATTGGAGACGGCACGCTTGCGAGGGGTGCGAGCCTTGCGAGGCTTCTTCGCGGGCGCGGGAGCGGGATGCGCAGCATCGGCCGCTACCTCGGGGACGTCGGCTGTAGCCTCAGCACCCTGAGAGCGCTCACGCAGCGCCTGAATGGCCTGCTCGAAATCATCGAGAGTGTCGAACTGGCGATAGACGGAGGCGAAGCGCAGGTAGGCGATCACGTCGAGGTCACGCAGGAACGGGAGGATGGCTTTGCCAACTTCGTTCGTCGACACGTTAGAGACTCCGGTTGAGCGCAGCTGCTCCTCGACCTGCTGAGCGAGGATCGCGAGCTGGTCATCCGAGACAGGCCGGCCCTGACAGGCTTTCTTAACGCCCGACACGACCTTGTTACGGGAGAAAGACTCGACAACGCCAGAGCGCTTGACGACCTGGAACGAGGACGTTTCGAGGGTCGTGAAACGCTTCTTGCAGTGCGTGCACTCACGCCGACGCCGAATCGAGGCGCCGTCGTCCGCGATGCGCGTATCAACGACGCGTGAATCCGGGTTATGACAGAAAGGGCAGTGCACCCTTCAACGGTACACGCTCGGACACCCATCTGTCACAGGAGTCCCACGTGTCACCGTCTCATCGGACAGGAACAACCACGCGCTGACCCGGCTGCAGAGCCCCCTGCACGTCATTCATGCGCTCAATGTCAGCGACAACCTGCTCGAGCGGACGATCCGTCTTGACATTCTGAGCCAGCGACCACACCGAGTCACCGCTGACAACCGCCTTCGTCACCGTCGGGCCATCGTAGGCGGCAGGCTGGATGGCAAGGCCGAGAGCACCGGCCCCCACGGAGAGAACAACCGTCGCGAGCGCACCGACAATAATGCCCCGACGAGAGGAGCGGGCGCGGCGACGCGGAGCCGCAGGAGAGCGCAGGTAGGAAGGGTCATCAACGCGCTGAGCCTCGATGCGGCGACGCGCAGACGGAGCGGTGGAGATGTCACGAACGGTCGCCAGCGGCGCATCCTCTACTGCACGAAGCGGAGAGCGGCGCGCGGGGAACGAGACGGCAGTCTTCGTCGCGAAGGGGACACTCATGAGAACCTCCAGAACACTTTCATCGAACATTTGTTCGTCGAACACTTGTACGATAGCACGCTTCATAACCAATGTCGAGACCCACTCGAACATATGTTTCATTTTGCGCGAAATCGGCTTATCCTTGACGTATCTAGTGGACGCCTACCCATGCACATTTGCGTCCGCCCCGACGCGAAGGAGAGGCCATGACCGAGCGTTCGATCAGCGATCGACACCGCGCGATCTTGCGAGTTATCAACGAAAAGCTGGCATCCAGCGGCTTTCCTCCATCTGTGCGCGAGATCGCATCTGCAGTCGGTTTGGCGTCACCATCGACGGTGAAGCATCACCTTGACGCACTGGAGGCCGAAGGATACCTGGTCCGCGAGCCCGGCTTGCCCCGCGCCCTCGACCTCACTGATCGGGCGCGCGCTGAGCTCGGCATCACCCCTTCACCGCAAACTTCCGAGAAGGTCGTTCGCATCGAGGTTCCCGTCTCCCACGTGGAGGAGGAAGGCACGGCGATTCCGCTCGTCGGACGCATCGCTGCCGGTGCCCCTATCACCGCTGAGCAGCACGTGGAAGACGTCTTCCGCCTTCCCACGTCCATGACCGGACACGGCGATCTGTTCATGCTTGAGGTGAGCGGCGAGTCGATGGTCGACGCTGGCATCTTCGACGGAGACTACGTTGTCATTCGCTCTCAGAATGAGGCCCGCAACGGAGAATTTGTCGCCGCCATGATTGACGGCGAGGCGACGGTCAAGGAACTATCTGTGACGGGCGGACACGTCTGGCTCCTGCCCCACAACGCCGACTACTCCCCCATCCCCGGCGACGACGCCACCATCCTCGGCAAAGTCGTCACCGTCATTCGTTCACTCTGACGCACCGCATAAGCGAGTGGCGCCACCCCTGGGGGTGGCGCCACTCGCTTATGCGAAGGAGACTCAGAAGCCCAGATCGCGGGCAACCTGACGCAGGCGCTGGGCCGAAGCAGTCAGGCCATCGCGCTCGTTGAGCGTGAGCGGCGGGTTCAGGACACGTCCAGCACCGTCGCGGCCAACGATCGTGGGGGCCGCCATGACCACGTCCGAGATGCCCTCCCAGTCCTCGAGCAGCGTCGAGATGGTCAGGACGCGCTGCTCGTCGCGCAGCACCGCACCCGCGATATTTGCGGCAGACAGGCCGATCGCGTAGTTCGTCGCGCCCTTGCCCTCAATGATCTTGTAGGCGGACTGGACGACCTCCTGCGCGATGGAGTTACGCAGAGCCGAGTCGAATACGCCGCCGGACAGGGTCGGGCCCCACTGCGACAGCGGGACGTTTCCGATCTCGGCGCTGGACCACAGGGCGACCTCGGAGTCGCCGTGCTCGCCGGCCACGTAGGCGTGGATGTTCTGGGTGGCCACACCGGTTTCGCGCGAGACCAGGTAGCGCAGACGGGAGGTGTCGAGCACCGTGCCCGAGCCGAAGACCTGGTTGCGGGGCATGCCCGTGATCTTCAACGCGGCGTACGTGACGACGTCGACCGGGTTCGTCACGAACATGAAGCGGGCATCCGGAGCCACATTCTGCAGGTTCGGCACGATCTTCTTCATGAGGTTGACGGTCGAGCCAGCCAACTCCAGACGAGACTGCCCGGGCTGCTGCTTCGCGCCAGCCGTGACGATGATCAGGTCGGCGCCACGAACAATCTCAACGTCATCCGAGCCCTCGATCGAGCCGGCCGGCGTGAACTGGATGCCGTGGGCCATGTCGAGTGCCTCGGCCTCCACCTTGGCCTTGTTGATGTCCTGAAGAACGATCGAACGGGCGTCGCCGCGCATCGCACAGGCGTACGCGACGGCCGTGCCAACGGCACCGGCGCCGATGATGGCAATCTTCGAAGGACGTCCGGAGGACTTTGACGGGTACAGGGTCTTCGCTTGGTTTTCCACGAGTGTCTCCTAGAGTCTGCGGGCACCCCCATTGTCTCAGATAGGGGCCTGTCCGCGCCCGTTATCTGCACGACGTTTTACTCGCTTGAGGAGCGCCCATCCCTACTGGTCAGGGCTTTTCGCGAGGCGCCGAAGGGCACCGCGAACAACGTCCGGATCCGTCGTCGGCCACATGGCGGGCAGGGAACGCATGATGAAGCCGCCATAGCGCTTGGTCACCACGCGCGGGTCGAGGATCGCCACGACGCCCCGGTCGTCGGTTGAGCGCAGGAGGCGCCCCACCCCCTGAGCCATCATGAGCGCCGCATGGGTGAGGGATACCGACACGAAGCCGTTGCCTCCCCTGCGTTCGACGTCCATCGAGCGGGCGCGCGAAACGGGATCGTCCGGGCGCGGGAACGGAATCTTGTCGATGACGACGAGGCGGCACGCATCCCCCGCAACATCGACGCCCTGCCACAGGGACATCGTGCCCACCAGGCACGAGTCGCGATCCTCGCGGAACCGTTGGATCAGCTGCGCCAGGGTCTCTTCGCCCTGCAGGTAGACGGTCAGGTCCGTGTGCTCGCGCAGGGCATGCGCCCCCGCTATCGCCCCGCGTCGCGAGGCAAACAGAGCGAGCATCCCGCCGCCCGAGGCCTGCGCCAGTTCCACCAGCTCACCAAGCAGCTCCTCGGAGGGGCCGTCTCGCCCTGGCAGGGGCAGGTGGGTCGCCACGTAGCGGATACCCTGGCGACCGTGGTCGAAGGGAGATCCGACATCGATGCCGTGCCACGGCACCCCGGAGACGGCCATACCTGCCTGTGCGGCCATGAAGTCGAAGTTTCCGCCGAGCGCGAGGGTCGCAGACGTGAGGATCGCGGGTCGCTCACCAATGCCGGTCCCACCGATCGCTGCTGACACGTCAAGAGGCCCGACAGTCAAGCGCGCATTGTCAGATTCGTCCTTCGTGATGTAGGCGATCGACTGGTCGGGGTCTCGCCCCCACGCGTCGAGAGCGCCGATCAGCTCGTCGATGGCCGCGCGAGCCAGGAGCTTGGCGGCAGGTTCTCCCTGCGCCTCGGACACCTCGTGGCTGGCACGACGGGCCGCGCCATCCAGCACGATCATCGCGTCGACGAGAGCGCTCGGCCGGTACTCGAGGAGCCCCGCCTCCAGGGGAGCCATGGCCGCTCCCAGCCCGGCCCCGGCCTCGTCCAGATCGGTGGAGTCGATCGAGAGATTCGAGCGCAGGGATCGGGCGACGCGGCTCACGCGGGCGACCGTCAGGTCGGCGGCCGCCTGGGAGCGCACGCGGTCGGCCAGTTCGTGGGCCTCGTCGATGACGACGGCATCGTACTCGCCGAAGAGTTCGCCCTCACCGCACGCGTTAATGCCGAAGAGCGAGTGATTCGTGACGACGACGTCCGCCTCGGCGGCCTCCACGCGAGCCGCCTGCGCGAAGCACTCATCGACGAGCGGACAATGCTTGCCCAGGCACTCGGGTTTGGCGACCGATGCGTGATGCCAGGCGCGATCCGAGACGCCGGGAACCAGGTCGTCTCGGTCCCCCGTCGTGGTCTCGCTGATCCACTCGCGGATGCGCAGGATCTCCTTACCGAGCTCACCCGTCGGGCCAACACTCATGTCCCGATCCTCGAACAGCGTGCCCTCGGTGGGGTACCCGCCGTCCAGCTTGTGCAGGCACGCGTAGTTCGACCAGCCCTTGAGCACCGCGACCTTCAGGCGCGCCCCCACCACAGAGGCGACCGCGTCGACAACCACCGGCGCGTCCTTGACGAGGATCTGACGCTGCAGCGCGAGCGTCGCCGTCGAGACGACCCCGCGCACGCCGTTCGTCGCGCAGTGCGTCAGCAGCGGGACCAGGTAGCCCACAGACTTACCCGTGCCCGTACCCGCCTGCACGAGGAGGTGCTCGCGGTCCTCCAGGGCCGCAGCGCCTTCAGCAACCATCGAGGCCTGCCCCTCGCGCGGGGAACCGCCCATCTGGGCGACGACCACGTCGAGGACGCGACCCGAGGCCTCGACCAGGTCCGCACTCACGCTCCGCTCACCGCCGCGTCACCCACGGTGCCGCCCACCGCCTCGCGGGCGATGACGGCGGCCAGGGCCTCGTCGACGCGCGCGACGATCCGCGTGCCCGTCTCGACGTATTCCTCGCGCTCGACGTCGCCCTCCTCGTGGATCCGGTGCACGAGGGAGCCGGCCGAGTACGGCAGGATCGCATCAACAGCCACGCGAGGCCGAGGCAGCATGTCTTCGAGGGCCGCGCGCAGCGCCTCCACTCCCCAGCCCGTGTGGGCGCTGAGCGGCACGGCATTGGGGAAGACCGTACGCAGCAGGGCGATCTGCTCGGGCGAGGCCAGGTCGGCCTTGTTCAGAGCGATCAGCTCCGGGATGTCCGAGGCTCCCTCGATCGTGTCAATCACCGAGCGCACAGCCTCCACCTGAGAGACAGGATCGGGGTGGGCGGCGTCCACGACGTGCAAGATGACGTCGGCCTGCCCGACCTCCTCCAGGGTCGAGCGGAATGCCTCGACCAGCTGCGTGGGCAGGTTGCGCACGAAGCCGACCGTATCGGTGAGCGTGTACTCGCGACCGTCTGCGGCGCGCGCACGGCGCACAGTCGGGTCCAGCGTCGCAAACAGCGCGTCCTGGACGAGGACTCCCGCATCCGTCAGGCGGTTGAGCAGCGTCGACTTACCCGCGTTCGTGTACCCGGCAATGGCCACCGACGGCACTGCCCCGCGGCGGCGCGAATTGCGCTGGGTGCGACGGGCGGGTTCCATGCGCGCGATGTCCGCGCGCAGCTTCGCCATGCGCGTGCGGATGCGGCGACGATCCAGCTCGATCTTGGTCTCACCGGGGCCCCTGGAGCCGATACCTGCGCCGCCGGCCACGCGGCCACCGGCCTGACGGGACATCGACTCACCCCAGCCGCGCAGGCGCGGCAGCAGGTACTCGAGCTGCGCGAGCTCGACCTGTGCCTTGCCCTCACGGGACTTGGCGTGCTGCGCGAAAATGTCGAGAATGAGGGCCGTGCGGTCGACGACCTTGGCATCGACGACGTCCTCCAGCCCACGACGCTGGGAGGGAGCCAGCTCCTCGTCAACGATCACGGTGTCGGCTTCGACGCTGCGCACAATGTCGGCCAGCTCGCGGGCCTTGCCAGACCCCAGGTAGGTCGCGGGGTCGGGCTTCATGCGGCGCTGAATGATGCCGTCGAGCACGCGCGAACCGGCGGTCTCCGCGAGAGCGGCCAGCTCGCGCAGCGAGTTCTCAGCCTCTTCCTCGCTCTGCGTGGTGCGCAGGCCCACGAGCACGACCTTTTCGAGTCGCACCTGGCGGTACTCGACCTCGGAGATGTCCTCGCGGTCGGAGGCACCCGTGTCGACACGGCGCGTGCCCGCGCGGGCCTCGCGCTCGAGGGCACCGGCGTCCTGGGAGGTGTCCTGACCCGTCGTCGATGCGAGCGCCGTTCCCGAGCGCGCGAGAATGCGCGCGACAACGTCGTTGACGCGCTGGTCGCGCTCTTCTTTCGAGGAGTCCGCACCTGTGTGGGTCGTGTCCATAACCATCCTTTTCGTGGGGGCTTCTAGTGTCGCACGCGCCGCCCCCATCTGCGCCTGCGCGCGCGGGCGCGATAGGCTTTCTTCCGTGGACGAACAGTATTTCACCGACTCTTCCCCTGCGAGCGCGGAGGAGATTCGCACGATCGAGGTGAGCGCGCGCGGCTTCGACCTGTCGATGCGCGTGTCGTCGCGCGTGTTTTCGGGTTCTAAGCTCGATCTGGGCACGCGTCAGCTCCTGGAGATCGCCCCGGATCTGCCCGAGGGCGGGACCTTCCTGGACCTGGGCTGCGGGTGGGGTCCGATCGCGACGATCATGTCGTTGGAGTCCCCCAGCGCCACCGTGTGGGCGGTGGACGTGAACTCTCGCGCGGTGGACCTAACGCAGCGCAACGCCCAGTCCAACGGCGCGAGCGGCGTGCGCGCGCTGAAGGCCGAGGAGGCGCTGGCCACCTCGCGGGAGTCGGACACACGCTTCGACGTCATCTGGTCCAACCCGCCCGTGCGCATCGGCAAGGACGCGATGCACGAGATGCTCCTGGCATGGCTGGGCAGGCTGACGCCCACCGGCGTCGCCTATCTCGTCGTCCAGCGCAACCTGGGCGCGGATTCACTCATCACGTGGCTGAACGGCCAGGGCCTGCAAGCCTCGAAGTACGCGTCCAAGAAGGGCTTCCGCATCATCGAGGTGCGCCCCGCCTGACGCGCTCTTCTCAATCGACGAGGCCGGGGCCTCGTCGCGCTCTCCGGCGCCTTTTCTGGGGGCGGGCTCAGGGGAGGCGGATCTCGGCGACTCGGGTCGCGGGTCCGGTGAGGAACACAGACGCATCCGTGATGTGGGGCTGCTCCCCCGCCCAGTCGATGACGCCGTCCAGGCCGACGATGACCCTGCCGCCCGGAATATCCACGACCCACTGGGTGGGCGCACCGGGGCCGCGTCGCAGCGCGGTAGCGAGGGCTGCCGCGCAGCATCCGGTGCCACACGCCTGGGTCTCCCCCACGCCTCGTTCCAGCACGCGCATCGCGATGTGCCCGTGCTCGGCCCCGGGCTCGGTCAGGTCGACGACCAGCTCGAGGTTGGTCCCCGCCTGGGGCGCCGGATCGTAGGAGGGACGCTGTGCCTGCGGGATCTGGGAGACATCAACGGTCGGCAGGAACACGCCGCGCAAGCTCTCCTCGTCGGCAAGCTCGACGACGGTGTGCGGGTTGGGCATGTCCACCCAGATACCACCCAGGACCGCATCGATGCCCGGGACACGCACCTCGATCGTCTCGCGGGCGGGAGAAGCCGCCGGCCCCATGTCGACGCGGTAGCTCGCCCCCTGCCCCTCGTCCTCGGACTCGGGGGTGACGCGCTTGATACCACCGCGCGTGGCCACGTCCAGAGTCTGCCCGACCGGCAGATCCACGAGCCCCTCGCGGCGCAGGTGATCGACAAAAACGCGCACGCCGTTGCCACACATCTCTGCCTTCGAGCCGTCAGCGTTGCGGTAGTCCATGAACCACAGGCCATCGCGCTCAACTGCCCGGATGAAGCCATCGGCACCGATGCCGAAGGCCGGTGAGCACAGCGTCGCGACCTCAACCTCGCTGGGGTCGTAATCGTCGTATTGGTCCGTGGCGACGACGAAGGAATTGCCAGCGCCGTGGGCCTTGACGACGCGAGCGTGGGCGGGCAGCTGCGTGTTAATCATGGCTCCACCGTAGCCCCCGGCTCCGGGGCGTGCAGCCCCCGCCCGTGTTACGAGCGTCCCAGGGCGGCCTCTGCCTCGCGCTGCGTCAACTCGACGACGTGGCGTACCACGGCCTCGTTCGAGTCGAAGTTCTCCACGTCCAACCAGTGCACGCGCGGATCCGGGCGCAGCCACTTGACCTGGCGGCGCGCCAGCTGACGCGTAGCCAGCGCGATGGATTCCACGGCCTCGTCCTCGCTCATCTGCCCGTCGATGACGGCGAGCGCCTGGGCGTATCCCGTCGCACGGGACGCGGTCTTCGCCTCACGTAGGCCCACGTCGATGAGGGCACGCACTTCCTCGATGAGCCCGCCATCCATCATGGCGCGGGTGCGCACCGCGATGCGCTCGTCGAGCTCCTCCAACGGACGGCGCAGCGCGACCATGAGCGAGGGCGCCACGAACTCGTGGCGGGGCATGGAGGCCGAATAGGGGCGCCCGGTCAGCTCGATGACCTCGAGTGCGCGGATGATCCGGCGGGCGTTATGCGGGTCGATGCGCTGCGCCGACACCGAGTCCAGCTGGGTGAGACGATCGTGCAGGCCGCGCGAGCCGAGCGGCCCCTCGGATTCCTCTTCGAGGCGGGCGCGCACGACAGGGTCCGTGCCCGGGAACTCGATGACGTCCAGGAGGGCGCGCTGGTACAGACCGGAGCCTCCCGCAATCACCGCGACGCCTTCGCGCTCGTGGATACCCGCCACATCGGAGCGCGCATGCTTCTGGTAGGCGGCCACCGAGGCCTCGTCGCGCACCTCCAACACGTCAATCTGGTGATGGGCGATCCCACGGCGCTCCTCCACCGGAGTCTTAGCCGTCCCCACGTCCATGCCGCGGTAGAGCTGCAGGGCATCCGCAGAGACGATCTCGCCCGCGCCGCTCGCACCCAGCGCGCCAGGAAGCACGCAGGCCAGTTCCAGGGCCAGATCTGACTTGCCCGAGGCCGTGGGCCCCACAACCGCGCACACGACGTCCGACGCGCGCCTCACCGATGTCTCCATGGCCACCAGTGTACGGGTGCCTCCCGCAGATACCACCCAACAACGGCTAGGCTTAAGACCATGAGCACAACTGACACTCTCCCGGTCACCCTCGACCGGGTCATCCAAGCGGTCGAGACCATCGGATTCATCCCGTTCGTCTCCTCCAGCGGACAGGTCGCCGCGATCCTGCCCAACCGCACCGTCCGCATCGCTGTCCCCGAGGGCCATCCCGCCCAGGGCGTCGCCGACTACCCGCGTTTCTTCGATCCCTCGCACGCCGATCAGATCGCCTCCGCAGTGCGCCGCCTCAACGCCTCGGCCTACCTGCCGAAGGTCACCTCCGGCACCACCGAGACCGGCGCGATCGCCCTGCACCTGCAGCACACCTTCAACTGGGTCGTGGGCGCAACCGACGACCAGATCACCGCCGAGGTCTCCCAGTTCATCATGGCAACCGTCGCCATGATGAACCAGCTCGACATCATATTCCCCGACCAGTGGACCAAGGAGGGCACCAATGCCTGAGTGGAAGAGCTTTACCTTCGGTGAGGGCGGCGAGGCCGTTCCCGAGGCCATGCCCGCCCCCGCTGCCCCCTCCCCCGCGATGGAGGCCGACGAGTACGCCGCCAAGTGGGGCACCGAGGTCGCCGAGGTGAGCATTGCTCGCATCGAGAACGTCCTGGAAGGCGACGGGCTGCCGCACAGGTCGAGTGAGTTCATCGCCGTCACCCAGCTGGAGGACGTGCAATTCCAGATTCACCGCGAGCCCGCGGATGCCCCCTGGGCGCAGATCGAGATGCGCATTGCTGTGCCCGGTGAGGGACACACGGAGCTCTCCCTGCAGGAGAAGGCAAACCAGTGGAACAATGCCCGCCTGCAGCCGACCGTCTTTCCGATCGAAGATGGCGACGGCTGGGCCCTGATAGCTGCGTCGCGTTTCTTTGTCGGCGAGGGACTCTCGGATCGCCAGATCCACGCGATGCTGCGCCGCGGCCTGACCATCGGCCTGTCCGCCGCTCGGGAAATCCCCACGCTCTTCGCGCAAGGCTCCGAGGAGTAACTTCCTCATCCCGACGCATATGAGTCGTGCCCCGTTCCTCCACGTGGAGGAGCGGGGCACTCTCGGTGGAGTGTGCGCCGACTACATGCGAAGGCGCGGCGCGTACCGCGTACGCGGGGAGGCCACGGGTCGCATAGGGGGGCTCGAATCGACCCGCACTACCGAGAGTGCTCCCGCATGTCGATCGCCTCATCATCGTGACGATCGCCACGACACAAAAGTAACGCAGGAGTCGTGGGTCACACGCGTGTTTCGATGAGACATTTTCTCGCTTGTCACGCTGGCAAACGATCAAACGTGCAGCGTCCATCGCGCGCGGCACCTCGGCATGCGTGAGCCTCCCCGAGCGCATGGCCCGGGGAGGCTCACATCGATGCAGGTCAGCGTCAGCTCGGGGCGCCCACGCGCAGCGTGGGAATACCCAGCGACACCGTGTTGTCAGGCTCTTCCTTGGCCTGACGCGCCTCCCAGGCGTCTCCCGCGCGCGTGCGGCGCACCTCGAACAGGCCGCCCTGCGCGCCCGAGTCGGCGATCAGGTGGTGCGGCGCGCCGTACGTGACGGTCGCGCGGATCATGTCGCCCGGGCGCGGGCGGTCGGCCCCCGCCAGGCCATCAGGCAGGGCGACGTGCACGAGGCGGTTGTCGCGAGCGCGTCCTGAAATACGGTGCGTGGCGCCATCCTTACGGCCATCCCCCTCGGAGACGAGAACCTCGACCTCGGTCCCTGCCAGCGCAGCATTGTCCTCGGCGCAGATGCGCTCCTGAAGCTTGATGAGGCGCTGGTAGCGCTCGAGCGCCACGTCATCGGGCACCTGATCGTCGCGGTCCGCGGCGGGCGTACCCGGGCGCGGGGAGTACAGGAACGTGAAGGCGGAGGAGAAACGAGCCTGCTCGACGACGTCGAGGGTCTCCTGGAAGTCCTCTTCGGTCTCTCCCGGGAAGCCGACGATAATGTCCGTCGTAATCGCAGCCTCCGGGATGGCCGCGCGCACGCGATCCAGGATGCCCATAAAACGATCACGGCGGTAGGAGCGGCGCATCTGACGCAGGATCGCATCGGAACCCGACTGCAGGGGCATGTGCAGGCTCGGCATCACCGTGGGGGTCTCCGCCATCGCGGCGATCACGTCATCCGTGAAGGCTGCAGGGTGCGGCGAGGTGAAGCGCACACGCTCGATACCCTCGACGCGCCCCACGGCGCGCAGCAGGTCAGCGAAAGCGCCGCGCTCACCGAATCCAACGCCGTAGGAGTTGACGTTCTGGCCCAGCAGGGTCACCTCGATCGCGCCCTGCGAGGCGACGGCCTCGACTTCGGCGAGAATATCGCCGGGGCGGCGGTCACGTTCCTTGCCGCGCAGCTGCGGGACGATGCAGAACGTGCAGGTGTTGTTGCAGCCCACGGAGATCGACACCCACGCGGCGTACGCGCTCTCACGGTGAGTGGGCAGGGTCGACGGAAAGACCTTGAGGGATTCCTCGATCTCGACGGCGGCCGCGCGGTTGTGCTCGGCGCGGCGCAGGAGCGCCGGGAGCACGTCAATGTTGTGCGTGCCGAAGACCGCGTCCACCCACGGGGCTTTCTCGACGATTCCGTCACGCATCTGCTGGGCGAGACATCCGCCGACCGCAATCTGCATGCCCGGACGTGCACGCTTGACGGAAGCCAGCTGGCCAAGGTTGCCGAAGAGGCGGGTCGCTGCGTTTTCACGGACGGAGCAGGTGTTGATGACGATGACGTCGGCGCCCATGTCGCCGGCGTCGGTCGCGCGGGCGGCAGCCTCGGGGACCTTCTCAACGGGGACGAGGCCGGCCTGCTCCAGCAGACCCGCCATGCGTTCAGAGTCGTGTTCATTCATCTGGCAGCCGAGCGTGCGCACCGCGTAGGTGCGGGGCAGCGCGGTGCCGTCCTGCGTCATCGTATTCATCGCAGTGAAGTCTAGTCGCCCCTCCCCACCGCGGCGAAGTCGAGCACGTCACGCATAAGGGCCAGGGCGGCGTCAATAGCGCCCGCTCGAACTGCAGCGCGATCGCCCTCCAGGTGCAGGAGGCGATGCTCCTCCCCCGCCGGATGGACGCACGCAATATGGACGGTTCCCGCAGGGAAACCGTCAGCGGGGCCCGGGCCGGCAACCCCGGTCGTCGATACGCCGATGTCGGCGCGGAACAGCTGCTGCGCCCCTCGAGCCATCTGGCGAGCGACCTGCTCGTCCACCGGGCCCGTCACCGCCAGCTGGCTCTCCGAAACGCCCAGCACCGAGGCCTTGGTATCGACCGCGTACGTGCACACGCCCCCGCGCACGACGTGAGAGGCACCGGGCACGTCCACGAGGCGCGCGACGAGTCCGCCTCCCGTCAGGGATTCCGCCGTCGCGACCGTCAGGCCGCGCTGCGTCAGATCCGCTATCAGGCCAGCCAGCGCCTCGTCGCTCATTGCGGTCACAGTCCCCATTGCCAAGCCTCCTCGGCTCCGTTCTCCTCCTCGCCCCACGAATCGAGGGCGTCGCGCACAGCTGCAGATGCGACGGACGGCGAATACCCCTTGCGTGCGAGCATGGAACTCAGTCTACGGTAGGCGGTTTCGCGCGGGACGCCCGCGAGAGACCGCCGCTTACGGGCCACCAGCTGGGCCGCGCGCTCCGCCTCGTCGTCCCGATCGATCTGAGACAGGGCGCGCTCGATCGTCGAAGAGTCCAACCCCTTGTGCACGAGGACCTCGCGCAGCGCACGACCGGACGCTCCCGTCCCCGAGAAACGCGAGCGGACGAGCGCGTCCGCAAACGCCTGATCATCGACGAGACCAACGGCCTCAAGACGGTCGACGACGCGGGCGGCGATCTCGGCGCTAAAGCCGCGCCCTTCAATCGCACTGGTCAACTCCGCGCGAGAACACGCGCGCGCGTCGAGCTTACGCAGGGCGACCTCGCGCGCTGCCTCAATCGCCGCCGTGCCCGTCAGGGCTGCGTTGCGTTCGCGAGCGCGGGCTAGCCTCTCGCCCGGGGAGGAACGCCGGCGGCGCTCCTCCCCCAGCTCGGGGTTATCTTCGGGATCCAGATAGCGGACCACGACTCAGAAGCCCGCATCCTCATCAGGATCGATGTCGGGCACGTCCTGGGACGCCTGGTCCGGATCCGGGGCCTCGCCGATACCCAGCGAGACGAGGATCTTCTGCTCGATCTCGTTGGCCAGCTCGGGATTGTCCACGAGGAACTGGCGCACGTTCTCCTTGCCCTGGCCGAGCTGGTCATCCCCGTAGGTGAACCAGGAGCCGGACTTGCGCACGATGCCGGCCTCGACACCCATGTCGATGATCGAGCCCTCGCGCGAGATGCCCTTGCCATACACGATGTCGAACTCGGCCTGCTTGAAGGGCGGGGCCATCTTGTTCTTGACGACCTTGGCGCGCGTGCGGTTACCGACGGGGGCGCCGGCCTCCTTGAGGGTCTCAATGCGGCGCACGTCGATGCGCACCGAAGCGTAGAACTTCAGCGCCTTACCACCCGTCGTGGTCTCCGGGGAGCCGAAGAACACGCCGATCTTTTCGCGCAGCTGGTTGATGAAGATCGCGGTGGTGCCAGTCGCGGACAGGGCGCCCGTGATCTTACGAAGGGCCTGGCTCATGAGGCGGGCCTGCAGGCCGACGTGCGAGTCGCCCATCTCGCCTTCGATTTCGGCCTTGGGCACGAGCGCTGCGACAGAGTCGATGACGATGATGTCGATGCCGCCCGAGCGGATCAGCATGTCGGCGATCTCGAGGGCCTGTTCGCCCGTGTCGGGCTGAGAAACGAGGAGGGAGTCGGTGTCGACACCCAGGGCGCGAGCGTAGACCGGGTCGAGAGCGTGCTCGGCATCGATGAAGGCCGCGTTGCCGCCGGCCTTCTGGGCGTTGGCGACGGCGTGCAGGGCAACCGTGGTCTTACCGGAGGATTCGGGGCCGTAGACCTCGATGACGCGGCCGCGCGGGAGGCCGCCGATACCGAGGGCGACGTCGAGGGCGAGGGAACCCGTGGGGATCACCTGAACGGGCGGGCGGTTGTCATCGCCCAGGCGCATGACGGAACCCTTACCGAACTGCTTATCAATCTGCGACAGGGCGACTTCGAGAGCCTTATTGCGGTCATTGGTCGCGGGCTTTGCTGCGGGTGCCTTACGGGCTGCCATGGTGATCCTTTCGTCTGCGGCCTCTCCGGCCTGCGGGTGTCCTGGCCTGGAATGCCACCCCTCTCCGAGGCGACATGACGAGTATGCGACCGGCCATCGTCATCTGCGTCCCGCGCACGTCACCCCTGTGGATGACACGCGTCGGAGCGTCGTCGCCCACAAGCTTAAATGGAACACATGTTCGATCGCCCATCGACACGCCGCCCACCGATCAGACGGACATCGATCACACCGATAACTCGAGGCGGTCAGCGCCCGCGCTCGCGTGGATCGACGCGATGAATCCAGCGCGCATCCTCGCGCCCGGTTTCCTCGCACAGGGTCGCCCACACCTCGTCCGGATTCACGCCGGCGGACAGCGCATCGCGCGCGGTCGCCCCCAGGGAGGCGAGATAGAGGTCGGAGACATACGAGCGGCCGAGGGCCGACCCGAAGGTCGCCTCGACCGCCTCGTAAAACTCAGAGTGCTTCACGCGTCAGGAAATCAGCGTGACGGGCACAATATCGTCGGGCACCGCGTCGGGAACGACTGCCCCATCGATGATCGCCATGCGCTCGGAGACCTCGCGCAGCACGAACCACAGCGGCACGCGCAGAGCCGAGGTGATCGCCTCGAGCAGCTCGGACGAGGCTTCCTTCTGGCCACGCTCAACCTCGGACAGGTAGCCGAGGGAGACCTGCGCCTCCGACGAGACCTCGCGCAGGGTTCGACCCTGGCGCTGGCGGATGCCGCGCAGGACATCGCCCAGTTCGCTGCGCAGCAGCGGGGTTTCGCTCAGTGTCTTTTCCATACTGTTACTGTAGCCGTTCTGTTTCGAGGGACGCATAGTTAGTTCGCGCATCGAAACGCTGTGACGTTCCGCTTTCATTCCTCGCGTTGCATTCATACCCGTACAACGCAAGCCATTTCGGGCTTATTCCACCGATGAGTCGATTAGCGTATGGGTTGCGTCACCCATACTCAACTCTGGACGTGCTGCCCCGCCGTGCTGCGACGCAACGGCGCAGGTTCATCCGGAGTGTCGTTGCCGCGGGAGTCCACCACGGCCTCGGCGGCACCCGCCCCGCGCATGAGGCGCACGCCCTCGATGACGTACATGATGCCCGAGTAGAGCGTCAGCGCGAGCGCAACGCCCGCAAAAATCTGGCCGAGGCGAATAAGAAGGACCACCCATCCCTCGTTGGCCTCGTTCATCGCCGTGAAGTGCGCCCACGGGATCAGCAGGGTTCCCAGGGCCACCATCTGCATGAAGGTCTTGAGCTTGCCCGCCTGATTCGCGGACACGACGACGCCGCGGCGCAGGAAGAAGGCACGCATCGCGGTGATACCCAGCTCGCGCACGGCGATGAGAATCGTCAGCCACCAGGGCAGATACCCCTGGTAGGACAGCAGGCCGAAGCCGCACAGGGTCAGGGCCTTGTCGGCAATGGGGTCGGCGATGCGGCCGAAGTCGGTGATCTGCCCCCACGAGCGCGCGAGCTCCCCATCGAAGCGGTCCGTGATCGCGGCGACGGCAAAGACAACGAATGCCGCCCACAGCGCGCTCCACGACTGCTGGAGACCGAGAACAATGAAGACCGGAACGAGGACCAGGCGCAAAACGGTGAGCGCGTTGGGTAGATTCACCACGGGAACCTTGCTGTCACGCTGCACGCGCGACACGTTCTCGCTCATGGCCGTTTCCTTCCCGCTCAGCGGCCCGTGAGCTGCCAAGCGTCCTCGTTGTCCTCGGGTTCCTCGTCGACCCAGTCGGGCGAGGAGCCACCAAAGCTATGACCAGAGTACGGGTCAACACCACTGCCGCGCGAATCGCCGGCGCCAGCCGTGCCCATTTCGTAACCGGATGAGGGTGCTGCATCGGCCGAAGGCGAGGCAGACACCTCCCCCGCGATGCCTGCGGCGGCGCCGGTGGCCGGGCTGGGCGCTCCCTCGGGAGCAGCCGGAGCGGGCGCGGGGGCGGGCGTCGGCTCGGGCTCGGCGATGCCGGCGGACTCTCCGCGCAGCATGGCGAGAACCTCGGGCAGCTGTTCGGGGGTGACGAGCACCTGGCGCGCCTTGGACCCTTCGGAGGGGCCGACGATCTCGCGTGACTCGAGCAGGTCCATGAGGCGGCCGGCGCGGGCGAAGCCGACGCGCAGCTTGCGCTGGAGCATCGAGGTTGAGCCGAGCTGGGTAGACACGACGAGCTCTGCGGCCTGCAGCAGGTCTTCGAGATCGTCTCCGATGTCCTCGGCGACCTTGGCTTCCTTCTTCTCCGGCACGACGTCGTCGCGGTAGTGCGTCTCCATCTGGCTCTTGACGTGGGAGACGATCTGGTGGATCTCGGATTCGGAGACCCAGGCGCCCTGGACACGCATGGGCTTGGAGGCACCCGCGGGCAGGTAGAGGGCGTCGCCCTGGCCGATGAGCTTTTCAGCGCCGGGCTGGTCGAGGATCGTGCGCGAGTCGGTCAGCGAGGAGGTCGCGAACGCGAGGCGCGAGGGGATGTTGGCCTTGATGAGGCCGGTAACGACGTCGACGGAGGGGCGCTGCGTGGCCAGGACCAGGTGGATGCCGGCGGCGCGCGCGAGCTGCGTGATGCGCTGGATGGAGGCTTCCACGTCGCGCGGCGCGACCATCATGAGGTCGGCGAGCTCGTCGACGACCACGAGCAGGTACGGGTAGGGGTGCAGCGTGCGCTCCAGCCCGGGCTTGGCCTGGACCTGTCCGGCGGCCACCGCCTTGTTGAAGTCGTCGATGTGCTTGAATCCGTAGTCCGACAGGTCGTCGTAGCGCGCGTCCATCTCCTTGACGACCCATTCGAGGGCCTCGGCGGCCTTCTTGGCGTCGGTGATGATGGGCGAGATGAGGTGCGGGATGCCCTCGTAGATCGTGAGCTCCACGCGCTTGGGGTCGACGAGGATCATGCGCACCTGCTGGGGTGTCGCACGCATCATGATCGACGTGATCATGGAGTTGACGAAGGAGGACTTACCGGAACCGGTCTGGCCGGCCACCAGCATGTGCGGGGTCTTGGCCAGGTTGGTGACGACGTAGCCGCCTTCGACGTCCTTGCCGACGCCGACGACGAGCGGGTGCTGGTTGCGGCGGGCGGCAGCCGAGCGCAGGACGTCGCCGAGGGCCACGTTTTCGCGGTCGGCGTTGGGGATCTCGATACCAATGGCACTCTTGCCGGGGATCGGGGCGAGGATACGCACGTCGGCGGAGGCCACGGCGTAGGCGATGTTCTTCGACAGGTTGGTGAGCTTGTCGACCTTGACGCCGGCGCCGAGCACGACCTCGTATCGGGTGACTGTCGGGCCGCGCGAGAAGCCGGTGACGCGCGCGTCGACGTTGAAGTCCGCGAAGACCTGTCCCAGGGCCGCGACGACCTGGTCATTGACGGCCGAACGGGTCATGTGGGGCGGGCCGGAGACCAGGAGGTCCTCCGACGGCAGCGTGTAGCTGATCGAGTCGTCGAGGTTGGGTTGGAAGGCCCCCTCGGGCTCGTCGGTGATCGGCGGGGGTGCCGGCTCATCCTCGGGCTCAGGTTCGGGCTCGGGCATGTGCGCGGGCACCTGCACGGGGGCCACGGCGGGACGCATCTGTGTGAGCATCTCGGTGGGTGCGTCGGGCGTCGTGGCACGAGGCCGGGGCGCGGGAGCCGGGGCGGGCGCGGGCGCCGCGATGGCACCGGATTCCAGGAGACGGGTCTCCCCCACGGATTCCGTGTCGGTCGCCTTGCGGAAGGACTCGTCCCCGTCGTATTCGTCGAGGAAGGCGTCGTCTCCCGCCGCGAGGTCCTTGCGCGCACGGCGGCGCGCTTCCTTCGCGGGATCGCCACCAGCCTGGTCGGCAGCCTCGGCGTCGCCCTCGGGGCGCTCACCGCTCAGGTGGGCAGCGAGGTCGCGCAGGCGCGCAGGAACGTCGGCAACGGCGGTCCGAGTGGCAAGGAGGATCGAGTAGGCCAGGAGCAGGATCATGAGGGCGCCCGCACCCCAGCCGGACAGCAGCAGGGCGAGGGGGCGCGCAACGAACCAGCCGAACAGGCCACCCGCCGCCTCGATGCCGGGGTCGGTGCCCATCGCGGGGTTTCCGCGCGAGATGTGGACCAGGCCGGTGAGCGCGGCGGTGATGCCGATGCCGCCTGCCACGTGGTGGGGCAGCGCGGATCGTCCGGATCGCGCGGAGACGAGCTCGACGGCCAGGGCAATCAGGACGAGGGGCAGGACAACCGAGAAGATGCCGAACAGGCCGGCGGAAGCGTGGTGGATCGCGTCCCCGGCCTCGCCGGAGATCTGGAACCACTCGCGCAGCGCGATCACGATGGCCGCGGCGACGGCGACGAAGGCTGCAGCATCACGCTTGACCTGCGAATCGGTCGCTTTCCACGCGCGCACGGCGCCGACACCGGCGCGGCCGAGCGCAGAAAAGAAGCGGGCCAAGAAGCCTGGCTGCGTCACTTCGGGCTGGGGCGCTTGGGCGGACTTGTTCGAGCCTCCCTTGGCGCGCGGGCGCGCGGGAGCCTTACCGGACGACGAGCGTGGAGACGATTGTGCCATGATCCTTCCACCATATCGCCCGTCGCGGCCCCACTCTGCCAGGCGCGCCGCGCGAGATCAGCGCAGGATGTTCGTAACGACCCCGGTTTCGAGCACGTTTTCAACCTGCTCGCGCGTGGGGACAGGCAGGGCCGACTCGTGGGAGATGGCCAGCGCCGCGCCCGCATTCGCCATCAGGCATGCGGTCTCCAGGTCGTAACCCATGGCCAGGCCCGCACACATCTCTCCGATGTGGGTATCTCCCACGCCCGCGGTGTCCGCGATGCGCGACTGGAACGCGGGAATCGAGATGACGGGAGCATCCGCGGCCTTCTGCAGCTCGCACCCCCGCTCCCCCACGCGGCGAACCGTGGCCGCGTCGGGGCGCATGTAGGTGCGAATCGTGGAGCCGTGGCGGTTGACGTCGAGAATGCCGGCGAGAGTTGACGCCTCCCAGCTGTTCATCGTCACGACGTCGGCACGGGGGAAGATCATCTCCCACGCCTCAACGGGAACCTGGGCGACTGCGGGTGACACCGAGACGACGAGTGTCACGAAGGACGGCAGTGACGCGGCCCATTCACTCAGCTCGGAAGCCGCGTGCGCGCTCGTCATGTCAGAGGCGGCCACGTGGACAACGTCTCCCTCACGCAGCTCAATGCTCGCAAGAGAACTGCGCGACGGTTCCGATTCGACACCGGCCGTCACGACCGAACGCATCGACCCGTCTTCGACGATGAGCTGAATGACAACGCCGATGTCACCCACCAGTTCGGGGGTCAAGACCTCGACGCCGGCCTCGACCAGCTGCTGACGAACCGCGAAAGAGTTCGGGCCCGTGCCAAGCGGCGAGGCAGCAGCAGTCGGCACGCCCATGGCCGCAGCGGCGCACAGGGTCGTGAAGCCGCCACCGGGACGCGAGCTGGCGGCATCCGCGTGAACGGATCCGCCGCGCTCCGGCACGTATGCGATGTGCATCGGCAACACGAGCGCAACAGAGTGCGTCGAAATGAAACGACCCGACACGTAGATTCCTTCCTTCAAGCGCGCGCTACCGCCCAGCGCGCCGGGGCCTCGTCAATGAAGAGTGCCAGACTACTGTTCGGTCACGACCGGAACGATCATAGGACGACGACGCAAGCGTCGCGCAACCCAGCGTCCGATCACGCGGCGCATCGCCTGCTGCAGGACGTAGGGGTCCTGTCCGCCGGGAGCAGCCGCGTCCTTGAGCGCCTGCGCAACGTCGGGGAGGATCTCCTCGAACACCGAGTCGTCCTCAGCCATGCCGATCGCGCGGATTTCCGGACCAGCCAGGACCATGCCCGAGTCGTGCTCGACGACCGCGAAAATCGAGATAAAGCCCTCCGACCCCAGGGTGCGGCGGGTCTCCAGCTCATCCTCGGAGATCTCTCCGATCGAGCGGCCGTCCACGTACACGTACTCGCAGGGCACGATACCCGACACGCGCGCGACGCCGTCCTTGAGGTCGACCGTCACGCCGTCCTCGGCCAGGACCACGTTCTGCGGGTCGATGCCCGTCTTGACGGCCAGCTGACCGTTGCCCACCAGGTGACGGACCTCGCCGTGGATGGGCATGACGTTCTTCGGCTGAACAATGTTGTAGCAGTAGATGAGTTCGCCGGCGCTCGCGTGACCGGACACGTGCACCTTCGCGTTCTCCTTCGACACGACGCGCGCACCCAGGCGGGTCAGGTCGTTGATGACGCGGTACACGGAGTTTTCGTTGCCCGGGATCAGCGACGAGGCCAGCACGACCATGTCGCCCGGCTCGATTCGAACCGTGCGGTGCGATCCCACCGACATGCGCGACAGGGCCGCCATTGGCTCGCCCTGCGAACCGGTCGCCATGTAGACGCGCTGGGAGGGCGGCAGCTCACCGATGTCCTTGAGGTCCACGATGATGCCCTCGGGGATCGACAGGTAGCCCTTCTCTTCCGCGATGCGCATGTTGCGCTCCATGGAGCGGCCCACGAAGGCCACGCGACGCCCGTGGTGGGCGGCGGCGTTGATGACCTGCTGGACGCGGTGCACGTGCGAGGCGAAGGAGGCGACGACGATCTGGCCGGTGGCCTCGCCGAACACCTGGTCGAGGACCGGGCCGATCTCGCGCTCGGGCGTGATGAATCCGGGCACCAGGGCGTTCGTGGAGTCCACCATGAACAGGTCGACGCCCTCCTCGCCCATGCGAGCGAAGGCGCGCAGGTCGGTGAGGCGCCGGTCCAGCGGCAGCTGATCCATCTTGAAGTCGCCCGTGATGAGGACGTTACCCGCATCGGTGCGCACGAAGACTGCGAGGGCGTCGGGGATCGAGTGGGTGACGGACACGAATTCGAGATCGAAGGGGCCGACGGTGAGGCGATCGCCCTCGGCGACGACGTTGAGGCCCGGGTCGGGCAGGCGGTGTTCGCGCAGCTTGGGGGCGACGAAAGCCAGGGTCAGGTCGGATCCGTAGATCGGAATATCGCCTCGCAGCTTGAGGAGGTAGGGCACGGCGCCGATGTGGTCCTCATGGCCGTGGGTGAGGACGAGGCCGACGACGTCGTCCATGCGCTCTTCGATCCAGGAGAAATCCGGCAGGATCAGGTCGACGCCGGGCTGGGTCTCCTCGGGGAAGAGGACGCCACAGTCCACGACCAGGAGCTTGCCCCGGTACTCGAGCACGTTCATGTTGCGGCCGACCTCGCCGAGACCTCCCAGCGGGATCACTCGCAGTGCGCCATCTTCCAGGGGCGCGGGTTCGCTGAGGTTCTCGTACAAAGACTTCATGATGCCAGTCTGCCACGTTGACACCGCTTTGCCCGCATCGGGAGACATGTTGGGCAGGTCGGCCCTCTCACATTTGACGCGTTCGAAGGCCGCTGGGCTACTCGCTGCCGCGCAGATGGCCGTCCTCCATGACGTAGCTGCGGTCCGCGAAGCGCTGCGCCTCGGGCTCGTGCGAGACGACGAGGACGGCTGCTGCCCGATCAGCGGCGTCACGCAGGAGGGTGAGGACGGTGGTCGCGTTCGCGCTATCGAGACCAGCGGTCGGCTCGTCTGCGATGACGATGGCCGGGTCCATGAGGAGGGCGCGCGCGATCGCCATGCGCCGCAGCTCGCCGCCCGACAGCTCGGTGGGTGCAGCATCGGCGAGGCCTTCCAAGCCCACGGCGGCCAGCAGCTCGCGCGCACGCTCGACGGGCGCCTCGTCCCTGCTATAGAGGATCGAGGGAAGCAGGACGTTGTCGAGGACCGTCAGGGCTCGCAGGGCCGTGTGCCCCTGGGGGACGAGGCCGATGCGCTCATTGCGCAGGCGCGAGAGCTCCTCGTCGCGCAGCGAGTACAGGTCCGTACCGTCCAGCCGTACGTGTCCTGCCGTCGGCGTGAGGATGCCGGCGAGCATGTTCGCCAGGGTGCTCTTTCCGCTGCCGGAGTGCCCGGAGACGACGGTGAGCTGACGTTCCTCCAGTCCAATATCCAGCGGGTGGACGGCCGTGAAGAGGCGCTTTCCCCCGCGGGCGCGGGCGAATTCTTTCGTGAGTCCCGTTGCGTCGATGATCATGTCATTCCCCTTCCTTGAGGGCCAGGCTGGCATCCATTGTCGTCACGTACCGCAGCCCTATCCACGAGGAGACAAGGGCGACGAGGCCCACCGACACGAGCGCTGCCAGCGCGAGCAACGCCAGCGTGGGCAGCGACGGGACGAGGAATCCCCCTCCCAGACTCTGGCGTACGAGGCCGGAGAAGGACACGAGGAGGACACCGGAGACGACGATGCCGCCGACGCCGCCGAGCGCGTTGACCGCGAGGGCCTCGCGGACGATGATGCGCGAGATCAGCCGACGGTGCGCTCCGGCGGCGATGAGGGTTGCGAACTCTCTCCTGCGCTCGACGATCATCAGGACGAACATGAGGGTGATCATGAGCAGGCCGGCTCCCCACGCGACGGCGATGAGGGTGGTGACCGTACGGGAGGTCGCCTCCAGTGATTGCGCGATGCCGCTGACGAGCTTCGTCGAGGTGGCGACCGAGACTCCGGGCACCTGCTGGCGGATCTGCGCGGCCACGGCCTCGGCATCGTATCCGGGTGCCACCTTGACCATGACCGAGGAGATGATGCGGTCGGTTTCGAGCGTCGAGTACTTGTTGAGTCCCTTGCGCAGGGAGGAGTCGATGACCTTCTTCGCGGTCTCGAAGTTCATGTAGACCGCGTTGTCGAGGGTCGATCCGGTCGGGTCGAATTGGCCGACGACCCGCAGCGTGTTGTCGAAGAGCTGGAAGTTGTCGGGGTCGTTGGCGAGCACGTTGGCCCCCACGATCACCTCGTTATCGCCCAGCTGTGTCTGTCCCACGGCGTCGCTCATCCACGGCTGGATCGTGAAGTCGGTGGCCGGATCGTAGGCGATCACCTGGTAGCGTCCCGAGCAGCAGCTTGCCCTCGCCGAGGCCAAGAACAGCTGAGAGGAGGCGGCTTCGACCCCGTCGACTGCGGCGACGGCCTCGCGCGTGCCCGCGTCCATGTAGAAGTACGACGGTTCGGCGTTGACGAGGAAGGTCTGCGCGTCGAAGTCGGTGTCGGCGTCAGCGGGCGTCACCATGATGTCCGCTCCGAGGCGCGACTGGGTTGTGCGCAGGCCGTGTTCGATGCCTTGGACGACCAGCGTTCCGCCGAAGATCGTCATCGTCATGAGCATGGAGAAGAAGATCAGTGTCCCCGTCCGCACGGGGTAGCCGCGCAGGTTCATCCACGGAAGTCGCGACAGCGACAGCATTGCGTCATTCCTCCTTGACCGTTGTCCCTACACCAGGACAGATTTGTTCCCCGAGGCCCCACGGCTGACCCGAGCGAGCGCGAGACGAGTTCCGGTGACGCCGACGCAGGTGACGGCGACTAGTGACAGGCCCGCGAGGGGCAGTGACGTCGCGGGGGCGGCGAGGGCCTCGACGAGGCTCCCGTCCCCCACGAATGGCATGATCAGAGCTGCGAGGCATACTCCCGCGAGCGCTCCGGCCGCGTGAAGCAGCGCCGATTCGCCGAGCATGACACGGCTTATGATGGATCGCGACGCTCCGATCGAGCGCCACACGGCCAGTTCCTGCATCCGTTCATTCATGAGGCTCACCTGGACGATGATGAGAGCACCGAGCAACACGAGCCAGGTCGCTCCCAGGACCCCGATCGCGACCCCGCGGTGCGCGCGGATGCCCGATGCGGCGCCGGAGAGGGCATCGGCGGCGCGCACCGCGCTGACCTTGCGCACGTAGAGGTTGATCCAATTGGTCACGCTCTCGATGGCATCACTGTCCGAGGCACGTACGAGCGCCGCAGAGTAGTGAGTAGCCGGGTCGAGGGAAGCGTCGATGTCCTCCCCCGCCGCGCGTGCGTCCGCCATCATGTCCGTGAGGGTGTCCATGGAAACGAAGACGGCGTCATCGAGCTGCGAGCCGGTGGCAAGGAGGTGAGCACCAATCGGGCGCTCGTGTCCGAAGACGGAGAGGGTCTGTCCGTCTGCGCCGGGCACGGCGGCGCCGACGACGACGCTTCCGCGGGGCAGTGAGGCGCCTTCCCCTTCTCGCATCCAGGGCCCCAGCACGAAGTCGCTCTCCGGCTCAAAGCCGACGATCCACCGCGTAGACCCGTCGGTGAGCGTCTCGGACACATAGAGCTGGTAGGACACAGCGGCGATATCCTCGTTGGAGGACATGCGCGCCAGGGCCGAGCGCGGCTGGTGACAGCCCACGGGTGTCCCGAGCATGAGGAGGCGCTTCTTCTCTACCTGGTTCAGGCAGCTCGTCGGGTACACGACGAGGTCGGCACCGAGCCTGCGCTCTGCGAGGCTAAGCTCCGCCCGCATCGCACCGACGAGGATGAACCCTCCAAACACGCAGGCCGCCTGCGCGAGCGCAAGGACCGTGATGATGAGGGAGCGAATGGGGTGCGCGCGGATGGTCATGAGGGGAACGCGACGCAGAGACAGCGCGTTGCTCATCGGCTCTCCTCACCGGCCCCTTCGAGGTTGATCCACAATGCGGGACGCACCCCGTACTGCAGGTCGACGTTTGCGCCGCTGAGCGAGGGGGTGCCCGACGCATCGACGAATTGTGTGGCGAAACCGTATGTTCCGGGAGAGCGCAGCCACCAGTCTGCCGTGCCGTCCTCGGAGACGCTCAGGGGTCCCGCGGCCGCGCGAACGCTGGCGGGCGCCGCTCCGATATCACTGCGGGCAGCCGGCGTATTCAGGTAGATGACGCTCTCGGTCTCGCTCAGCGCAAAGACCCGATCATCGGTCGCGGCCCCGCCGCTCGCGCCGGTGATCGACTGATCCGCATTTTCGTTGTGCACCGTCTCGATGAGCCCGCGCTGAACGGGGGTGAACGCCCCCTCGTAGAAGTCGTCGTTCATCCACGCGCGCAGATCGGAGTTCTCCCACGTGACCTCCTCAAAAGGCACGTGATGGTACTGGCGCGCCTCGAGGACGTCGGCGCTGAGGAGCAGGAGTTGCCCGTCAATTTTATCGAGGACAATCCACTGGATCGGCTCGGGGCCGTTCTGTGTATTTCCGTCCTGCTCGTAGGAGCCGAAGGACACGGTGTCCCCCTTGGATGCAAAGCGGTACGGCAGCGCAGGATCGGCTTCGACGAGGGCCTGCGCGCGCTGCGCCGCATCACTGTACCCGCCAAGCGCATGGAAGATCTGGTACGCCCCCTGGGCATCCCCGGCCTCGTCCAGGGCGACGGCCTCGCGATAGCGCACCGCGTTGCGCGCGACGATCACGAGGACGGCGACGAGGGATAGCACGAGCAAGACCGCGCCGATGCGCACGGTTTTTGAACGTCGTAGGGCCCTCACGCGGCCATTGTCTCCCATCTGGGCCGATACGTCAGGCGGAGGGCTTCGCGTCCTTCTTCCAGAACGCCACCAGCGCCCCGAGACCGCTGCCGGCGACCAGGACGCTCATGATTCGCACGAAGGGCTGGAACACAGTGTGGCAGCGCATCGTCTTCATCGCGCACAGCGGGCAGATGCCGCCGGGAATGAAGAACACGACGACGCTGGCGATGACCGCGAGGGCCAGCAGGGCCAGGCGCACGGGCTTGTTCTTGACGAGGGAGGAGGCGCCGTACAGCGCGATGAGGCCGACGGCGCTGCCGGCCACCATGTTCTGACACTGGTGGCAGTGCATCCACGATCCGTCGGCCCGTTGCTCGCACGCCGAAAAGACGGTCACGCCTCCGGCGAGCAGCAGGGCACTGAGGGCGGCGGGGACCAGGGGAATGATGACGTCCTTCTTTGCCACGGTATCCATTCCTTGAAGACAACGATCAGTGTTGATGAGCTTTACCTAAGTATATTAAGCCTAGCTATTGGCGATCGTCAACGATCGCTGACGCCGCCACGCCCCTGGGCCGAGGAGCATACAACTCGCCCCCGCCGGGTCTCGACGGGGGCGAGGCGTGTCAGAGCAGGCCAGCTGCGCACAGGGCGCGACGCAGGGCCGACACCTCGTCGTCACTGATACCCACCATCGGCAGGCGCACGGCCGGGCTGTCGATGACGCCCTGGAGCCACAGGGCGTACTTCGCCATGACCGCTCCCTGTCCGCCGCCCATAATGGCGTGCACGAGGGGACGCAGAGAGTAGGACAGCTCGCGCGCCTCCCACACCTGGTCGGTGTCGAGCAGCTCGATCATGCGACGGTACTGGGCCGATGCCACGTGCGCGACCACGGAAATGAAGCCCGAGGCGCCGCCCGTCATCCACGCAAAGTTCAGGCCGTCGTCGCCCGAGTAGTACTCCAGGCCCGTACGGTGCATGCGCTCCACGCCGGTCTCCACATCACCCGTCGCGTCCTTGACACCCAGGATCCGCGGGTGCTGGGCGAGGATGTCGAGCGTCGAGTCGGAGAACGCGATACCCGTGCGACCCGGGATGTCGTAGAGCATGACGGGCAGGTCGGTCGCATCCGTCACTGCGCGCACGTGCGCGCGCAGACCCTCCTGGGAGGGACGGTTGTAGTACGGCGAAACAATCAAGAGACCGTCCGCGCCATGTTCCTGGGCACCCTCACCGATACGCACCGCGTGGGCGGTGTCGTTCGAACACGCCCCGCACAGGATGAACGCGCGATCCCCCACGGCTTCACGGACGGCGTCCGTCAGGTCATTCTTCTCCGGCTGGTGAGTCGTCGGCGACTCCCCCGTCGTACCGGACAACAGGATCGTGTCACACCCTTCGTCGACCAGCTTGATCGCCAGGCGCTGCGCGGAGGGCAGATCAATCTCACCGGTAGCGGTCATCGGAGTGACCATGGCGGCTGCGAGGGAACCGAAGCGGCGGGGAGGAATGTTACTCATGCGTTCCATGATACGCACGGCCCCTCACAATGGGCTCACTGCGTCCCCGAGGTGGACGGCGCCCACGCAGGCACCCGCGTGGCGTCGCTCGCGCCGTGGGTCCTTAGTCGCGCTCAGCCCACCACATGTGCTGCGTGGGGCCATCGCCCATCACGCGCACAGCGCCGGAGGGCGCAAAACCCGCCGACGTGTAAAAACGCTGGCGCTCCTCATCATCCACGCCAACCCACACGCGCAGCTGGCCGCTCGTCAGGTCCGCGACCGCCGACAGCAGGCGCGACGCGTGCCCCGAGCGGCGGAAGTTCTTATCCACCGTCAGCTCGTACACCTGCGTCGCGGCCACCGCCGGCTCACCCGACTGCGGAAAACCGCCCGAGGTGGCCCCGGCCTCGTCGGGACCTGCGAGCGCGAAACCCACGATCGTATTGCCGTGGAGGGCTACGAGGAGGGCAGTGCCGCCCGGCCGCGGAGAGCCCAGCGTCGCCTCCCACTGGGCGGCGAGCGCCTCCTCGGTGATGCCCTGAGCGTCGAGTGCCTCCTGCCCCATGAGGGAGCGCCAGGCCTCGCACTGCAGGCGAGCGATCGCGCGCGCGTCGCCGCTCTGAGCGGGACGCACGGAGCGGTCCGGACCGGCGGTCTGGCTCACAGGCCCATTACCTGATCGAGGCCGATCGTCAGGCCCGTGCGGCCAATTACGCGGCGCACGCCCAGCAGGACGCCGGGCATGAAGGACACGCGGTCGAAGGAATCCGTACGGATCACCAGCTGCTCGCCCGCGTTGCCCAGAAGGATTTCCTCCGAGGCGGTCAGGCCGCGCAGGCGCACGGCGTGCACCGGAATACCGTCGACGCGACCGCCGCGGCTGCCGAGCTCGTCGGTTTCGGTCGCGTCGGGCATCTCACCCAGGCCGGCCTCGGCGCGCGCCTTCGCGATGCCGCGCGCGGTCGCCACGGCGGTACCCGAGGGCGCGTCCACCTTTGCGGGGTGGTGCATCTCGATGACCTCAGCGGACTCGAAGTAGGGGGCGGCCATAGCGGCGAACTTCATGGCGAGCACCGCGCCCATCGCGAAGTTCGGGGCGATCAGGACGGCACGCCCAGCGGCCTCGGCATGCTCGCGCACGCGCGCGTAGGACTCTTCCGTCCACCCGGTCGTCCCCACGACGACGTCCACGCCCGCATCGAGGAGCGCGTGCACGTTGGACTCGGTGACGCTGGGGATCGAGAAGTCGACGGCCACCTGCGCGCCGTTCACGCTCTGCTGCGTGATCTCATCGCCCGCATCAAAGAGGGCAACGACCTCCATGTCCGGGGCGTTAGTGACCGCCTGAACGACGGTCGAGCCCATGCGGCCCTTGGCTCCTGTCACTGCCACGCGAATCATTGCGCTCTCCTTCTTGCGATTTTCTGTCTGTCTTCAGAGTATTCCCACGCGAGTCGCTACGAGCGGGGATGGACAGGGGGTTTCTCACTCCCCCGCCTCTCACTGCGCGGGCAGGACGAGGGCGCGGCAATCCAGCTTGGTGATGAGGGAGGCCGCCAGGGCGCGCACGTCGGCGGCTTCCACCGCGTCGAACTCGGCGAGAGACTCGTCGATGGGGCGGTAGCGCCCGATGATCTCGGAGCGTCCCAGTCGCATCATGCGCGACCAGTTGTCTTCGAGGCCCAGGACGACGCCTCCTCGCACCTGTCCGCGCACGCGTGTCATCTCTTCCTCGGTCGGGCCGTCCGTGGCGAGGTCTTCCAACTGGGCACGCATGATCGCCTCGACCTCGTGAACCTTATCGGGGCTGCAGCCCGCGTACATTCCGAATGTTCCGGTGTCAGAGTAGGCGACGTCGAAGGCGTAGGTCGTGTAGGCCAGGCCGCGCTTTTCACGCACCTCTTGGAAGAGGCGCGACGACATGGAACCGCCCAGCACAGACAGCAGGACGCTCATGGTCGGCCCCGCCGGGTCCGTTGCCGACAGGCCCTCGCAACCGATGACGACGTGCGCCTGGGTCACGTCGCGCCTGCGCGTGATGTCCTTGTCGTGCTCGGGAATCGGGGTCACGGTCGTGGATCGACGAGGCCGGGGCGACGCCGCGCTGCGCGCATCCCAGGGCGATCCCTCCAGGGCGGCTTGCACGCGCTCGCACACCGATTCGTGGTCGACGTTGCCGGCGGCTGCGACGATGAGGGACGAGGGGCCGTAGTGGGCCTGGTAGTGCTCCCACACGTCGGCTCGTTCCACGTCGCGGATCGCCTGGGCCGTTCCGCCGACGGGACGGCCGATCGGGCGGTCGCCGTGGACGGCCAGCTGGAAGGCGTCGTGGACCGTGTCCGTGGGCGAGTCCTCCCCCATCGCCAGCTCGTCGAGGATGACGCCGCGCTCCATCGAGAAATCTTCCTCGTCGAGCCGCGAGTCGGTGACCATGTCGGTCAGCGTCTCGATCGCCATGTCGAGGTCCGCGTCGCGCACGCGCGCCCAGTACGCGGTGTGCTCCCGAGCGGTCTCCGCGTTCGACTCCCCGCCCACGCTGTCGAAGGCAACCGCGATGTCGAGGGCGGAACGCTTGTTCGTGCCCTTGAACAGGAGGTGCTCGAGGAAGTGGGTCGACCCGGCCGTGCGTGGCCCCTCGTCGCGCGACCCTACGGGCACCCACAGGGACACGCCCGCACTCTTCGTCGCGGGAATCTCCTGGGTCAGGACGCGTGTCCCGGCTCCCAGGATCGTGCGATCAATGCGGGTGTCGCCGTCCTCAATGGACAGGCGGGCCTCGTCGAGCGGCAGCGGCTTGGGCGTCATACTTCTCCTCTTGCGTCCCCACGGTCCGGGGGTTGGCACGAAACGTTCACAGTGTAGCCGTAAAGAGGCCGGTGGCCGGGCGGAGCACACGCTCCGTCCCGGCCACCGGTCCGATTCAGCTAGCGGGAGCTAGTCACTCCTCGGAAGCGCCGTCCTCGCGCTCGTCGTCGCGGCGACGGCGGGTGCGAGTACGGGGGCGACGCTCGCGACGCTCGGAGCGGTCGCGGCGCTCACGGCGCTGCTCGGTCTGCTCGCCTTCGGCGGCCTCGAGCTCGCCGGCCTCGCCATCGATGACGGCGTGCAGGCTCAGCTTGCCGCGGTCACCGATCTCAGCGATCTCGACCTCGACCTGCTGGCCGACCTGCAGGACGTCGTCCACCGAGTCAATGCGCTTGCCGCCCACGAGGCGACGGACCTGCGAGATGTGCAGGAGGCCGTCCTTGCCGGGGGTCAGCGACACGAAGGCGCCGAACGACGTGGTCTTGACGACCGTGCCGACGAAACGCTCGCCGACCTCGGGCATCTGCGGGTTCGCGATCTGGTTGACCATCGTGCGGGCGGCCTCAGCGGAGGCGCCGTCGGAGGAGGCGATGTAGACGGTGCCGTCGTCCTCGATGGTGACGTCAGCGCCGGTCTCGTCCTGGATCTGGTTGATCATCTTGCCCTTGGGGCCGATGACCTCGCCGATCTTGTCGACGGGGACCTTGACGGTGATGATGCGAGGAGCGTTGGGGCTCATCTCATCCGGGCCGTCGATCGCCTGGTTGATCAGGTCGAGGATAGCCAGGCGGGCGTCGCGGGCCTGGGCCAGCGCGCCGCGCAGCACCTGGGAGTCGATGCCGTCGAGCTTGGTGTCCAGCTGCAGGGCCGTGATGAAGTCACGGGTACCGGCAACCTTGAAGTCCATGTCGCCGAAGCCGTCCTCGGCGCCCAGGATGTCGGTCAGGGTGACGGCCTTGAACTGGCCATCGACCTCACCGGTCATGAGGCCCATCGCGATGCCCGCGACGGGGGCGCGCAGCGGCACGCCGGCCTGGAGGAGGGACAGAGTCGAGGCGCAGACGGAGCCCATCGACGAGGAGCCGTTGGAGCCCATGGTCTCGGAGACCTGACGGATCGCGTAGGGGAAATCCTCACGCGAGGGCAGGACGGGAACCAGGGCGCGCTCGGCCAGGTCACCGTGGCCGATCTCGCGGCGCTTCGGCGAGCCGACGCGGCCGACCTCGCCCGTGGAGAACGGGGCGAAGTTGTACTGGTGCATGTAACGCTTGGCGTTCACGGGCGACAGGTTGTCGATCTGCTGCTCCATGCGCAGCATGGCCAGGGTGGTGATACCCAGGATCTGGGTCTCGCCACGCTGGAACAGGGCGGAGCCGTGCACGCGAGGCAGCACCTCGACCTCGGCGGAGAGCGAACGGATCTGGCGCGGCGTACGGCCGTCCATGCGGATCTCTTCGCGCAGGGTGCGGTTACGGATCGTGGCCTTCTCGAGCGAACGGAAGGCAGCCTTGAGGGCCTTCTCCGACTCGGGGAAGCGCTCGGCCAGGGCCTCGAGCATCTCTTCCTTGACGGCGTCCACGGCCTCGTCGCGGGCGAGCTTGCCCTCGGTCAGCAGAGCCTGGGCGACCTTCTCGGCCGCGTATTCCTCGACCGCGGCGTACTCTTCGTCGGTGTAGTCCAGGAACAGCGGGAACTCGACGGTCTCCTTGGAGGCCTTCTCGGCCACCTTAAGCTGAGCCTCGCACAGGACCTTGATGAAGGGCTTGGCGGCCTCGAGGCCGTCGGCCACGACGTCTTCGGTGGGGGCGGTGGCGCCAGCCTGAATCAGCTCCCACTGGTTCTTGCCGCCGCCGGCCTCGACCATCATGATCGCGACGTCTTCGGAGCCGTCTTCCTTGGTGACGATGCGGCCCGCGACAACGATGTTGAACACGGAACGCTCGAGCTCGCTCCAGCGCGGGAACGCGACCCACTGGTCGTCGATGAGCGCCAGGCGGGTGCCGCCGATCGGGCCGGTGAAGGGCAGGCCTGCGATCTGGGTGGACATGGAGGCGGCGTTGATCGCCAGAACGTCGTAGGCGTCGTCCGGATCAATCGTCAGGACGGTCTCGACGACCTGGACCTCATTGCGCAGGCCCTTGACGAAGCCGGGGCGCAGCGGGCGGTCGATGAGGCGGGCGGCCAGGATGGCCTCGGTGCCCGCGCGGCCTTCGCGGCGGAAGAAGGAACCGGGGATGCGACCCGCGGCGTACTGACGCTCTTCAACATCGACGGTCAGCGGGAAGAAGTCGAACTGGTCCTTGGGGGTCTTGCCCACCGTGGTGGCGGACAGGACGGTGGTGGAATCATCCAGGTAGGCCAGGGCGGAGCCGGCGGCCTGCTTGGCGAGACGGCCGGTTTCGAAGCGCACGGTGCGCTTGCCGAAACGGCCGTTATCGATAATCGCCTCTGCGGCGACGATGTCGGAGCCTTCCATCATGGGGCGTTTCTCCTTGGTTTGTTGGTGTCGCGCTCCACTTCGGCCTTCGATCGAAGCCCACGGATAACGCTCCGTAGGCCACTGTCGAAAACCGGCGGTTTTCGCGCGAAAATAACGGTTTGCCCGAGGCGGGCGTGTGAAAACCGGCCCGTCTCCGCTACGGGAGGCGGGCCGGCCCAAAATCAGCGGCGCAGGCCGAGACGCTCGATGAGCGAGCGGTAACGCTCGATGTCGATGTCAGCCAGGTAACCCAGCAGGCGGCGACGACGGCCAACCAGCAGCAGCAGGCCACGACGGGAGTGGTGGTCGTGCGTGTGGGTCTTGAAGTGCTCGGTCAGATCCTTGATGCGGCGGGTCAGCAGCGCGATCTGCACCTCGGGGGAACCGGTGTCGCCCTCGTGGGTCGCGTACTCGGCGATGATCTGGTCCTTGACGTCCTTGCTCAGCGGCACAGGCTTCTCCTTTGTGTTCGTTGCACGGGGCATCCGGGCTTTTCCCGGGTGCTGACAGTCCGCGGCCGGTGTACGGCCTTTCTACAGTAGCACGCCACCGGCATTATCCCCACAATGAGCGACCAAGCTAACGATTCTGCCTTCTCGCGAGGCATTCTCCCCTCCCCCTGCGTTCCCCGGCCTCGGGCTGGGTGCGTGCGCCCCCTTGGCTACGGGACCGGGTGAAGCGGAGGGTACCCTATCGGGCGGTGACGGAGTCCGGGTCGACGCGCCCGGCAACGCCGATGCCGAGGACGGACGCCGTCTGGCGCAGGTCATCGTCCATCTGAGTGAGCAGTCCGTCGAGGGATTCGAAGGAAAGCATGGGGCGGATGCGCGCCACGAAGGTCACCGCGATGCGTTCGCCGTACAGGTTGAGGTCGGAGCGGCCCAGGACGTGGGCTTCGACGGTGCGGTCCTCGCCGTTGAACTGGGGGTTGGTGCCCACGGAGATGGCGGCGGGCAAGAACTCAGCGGACTGGGTGCCGGGCACGGCGCGCACGACCCAGCCGGCGTAGACGCCGTCGGCGGGGATGACGCCTTCGACGTCCTCGGATAGGTTGGCGGTCGGGAAGCCGAGGGTGCGGCCCCGCTTGAAGCCGTGGCACACGGTGCCGCGGATGCGGTGAAGGTGGCCGAGGACGCGGGCGGCTCCGGACACGTCGCCGGCAGCGAGGAGCTCGCGCACCCAGGAGGAGGACCAGCGGCGTCCCTCGGGCGCCTCGATGTCGGTGACCGTAATGACGTTGAAGCCGTAGCGGCGCCCAAGCTCGCGCAGCGTGTCAATCGTGCCCGCGTTACCCCGTCCGAAACGGAAGTCTTCGCCGACGACGACCTCGCGCGCACCGCAGCGCTCCACGAGGTATTCGTAGACGAACTCTTCAGCTTCGAGGCTGTAGACGCTCGCGTCGTAGTGGGCGACGAGCGTGGCGTCCAGTCCGGCGGCGGCCATCGCGTCGAGGCGGTCGCGCAGCGGGGAGATCAGCTGGAGGCCTACCTCCGGCTTGTGGACCTGGATGGGGTGCGGGTCGAACGTAATGGCCACGGCGTCGACGCCGAGCTTGTGGGCTCGCTCGATGCAGGTGGAGATGACCTTCTTGTGTCCGTTGTGCATGCCGTCAAAGTTGCCGATGGTGACGACGCTGGCCTCGTTGCCGGGAATGTCAGAGAGGGAGTACCAAACGTTCATGAGTCTCTTTCTAGAAAACCAGGACGGTGCGCAGGCGAGAAGCGTCGATGCGAAGTAGACCCAGGACGGTACCGTCGGGGGCGACGGCGGCGATCGGTGGGGCTTCTTCCCCGGACCCGTTGTCCGGGCGATAGCCCACCTCGGTCGCCCACTGGGCCAGCTCACCGCGCGAGCGCCTGGGGGCCTGGCCGTGCGCGAACGCCCCGGCCTCTGCCTCGGTCATGAGCAGGGAGGGGAACATGGTGCGCGCGGCCTCGCCCAGAGGAACGAGGGGCAGGACCGGTTCCGCGTCCAGCTCCCCTTCCGGGGTGGCTGCCTCGACGGCGGCGCTCAGTTCCTCGAGCGTCATCGCCGTCTCCAGCGAAACGTCGCCCACGCGCGTGCGGCGCAGCGCGGTCAGGTGGGCGCCCACGCCGAGCGCCTCGCCGGCGTCGCGCGCGAGGGCGCGCACATAGGTGCCCGAGGAGCACTCGACGACGACGTCGACGTCGACCACGCGAACGGGACCGGACGGAGCCTGAACGTCGGGTGCGTTGTCGGCGTCGCTGTCCTCGAGGATGCACTCGGCGGGGCGCGGGGGTTCGAGGACCTCCAGGCGAGAAATGCGCACCGGACGCGCCGCCAGTTCAACGTCCTCACCCGCGCGCGCGAGGGCGTAGGCGCGCTTGCCGTTCACCTTGATCGCCGAGACGGTCGAGGGCACCTGCATGATGTCCCCGCGCAGCGGCGCGAGCGCGGCCTCGAGATCCTCCTCGCTCAGCGACGCGCAGCCAACGGCCGCAGTCGCGACACCCTCAGCGTCGTCTGTGTTGGTGGCGACGCCGAAGCGGATCGTCGCCCGATATTCCTTCGAGTGGCCGCTCACCCAGGTGAGCAGCTTCGTCGCCTTGCCGATGCCGATCACGAGGACTCCCGTTGCCATCGGGTCCAGGGTGCCACCGTGCCCCACCTTGCGGGTGTGGGCCAGGCGTCGCACGCGCGAGACCACGTCGTGGCTGGTGAGCCCCTGCGGCTTGTCGATGACAAGCAGCCCGGGACGAGGATTATCGGGTCGACGAGCCATGCGGGTTAGGCCCAATCCTTCGCATCGGCCTCGTCCTCTTCGTCGTCGTGACGGTAGGGGTCGGCGTCACCGGCGTAGGTGGCGCCTGCGGACGCGGCGGCAATCGCCTCGTCCTTCGCCTTAGCCTTGGCCAGGGCGTCCTCGAGCGCGGCTGCACTCTCGGGCAGTGCGTCAAGGATGAACTCCAGGGTCGGGGTCAGGCGCAGGCCCAGGGCCTTGCCCACGCGGGAGCGGAAAAGACCCTGCGCGGACGCGAACGCGCGCGCTGCCTTCTCACGCTGCTCGTCGTCGCCGAGCACCGTGTAGAAGATGGACGCGTGCTGCAGGTCGCCCGTCACGCGCACGTCCGTGATGGTCACGAGCTCCAGGCGGGGATCCTTCACCTGGCGTCCGATCATCGATGCGACAGTCTGCAGGATTCGCTCCTGCACCTTTCGAACGCGAGCTTCGTCAGCCATCGCGCCCTCCTTTCCTTTCGGGCGGTATCACCCTCGTCAAAATACCTGGGTGAGAAGATCGGGGTCCGAGCGCACCCGGACCCCGATACTTCACGCCATGGAATCAGTCACGAGCCTTCTCGCGCATCTCCCAGGTCTCAATGATGTCACCTTCGGCGATGTCCTTGTAACCCAGCGTGATACCACACTCGTAGCCCTCGCGGACCTCGGTGACGTCGTCCTTCTCGCGACGCAGGGACGCGATCTCGAGGTTCTCGGCGACAACCACACCGTCGCGCACCAGGCGAGCCTTGGTGCCGCGCTTGATCGTGCCAGAGCGGACGATCGAACCGGCGATGTTGCCGAACTTGCCGGAGCGGAAGACCTGACGGATCTCCGCGGTACCCAGCTGGACCTCCTCGTAGATCGGCTTGAGCATGCCCTTGAGGGCAGCCTCAATGTCGTCGATCGCAGAGTAGATGACGTTGTAGTACTTGATCTCGACGCCCTCGGCATCCGCCATCTCGGCCACGCGCTCGGCGGGACGGACGTTGAAGCCGATGATGACCGCGTTGTCGACGGTCGCCAGGTTGACGTCGTTCTGCGTGATCGCACCGACGCCGCGGTGGATGATACGCAGCGCGACCTCGTCGCCCACGTCGATGCGCAGCAGCGAGTCTTCCAGGGCCTCGACGGCACCGGACACGTCGCCCTTGATGACCAGGTTGAGGGTGTCGACCTCGCCCTCGGCCAGGACCTTGTCGAAGTCCTCCAGGGAGACGCGCTTGCGGCGCTTGGCCAGCAGGGCCTGACGCTCGGCGGCCTCACGCTTGTCGGCGATCTGGCGGGCCGTGCGGTCATCCGACGCGACCAGGAACGAGTCGCCGGCGCGCGGAACGGACGTGAGACCGAGGACCGCGACGGGGGTCGACGGACCGGCCTCGGAAACGTCGTTACCGGCGTCGTCGAACATGGCGCGCACGCGGCCATAGGACGAGCCGACCACGAGGGAGTCGCCCACGTGGAGCGTGCCGCGCTGGACCAGCATGGTCGCGACTGCGCCGCGGCCCTTATCCAGGTTCGCTTCGATGGCGACGCCGCGCGCGTCGGTGTTCGGGTTGGCCTCGAGGGTCAGCGCCGCGTCGGCGGTCAGCAGGACCGCCTCGAGCAGCTCGTGGATACCCTTGCGCTGCTTGGCGGAGATGTTCACGAACATGACGTCGCCGCCGTACTCTTCCGCGACCAGGCCGTACTCGGTGAGCTGGGAGCGGATCTTCTCCGGGTTCGCCGTGTCCTTATCGACCTTGTTGACCGCGACGACGATCGGAACGCCGGCGGCCTGCGCGTGGTTGATGGCCTCAACCGTCTGCGGCATGACACCGTCATCGGCTGCGACCACGAGGATCGCGATGTCGGTGACCTGAGCGCCACGGGCACGCATGGCCGTGAAGGCCTCGTGACCGGGGGTGTCGATGAAGGTGATCGGGCGGGCGGTGCCGTCCTCAGCCTTGACCGTGACCTGGTAGGCGCCGATGTGCTGGGTAATGCCGCCGTGCTCGGTGTCGACAACGTCGGTGTGACGGATCGCGTCGAGCAGCTTGGTCTTACCGTGGTCGACGTGACCCATGACGGTGACGACCGGCGGACGGGGCACCATGTTTTCGGCGTCGTCGAGCTCTTCGGCCTCGAGGTCGATGTCGAAGGACTCGAGCAGCTCGCGGTCCTCGTCCTCGGGGGAGACGACCTTGACGTCGTAGCCGAGCTCCGCGCCCAGGGCCTCGAAGGTGTCCTGGTCGAGGGACTGCGTGGCGGTCGCCATCTCGCCCAGGGCGAAGAGGACCGTCACGAGCGCTGCGGGATTGACGTCGATCTTCTCGGCGAGGTCAGCAAGGGATGCGCCCTGGCGGATGCGGATCTGCGCGCCGTTACCGCGCGGGATCGACACGCCGCCGATGACGGGCGCGTTCTGCTGCTCGTACTCTTGACGCTTCGCGCGCTTCGACTTGCGTCCGCGCTGCGAGCGGCCGCCTCCGCGACCGAATGCGCCGGGCGTGGAGCCACGACCGCCGCGGCCACCGCCGCGGGGACCGCCGAAGCCGCCGCCGTTGTTCTGGGGACCGCCTGCTCCGGCACCTGCACCTGCACCGCCGGGACGTGCGCCGCCGCGACCGCGTCCACCACGGCCGCTGCGCTCGCCGCCGCCGTTACCGGAGGCAGCGTTACGCGCGAAGTTCGCCTGGCCGGGCATCATGCCCGGGTTCGGACGGTTGCCGCCGGGGCGCGGGGCGCCGGGACGAGGGCCACCGTTGCCGGACGCGCCCTGACGCGTGGCGCCGGGGCGAGGGCCGCCGTTGCCGGAGCCTCCCGGGCGCGGGGCGCCGGGACGAGGGCCGCCGGAGCCGCCGGGGCGAGGCATGCCCTGCGAGGAGGCGTAGGGGTTGTTGCCCGGGCGCGGGCCACCGGGGCGAGGGCCGCCGGGGCGAGCCGGGCGCGGGGCGTCAGCGCGACGAGGCGCGGGCTTGGGGGCGCCGCCTTCCGCACTCTTGCGGCTGGCGGGCTTGGGGGCGGCGTCGGCCTTCTTCGCACGAGGCTTGGGCGCGCCGGGCTTGGGCGCATCGCCCTTGGGGGCGGTGGCCTTGGGGGCAGCGTCGACAGACTCTGCGGCGGGAGCCTCCGCCTTGGGGGCCGCAGCCTTCTTTGCAGCGGGCTTAGCCGCACTGGGCTTGGGGGTCTTGGCGGCGGGCTTGGCGTCCGCCTTCTTGGTCTTGGGGGCCGTCGCGAACTTCTCGCGCATCTGCCGCACAACGGGCGGCTCGAGCGAGGACGACGACGACTTGACGAATTCACCTGCTTCCTTCAGGTGACCCATCAGTTCTTTGCTGGTGATTCCGAGCTCTTTGGCGAGCTCGTGGACACGCAACTTTGCCACATTTCTCCATTCCGGAAGCGTCTCCGGTCCGGAGACGCCTTACTGATATTGCTGGCAGCTCATCGCTGGGTACTCATCGGGTGCCCATCAGCTTCCAACCCGCTTCCATTTTCTCGGCGTTGATGGCCCGTGGCCATCACTGGTGGTTGATCAACTCCTCCACGTCGTCCCACACGCCGTCCGTCACGTTTCCCGTTCGGAACGCACGCGTAAGACCCCGTCTGGCTCGGGCTTTGTGGACGCACCCCGCATCGGGGTGAATCCAGGCCCCTCGGCCAGGAAGAGTGGCCGTCCGGTCGAGACGAATCGAGCCGTCCGGCGAGCGAACGATCCGCACGAGCGCGGATCGATGCGCGTGTGCGCCGCATCCAATGCAGGTGCGCTGGGGCCCGGGGGTGGGCACTGGCGGCACAGAATACGACACAATCCCCTAGCTTAGTCCAGCTAGGGGATTGCTCGTCTCAGATTCTATGAGCGACTTGTCACGTCATCGGGGGTCGAGACGCGCGAGGCGATTGCGTCGTCGCCGGTTTCCGTATCGGCGTGGATGTCGATGTGGTAGTTCGTCAGGCGCGCGGCGAGGCGGGCATTCTGACCTTCCTTGCCGATGGCGAGGGAGAGCTGGAAGTCGGGGACGATGGCCGTCGCCGTGCGGTTGTCCACGGAGTGGACGACGACGCGGGTGACGCGTGCGGGCGACAGCGAGTTGGCGACGAAGCGCGCCGGATCGTCGGAGTAGTCGACGATGTCGATCTTCTCCCCGCCCAGCTCGGCCATGACGGAGCGCACGCGCGCGCCCATCGGGCCGATGCAGGCGCCCTTGGCGTTGATGCCTTCGCGGGTGGCGGCCACGGCGATCTTCGTGCGGTGGCCAGCTTCGCGGGCGATGGCCTTGATCTTGACGAGGCCCTGCTGGATTTCGGGGACCTCGCGCTGGAAGAGGCCGGCGACGAGGTTGGGGTGGGTGCGCGACAAGGTGATGCGCGGACCGCGCTCGGTGCGCTCGACGCCCACGACGTAGGCGCGGATGCGGTCGCCGTGGCGGTAGGACTCGCCGGGGACCTTTTCGCCGTCGGGCAGGACGGCCTCGAAGTCGTCGGAGACCTGGACCATCGTGGGGCGGCCGGGGCGCGGGGCCTGGACGGTACCCGTGATGATCTGGCCTTCGCGTCCGGCGAAGTCACCGAAGACGCGCTGGTCGTCAGCGTCGCGCAGGCGCTGCATGATGACCGAGCGCGCGGTCGACTGGGCGATGCGCCCGAAGTTCTTCGGGGTGTCGTCGAACTCGCCGATCGGGTTGCCGTCCTCGTCCTCGTCCATAGCCATGACGGTGACGCGTCCGGTCTTCTTGTCGATTTCGATGCGGGCCTGGGAGATGGCGCCCGGCAGGTTGTGGTACGCCTTGAGCAGCGCCTCTTCGATGGCGTCGACGAGGGTTTCGAGGCTGACGCCCTTCTCGTTTTCCACCATCCGCAGAGCGGTCATATCGATTTCCATGGTCTCCTACTTCCCCGTTCCAAAGTCGACGCGGGAACGCGCCTTCCTCATGTCAGAATAGTCAATGGTAGTCGTTTCGCCGTCGACATCGATCGTTGCGCTGGTCTCGTTCGCGGCGACGACTCGTCCGGAGACGTAGCCGCCGGCTCGCAGCTTGATGCGCACGAGGCGTCCGATCTGTCGCATCCAGTGCCCGACCTTCGTGAGCTCGCGTTCGGCTCCCGGCGTGGAGACTTCGAGCAGGTATTCGCCGTCGATCGGGTCCGCGACGTCCAGGGCTTTCGACACGGCGCGGGACACCTCAGCAAGGGTGTCCGAGTCAATTCCGTCGGCACCGATGGGGGCTTCGACGACGACCCGCAGGAGGGGCATCGCGTCGGAGCGTGAGCGGGTCACCGAGTCCAGTTCCAGTCCCGAGCGTGCGACCACGGGAGCCAGCAGCTCCTCGAGCGGTCCCTCTGACGTGGACGATGCCATATGCGCCTATCTTTCTCTCGCGTACGCGGGTCAGTTCCCTATCCTACCCGGGGGTGTGGGATGATGCGGGTGTGCGTTTCGCAAAACTGACTTTGACCACACACCGCATCCCCGGCCTCGTCGTGACGTCGGCCGCGGTTCTCGCGCTGTCCGCGTGCGGCGCGTCGTCGCTGCCCTCCCTGTCTGGTTTCGCAGCGGTTCGCGACCAGGCTGCGCGCACGGAAGCTGCCGCTGCGGCTCGTGCGACCGAGCTGGCGGACATCGCAACGGATTGCGCCTCCTGCTCGTCCGCTCTGCGTGACGTGGCTTCGTCCTCGCAGGCACGGCTCGAGGCGCTCGGCGGGCTGTGGGACCCGTGGGGCGGGGCGACACCCGAGGGCGAGTCCGCGCCGGCATCCGTATCCGAGGCGCCCACCGACGTCTCGGCGTACGTGTCGTGGCTGGCGCGCACGGCTACGCGTGACCTCGAGATTGCCGCCAACCCGGACAAGACGACCGCCGATGAGGCGCGCACGCTCGGTGCCTCCGCGCTTGGGCGTTACGCGAGCGCGGTGAGCCTCGCCCACGTCTACGGTATCGATCTCGAGGCCGGTTTTGACGCGGCGCAACTCATCAGCGACCGCGTGAACACGGCATCGCGTCAGGGCGTTCAGACCTGGGCGATCGACCTGTTCAATGAGTCATCCATCTCCCCCACGTTCGCCCCTTCCGGCAAGGATCTTGCTTCTTCGGCGGAGCTTTCGCAGGCCGTCGCGACGTGGGATTGCACTGCCTCGTCCCTTCCGAAGGCGCAGGTGAGCGCGGGGACGCTGAGCGACGCGTACAACGTGTCCGGCGAGCTGCTCGTCCGCGCCGACACCGCTTTGCGCGCCGGCGCTGCGGATACACGCACGTCGCGCTGCACGCTCGATGCCCTCGACGGCGCGTCCCTGGCCTCAAACCTGCTGGCGGCCGATACCGCGATGCTCGCGAGCGACTCCGCTGATGTGCGCGCGGCGGGGGCTAGCGCCGCCCTCATCGACATCGCGCAGTGGGCGCCGCGCACTCCCCTGCCCGCGCTCATCGGCACGCGCTAACACGCGCGCCGGAAGGCCGGTGCTCCGACGGATCGAAACAGGGCCGCTCCCCGGATGGGGAGCGGCCCTGCTGCACAAATGTCTCAGACCCTGGCGGCGATGTCGTCGCCGATCTGGGAGGTGGAGCGCACGAGCGGCGTTCCGGCCGCCGCGGCCTCGGCGCGCGCCGCCATGTCGGCGTCGATCGCCGCGCGCACGCGCTCGGCCTCCTCGGCGTATCCCATGAAGTCGAGCATGAGCGCGACCGAGGAGATGGTCGCGGTCGGATCCGCCTTGCCCTGCCCCGCAATGTCGGGGGCGGAGCCGTGTACGGGCTCGAACATTGAGGGGAACTCGCGCGAGGGGTTCAGGTTGCCGGACGCGCTCAGGCCGATGCCACCGGTGACTGCCCCGGCCTCGTCGGTGAGGATGTCGCCGAACAGGTTGTCGGTGACGATGACGTCGAAGCGGCCCGGGTCGGTGACCATGTAGATGGTGGCGGCGTCGATGTGGCAGTAGTCGACGCGCACGTCGGGGTATTCCTCCCCCACCTCGTCGACGATGCGGCGCCACATGTGTCCGGCGTTGACCAGGACGTTGTGCTTGTGGACGAGGGTGAGGTGCTTCTTGCGCGAGGCGGCCGCCTCAAAGGCGTAGCGCACGACTCGCTCGACACCGTAGGCGGTGTTGACGCTGACCTCGGTTGCGATCTCGTGCGGGGTTCCCACGCGCACCGCGCCCCCGTTGCCGCAGTAGAGGCCCTCGGTACCTTCGCGCACGACGACGAAGTCGATGTCGCCGGGGTTGGCCAGGGGGCTGGGTACGCCCTCGTAGTACTTGGAGGGTCGCAGGTTCACGTAGTGATCGAGGGCGAAGCGCAGCTTGAGGAGCAGCCCGCGCTCGAGGACGCCAGAGGGCACGGAGGGGTCGCCGACCGCACCCAGGAGGATGACGTCATGGTGCTTGATCGCCTCGAGGTCCTCGTCGGTCAGGGTGTCGCCGGTGGCGTGCCAGCGCTCGGCTCCCAGGTTGAAGTGGGTGGTGGAGTAGTCGATGCCCTTGTCCGCCAGGACGCGGTCCAGGACCTTCAGGCCTTCGGGGACGATTTCCTTGCCGATGCCGTCACCGGGGATTACTGCGATGTTCAGTGTCATGACTCCATCTTCCCCCGCGTCAACGCCGCGCGTCCGCACGGGTCCAACCCGTGGTCTCTTTACGCCGTGACGTCCCCCATAGACGAGGCCGGGGTCGGGAGGGCACACACGCTCCCCCGGCCCCGGCCGCGATAGATGTGAATCAGATCCACGCACCCGAGGATGCGAAGTAGTACCAGCGGCCGTCGATCATCTGCCAGCCGGTGACCATGTGGCCATCACCTGCGAAGTAGTACCAGGTGACGCCAACGTGCTGCCAGCCTGTGAGCATGGTGCCCGAGGGGGCCAGGTAGTACCAGCTGCCGGCGTACTGCCAGCCTGTGAGCATCGCGCCGGAGGAGGAGAGGAGGTACCAGGTGCCATCGACCTGCACCCAGCCGGTCGCCATAACGCCGGTCGCGGGATCCAGGTAGTACCAGGAACCGTCCTTGACCCAGCCGCTCACGCGAGCGCCGTAGGCGTTGTAGTAGCTCCACTTGCCGTCCTGGAGGTCCCAGCCGGTGACCATCATGCCAGCCGAGTTGAAGCGGTAGGTGGCGTCACCAATCGTGATGGTCTGGTTGGTCGCGTAGCTGGAGTCCTCCAGCTGCCACTTCCAGCCCGAGCCGGTGTTCACCCAGTGCGCGGGGGTGACCGCGGGGGCGGGCTCAGGGCTCGGCTGCGGCTCCGGGGTGGGATCCGGGGTGGGCTGCGGTTCCGGGGTG
>CAUTDS010000002.1:0-142361 GCA_963537175.1 uncultured Actinomycetes bacterium
TGACACTCCCGCTTGAAACCCGCAGCACCAATGCGCGGCTCAAAGCGCCCAAAACGGACCCATACAGACCTGCAAAGGCGACGCCGGTTTCACGGCCACCCGAAGGACACAACCGGTGGCACCACCACAAGGCCCCACACAGCCCGGCATGAAACCCACGACACCAATGCACGACAGCTGACACTCCCGCTTGAAACCCGCAGCACCAATGCGCGGCTCAAAGCGCCCAAAACAGGCCTATTCACGCCCGCAAAGGCGACGCCGGTTTCACCACCCGCACCAACTACGCCCGCAAAGGCGACGCCGGTTTCACGGCCACCCGAAGGACACAACCGGTGGCACCACCACAAGGCCCCACACAGCCCGGCATGAAACCCACGACACCAATGCACGACAGCTGACACTCCCGCTTGAAACCCGCAGCACCAATGCGCGGCTCAAAGCGCCCAAAACAGGCCTATTCACGCCCGCAAAGGCGACGCCGGTTTCACCACCCGCACCAACTACGCCCGCAAAGGCGACGCCGGTTTCACGGCCACCCAAAGCACACAGCCCGCACGACCACGAGGCCCCCGACTCCCATCACCGCGACTTATCCACAGGCTTGATACTGAACGCCAGATATCCACAAGGGCACGATTCCAGCTTTTCATCTCACTCCAGCAGAGCGATCATCCATCCATCAGACCCATATCCGCAGCTACAAATGGTGGTGTCCAATTGTTACCTGAACTCGTCACATCCGTCAGATCGTCGCTTCGCGTTGTTGGCATTCATGGAACGAAAGTGCAGCTGCATCGCCTCAGAAAGAACGGCGACGTTCTGAGGATCATGCCAGGCATTTACCTTCCAGCGGGAATCCTCGCTGACGCCTCATCAACCGAACGACAAGAGATTACATTCATCGCACGTTTAGCCGCCCTGAGCATCCGCTATCCCACGTATGTCCTGAGTGGACCGAGTGCTGCTTTCCTCCTGGGGTTACCGACCGCGTGCCGTTTGAAGGATCTGTTTGTGTACACAAGCAGTCCTAACGGAACACGAAGAATCGTATTCCCTCATGTCGTTACTCCTGATGGAACTAAAATTCCCGGAACTACAATCAGCACATGCCGGCCAAGCCATCCGGTTCCAGCTATCGAGTACTTGGGCTTCCGCATCGCGACACCGACGCGAGTTGTTGTTGATTGCGCGCGCCTGATGTCCGACAAGCACGGGTTCCCCATCACGTGTGCAGCCTTAGCCCGGGCGTGCCAGTTCGATCGTTTCCGTCAGGATGAGTCGCGCACTCGACAGGAGGAGATACGCGGGGAATTCCAGGAGGCCTTGGCCGACACTCCGCTCAATACCGTCGGACGCGAGCGAGCCCGTTGGATCATTGACCGCGCTGACGCTGGATGCGAGTCTCCGGGCGAGTCCCTTGTCCTGCTCGCACTGTTGCGTGCGGGTATCAACGGCATGACTACGCAAGAAGAGGTCCACGTAGGCGGCCACACGTACTTCGTCGATATTGCACTTCCCCTACTGAAGATCGCTATCGAATTCGACGGGCGCATCAAATACGGGGACACCGTCGACGAAGTCCACGAGAGTATAGAGGCCGAGCAGCGTCGGCAACGCGATCTTGAACGTGCCGGGTGGACAGTCATTCGGGTCCGTTGGTCGGATCTGCGCGTCATTGACGAGGTCGTCGCCCAGGTTCTGGTCGCCATCTACGCAAAGAAGGGAAACTGAACAAGACGACGATCTGACTGGTGCATGACTCATGCCATCGTTGAATTCCCAGACAGCATATTGCTGTGCACTGGAAACACTTTGAGATGGTTCGAGCAATACAGCCCGGCATGAAACCCGCAGCACCAATGCACGGCGGCTGACACTCCCGCTTGAAACCCACGACACCAATGCGCGGCTCAAAGCGCCCAAAACAGGCTCATTCACGCCCGCAAAGGCGACGCCGGTTTCACAAGCCACGCCAACCACGCCCGCAAAGGCGACGCCGGTTTCACAAGCCACGCCAGCATCACTGTCACCTCAAACCGCCCTCGACACAAAGCCATCTATCTTCGATGGGCTCTCGTCACCATCCGCGCAAAGGCGGGACGTTAGCAAGAGAGCCGCGATGTTTCACGCACGTTTCACGCGCACCGCCCTGATAGGGCCACAACCCATGAGCTCCGCAAGCTGTTAGCGGGCACGATCACGATGGCCCACACATCCGGGCATGCAGACCACGGACACCACCGCATTCACGGCCGCAGCATTCGCGTTGGGGGCGCACGCAGGGAAGAATGGGGGCATGGCAGATGAACGCGAGTCAAAGGAACTCCAGTCGGGAACGCTCGTCATCGGGCTGGGCCGTTTCGGTTCCGCCGTCGCAGTGACGCAGGACCAGCTGGGCTACGAGATCCTGGCCGTCGAAAAGAACCCCGCCCGCGTGCAGGCCTTCGCGGGTCGTTTCCCCCTCGTCGAGGCGGACGCGACCTCCAAGGATGCCCTCGAGCAGCTGGGGGCACGCGAGTTCCGCAGCGCAGTCGTCGGCGTGGGCTCGTCGCTGGAGGCGGCGGTGCTCATCACCGCGAACCTCGTCGACATGGGCATTTCCTCGATCTGGGTGAAGGCGACGTCCTCCCAGCACGGTCGTATCCTGCGCCGCGTGGGCGCCCACCACGTCGTCTATCCCGACTTGGACGCCGGCAAGCGCACGGCGCACCTGGTGGGTGGCCGCATGGTCGACTACATCGAGATGGAGAAGGACGGCTTCTCCATCATGAAGCTGCGCCCGCCGCAGGAGGTGCGCGGCTTCTCGCTCGAGGAACTTGACCTGCGCGGGCGGTACGGCGTCAACGTGCTGGCGATTCGCCGTCCCAAGCAGCGCTTCGAGTACGCGGACTCGTCGACGCGTATCAACGCCGACGACGAGATCATCGTGTCGGGTGATTCGCACCTGCTGGAGTACTTTGCGAATAGGCCGTAGGCGGACTGTACGCAGGAGGGCCCCGCACAGTGATCTGTGCGGGGCCCTCCTATCGTCACCTGGGGACGAGGCCGGGGCCATTCACGCTCATGCGGCGAGGCAGAGCGCGGCCCTGGTCTCTGGTTGCCGTCGGTGTGCGTGGCACCGTCGGCAGCCAGAGGCTCGGATCGTCCGATCAGTGAGGCCGGCGTGGACGGCGTGGACGGCGTGGACGGTGATGGCCGCCATCGTGGCTACTGCCACCCTTCTGACGATGGTGATTCCCGTCGTTACCGCTGTCGTGCTTGCCTCCGTGCTGTTTGCGCGGGCTGGTGCGGTGCTCGTCAGCGCCATTGTGCTTCTGCTCGTGCGGGCGCTTGCGGCGGTGCGACGAGTCGTCGTCGCCGTCACCATCGCGACCGTAGTGATGGTGGTGCTTTTCCTCGTGCTCGTTTTCGATATTGATTTCGGGGCTGAGCTCGATGTTGGGGTTGATTTCCGTGTGCTTGTCTTCCTCGATATTGACGTCACCGTTCACGATGGTGCCGTCGTTATCGCCGTCGACGTATACGTTTCTTCCGTCCCTCAGTTCGTAGCCCTCGCCACCCTTGCTGTGTCCCTCGCCGCAGCAGCCGCCACCGGGGGCCTGGCACTGCTCGCCGATGTGCTCGACGCCGCGGGTCAGGTTCTCGCCGACGGAGGTCATGACGGCGTAGATCGCCATGATCGCCTGAACGGCTTCCATGAGGATATCGATTACGGGACCAATGAGGCCGACCCACTTCGCGACCTTACTGGCGACCTGTACTTCGGCGACGGGAGCTAGAAGGCCGGCGCTGAGGACAACCTCAACCGCTGCGGAGACGCAGCTGCCAACGATGTCACCGATGGCGCCCACGACGGCGTCGTGGATGCTGTCGACGGAGTCCGCCACCTTAGTGAGTGCCTCGCCGAAGGCACCGGAGGCGGCAGAGACACCGTTGATCGCACTGTAGACGACGGCCTGGCGCTCCAGGTACGCGCGCACTGCCTCGCCTTGCATGCCAGACATCGCGGCCTCCGCGGTGGACTGCAGCTCTTCAGCGACGGAGGCGAGGGAGCTCGAGATGGAGTCCCAGCTGGAGCTCATGCCGTAGACCTGAGCTGATTCGCCGGTTAGCTGGTTCACCCAGGTCTTGAGGGGATCGATGTGCTGCAGGATCCACTCGACGGCCATACCGGTTATGCCGCCGACAGGGTCCATCGCAAGGGATGCAGCCTCGTCGTAGATTGCCTTCGCTGAACTGACGAGGTTGTTCACCTCGCCGGCGCGCAGGTCCTGGGCGACGTTGTACAGCTCGTCAAAGATACCCAGGCCCTCGGTCGGGGTGGTGTAGTCGATACTCGGTGTGAATTCGGGGGATTCGACGCTCACTTGTGAACTCCTTCAAACAGGAAGCGACGCAGTGTGCGTTCTTCATCCTGGCGCTGACGATACAGGAACGTTTCGATGTCCTTATCGCCGTGGTCATCCTGCCGGTCGAAGAGCGAACGCACGTCGTCCGCCTTCGTATCGGGGTGAGCCTTCGAGAACTCTTCGATACGGGAGGACTGAGCCTTCTCCTGCTGCTCAACAAAGCTGCGGTAGCTGGCCTGCTGGTCGTTGCGCTGCTTCGACATGAAGGCGTCGAACTCGCGTGAGGTTGCCTGCGGGTTCTCCTTCACGTACTGGCGGATCTGGGTTTCTTCTTCGGTGCGCTGGCGCGACAGGAAGTCCGTCATCGCGTCCTGCTGCTCCTGCTGGTTGGACTCGATAAGGCTCTTCACCTCGGAGATGTCTTCGCCGGGGTGTGCGTCAGCGTAGCGCGCGAGCGCCTCGTTCTGGTCTTCCTTCTGGCGCTCGTAGAACTCCGCGAGATCGGTGTTTTCGTCGTCGCGCTGCTTCTCGAGGAAGCGACGCAGCTCGTCGTCGTCGGCGTTGATCTTGTCGTGGCCGCCGAGGAGGCTGTCGAAGGAGTTGCCGGACTTGCCGTCCTTGCCTTCCCTACCGTCCTTGCCGTCCTTGCCTTCCTTACCGTCCTTGCCGTCCTTCGCGGAGTCATCGTCGAGGCCGGAGTGGCCAGGGGTTGAGAGGGAGGGCATTGTGGACTGTCCGCTGAGGCCGCCCAGGCCGCCGCCTCCGCCGCCGCCACCGTAGCCGCCGCCTCCGCCGCCGCCACCGTAGCCGCCGCCTCCGCCGCCGCCACCGTTACCGCCGTTACCGCCGTCGCCGCCGTTGCCGCCGCTACCGTTGCTACCGTTGCTACCGTTGCTACCGTTGCTACCGTTGCTGCCGTTACCAGTGTAAGGCGCTGTGGCCATGCCGCTGTGAATTTTGGTCAGACCATCCGTGATCTCCTGCTCGAGATCATCCATCTCCTGCGCCCACTGGAGCAGGCAGTTGACAAGACGCTTCTCGGCTGCGGAGCAGTCCGAGATCATCTTCGTCAGGTTCGTGATCTGCTTGTTGACCGGGGGAACGAAGAAGGAACAGATCAGGCCGAAGGCGTTGCCGTTGACCTGGCCCTGCGTCGAGTTGGCGACGCCCACGCTCTCATCGAGGGTCGACGCACAGTCACTGACCGTGGTCGCATGATCACGGATTACCTCTGTATTAACGCCAAGATCCGCACTCATCGCTGACCCGCTCCGAGGGAACCAAGGTTCGAGGAAATAGTCTCGAGGTAACCGCCGAGTGAGCCACCATCCTCGCCGAATCGCTGGGTGGTCTGCATGCGCACGTAGTCACGCATGTTGCGACCGGCGTCGGCGTACGCGTCCATGATCGCGTCCTCGAGTTCACGCGCGCTCCCCTGGAGCGCATCATCGTCGATCGACAGCTTCACGAGGCGACCGTCCGAGTCGATTTCCACCTCGACGTCACCCTGAGCGTCGACGCCGCGCGTCCTCGCCGTCTTGAGGATCTCAACGAGTTCACGGGCATTAACGGCACGCTTTTCAGCGGCTTCCATCTGAGCCCGGATAGTCTGCCTTACTTCTTCGGGGGTGCTCCCCATCGTCTCTACCATACGGTTATCCTAACTGAGTTCCTTGGTGCACGTGCACCACTTCATGTACCGAGACGGTAAGACCGCCTCTGTGGCGACCGGAAGTCGCCAATGCGTTCAGTATTTACGAGTGATTGCTCGCTCATGGGAATCATTCACTGCGCGTGGTAGCGAGGGCTCGTGCCCAGGTGAGCCGGGTAACCGAACGCGCCCGAACTCACCACCTGCTCATCGAGGCCCCGGTACACATACGTGTCGTCGTTGTAAATTGAGCTCGGGTTCACGAGTCCATCGTAGTAATCATCGATATCATCCGGAGTCACGACGGAATCACCTTGCTTCTCTTCGAAGGGGTTCTCGTCTGGATATCGCGAGGGATCAGACGCCAACAGGGCCACTGGATCGACCTCGCCATAACCGGTCCGATCGTTCCACTGGCCACCCGACCCGCTCGCGGTGGCGGCCAGTGCCTGCAAGATCTGATCACCCGTGACGTCATCATCAAAGTCGGACCACGCCAAGGCCAACGCCCCAGCAACCAATGGAGTTGAAAATGAAGTTCCTGTTACCGTCACGAGTTTGTTGGTGCTGCTCTGCCGCGCATTGAATTCTCCCACTGCGGCGATGGAGACCCCATCACCGTAGTTTGAGTAGTCCGCATAGCGCCCATCAGTTTCGAGTGCCCCAACACCAACGACTCCACCCCACGTGGCAATGCTGTCGTCGGGATTACGCACGCCCTCATTCCCCATCGAAACGAGTATCGGCACACCCTCGACGACAGCGCGAGCAACCGCCCACCGCAATAACTCATGGTCCCTTGGCGAATAAGTTGTCGAGATAGAGATGATGTCCGCGCCATCGTTGAGAGCTTGCTGAACGAGCCCCGCTTGATCCCCCAGAGTGAACCGACGCCCTCCCAGCTCACAGTCTCCACCCACGTCTCTCGTCGAACCCGCCTGGGCATAGCTGTAGAGCGTCGCACCGGGAGCAACTCCAAAATCTGGGGCGACCAGAAGCTGAGCAATATATGTTGCATGATCATTCGACTCCGCATCGGGCGTGACCTGACACGGGGTCTTGTCTTCAATATCAGCCCCTTGCAGCTCAGGAATCGACGTATCGACGCGACCATCAATGAGCGCGATGATGACTCCATCCCCCCTCTTCCCCTGCGCATGCAAGGACGCAAGACTGTAGCGCGAATAGTACGCCTCATCGGCAGCCGTGACCTTGCGATCCACCGCCTCCGCGGGGGCAGCGGGGGCGACGGGCGAAAGCACCGCCGTCAGGGCCAGCGCGCAGGCCGAAGCCAGAACGGATAGGGCACGCAGGCCTCGCGAAGAAACCTTCGAAGGGATCATGTCCGTTTTCCTTTCATCAAAAGACGCTCACGCAACGATCACTGCGCGTGGTAGCGCCGGCTCGTGCCCAGGTGAGCCGGGTATCCGGACGCGCCCGAACTCGCCACCTTCTCATCGAGCCCCCGGTACACATACGTGCCATCGTTGTAAATCAAGCTCGGGTTCACAAGCCCATCGTAGTAATCATCAATGTCATCCGGAGTCACGACGGACTCACCGCTCTTCTCTTCAAAGGGGTTCTCGTCTGGATACCGCGAGGGATCAGACGCCAGCAGGGCCACCGGATCAACCTCGCCATAACCGGTCCGATCATTCCACTGACCACCCGATCCACGTGCCGTCGCAACCAACGCCTGCAAAATCTGCTCGGCGGGCACGTCACTATCGAAATGCGCCCACGCCAACGCGAGCACGCCCGCGATCAGAGGCGTCGAAAAAGAGGTTCCATCGATCGTATCAAGCTGATTGGTGCTGGCTTCACGCGCGTAGAATTCGCCCACGGCGGCGATGGACACACCGTCGCCCCAGTTTGAGTAGTCCGCGTATTTTCCGTCAGCCTGGAGCGCAGCGGCTCCGATCACACCGCCGAAAGAACCCATCACATCGGACGCGTTGTGCTGGCTGTCGTTACCCATTGATGCGACGATCGGGACGCCTTCTACCACAGCTCGAGAAACCGCCCACCGCAGCGATTCCTCGTCCTCCTCGCTGTAGGAGGACGTGATAACGATGATGTTTACCCCGTCGTTGAGCGCCTGCTCGATCAGGCTCGGCTTGCGCGCGAGAGCAGCCGAATTGGAACCGAGGGCACAGTCTGCATCCACGTCTCCCCAATCGTCCGCGTACGCGTAGTTGTAGATCGTCGCGCCGGGAGCAACCCCGAAGTCGGGCGCAACCAGGATCTGGGCGACTTCGGTCGCGTGATCGTCAGATTCCACGTCATTGGTGACCTCGCAGGGAGTTTTGTCCTGGATGTCTGCCCCTCGCAGTTCGGGGATCGAGGCGTCAATGTGACTGTCAATGACGGCGATAATAACTCCGTCGCCGCGGTAGCCCTGCGCATGCAAGGACTCAAGACTGTAGCGCGAATAGTACGCCTGATCGGCAGCCGTCACCTTGCGATCCACCGCCTCCGCAGGGGCAGCGGGGGCGACCGGCGAGAGCACGGCCGTCAGGGCCAGCGCGCAGGCCGAGACCGCCACACACAGGGCACGCGGGCGTCGGAAACGATTGACCAGTGGCGCCATTCTTATCGTTCCTCTCGGTGGATCAGGTGCAAATTGACGATCTGCGCAGTGTCATCGGTCGGCTGGACCGATCCCAGCTGTTCATCTCACGCCAGATTGTCTTCCTTGTCCTCCTCGACCACGGCGGGTCTGCCGCGCAGGTGCGACAGGATTACGAGGCCTCCGATCAGCGACGCCCCGAGGACGGCGATCGCAGACACGATGTAGGAGCGAATGGTCAGGTTGTTATCGCGCGAGGTCAGGTCCGCCGTGGCCACGGCCGGTCGGGCGGGGGCAGGGTGCTGCGCGGGGTTGGGGTGTTCGGGCCCGAACCTGGTACCGATGTCGGTGAAGGTGAGGGCGTCGAAGGGTGCGACGACGCCCCAGCCGAGGGCGTCGGTGCGCTGATCGGCGGTGCCGCGCAGGGCTGTCACTTCGAGGCGATACTTCCACATGTCGGGCCCCTCGTCGGGGTAGGCCGAGGCCACCAGGGCCGCGAAGCCGCCCGCGTACGCGGTCGCGTAGGACGAGGACGGCAGCGGCTGATCCCCCTCGTATCCGCCGACGAGGCAGTCGGCCTGGTCGAACCAGGTCGTGAGGATGACGCTGGCGGGCACGGCGAGCTTGACGTGCGCGCCCTGCACCTGCTGCTCAGAAGCCGATCCGTCGGCGTTCGACGCGGTCACGCCAAGCACACCCGGGTAGGCGGCCGGGTAGACGACGTGATTCGTTTCCTGGCCCTGGTACACGTTACCCGTCGAGGCCACGACGAGGGCCCGCCCACGTACGGCGTTGATGGCAGCTTCCAGCTGCGGGTCGCCCTCGGGGGCGGACTGTGCGACGACGATAATCTGCGCGCCCTGGTCGGCGGCCCACTGGATCCCGCGGCCCACCTTCGACATGAAGGTCTCTTCGCCTTCCTTGTGCGGGCGGTTGTCCTGAAGCCCGCTATCGACGCGCACCGGGAGGATCTTCGCCTCGGGGGCGACGCCGACCAGGCCCGATCCCATCTCCTTGGGCAGTTCCTGCGCGGCGATCGCGCCGGCGATAGCGGTGCCGTGTTCACCGACATCGACGCGCCCGTCGGTGTTTTCACCGCTCAGGTCGATGCCGGGGAGCACCACGGGCCCGTCCGGGCCCTGGAAGTGCTGGTTGCCGGCGGCGACACCCGAGTCGATGATCGCGACCGTCACTCCGCGGCCTCGTGAAATCTCCCAGGCGCGACGCACTCCGACGGCGTCGAAGATGGCGGGGGTCTGCTTGATGTAGGAGGGTGAGTTCTGCGAACATTCGCCGCCCTCGGATTCGCTTGCGGGCGTCGTCACCGACGACGAGGGAGTCGCCGTCGGAGTCGGGCGCACGCTCGGGGTCGGCACCGGGTCAGCGTGGGCGGCACCGGGGCCGAACGCACCGGAGCCTTCAGACGCGACGACCGGTGCCGCGATGGGCACGAGCGCGAGTCCCGCGATCAGCGATGCCCCGACGAGGCCTCGGCTCAGAGACCGGGAACGCGTGCGGCGGCTCATTTGAGCCCCACTGAGGCGGCTGCAGCCTTCGGCGACATCTCGGAGCCCGGCGGGATGAGCTCGCCCCACGCACGCGGGACCGACGCGGCCTCTGACGCGGTCCACCCGAGGGCGTTCATGGACACGGACGGTACATCACCGAGGGAGTGGCGGAAGCCCATGTCGGAGATGAAGACGTAGGACGCGGCCTCGCCGCCACCGCCGGACGTGAGGGCGAGGAGGGCACCAGATCCGCCCGCGACGGTCACGTTGCGCGTCGTGGAAGGCCCCTTCTGGGACTGCAGAGATTCCGCATCGTAGGACGCTTCGATCGCGCGCTTCTCGGGCATTGTGACCAGGTCGAACTTCGGATTGGCACGATCAGTGGTGTCCATCTTGGCGCACAGGACCGTCCGGCTGGCCGCGTCGCGGCTCTCGTCGAACCACTCGGGCGACTCAAAGTCCTCGACATCAGGCCAATCGTCACCGACGAAGACGGCTCGGACGGGCTCGACGTACTTGAACATCTCGGTGGGGAACTTCTTCGAGGGCGGGGCATCCTGATACAGGCGCGCCGCAGTCGAGTTGAAGACCACCAGATGCGAGTCGTCGATCACCAGGTAAGAGTTTTTGACCTGACCGGCGGAATCGACCTGATCAAGGACCATTCCGATGGTGATGCTCTCGTTCTTCAAGTCGCCGGGCAGGTTCGTGGCCGGCTGCCCCGCGTTCTCGATGTCGTTGTAGCTCCAGGGACGCAGAGGCGTGCCCGAAGGGAAGAGGTCGAGCCACTCGGGTTCAACGGTGATCGGGTAGCTGGCCAGGTTCTGGAAGGACAGCGCCCAGTCACCCAGGCGGCTCACACTGGAGTCGATGTAGTACTTCTTGCCTTTTTCACGATCAACGAAGTACCTGTCTCCGCTGCCGGTCGCCTGCACGAGCGCGGATGTCGCCTGCTTCACCGGGAAATTGTCCGCGGGCAGTTCCTTGGCGATCCACGTGTGGTACCCGGACTCCATGTCACACGACAGCCATTGCTTGCTCAGCATGTCGGCATCCGGAACGTCATCGGGGACGTCGGGCAGACCGATCTGGGCGCCTCGAGGAGTGTTTTCGAGCGCCGCCGCCGAGGCCTGGATGACCGGCAGCTTCGATTCGGGGCTGAGCAGCCTAGCGGTCGTCACGTTCGCGATAGGGTGAAGGACGCCGTTTGCCCAGAAATAGCGGGCACCCGTCCCCTTCACGTCGACCAGCTGGTACTGCGCCTCCCCAAGGCGCGGGTTCGGCGCGAAAACGCGCATGCCGATTCCGACGACGCTGATGATGATGGCGACCACGAGCCCGAAGATGAGGGGGCGCACGGGCGAGGGCGTGTCGACCTCGCGCCCGTCGGGCGTGCCGGAGGTGAAGGCCGTGATCAGGCGGTTTCGATTGAAGCGCTGGGCTTCGAGAATGTCTTTACTCGACGGCATGACTCAGCTCCACAGGTAGACGGCCAGGGGAAGCAGAACAAACAGCGACAGCACCGAGATCGTGTCGGCGATGCGCGTCAGGTGCGGGCGTGCACGAGGCCCGACGACGTTGGTGACGACAAGGACGAGGGCGGTCGCGATCGCCGACAGCGTCAGCCACGGCATCGTCCTCGGGTCCGCGTAGGCGCCAAGCACGGTGGCCACGAGGATCACAATGAGGCCGGTGAGAGCACCGAGGAGCACCTCGACGCGAGCACGAATCGAACGCGTCTGGAGAACGAGAGAGACCGCACCGAGCACGATGAGGGTCAGCGGTAGGGAGGTCGACCGCGTTTCGGGTGCCGTCATCAGGGCGACGGCCAGGAAGAGAGCGGCAATCGCCCCGCCGGCGCGCAGGGCGACGACGAACACGAAGGAGGTGCTGACCTGGTCAGTGATGCCCTTCGCGGGGATCTGCTCAATCGTGTCCGCGTCGAGGATGCGCACGGGGATGTGGGCCAGCGCGATCCAGGGCGCGACCTGGAGAAGCACAATGATCAGGGCGAAGAGAATGGCGGAGATGCCGGCCTGAGAGAGCTGCCCGAGCTGAACCAGGAGACCGGTGGCGGCCATGACTGTACCGACAACGAGAGGGGCCGCGATGGAGATTCGATACCGCTTGGGCAGCGTGAGGGCAGCGAGGGAACCAATCAGGAGGCCGAGGCCGGTCCACCCCCAGCCGGCTGTGTCCCAGTGGCTCTGGCTCAGGCGCAGAGCCGCCGCAGCCGTCAGGAAGGGGACGGTGTGCGCCAGCGCGATGCTGTTTGCTTGCGGGTACTTCCGGGCCATCACGGCGGAGGTCGCAGTCACGAGGAGGGCCGCCACGATTCCGATCGCGCCGGCGATGAGGTTGTACCTCGTGACGGAATGAGGATCCAGGGCCGTCAGGGCGTCCGGGGGCGTGGTCGCCAGGAGGAGGGCGGCGACGAAGACGAGGCCGGCGGCAGACAGCGCGGCAAGAGTGCGAGCGTCCTCACGTGTCCAAGGAGTGGACACATGCTCGATGACTTGACCGACTGCTTCCGTGAGATCGTCGTAGACCATATCGGCAGCGCCCTCACCCAGCGGCTCGAGGGTGAGCGCCGCACCGGCACGCACTCCCTGCGCGGACAAGGACTTGGATTGGTCGAGGAGACGGCCCGAGGCAGTACGCACCGCGAAGCCGTCATTCGTTGGCTGATCAGTGAAAGCTCCCACCGTTTCAACCATTCCGGGGAGAAGCTCCACCAGGGGGATCGACTGCGGAAGCGTCACGTCACTACGGTCAACGCCGTACGTGATCGTGAGCGGAATCAGCGCCACTCCTCGAGATGTTTTCGATGCCATTGGGTCCTCCCGAATGCCGCGTGATGGGGTTTTTGGCTACACGACACAACCCTGTAAGTCTAGATTCTCGGTCAGGTTTTGTCATGATTTTTCCGTAACATTGAAAAAAATGATGAAAACATGGTTAGTATTCATGTGTCCCCATGCTCTCACGCATTCCGGCGAGAGAGTCCACTCATACAAATGGAGGTTCACATGGCAGACCAGAGGGCCGCAGAAGGCGCCCTTAAGCAGGGTTTCGCGGCGGTTGAGTCCACCAAGGCCGACATCGACAGCCACCTCAAGCGTCTTGAGGGCGACCTGTCGACCATCGGCAGCTCCTGGCAGGGCGCTGCGTCGGTGCAGTTCTCTTCGCTGATGACTCAGTGGCAGGAGAACGCGGCAAAGGTTAACCAGGCTCTTCAGGATCTCGCTGACAACCTGCGCGCCACCGATTCGTCGATGGAAGCCAACGAGTCCGAGACCGAGAACTCGTTCGCCCAGCTGCTCGGCGGCCTGTGAGAGATTAGATTAGGAGACTGACATGGATTTCCAGGTAAATTACGGCGCTCTTGACGCCGCTGCCGCTGACATCAACACCGGTGCCGCTAACCTGCAGAACTGCCTCGACGATCTCGAGCAGACGCTGAACCAGCTGCGCTCGTCGTGGGAAGGCCAGACGCAGGAAGCCTACGACGTTGCTCAGCGTCAGTGGAACCAGGGCCTCGAGGGCCTGAAGGACGTGCTGCGCCGCACCTCCTCCGCCGTTGACTCGGCTCGTTCCAACTACCAGTCGACGGACCAGTCCAACGCTGCCCGCTTCTGAGAGCATGAGCGCCTAGCGCTACGAAAAAGGGTCGTCCCATTGGGGCGGCCCTTTTTCGTACCCGCACGCGACCGATGCCGCGCCACAGCGCAGCGTTTCCACACTCGCGAGCACTCGCAGAGCGCCAGCTGCGTTTTACCGGCCACGAGACACAGAATTTCCCAGTCGGTTAAATGAGGGTGGGAGCGACCACCGACAAAACCGCCGCCGTCCCATGTCGGGACGGCGGCGGTGACTATTCGAGGGATCGGAGCTGCGACCGGAGCGGCGCACCGAGAGGATCAACGCGGCGAGGGTCTCACCGCGCCAACAGGGTCAGTGCACCGAGTCAGCGTCAGCGTAGACGATCGTGGCCCTCCGGTCGCCCATGATGACCTCGGTACCGGCGGGCACCTCGACCGCCTGTCCACCCGTCAGCTCCATGACGCGACCATCGGGCGTACGAATCTGCGTGCCGTTCGCGGAGAAGGAGTCTTCGATCCAGGCGCCCGAGGCCGTGGGCCCCACGCGCATGTGCGTGCGCGAGAGCGACATCGTGGCGTCGGGAACAACGACCGCACGCGATCCCTCGACGGCAGCGGGTGCACGCCCAAGCGTCACCGGCATGTCGATGAGCTCGCGCTGCCCGGAGTCAAAGATGAGCCACAGGAGCTGCATACGCTGCGGCGTCGCGGGCGCACCCCACTGCGACTGGCCGGCCACACCCCACTGGGAGGCACCGGAGCGCTGCGCAGCCTGCACGTCGCGGCGGCTCGGCGGAGGGCCGGGCACCCCGGATGCGGGAGCCGCGTACTGCGCTCCTGCGCCGTACGAGGCCTGGGCGGGTTGAGAGGGCACCTGCTGAGAGGGAGCTCCCCAGCTGGGCGGAGCGGGAACCTGCGCGGGAGCGGCCGGCGCCGACGGGGCGGGCATGCTGGGCACCGGCGGCACCGCGGGTGCGGCGGGCATGGACGGTGCCGCTGGACGCTGAGGCGCGGGGCGATGAGTGTCCGGCGCGCCCTGGGGCGGCGCGAGGAGTGCCTCGAACTCGTTGGGCTCACGTGGAGCAGGCGCCGCGGAAGCGGCGGGCGCAGCGGGCACGCTGGGTGCAGCCGGCATCGCGGGCACGGCGGGCGCAGCGGGCAGCGGGGAGACCACCGGCGTTGCGGGGGCGCTGAAATCCTCCCCGTAGGGGTCGTTCGCGCGCTGAGCGGGCGCGGAATAGTCTGGCGCCGAGGAGGGCACGGGCGTGAGCGGCGCAGCGGGGGCACTCCACTGGTCGGCCCCCTGACGAACGCTATCGAAACCGCTGGGAGCCCCGCCCAGACGCTCAGAGCGCTCGACCTCACCGGGACCCGCCGCGAGCGCCGCGTGCTTGCGCAGGTCGACGAAGCGGGTGCGGGTGGGGCCGCTCAGCCAGGTACGCCCGTCGTGGACCATCGCGTACGAGGCGAGCAGACCCACGACGGTGACCTGGAGGAGCGCAGCGAGGGCCGTGTAGCCCAGCGCCGCGCCGAGCGACGGAGTCTGCGCATCGTCCTCGTCGCGGATCAGGCACACGCGCATGAGGGCCATGCCCGGGGTCCGACCCGATACGCCGAGCATGAGCGCGGAGGCAACCACGGCCTCGGCGGTGACCATTCCGATCGTCCACGCCGTGAAGTGCACGTACCACGTCACGCCAAGCAGGACCCCGAGGACCATCAGGTCGATGAGATACGCGCCAACGAGCCGCGAAGCGGGCGCATGGGCAAAAGGAGTCTTCGTAGTATCAGCCATTACAGGACTGCCCTCCAAGCAAACTCGAAGAGACCCGAGGAGATGACCGCCGCGGGAAGGAGTGTAAAGATGCAGAAGGTCTGCGCGAAGTCGAGAATCGTGCCCGCAAGGGCGGCGTGGCCCTTGGGAACATACAGCGTCATCCACAGGACCGTCGCGATCGCGATGATCAGCAGAATCGCCAGCGGGAGCAGGGGGAACAACGAGTATTTGCCGGCTCCTTTCCCCACCGTCCAGGACTGCGCCCAGGTGCCAAACAGGAACGCGCACCCGACACCCGCCGCGGCGATGCGAGGCATGACCTGCCCGGCGCGCGTGCGCACCCCCCGCGGGGCCGTCAACAGGACCAGGATGGACATGAGGACGAGGACGAAGCCGCCGAGGCCTCGGCCCAACGTGATCGCGGGAGTCACCGTGTACGCCAGAGGAACGCCTCCCACCAGAACAAACAGGGTCGAGGCGGCCACCAGCAGCGTGTACCGAGCATCCGTGTGCCCGAGGGCATCCGCCATGCGGCCGCCGGTCACCGTGCTGGGCTTGTGCGCGGGAGGCTGGCGGATACGCGACGCGATCGTCTGCACCGACGCGGAATCGATGAGCTGGCTGTCGGGCACACGCAACGCAAAACGGGGTGCCATCAGGAACAGGAATACCCCGAGGAGTAGACCTATCGGAGCGATGTCGATGAGGCTCAACATCGGGTAGGCACCGATCGTGACGAGCGCCGTGGCGCCGATCCACGCGAAGAGGGCACTGAGCGCGGTGGGGGTCGTCGTCAGCGACACGACCGCCAGCGAAACCGCGAGGGCAACCCACACACCGATCACAGGGGCAACCGACAGGGCGTGGATGCCGGCCATCGCCACGAAGCCGATCGCGCTATATCCGGCCAGCGCGGGCATCAGGAGGAGCAGGGCGGGCCTCGAACGGACCGTGCGCGAAGCGAAAAGCGGGAGGATGGAAGCAGCGCAGCACACGGCGGCACACGCTCCGCGCTCCCATAGCGGGATCTTTGCAACTTCGACGGCCCACATCGGGCCATCCTCGGGGTGAGCAAAGCCGATGAGGGCCGCATCTCCGAGCATCGGCAGGAGGCACAGGGAGCTGACCGCACCGATCACGATGAAGCAGTAGCCGAGGAGGGCGAGGACCGGGGACAGCCACTGGTTCTCCTGGCGCTCCGAGGCCTCGTTGACCTGCTGAGCGGACAGGACGCGACTGGACAGAGCGATCGTCGAGCCTGCAGGCAGGTCACGACCGAGGACAGCGGCGCCGTCAAGGGGACGCCCATCGGCGTAGGAGACACCCACGGAGGGAAGGGACAGATCGATCTCCAGCATGGCGCACAGGCCCGCGACCGTCGTCCCTTCGGGAGCCGCGAAATCGGAGGTGCCATCGGAGTCGATAACAGTCACTGACACCATGGTGGCGCTCATGTAACCTCCGTTCTCAGGTAAACAACAGTGCCCAGTGTAATGCACCGACGCTAACCGCCGGTTAAAACTTGGAAGTCCACTCCGCTACACTGGGTGCAGTCGCATCGAACACGTACGCGCACAGCGCGAGGAGACCTGATGGTTACACGCAAGAAACGGCGAACTGTCGCGGTTCCGGAGCAGCCCTCCGGCACCCTGGCGATCCAGATGCCGCCGGAGAAGGCCGAGCCCGCATCGATCGGTAACGTCCTCATGATGGTCGTCCCGATGCTCGGTTCGACGGGCGTCATGGTCTTCATGTCCATGCAGAACCCCGAGAATTCGCGCGCGATGCTCATGGGCGGCGGCATGCTGGTCGCCATGCTGGGCATGGTCGGCTTCAACATGTACCGCCAGTTCTCCCAGTACCGCACGCGCGTGAAGACGCAGCGCCGCGAATACCTCTCCTACCTGACTGAGACGCGCGAGTCCGTGCGCAAGGTCGCGAAGAAGCAGCGCGCCTACTACAACTGGGTCTACCCCTCCCCCGACGCGCTCGTGACGCTGGCCGCCAACGGTTCGCGCCTGTGGTCGCGCGAGGGCAACACGTACGACCTACTGACGTTCCGTTACGGCTCGGGCACCCAGCCCCTCGGTCTCATCTTCGAGCGTCCCCCGATCGACCCGATGACGGAGATGGACGTCGTTTGCCTGTCCGCCATGGAACGCTTCATCGGCGTCCACGACCACACGGACAACGTGGGCAAGTTCCTCTACCTGGGTGATTTCAGCCACATCGAGGTCGTCGGCGACGGCGAAAGCGCCTACGACGAAATGCGCGCCATCATGATGCACCTGGCGTGCTTCATCGACCCCTCCAAGCTCAAGATCGCGGTTCTGTGTTCGGCCGATCGACTGGGCGACTGGGAATGGGTCAAGTGGATGCCGCAGGCCCGCTCCTCCATCGTGCGCGACGCGGTGGGCCCGGGCCGCATGATCTCGACGGACCCGCGCGAGCTCGCCGAGATGATCGGCCCCGACATCGCGATGCGCGGCGCGTACCGCCCGGGCGACGACATGCCCGAGTGGCCCCACCTCCTCCTCGTGTGCGACGGCGCCGAGTTCCCGCCCAACTCCCCCTTCGGCTCGGCGGTGGGCGTGCGCGGCGTGACGATCATGTCCCGCGCCCGCGAGTGGACGCCCATGAAGTCGCACACCGCGCTGCGCCTCGTCATCCACCCCAACCCTGATCACAAGGGCGCGGACGTGGTCGACGTGGTCACCATGGACTCCCTGCCCGAGCAGGCGTTCGCCGACCGCCTCACCGCGGTCCAGGCCGAGGCCGTGGCACGCCGCATGACGCCCTTCGCCACCCAGCAGAACCTGGAAGAGGCGGAGACTCCCGTGGGCCGTTCGGACGAGTCCCGCCAGATGGACCTCATGGAGCTCGTCGGCATCGGCGATATCCGCGACTTCGATCCGGAAAAGCAGTGGCGACGCCGCGAGGGCCGCGAACGCCTCGCCGCCCCCTTCGCCGTCACGCCCGAGGGCCGCCCCGTGGTCCTGGACATTAAGGAATCCGCCCAGCAGGGTATGGGTCCGCACGGCCTGCTGATCGGCGCGACCGGTTCGGGTAAGTCCGAGGTGCTCCGTACCCTCGTGCTGGCCCTGGCGCTCACCCACTCTCCGGAGCAGCTGAACCTGGTCCTCGTCGACTTCAAGGGTGGTGCGACCTTCGCCGGTATGTCGGACCTGCCGCATGTGTCGGCCATGATCTCGAACCTGGAGTCGGAGCTCTCCCTCGTTGACCGTATGCAGGACGCCCTGCAGGGCGAGATGGTACGCCGCCAGGAGGTTCTGCGTCAGGCGGGTAACTACGCGAACGTGTCCGACTACGAGGCTGATCGTCTCGCGGGCAAGCACGAGTTCCCGCCGCTGCCGGCCCTGTTCATCGTCCTGGACGAGTTCACGGAAATGCTGATGGCTAAGCCGGAGTTCGGCGAGGTCTTCATCATGATCGGTCGTCTGGGCCGATCCCTGTCGGTGCACCTGCTGCTCGCCTCGCAGAAGATGGACCTGGGCAAGGCGCGCGGCCTGGAGTCGCACCTGTCGTACCGCATTGCCCTGAAGACCTTCACGGAGAACGACTCTCGCGAGGTCCTGGGTATTCCCGACGCCGCGAAGCTGCCCCCGCTGCCCGGTTCGGGCTTCCTGAAGGCGGGCGGCGACGGCCTCGTTCGTTTCCGCGCGTCCTACGTGGCCGCTCCCCCGCCGGCGCGTACGCTCGCGTCGATTTCCGAGGCCTCGACGGCCGGTGCTCCGACCGCGCCGATCGAGATCCTGCCGTTCACGGTCGCTCCCGTCATCACGCGCGAGGACCTGGGCGAGGAGGAAGAGGTCGACCAGAACCAGGAAGTCGTTCTGGCTGGCGACGAGGTCTGGGCGGACATGTCCGAGATGGACATCGCCGTGGCGAAGATGAAGGGCAAGGGCTACCCGGCGCACCAGGTGTGGCTGCCGCCCCTGGAGGTCCCGGATACCTTCGCGACCCTCATGCCCGACCTGCGCCCGGACCCGGAGCTCGGCTTCGTGTCGCGCGCGTGGCGCGAGTCCGGCCCCCTGCGCGTGCCCATTGGCACGGTCGACCTGCCGCTCGAGCAGCGCCGCGAGACCCTCATCCTGGACCTGTCGGGTGCGGGTGGTAACTTCGCGCTGGTCGGCGGCCCGCAGACGGGTAAGTCGACGGCGCTGCGCACGATCGTGCAGGCCCTGTCCCTGACCTACACGCCCCAGGAAGTCCAGTTCTACGTCATGGACTTCGGCGGCGGTACGTTCGCTGGATTTGCGGGCGCCCCGCACGTGGCGGGCATCGCGACGCGCGACACCGAGGAGGTGCGCACGCGTATGATCGCCGAGATCGCGGCGATCATGGACGACCGCGAGCGTTACTTCCGCGCGCACGGCATCGACTCGATGGACACCTACCGTCGCGGCCGCCTGGAAGGCACCTACGACGACGGCTACGGCGACGTGTTCCTGGTGATCGACGGTTGGGGTGCGCTGCGCTCCGAGTTCGACAGCCTGGACCGCACGGTGACGACGATGATGAGCCGAGGCCTGTCGCTGGGCGTTCACCTGATCGTGTCTGCCGCCCGTTGGATGGACATCCGTTCTGAGGCGCAGGATATTTTCGGTTCGCGCCTGGAGCTGCACACGGCGAACCCGAAGGAGTCGATCGTTAACCGCGAGGGCGCCGCCCGTATTCCGAAGGGCCGCCCGGGTCGAGGCATCGACATGGTGGGCCACGAGATGATGATCGGTCTGCCGCGCGCCGACGACGATCCGGATCCGTCGACCGTGTCGCAGGGCGTTGCCCGCACGGTGGCGAAGATCCGTGAGTCGCTGGTCCACGGCGAGGGACCGAAGCTGCGCCTGCTGCCCGAGAGTGTCTCGATCCCCGAGATCCTCACGCAGATCCCAGAGCCGCTGGTCCTGCCGCGCGGCGGTGGCGACATGATCCTGGGCGTGGAGGAGTCCCGCCTCGGGCCGCTCCTGTTCAACACCCGCGCGGAGTCGCACCTGTACCTGTTCGGCGACGGCAAGACGGGCAAGACGACGTTCCTGCGCTCGATCATTTCCGAAGTCATGCGCCTGTACACGCCGGGCGAGGCGAAGATCATGTCGATCGACATGCGCCGCACGCTCATGGGCGCGGTTCCGAAGGACTACCAGCTGGGTTACCTGACGAACCACTCCGAGGCCATGAAGCAGATGCGCGAGCTCGCAGCGTTCTTGCGCACGCGCCTGCCGGGATCGGACGTGACTCCCGAGCAGATTCGCGACCGCAGCTGGTGGTCGGGCCCCGAGGTGTGGATCCTGGTCGACGACTACGACCTGGTCGCAACGACGTCGGGCAACCCGCTCATGGAGCTCATCGACCTGCTGCCGCAGGCCGCCGACATCGGCCTGCACGTGATCATCACGCGCCGTATGGGTGGCGCGTCGCGTGCGGCCTACGAGAAGGTCCTGCAGATGATGAACGACCTGGCGGTCACCGGCATTCTCCTGTCCGGCAATCCCAGCGAGGGCGCGATCATCAACGGTGTCAAGCCCAAGCGCGCCGTTCCGGGCCGCGCGCAGGTTGTCCACCGTGAGCTCGGCGTGGTCGCTGCCCAGCTGGCGAACACCCCACCCGCATCAATCTGACCGTTTGTTGACACGGCGACCCGTTCGTCGCATATGATTGACCAGTCTGAAAGTAGGAGAAAAATATGTCCTCTCTCGTGTCCCGTCGCGCATGTGCGGCCACCTCGTCCCTGCTGCTCGCAGCCGTCGCGCTGTCGGGTTGTTCCCTCCTTGGTGGGGGCGGGTCTAAGTCCACCGATATCAGCAAGCTGCCCAACATTCCTCAGGGGCAGAAGCAGCAGCTGGTGCAGCAGATGCAGTCCGCCTCTGGCGCGCAGAAGAAGCAGATCGCCGAGAAGGCCGTGGCCTTGAACAACATGGTCGGTGCGCAGCTGGTGGCCGAGGCTCCCGTGTCGATCTCTCAGCAGAAGTTCAAGCTGGATCCCAAGGGTCAGACGGTCGTGAATAAGAATGAGACGATCTACCAGATGATGTCGGCCACCGACTTTTGGCGTCTGGGTGAGGACACGTACGACCTGTGCGTGGAGCAGAACTGTGAGTACTACTCGTCTTGGACCGTGGACGTGGAGGGCTCGGGCTCTGATCTGACCTACGTGTGGACCCTGAAGATCGAGGGCTCCGACCAGCCCGACCAGCCGCTGGTCCGCCGCTTCAAGGTCGCCAAGTAAGCAACCGGGCGCATTGGCGCTCTCTTTATCTTCCATCGACAATTAGGAGCTAACAATGACCGGATACTCCGGAGTTCAGTACGATAACGACCGGCAGACAGCTGCGGCTACGAAAGTGGTCGAAACCTGGGACGCCGTCGACGGCTCACGCAACGGCGCGAACGCCCTGAGCGCTGCTCAACAGTCTTCCTTCTGGGGACACGAGACAGGCCCCGTCCAAATGCGAACCCGCGCTACGGATATGTTCGACGCGATCTCAGAGCTCCTCACTGCAGAGAGGGATCTGATTCAGGAGTTCGAGGCCTACATGCACCGGGCCATGAAGGAATTCACAGGTGTTGAGTATGCAAACGCAACTGCGATGAAGAAGATCATGTCGGACACAGTAGGTGGCTTCATCGCAAAGAGCTCCGCATTGGCAACCATGCAGGGAATTTACGCGCGTATGGGAATGAAGGTATCGACTGCGGACATCGCCAAGGGATTCCTGGGTGGTGCCACGAACAAGACTGCCGCAGGTGCAGCGTTGGGCGCAGCAGTTGGTCTCAGTGGCGTACGAGGAGCAACCACAGCAGATGCCCAGCAGGCATCGTCGGCGGCACCCATCCAGAATAACCAGCCAACGGTCTGATCTAACTTTTAGGATTTGAAGGGATAGCTATTATGGTTTCATCTCCGATGTATGAGCGCTTGAAGGAATTCATGAAGGCGGCCCAAGCTAATCGGGGTCTTGATGCATGGGACACCGATCACGATAAGATCCTCAAGGGATTCGAAGAGTCAGTCCAACAGCTTAACGCCTACCGAGAGGGCCATGGCTTCACCGGTGCAACGGGCGATGCGATGAACCAATGGGTCGACGCATCGATCGAGCGCATTAAGTGGTACCAGTCAAACTACGCGCGCGGGTACCAGAGCTACGAAATGGGCCGCCAGGTCATGCAGTTTGCTCTGGCCGAGGCCGAGACGATCTCCGACGATCTGCTGGATGCGAAGACTGCCGCTATGCGCGACGACTGGGTGGTCTCCGTCTCCGACAAGGATCCGGGTGGCGGTATCGAGTTCATGGGCAGGCGCTACACGACCGGCGCAGCCTACGTGGAGGCGGTCGAGGCCCAGGCTAACGCCCAGCGCGAGGCAGCTGCCGCGCGCATCCTCGAGCAGATGAATTCTGGCACGGCCAGGATGAGTACTGGCATGCGTATTGGTGCCGGACCGGGTGCCGGGCCGAAAGTTCCCACTCCAGGGAACGACGATGAAATGCGCGGGCCTGGCCAGAGAGACATCTGGAGGGGTGGAACGCCTCCGATCTGGGAAGGCACGAGTAGCAATGGTTACGGCCGTAATGACGACCGCAGCCCTTCCTCGCCCAACTACCCCGACGGCTTCAACCAGCCGTGGTGGAGCGAAGCCGACGCGGCCGCCGCACAAAACCGCATCGTGTCCTCGGGTGCCGTTCCGACGCGCGAGCTGCCCTACGGTGAGCTCGGTTCCCGCACGAACCCGATCACGGATCCCCAGGAGCTCATGGGCACGGACCTGCTGCACAAGAGCGTGAACGGCACCACTTACCGCAACGGCGTCGTCGGTGGCCACACCCCGGCACCGCCGGCGGACGCTCATCACCCGCTGTGGCGCCTCAACGGCGGCGGGGCTTCCGACGTGACCACCTCCGGCCGCCTCGGCGGTGCGGGTGTGCTCGGTGCGGGCGCCCTCGGCCTGCGCGGCGCGGCTCGTATGGGTTCTGGCTTCGGTGGCACCGGCGCAGGTGGCCTCGGCGGTTCTTCGAACGGTCTGGGCATGGCCGGCATGCGCGGCATTACTGGTACGACCAACGGCCTGGGTGGCGCGAGCACGGCCGGCCTGAAGGTCGGTTCCTACTCGGGTTCCGGCTTCGGCTCCTACACTCCCCCCGCAGGCTCTGCGGGCGCAGCCGGCGCCGGCGGCGCGAACGGTGCTGCCGGTTCCTCCGGTGTTACGGGCACCACGGGCGCGAACGGTGGTGCTGCGGGTGCAGCCGGTGCGGCTGGCAAGGGCGGCGCAGGCTCCGGCGGCTTCATGGGTGCCGGCGCGGGTGCTGGCGCGGGCGCCGGCAAGGACGACAAGAAAGGCCGCAAGCGCCAGTACGTCGCCTTCAAGTTCGAGGACGACGAGGACGGTCTGCCCGCGGGCTACGTGAATCCCCTGTCGCAGACCTCCGGCACCGACAAGGACATCACGCCGGCGAAGCGTGCGGACGACGGATGGGACCCCCGTCAGTGGTGAGCATTCGTTCCAACGTCACGCCCCGTTCTCCCTTCCGCTTTGTGGGGAGGGCGGGGCGCGCCGCGCGCGCCCTCGTCACCACCACCTCCGCACTCGCTCTGGCTATCGGCGCCCTCACCGTGGCCCCGGCTCCCGCGCACGCGGCTGACCCCATTACGACTCAGGAGTATTTCTCCTACTATCACTTGGACTCAGCACGTGCGAAGGGTTACACCGGCAAGGGTGTGACCATCGCCCTGATCGACGGCCCCGTCGACACCAATGCCCCAGAACTGGCCGGCGCCAACATCACCGACAAGAGCCGCTGCACTATCGAGGCCTCAGCAAAGGGCGCACGGCACGGCACCGACATGGCGATGATCCTCGTTTCTTCCTATACGGGTGTCGCGCCCGATGCCACCCTTCTCAGCTATCAGGTCTCTAACTCGAGCTCCCGTTCGGCGGGTAACTGCGACCTAGGGGGCGACAAGCAGGATTCGTGGGACAAGCTCATCAACCAAGCTGTCGAGGACGGCGCCCAGATCATTTCTGTCTCTCAGGGCGTATCAGACCAGTCTGACGAATTGAAATGGGCTATCGCCAACGCCGTCTCCCACGGGGTTATCATCGTCGCCTCAGCGGGCAACAATGGCACCGACGAGAACAGCGCGCACCTGAGCCAGTGGTCCGGTGTCGTTGGCACCTCCGCCATCAACACCGACGGCACATTCGCGTCCTACTCCTCGTGGGGTAACGGAGTGGTCACCGCTGCAGTCGGAGGCCCTCTCAATACTGTCGATCCGGATACAGGCGCACCCACACAGAACGAAGGAACTTCGGCCTCCACGGCTCTAGTGGCTGGCATGATAGCGCTGGCGCGTCAGAAGTGGCCCGACGCCACCCCCAACCAGATCCTGCAGCTCCTGGTACACACGGGTTTGAACCCCAACCATGACTGGAACCCTAAGACTGGCTACGGTGCAGCCGCTTTGGGTTCGCTCGTGAATGAGGATCCCTCCCAGTATCCGGACGAGAACCCGATTCTGCAGAAGCCGGGCGGGTCCTCCCCCACTGTGCAGGAACTTCAGGACTACGCGGACGGTACCATCACGCCCAACACCGTCATGAATACGATGCCCAAGTCCTACGTCTATCGCGGCACCGACGAAGACCTGATCATTGGTTTCGGCCTCGACAACGGTTTGAACATCCACCTGGGAACGAGCCCCCGCTACCACCGGAAGTGACCATGACACACGCGCAAGCCTGCGCGCAGCCCGCGCCCCGTTCTCCCTTCGCTTTTGTGGGGAGGGCGGGGCGCGCCGCGCGCGCCCTGACCACCGCATTCTCCGCTCTCGCTCTGGCGGTTGGTGTTTTGACACTGGCCCCGGCTCCCGCGCGTGCTGCGGACCCGATCACCACCCAGGAGTATTTTTCCTACTATCACTTCGATGCTGCACGTGCGAAGGGTTATACCGGTAAGGGTGTGACTATCGCCCTCATCGATGGCCCCGTCGACACCAACGCTCCAGAACTGGCCGGGGCCAATATCACCGACAAGAGCCGCTGCACTATCGAGGCATCGCCAGATGGGGTGCGTCACGGCACCGACATGGCGACGATCCTCGTTTCTTCCTATACGGGTGTTGCGCCCGATGCCACCCTTCTCAGCTATCAGGTCTCTAACTCGAGCTCCCGTTCTTCGGGTAACTGCGACCTAGGGGGTGAAAAGCAGGATTCGTGGGGCAAGCTCATCAACCAGGCGGTCGAGGACGGTGCCCAGATCATTTCTGTCTCTCAGGGTGTATCAGTCCAGTCTGACGAATTGAAATGGGCTATCGCCAACGCCGTTTCCCGCGGGGTTATCATCGTTGCCTCAGCGGGAAACAAGAGCACCGATGAGAACAGTGCGCACCTGGGCCAGTGGTCCGGTGTCGTTGGCGTTTCCGCTATAAACACCGATGGCACGTTCGCGTCCTACTCCTCGTGGGGTAACGGAGTGGTCACCGCTGCTGTCGGCGGCCCTTTCAATACTGTCGATCCGAATACAGGCGAACCTTCACAGGCAGAAGGCACTTCGAATTCGACGGCTCTGGTTGCAGGCATGCTGGCTTTGGCGCGCCAAAAGTGGCCCGATGCCACCACAAACCAGATCCTGCAGCTCCTGGTTCACACGGGTTTGAACCCCAACCACGAGTGGACGCAGTACACCGGGTATGGAGCGATTGACGGTGGGGCCCTGGTCAACACTGATCCTTCGCAGTATCCGGATGAGAACCCGATCCTCCAGAAGCCGGGCGGTTCCTCCCCCACGGCGCAGGAAGTTCAGGACTACGCGGACGGTACCATCACGCCCAACACCGTCATGAATACGATGCCCAAGTCCTACGTCTATCGCGGCACCGACGAAGACCTGATCATTGGTTTCGGCCTCGACAACGGTTTGAACATCCACCTGGGAACGAGCCCCCGCTACCACCGGAAGTGACCATGACACACGCGCAAGCCTGCGCGCAGCCCGCGCCCCGTTCTCCCTTCGGTTTTGTGGGGAGGGCGGGGCGCGCCGCGCGCGCCCTGACCACCGCGGTCTCCGCTCTGGCTCTGGCTGTCGGCGCTCTCACGCTGGCACCAGCTCCGGCTCAGGCCGACGACGCGGCCCCCACCCAGGAGTACTTCTCGTACTACCACCTAGACTCCGCACGTGCGAAGGGATACACCGGCAAGGGTGTGACCATTGCTCTTATTGGCAGCCCGGTTGATACCAGCAATGCTGCTCTTCAGGGTGCCAAGGTCACTGATAAGAGTCGTTGCACCGTCGAAGCCTCGCCCGAGGGTATCCGACACGGTACCGACATGGCGATCATTTTGGTCTCTTCCAAGAACGGTGTGGCACCGGATGCGACGCTGAATACGTATCAGACGGAGACAGCGTCCGCGACGTCGAACGGAACATGTGATTCGGGCGAACGCCGACTCAACTCTTTCGGCAATCTCATTAACCAGGCTGTCGAAGACGGTGCTCAGATCATCTCGGTTTCGCAAAGTGTCTCAGAGGACAATCCTGAGCTCAAGTGGGCGATCGCTAACGCCATCAGCAAGGGTGTCATCATCGTCGCCTCAGCCGGAAATGGCGCCAGCGATGATAACGTGACTCAACTGGGCAGGTTCTCTGGGGTTGTTGGCGTGTCCGCGATCAACAGCGACGGCACGTTCGCGTCCTACTCTTCGTGGGGCGATGGCGTAGTCACCACTGCTTTTGGCGGCCCCTACACCACGTATGACCTATCGACCGGTGAGCCCACAACCGTGAACGGAACATCCGTGTCGGCAGCGCTCGTGGCCGGCATGCTAGCGCTCGCGCGCCAGAAGTGGCCCGACGCCACCGCCAACCAGACCCTCCAGGTCTTGGTTAACACGGGACTTAATCCCAATCATGCTTGGGACCAGTACACCGGATACGGCTCAGCTTCTCTTGCAGATCTGATCAACACGGATCCCTCCCAGTACCCCGATGAGAATCCGATCATTCAAAAACATGGGGGCTCCGAGCCTACCGTCCAGGAGATTCAGGACTACACCGACGGAATCGCATTCAACTCGCTGGCCACCTTCCCATCGTCCTACGTCTACCGAGGCGCAGATGAAGTAGCCGCTATGTTCGACGACACGGGATTGACCGTCCACCTGGGAACCAGCCCCCGCTACCACCGGAAGTAGCCTCCACGGGCCGCGCGGGCGCTCCCAGGCGACCCCGGCCTCGTCCATGGAGAGAGGGCACCGCACGGCCCAGAAACGCCTCCTGCGCCCCTCTGAGGCGCCGGTGAGCACCCGGCCACCCGACACAGCGAAGCGCCCTTGCCACCCACCATCCAGTGGGCGACAGGGGCGCTCCCCTCTGCACTACTTCTTCTTCGCCTTGCCCGCGTTGCTCGCGTGGAAGCGAGGGCTAGTCCCCAGGTGCGTCGGGTAGCCGTGCTCGCGGCTCACGGTGAGACGCTCATCGAAGCCCCGATACTGGTAGGAATCGTCCGCGTTGATGCGCCTCGGATCCACCAGGCCGTCCGCGTAGTCCGCGATATCCTGACGGGTCGGAGTGGACTCGTAGCCCTTGTTCAAGAACGGGTTCTCGTCCGGGAACTGGGTCGGATTCGTCGTCAGCAGTACGTACGGGTCCACCGCGCCGTATCCCGTGTACGGGTTCCAGTGGCCGCCGTTGCCGCCAATCCCCGTACGGGCCAAATCCTGCATGACCTGATTACCCGTCGCGTCGGGCCAGCGCTGCAGCGCCAACGCCAGGAAGGACGCAACCGTCGGCGACGCGAAGGACGTGCCCTGCCAGTACCCCTTCTCCCACGTCGCACCCGAACGAGCGTACGGACGGGACACCGACGCCGTCGACACGTAGTCCCCGTAGTTAGAGTACGAGGTCAACTCCCCGTTAGGCTCCACCGACGCCACGCCCACCACGCCCGTCATTCGCGCCAGCGACTTCGGCGGGTTGTACTCCGAATCGTTGCCCATCGACACCACGATCGGCACCTTCTGGGTGATCGCGCGGGCCAGAGCCCAGCGCATACTCTCACTGTCCGCGCTGTACGTCGACGAAATCGACACGACATCCACGCCGTCGTTGAGCGCCAGCTCGATGAGCACCGACGTATCCGAATAGCCGTCATCCCACCAGCCGATCGCGCAATCCCTGCTCGGCGTGTCACCCCGCAAAGACACCGTGTAGCGGTTGAGCCTCGCCTCGGGGGCGATCCCAAACTCCGGGGCCACCATCACCTGGGCGATCACCGTGCCGTGCTCCCAGCTGTCGTCGCTGGACTCCACGTCGCAGCGGCTCATGTACTGCATATCCGCGCCCTGCAGCTCCGGGATCTTCCAGTTCACCGGGCCGTCCAGCAGGCCGATCGTCACGCCCCGGCCGGTGTAACCCGACGCGCGCAGCTGCCCCAGGTGGTAGTACGAGTAGTAGTCCTGCTCGTCCGCCGTGATCGGAATTCGCGCGGCAGCAGCCGGCGCCGCAGGAACGACGAGCGCCGCCACCGCGAGCGAACCCGCTACCGCCACACCCGAGCAGCGCCGCGCCAGGCGTCCTACGGAATCTCTCATCACGTCTCCTTGTACAGCGCGCCGGAGAGTGCACGCCTTTAGAACTTCGTCTTCGTCTGCTTGGCCCGGTGATAGCGGGGGCTGGTGCCCAGGTGCGTCGGGTAGTCATGATCGCGGCTGAGCGCGAGACGCTCGTCGTACCCCAGGTATTCGTACGAGTTGTCGTTCATGACGACGCGCGGATCCACCACGCCGTCGATGTAGTCCTGCACGTCCTGTCGGCTGGGAACCGTCTTCGTTCCCTTGTCCATGAAGGGGTTTTCATCCGGGAAACTCGTCGGGTTCGTCGTCAGCATCGCGTAGATGTCGAGCGCGCCGTACCCCGTGTATTGGTTCCATTCGCCGCCGTTGCCGCCCACGCCTGTGCGGGCCAGCCCCTGCATGATCTGGTTGCCGGTCGCGTTCGGCCAGCGCTGCATGGACAGTGCCAGAGAGCCGGCCACAACGGGGGCCGCGAAGGACGTCCCCCACCACTCGCCTCGCTGCTGAGACACGCCCGAACGGGCGAGAGGGCGCGCGAGGGCCGCCGTCGACAGCGGCCTTCCCCAGTTCTCGTAGTCGGAGGCGCGACCGTTGGTCTCGATCGCGCCCACGCCGACGACGCCACCCCAGGCGGGCAGCCAGTCCGTCGAGTTGCTGGTCGACTCGTTCCCCACGCAGGCGACGACCGGAACCTTAGACGCAATCGCTCGGGCGAGAGCCCAGCGCATGCCCTCGTAGTTATTGGGGTAGCTCGACGACGTCGTGATCACGTCGACGCCGTCGTTAAGCGCGTCCTCGATGAGGAGAGCGAGATCGGAGTAGCCTCGCCCCCACTGTCCGAGCGCACAGTCGGAACCCGTCGTGTCACCGGCGAACGACAACGTGTAGGCGCGTAGATTCGCGCCGGGGGCCACGCCAAACTGAGGCGAGGAAATCACCTGCGCAATAACGGTGCCGTGGTCCCAGTACTTGTCCTGGGAGCCCACGGTGCAGGGGCTGTAGGACTGGATGCGCGCACCGGCCAGCTCAGGGATCTGCGTGTTGACGGGGCCGTCAACGAGCGCGATCGTCACGCCCTCGCCCGTGTAGCCCGACGAGTGGATCGCGTCCAAGCGGTAGTAGCCGTAGAAGGTCTGTTCGTTCGCCGTGATCGTGGCATCCGCCGACGCTGGGGCTGCAGGAACCACGAGGGCTGCAACGGCAAGCGTGCCCGCCAGGGCAACCCCCACGCCGCGCCGCAGCGTTCGGGCAATATCGCGCGTCATGACACATCCTTTCACCACGCGCTCCGGCGGCGCGCAACACGACAGTCTACCACTCGGTCATACGCCGTCGCACCACGCTCGACGGAGCACGACGCCAGCGCCCTACGGCACCGTCACGCACTGCGTGACCGGCGCGGACTCGCGACCCGTGGAGGTCACGACGAGGCTCACGGTCAGGCAGTTCTCGCCGCTCACCGCGGTCGTCGTCAGGCTGTTGCGGCGCATCGTCTCGGCCACCACGGCCTCGCCCGGGCGGGTCAGCACGTACTTGAACTCCAGCGATCCGGGCTGGTACTGGCCCTGCTCGGGCACCTCCCAGCCCCAGCGGATCTCGTTACCGTTCGGGGTGGCCGTCAGCCCGGTCACGGCCTCGGGCGGGACGGCACCCGCGTCGCCCTGATCGGAATTACTCACTGTCCCCGCGCTCGAAGAGGGGGTCGGCGTAGACACACCGCCACCGCCTCCGCCCAGGCGGATGCTGTGCCCGCCGCCGGTGAGCATCGCGACCACCAGGCCGGCCGTCGCCAGCACCATCACGAGCGCGAGGACCGGCACCACCCACGCGGGACGCTTCGACTGGCCCTCAACCAACCCGGTTCGGTTCGTCGTCGAATTGCCGGCCCACGCCTCGTTCGACGAGGCCTGGGGACCATCCGCGAAACTCCCGCGGCGGGTGCGCGTGCGCTCCGCATCCAGGGCCGCAGAAGACGGGGCGGACAGCGCCGAGGCGGGCGCGCTCGAGGAGGCGACCACACTCAGCTTCATCTCCGTGACCGGGCGGTGCATCTCGCGCTCGACCGTCTGCAGCGCGTAGCCGAGGGCTGCCGCCGACCCGAAGCGCTGCTCCGGATCCAGGCTCATCGCGCGGCGCACGATGGCCGTCACAGCGTCGGGCACACCCGGGCGGTCGATGCGCGACACGCGGCCGCGGGCGACGCGCTGGGCGACCGCGTGAGCCGAGTTGTCCCCGTCCTCCACCTCGAAGGGCGAGCGACCCATCAGGAGCGTCCACAGGGTCGCCCCCAGGGCCCACACGTCCTGCGTCGGGTGAGCGCGCGCCGTGCCCGCGATCTGCTCGGGCGGCGCCCACATCACCGAGAAGCCGTCGCGGCCACCGCGCGGGTCCGCACCCACCGGTTCGGCCACGCCGAAGTCCGTCAGCACCGGCGAGCCGAAGGCGTTGATCATGATGTTGCTGGGCTTAATATCGCGGTGCACGTAGCCCGCGCGGTGCAGCATCTCAGCGCCGCCGCACATGCGGATCACCATCGACAGCGCGCGGTCCGTCGACATCGGAGACTGGCGCACCTGATCGAGGATGTTCGCGACCGGGCAGTACTCCATCACCAGGTACGGGCGGCCATCCGGCGTGCGCCCCGCGCCGTAGAGCTGGGCCACCGCCGGGTGACCCGACACGAGAGCCATCACGTCGGCCTCGCGGGCGATACCGGCCTCGCCGTCCGCGCCGCGATCCCTGCGCGCCACCTTGACGGCCACCTCACGGCTGGGCAGCTCCTGACGGCACAGGAACACGTCCGCGAAACCACCCGACCCGAGCGGGCGAATCCACTCGTAGCCCGGTAGCGACGGCACCATTCCGACGCGAGCGTCGCTATCCATCAACGTTTCCCTTTCCTACGGCCCATGCGCTTGGCCAGCGAGCAACCGCCCTTGCGAGCAGCGTCAGCCTGGCGGCGAGCGCGACGGCGCCAGCGCAGCGACTTCAGCGACAGCGCGTAACGCAGTCGCGCGAACGGCGATACCGAGGCCGCCCACTCGCGACGCAGCTCATCCACGTCGTTCCACGCCTGCTCCGCGTCCTCGGGGCGGGCACCGCCTGCAGCGAAGTCCGCGACGTCCGCGCGGCGCGCCACGGTCACGGCCCGGGGAACCGCGCCCGAGAAGAGCGACCAGCCGGGCACGCGCACGTCCGCAGCCGAGCGCTTGCGCGCCTTGCGGGCCTTGGCGGCCCCCTCCTCGTCGTCCTCGGACGTCTTTGGCGTCCACTGCGAGGCCAGCGCCCACGCGACCTCCTGGCGTGTCAGGTGCGGCTCGACGACAAGGCCGGAGTCGATCGCGGTGTCCACGAGCTCGTCCCACGAGCCGCGCACCGACTCGGCGGCCTCCGCGCGGCGGCGGCCCTTACGGCGGCGAGACTTCGCCAGGAGCACCGCCAGGACCGGGCCCAGCAGCAGGATGAGCGACAGCGACACCGTGCCGATCGCCATCCACGGGATGTGGATGCCGTTCGGGTCGTGCGGGTCCGTCGCCTGGTCGCGGGTCGCGGGCGGCAGCTCGACCGGCTGCTCGGGCGGCTCCGGGGGCTGCAGGACCTGCGGCTTGGGCACCGACTTGGGCTTGTTGACCTGCGTCGTGGGCTGCTGATCACGCGGCGGAGTCGGGTCGAACGTCGCCCATCCCACGCCGGGGAACTCCACCTCGACCCACGCATGCATGTCCGAACCCGTCAGGTCGACGCTGCCGGACGTGCCCTCGCGGTAGGCGCCCATGACCACGCGGGCATTGATGCCCTGCGAGTGCAGCATGAGAGCCATGAGGGTCGCGTACTGCTCGTCGTCGCCCACCAGCGCCTCGGCGCTGATCATGCGCTCGATACGATCCTGGGAGGAGCCGGGACGCGAATTGATCGTGTCTTCGTTGGAGTAGTAGCCATCCGTGTGCAGGAACTGCTCGATCGCGCGGGCCTTCTCCAGGTCCGAGCGCGCGGTCGACGTGTGATCCGCTGCCAGGGAATCCACGTCCTTCGGGACGTTCGTGTCTCCCCCGGCGTAGCGTGCCGCGTTCACGCTGGCGAACTCCGAGTCCGCGTGTTCGCGCGGCATCGTCGTACTCAGCGAGTAGCTCAGCTGGCCGGTCGGCCCCGTCGTCAGGGCGGTATCCGCCCACAGGTCGTAGTTCAGGCCGTCCTGCTGCTCGGCCGCATTGGGGGCCGAGGGCTCAAAACGCAGGACCGACACCTGGCCGATGGTCGGCACCCACGGTCCCAGCAGCTGCGAGGTCGACACCGAGGTCTGCACGCCCGCCTCATCGGCGCTGCGGCCCGGGATCGTCGACCCCACGCGGCGGTATCCGGCGGTGCCGTCCGCCGTATTGGTGACGCCCATGCCGAAGGTCGTCCCGTCGTACACGTCCATCGCACCCAGGCGCACGCGCGCCTCCTTGGGCAGGTTGGACACGCGGATCAGAGATTCGTCCTCGAGATCCTTGTTGTAGTGGCGGTAGCTGGACAGCGGCGAGGGGTACTGGCGCGCATCCACGGGCGGCTCGACGACGTCGCGTCCGACGACACGGTCCGAGGCCGTGGGGCCCAGCAGGGACGCCGCGGGGATCGCCGCTGCGACCATCACGCCCACCATGAGCGCGCCCATACCCACACGCCACCACACGTGCACGATCTGGCGCGAGGAACCACCCATGGTCGTCGCGGCGGAGGTCGTCGCGGAGGCCATACCAATGACGATGTCGGCACCCAATCGGGCGCGTCCGATCGCCGAGGCCCACGCCCACCACACGATGAGTCCCACCCACCACGCGATAACGAGGAGGGAGGACGGGGAGTGGTTCGACGGTCCCCACACGATCGCGATCACGCCGGCGAGGATCAGCGGCACGGATCCCCACATGGGGCGCCCATAGCGCACCGTGACGACGCCCGCCGCGACCGAACACACGAGGCAGGCCATCCACGGCACCATCGCGGGCCCCACGTAGGAGCCGGCCGGCGGCGTCAGCGTCAGGAGGTCCTTCCAGGCCTCGACCGAGCCGACGACGAGCGTCTGGATGGTCCGCGACGTCGGGACCACAACCCAGCGGGTCGTCTCGCGCAGCGCGGCAGCGCCACCGAAGAGGAAGTGCGAGGCCACGACCGCCGCAACGATCGACAGCAGGTCCCAGCGCCACTTGGCGGCCGCCCACGCGACCATGAGGCCGACCACGACGCCCGCGAGCGCCGCAATCGCGCCCTGGCCACCGCCGAAGACGGACTCGAACATGAGGATCGGACCGGAAAAGAGGACCGCGAGGACGAGCAGGGACCACGCGGGCATGGCGGCGCGATGGATCGACCCGCCCATGGTGGTTTCCTGGGCGACGGGGCGGCGGGAGCGACGCGGAGGAGGCGCCGGACGCGAGGCGTTGCGAGCAGGAGTACTCACGCGTTCACCCCCCGCGACACGAGCATCGGCAGGTCTTCGAGGGAGGGGCAGTCGATGATGACGCCACGCGTGATCTTGCGGCGGCGACGCGCCCGGCCCGGGACCACGCGGATCACCGACACGATGACGTCGACGGGGGCGATATTCGCCAGGCGAGCCGCCTCCTCGTCGTCCACGCCGGCGCCGACGACGATGGAGAGCACCGAGATCCCGCCGCGCTCCATGATGCAGCGGCGCACGATGCCCGCGAACTCCGAGCGCGTCGACGTCTCCATCTCGGACAGCGCATCCAGCATCGCCATGGGCGAGCCCGTGGGAATCCACTCGTCCGCGGTGTGCATCGACACCGTGCGGGCCTCGCCCGAGCCGGCGAGCGCCAGCGAGGCCGCAACCGACACGGCCGTCTCGAAGGAGCGCCGATCCCACGCGTCCACGCGCGTATCCAACAGCACCATGTGGTGCGAGCGGTGGGTCTCCTCGAACTGGCGCACGATCAGGCGACCAAAGCGTGCCGTCGACGGCCAGTGCACCGCGCGACGATCGTCGCCCGGCTCGTAGTCGCGCAGGGCGTGGAAGGACACGTCGGAGCTCGTCAGCTTCTCGCTGGCCACGCCCTCGACATCCATCTGCATGCCCGTCGCGTCAAAGGAGAAACGCACCGTCGGCGGGTGAACGTGCACGAGGATCGGGTCATCCCACGAACGCACGCGACGCAGCAGACCCAGGCCGTCCATGCGCACGGTGCGCGCGGGGCCCACGTTAATGACGCCGCGGCGCTTCGTCATGACCGAGAAGGACTCGTTCCACGTGCCGTTTCCGCTGATCGGGGGTACGAGGAACTCGCCACTGCCTCGTCCAATCGTGACCTCCACGAGGGTCGAACCCGAGCGGCGCCCGGACTCGTTGACCACGCGGACGCGGCCCACCGCCACCTGGCCGGCGACGATGCGATCGTTCTTCATGCGCAGGGACACGGACAGCGGGGACGGGGAGGCGACCGAGGCGATCGCGACCACGAGGGCCACCAAGCCCATGACGGCCACGATGAAGCCCTCCAGCCAGCCGAAGGCGAGGGCCGCGACGGTGCCCGCGAGCATCGCCACGATCACCGCCCACCCGACCGGGGTCAGCGCACTCAGCCAGCGGGCAACCCCCTCGTAGCCGGGCAGCGCCTGCACCCGGGCGCTCAGGGCGCGCCACGCATTCTTCACAAGTCGACGTAGTTTCTTCACGGCTTACCTCACCGGGCGGCAATTGCCGACGCGCACCTTCTGCGCGAACGCCGCCTCGGAATCCGCCCGCGTCGCGATGTTCGACTCGATGGGACCGGCACGATCGATAGTCACCTCTTCGGTCCAACCGTCCAGATCCGAACTAATCGTACATTTGTGAGTAAGCGACGTGCCAGCCCACCCCGGAGCACTGAACGTAAAGGTGTGGCATCCACCCGGGGACCCGTACTTCTCGCCTCCCTGGCAGGCCTCCGTCCACGTCAGGTTCACGTCCAGCTTCGTGGTCTCCGTCGGCTGCTCACTCATCACCGTCTCACCCAGACCGTTGACCGCAACGACCGTGGCCTGGTAGCGGGTGCCCTGGGCCAGATCGGAGAAGGTCGCCGTGTTGACACCGCCACGCACAGTCTGCGTCGCGCCGTTATTCAGCGACACGCGGACCTCGGTAACCGCCGGGTTCGCGCCCACCGGATCCCACTGAACCGTCAGGCTCGTCGAGTTGACACCTGTGAACCGCACGCCCACATCCGAGGGGCGGCCCGTCGCTGTGCCCGTGGCGGACTCGACCGGTGAGGCCGCCACCTGGTTGTTGCCATTGATGCCCGTCTGGCAGAAGTAGTACGTCTTTGGCTGCCAGCCGTTGGCGGGCAGGATGGCGCCGTCCGAGGTCTGCGTGCCACCCGCACATGAGTTGGGGTCCTCCGAGTAGCGCAGGGTCAGATCCGATGCATCGAAGCCTCGACCGGTCACCACCGACAACCCAGTGACCTTCAGCTCACCGGGCATCCCCGTGCCCGAGAGAGTCGGGGTGGCAATCGGCGCGGGAGTGGTTGCGATGGACACTGTCGTGTACCCCTTCGCCGACGTGTCACCGTCGGTGTTCGTCAGCTCCACCGACACCTGCTTGTCACGACCGGTCGGCACAAGTGGCACCTGGACGCTCCTGGCACCAGCCGGAGCCGTCACCGGCTTATCGCCCACCATGACGTGGGTAGAACCGAAATCAGTTCCGCCGGAACGGCCCGGCGTCCACGAGACCTCGACCGTCGCCTTGTCCGGGTCGGTCTCCGAGGTGCTCACCACCGCCCTCACGTCAGTCGGCTGGTCCGGTGCGCCATGCGGGTGCGCGCCCGTGCCCTCCGACAGCTGCGACGGTTTCTCCGCGTTGTTCTGGGCCTGGATTTTCACCGAATAGAGGGCACCGTTCTTCAACCCAGAGATAGTCATGTTCCTCGCTGTGCCAGCGGCCGGGTACGGGATCGGCTGGCCGCCCGATTCCGGATACAGGAACACCGTGTACGTCTCGATCTTAGAGCCCTCGTTGTGCGGCTCCGCCCACGAAACCTCGAGGGCACCATCCGTCCCCACAACCGTGGGCGCGGCCATCTGATCGGGCGCAACATCGATATTCACCTCGGCGGATGGGGCCGACGGATCCGAATCCCCGGCCTCGTTCGTCGCGACGACCGTGAAACGGTGATTCTTACCATTCTCCAGGCCCTTGATCTGCGTACCCGGCTTGGTGGTGTTGTAGGTACGCCCGTCCAACAGGTCCGTCACCGTGTAGCCAGAAATCGTGCCACCGTTCGAGGCAGGCTCATCGAACTGCACGAAGGCGGTCTGCGACCCCATCGCCGTCGCCTTCACATTTTGCGGCGGTTCAGGGCGATCCAGGACCTTGACAACGACGCGGCCCTGGACCACACGATCGGGGTCGTTCGTCGCGTCCATGACGCGATAAACAACGATCATGTCGCCGTGGAAGCCCGCCTTGGGGGTCACCGACAGGACGTTGCCGTTGCCCGACGCGGTTCCCTGACCCACGTGCACCGACGCATCCAGGATCACGAGCGGCTCCGGGAACGGGTTCGTCGTGTACTCCGAGAGGTTCACGTCCACCGTCTGGCCGGCATTCGCCTTGATGCGAGCCTCCGTCGTCGTCACGAGGGGCTTGGAGGACTTCACGACCGTCACCGGAATGTCGGCGTTGACCGCGCCCGAGCCATCGTCGACGCTGACAGTGATCGCGCCGACAGGCCCCTTGGGCTGGTCCTTCTTGCCGGACACGGTCAGGTTGTAGCCGTCCAGGGACACGTCCACGCCGCCGGGCGCCTTCACCACGCGGTACTCGAAGGAGCCCTTCGCCTGGTCGTCCGGGTCGTCCACCATCTGCGTGAGGTCGACCGTCACGGACTCACCCTGGCCCACGAGGATCGGGGTCGGGGTCAGGCGCGGCGGCAGGTTCCTGGCCGGCTGGATCGTGATCGGGATCGTCAGGGTCGATGTCAGGGCCGAGGCGTCGTCCGAGGCACCGTCACGCACCGTGAAGGACACCGAGGCCTTGCCCGAGGCAGTGTCGGGCGCGCTCAGAGTGATGTGCGTGGAGTCCTGAAGCGAGGCCGAATCCAGGCCGCCGTTGAACTTCACCGACGACGCGTCCGTGATGATCGGGGAGCGCGAGTTGTCGCGCACCAGCACATAGTCGCGTATGTCGAGGGTCAGCGTGGAGCCCGCGCGCATCGCCACCGGGACGCGCGTCATGTCCAGGCGCGGAGCCAGCAGGTCGGTGCCCGGAACCGTCACGACCGCGCTCGCGCTCAGGCCATCGGGGTCCGTCACCGTGTACACGACGAGGCGACGGCGCGCGTCCGGTGAAATCAACAGGTTCTGCCCCGACACGCTCACGCCCGAGGCATCGGAGGAGACTTTGAGCTCGGCCGTGGTGCCGTCCGGATCCTCGTCGTTGACGAGGACGGCGACACTCACGGGCTTGGAGTCCGAGGGCAGGTCGGATACCGGCACGACGTCGTCGCGGGCGATCGGAGCGCGCAGCGGTGCCTCGGCGTCCACCGTCACGGTCAGCTGGCCCTGGGCGCGGCCGCCTCGGCCGTCCTCGATCTGATAGGCAACGACGAACACGCCGTTCGTAGCGGGCGCCTTGACCGTCACCAGGTCCTCGGCCATCGTCACGGTCGCAGCCTCATCCGACACCGACACCGTCGACGGATCCGTGTCCACGGTCAGGGCGTCGCCGTCCGCGTCCAGGTCGTTGCTCAGGACGTTGATACTCACCTCGCGCCCCGGACGCACCGTCACCGAATCGGGAACGGCCGTCGGGTTGTGGTTCTGCGAGCCCGGAGGAGCAATGCCGACGCGCACGCGGGCGCGTCCCTGCACGCCGAGGCGGTCCTCGACGATGTAGGAGAAGGTGTCCGTGCCGGTCGCATCGTCGGAGGGCGTGTACTCCAGCCACTCCGTGCCCAGCACGACGCTACCCTTGGCCGGCGGCTGGTCGATGCCCACCAGGGCGACCGAGTCGCCGTCGGGGTCGATGCCCGTCAGGGGCACCGGGATGCGCGTCATCTGCCCCTGCACGGCCCACGCGCTCAGCGGCTTGGGCACGGGAGCGCTGTTGGCCGCGGAGGAAGCGATGATCTCAAACGTGACGGTTGTCGTCGCACGGTTACCCACCGAGTCAATGGCCGTGTATGCCACGCGCACCACGCCGGCCTCGGAGCCGGCGGCCAGGCGCACCTGGTTGCCGGTCACGAAGACCGTGCCCAGATCGGCCCCCGACAGGACCTCCACCTCCGGGTCCAGGCTCAGCGACAGGCCAATCGGCGAGCGGTCGTTCGACAGGACGCTCACCGAGCCGATGTCGTCGGCGCGCACCTTCGCGGTGTCGGCCGTGACCTGGGGCGGCGTTTCCTCACTCTGCGCATCCGTTGGGATGACGCTCACCTGAGCGGTCGCGGAACCAGCACCGTTGGAGACCGTGTAGGTAAAGGTCGTCACGTCGGAGAGGCCGCCCGGCGACGTGATGCGCAGCAGGTGGCGCTCGATGAGCGTGACCTCGAGGCCCGAGTTCGCGGGCACGTCGATCGACTGGACGACGAGGACGCCGCCCGAGGGATCCGTGTCGTTAGCCAGCGGCGCGATCAGCGAGGCGCCGCCGCTGGGCAGGACCGCCAGGTCGTCCTCGGCGATCGGCAGGGCGTTCGTGTCGTCGTCGACCACGTCGACGCGGATGACGCCCACGGTCGTCGACGGGCCGTCGGAGACCGTGTAGGTGAACTGGAAGGATCCCGGCACCGAGCCCGTGAACGTCAGCGTGCCGCGCGACAGATCGGCACTCACCGACGTACCGGCCGGGGGTGTGCCAGCCGCCACGAGGGACAGGGGGTCGCCGTTGGGATCCGTGTCGTTGGCGATCGGGTCGATCGTCAGCGGCTCAGCAACGCGCGCCACGTAGAAGTCGGCGCGCGCCACCGGCGGCACGTTGCCCGCCTCCTGGACGCTCACCTTCAGCTCGCCCGTGGTCTCGGCGTGGCCGTCCGACAGGGTCACGGCGATCGCCTTGACGCCAGCGCCCGACCCCAAGTCGCGGATCTGGACCGTACCGTCCTCGGAGAACTGCACGGACATACCCTCGGGGGCCGTCGCCGACTTAAGGTAGAACTGGTCGCCGTCCGGGTCGATCCAATCCGACAGGAGGTTGTACTCGACCTGCGCGTTCGCACCCACCTTGATGACCGGGTGCTTGAGCTGGCGCGGGCCCTCGTTCTGGCTCCACGGGTGGATCGTCACAGTCACGTTCGCCGTCGCGGCTGCAAGGCCGTCCGAGGCCTCGTACGTGAAGGACGTCGATCCGCTCGTCATGTTCTCGGGGACGTCCGTGATCTGCAGGGCCCGGCCGCCCCTCGTGCGCACGATCGAGCCGAACTCGGGGTTGGTCACCGCGCGCGCCGTCAGCACGTCGCCGTCGTCGTCGGAGTCGTTGTCGAGGACGGGCAGCAGCGTCGAGCGACCCGGGCGGATGCCGAACTCGTCATCCACGGCCTCGGGCGGCGTGTTCTTGTCCTTGTGCTCCGGCTCGGAGACCTGCTCACGCTGGTCCGGAGTCGGAGTATCCTCTTCCTCCTGCTCCTCGGTGGGGGTCTGGTCCCAGTTGCTGACCACGACCATGTTCTTGTCGGGCAGCCACAGCGTGCCCGTCGAGACGTCGTTGAGGACGATGCGCGTGCGGTTCGTGCGGAACACGGCGGAGGAGGCCTCGGCCAGGCTGGAGACCGTCTGAGCCTGGTTGCGCGTGGCGTCCGTGCAGGTACGCACGAACGCGCCCGAGCCCGCCCAGGCGCCGTAGGAGCAGCCACGGTGGAAGACGGGGGCCGCGGGGGTGCCCTTCTGGCCGTTCTCCGAGGCCTCCTGGCGCTCGATCGCCTTGCCGTTCAGGGGCACGGACACCAGCTGGTCGCCGGTCGCGAGCAGGACGGCAGCGGCATCGTCGCCAGGAATCTGCAGGACGGCGCCACTCACGCGTTCCTCGGACAGGTCGCGCACCTTGCCGCCGGGCAGGACGAGCTTGTTGCCGGTCTGGTCGTAGACGACCGGCTTGTCGCCGACCGCGGTGATCGTCGGGGTCCCAGCGGGCGTGAAGTCCTTGATTTCCGTGGTCTTGGCGCGCCAAGCCTGACCCTCGCTCGTCAGGGTCACGAGCTTGGAGGACCCGGGAGAGTATGCGAAGACCGTGCCCGAGTTCGACACCGTCACGACGCCGTCGCTCAGATCGTTGGCGACCGCGTCCTCGCGCAGGAGCGACATGGTGGCGGGCTCGTTGGCGCTGCCGACCCACAGGAGGCCCTCGTTGGGGTCGAGGACCGCCAGGACGGAGCCGCCCTGGACCTGGACCGCGTTGTCGGGCAGGGTGACGGACTGGCCGAGGGAGAAGGAGGTCGGACGCACCGGGGTGACCGTGCGGCTCACGGTCTCACCCAGCGTCACGTCACCGCCCTCCTGGCCAATGTCGAAGGACGCGGACTTCACCGAGACCGTGCCGTCCAACATGAGGGCGTCGTAGTTGAGGTGTCCGAGGAGCTTGCGGTCCTGGTTCGTCACCCAAATGCCGCCGTCGTCGACGCTCACCTGGGTGACCTCGACGCCGCGATACACGACCGCGAGCACGCACAGCATCGCGGACACCAATAGGACGGAGAGCGCGGGTATCCGCTTCGACCAGGTCTTTCGCGATCGACGCGCCTTGTTCATGTGGCTTTCCTCAGTCTCAATGTGCGCACTGGTGTGGGGCGTTGTCTGTATCCGCACAGGGTATGGGCAACCATCCCAAGGATACACACCGACCAACCCTATGGATAAACCCTGAAGAGGACAACAGGTACCGAGGAATCTGCGACCTGTTGAACCGGGTTCTCGGGGCGATGCGTGGCCATTCGATGCGCGCGAGAACCTGACCACAGTCGCGCATTTGGGCTATCGCCCCTCATCGACGAGGCCGGGGCGACCGCCCGGTCCGCTCCCCGCGCGCCGGGCTGCGGCGCCCACCCGCGCGCGGGAACCGCAGATGAGGGCGGGTCGGGTTACGGTGAGTGCATGGCGAAAGAGAAGATCACCTACCGCTGCTCCGAGTGCGGGTGGACCTCCCCCAAGTGGGTGGGCCAGTGCCGCGAGTGCGGGGCGTGGGGCACCGTCGACCAGGCCGGCGAGGCCTCGGGCGGGCCGCGCGCGGCCGCAACTCCCCCTCGTCGCCCCGCCCTGCCGATCGGTGAGGTGGACGGCGAACGGGCCTCGTCGCGCTCGACGGGCGTGGGCGAGCTGGACCGGGTCCTCGGCGGCGGCATCGTTCCCGGTGCGGTGATCCTCCTAGCCGGCGAACCCGGCGTGGGCAAGTCGACGCTGCTGCTGGACGTGGCCGCCAAGGCCGCACGCACGGCGGCGGCGGGCGGGCGCGGCCCCGTCCTCTACGTGACGGGCGAGGAGTCGGCGGCCCAGGTGCGCGGGCGCGCGGAACGCATCGGCGCGCTCGAACCGAACCTCTTGATCGCGGATGAGACGGAGCTCGGAGTCGTCCTCGGGCACGTCGAGGCCTCGCGCCCATCCCTGCTCATCGTCGACTCCGTGCAGACCATCTCCTCCGCCCAGGTCGAGGGCGGGGCGGGCGGCGTCGCGCAGGTGCGCGCGGTCGCGGCCTCGCTGATCCGGGTCGCCAAGGAGTCCGACCTGCCGACCCTGCTCGTCGGCCACGTCACGAAGGACGGCGGCATCGCCGGTCCGCGCGTCCTTGAGCACCTCGTGGACGTCGTCTGTCAGTTCGAGGGTGACCGCCATTCGCGACTGCGCCTGCTGCGCGCGGTGAAAAACCGCTACGGCCCCACCGACGAGGTGGGCTGCTTCGAGCTGACGGACTCGGGCATCTACGGCCTCGCCGATCCCTCCGGCCTGTTCCTGTCGCGCACGACGCGCGGCGTGCCCGGCACGTGCGCGGCCGTTTCTCTGGAAGGGCGCCGTCCGCTGCCCACGGAAATCCAGTCGCTCGTCGCCCCCTCGTCGGGCGGCTCGCCGCGGCGCACCACGTCGGGCGTGGACCATGCCCGCGTGGCCATGATCCTCGCGGTCCTTCAGGCCCGCATCGGAGCGGACACGTCGGGGGCGGACGTCTACGTCTCCACGGTCGGCGGCGCGCGCACGGTCGAGCCCGCCATCGACCTGGCGATGGCCATCTCCATCGTGTCCTCGCTCAAGGGCGTTCCCCCGCGCGCCGACCTCGTCGCGGTCGGCGAAATCTCGCTGACGGGCGAGGTGCGCGCCTGCACGGGCACCCAGCGCCGCCTCGCGGAGGCCGCGCGCCTGGGTTTCTCCGCCGCGATCGTGCCCGCCCAGGGCAGCGAGGACCTCTCGGGAGTCGACGGCATCACAGTGTTTACTGTGTCGGATCTGGCGACGGCTATTCGTGTCGCTTTCCCCGCGGACTCGCAATAATAGGAATCACACCGACTGTTCTGGGAGGGAATCACATTGACGTCCGATGCAGCGATCCTTCGTGACGCACTGCGCGCAGTCGCGCCCGGCACGCCTCTGCGAGAGGGACTGGAACGAATCCAGCGCTCCCACACGGGTGCTCTCATCGTCCTGGGGTACACCCCGGAGGTGCAGGCTATGTGCTCGGGCGGCTTTGACCTCGACGTTGCTTTCACGGCCGCGCGCCTGCGCGAGCTGTGCAAGATGGACGGCGCGGTCATCATCGACCCCGACCAGTGGCGCATCCGCAAGGCGAACGTGCAGCTCTTCCCGGACCCGACGATCCCCACGGACGAGTCGGGTATGCGTCACCGCACCGCGCAGCGCACCGCCCGCCAGACCCACCTGCCGGTCCTGTCCCTGTCCGCGTCCATGCGCATGATCTCCATCTACGTGGGCTCCGAGCACCGCCTGGTGGAGGAGCCCGAGGCCCTGCTCTCGCGCGCGAACCTGGCCGTCGACACGCTTGACCGCTACAGCCAGCGTCTCGACGAGGTCCTGCAGACCCTCACGATCCTGGAAATGCGCGACAGCGCGACCGTGCGCGACGTAGCCACCGTCATGCAGCGCATGGAGATGATCCGACGCATCACCTCCGAGATCACGGAGTACCTCGAGGAGCTGGGCTCGGAGGGCCGCCTGCTGGCCCTGCAGGTCGAGGACCTCGTGCGCGGCTCCGCGTCCGAGCGCGCCCTCGTCATGCGCGACTACATCGCGAACCCGGACGACCTGGCCCGCGTCGAGGCCGAGCTGTCCTCGCTCGGCTCGGAGCGGATCGTGGACCTCACCGCGATTTCGAACATCCTGGGCCTGGACGTGTACGAGGTCGCGGACCTGGATCGCGAGATCACGCCGCGCGGCGTGCGCGCCCTGTCCCTGGTACCGCACCTGTCGTGGAGCGCTATCAAGGTCGTGTCCGCGCACTTCAACTCGCTGCCGCAGCTGCGCGCGGCCACCGTTTCGGACCTGGAGGAGCTCGAGGGGATCGGCCCCTACCGGGCGAAGCTCATCACGGAGAACCTGGCCCACCAGGCTCAGGCCGTCAGCGCCGGCATCGTCGGCTGGTAGCCGCCCGTCTGCCGCTAGCCCCTAGCGGCCCGACTGCGCCCCGGATTGGGCGCCCGACTGCACTCCCGACTGGGGCGCGGGGGTGGGCGCAGGCGTCACGTCGACGACGGTCGATCCGACTTCGCGCGTCCCCATCGTGACGGCAACCTTGTAGGTGCCGGCCGCAGCCGCGCTCGCGCCGCCCGCGGGAGCCGTGCAGCCGTTCGTGTACACGTATCCATCCCAGCGCAGCGCGCCGGACCAGGTGCCGCCCGGGCGCAGCAGCAGCGTCGTGGAGGACTGCTGGCTATCGGCGCAGCGCGAGGAGTCGTAGACCTGGTGGTCACCGGTCGTCACCGCCAGGTTGAAGCGCGTCAGCGACGTCGAGCAGGCGACCGAGCCGCGGTTTTCCAGCGTGAGCGTCACGGGCATCGCGGAACCAGAAGCCACGGGGCTCGCCTTCGCGGTGGCCGTGATGTCGCGGTCCAGGCAGGCCGGAATGTCGATCGTGGTGCCGTCGGTCAGCAGGCCGTCGGCGGTAGCCTCCTGGCCGCCCTTGAGCGTGTATCCGGAGGCGTCAATGGCCCCGGACTGGACGACGGACTGCGGGGTCGACTGGGGCGCGGGATCAGCACTAAACGCTCCTGCGATGGCGCGCACGGCGGCGACGATGCCCCACACGATGAGCGCGAGGATGAGGATCAGTCCCAGGCCGGTGATGATGCGCCGGGGCCACAGGTTCACGGGCGGGCGTCCACCGCCCGACGAGGCCTTCGCGGGCCGACGCGCGCCTGCCCCGCTCCCCCGCTTGGCGCTCGAGGCTCCGGCGGAAGACGCCGCACGCGTCGAGGCTCCCCGACCGCCCGTTGCGGCTCGGGAGGCGCGGTCACCTGCGCGTCCGGATGCGGACGCGGAGCGACGGGGTGAGGGTCGCCGGGGGGAATTCTTACGCTGGTCAGCCACGCGTCCACGATACCGGCCCGCGCCATCGAGGCGCGACTAACGCTCGGGGCTCACTCACTTTCGCGCGCGAGAGGACTCCCACACGCGGCGCTTAAGCGGCGGCGCTGCGCTTATGCGAGCTCGAGGATCCATCGTCGTCGGGGTCGATCACGCACCAGCGTTCCACGACGAGAGCGACAACGACCCAGACGAGGCCGACCAGGCCGCTGAGGCCCGAAGCGATCGCATTGGCGACCATCGCCGAGGCCTCGAGCTGCGTGAGGGAGACGATCATGACGCCGATGAGAACGCCGGCGAGCGCACTTCCGACGATCGCGCTGGCCCTGGCGAACACGGCGACGCGCATCGCGCCGATCGCGTCGATCCACGTGTCTTTGTTCGCGCGCAACCGGCGCACGGCCAGGCCGGACCAGATGAGGAGCGCGGTCGCGACCGCGAAGACGACGGCCGGGCCGGGCGTGACGATCAGGGGGGTACCTCCCGCGCGCATGTGCGCGAAGAAGCCGAGGAAGCTGAGGAGGGCACAGACGAAGCCGACCAGCGTCACCCAGGTGATCGACAGGGGTTTCATTTAACGCCTCTTGACGATGGGGATCGCGCCCGTCATCGTGGGCCGCACGACGACGCGGCGCAGGATGCCGGTCTGAGTGGCCTCGTCCTCGGGGATGGGTCCGACGGGGGTGTTGTCGGGCAGCCCGGGGGCGAGGATGGTGGAGCGTCCGTCGGCGTGCACGGTGGCCTTGGGGGCCTCGTCGTCGCGCCCCAGGCCGGAGCGGTCGTCGACGACGCGCACGTCGTGGGAGGTGCCCACGGAGAAATTCCAGTCGGGCAGCGCGATCTTGGAGCGAGACTCCTCGCGCTTGGACTCGAACACGGGGGCCCAGCGGGGCTTTTCGGTCCCGCTCGGCTTGTAGGTGCCGGTACCGATCTTGCGGGTCATGCGACCTGCCGGGGAGTCGGCGGGCACGGAGGACACGGGGTGCCAGGACGGGCGCGACGAGGCCTTGGCCGCGTCCGCGCGGCGGCGGCGCTGACGGTGGGGTGGGCCGGGTACCGCCGGGGCGGTCGCAGCCTCGTGTGCGGGGGTCTCGTCCTGCGGCGCTGCGGCCTGCGGTGCCGCGTCGGGTTCGTCAGCCTGGGAGGCGCTCTGCGCAGCCGGGGCTTCGGCCTCGGGCACGTCGACCTCGTGCGACGCGGACTCGCCGGTCTCGGGCGCACTGGCCTCGGGCTCGTCGGCGCTCGTGGCCTCGCCCGACGCCTGGACGGCGGACAGGCGGCTCCAGATGCTGGCGCGAGGGGCGGGGGCTTCCTTGGCGGAGACGGGGGCGGCCTCGGGTTCCTCGGCCTGCGCGGAGGCAGGCTCGGAGGTCGACTCGGAGGACGCGGCCTCCTCGACGTCGTCGCCGGAGTCCTCGAGGACCGTGTGGGCGGCGGGAATCTCCACTGGCTCGGCGGGCTCGCCCGGGCGGGTGACGAGGTCGCTGACCTGGCTGATCTCGCCGGTCAGGGTCTCGATGAGCTCGCGCATGTCGGCGCTGGCCTGCTCGGCGCGCTGGGCGAGAAGCTGGTCGGAGTCGGCCATGACGGCCGCGGGGTCCTCCAGCCAGTCGTCGACGGCGTCGATGATGCCCTCGCGGTCGGGGGTGTCGGCCAGCAGGTCGGACACGCGGCCCACGCCCTCGAGGATGGCGTCGGGGTCGCACAGGAGCCAGGGCGCCAGGACGAAAGCGCGTTCCTTGGCGCGCGGGTGCGGCAGGGTGAGGACCGGGTCCGAGGAGGCCAGGCCCTCGATCTGGATGATGTCGATATCGACGGTGCGAGCACCCCAGCGCTCGTGGCGCTCGCGACCGAGCTCGCGCTCGATGCGGCTGGTCTGGGCAAACAGCTCGTCGGGGGTCGCGATCGCGGAGCCGACGACGACGGCGTTCCAGTAGTCGGGCTGGGGGGCTTGGCCGGGGGCCAGCACGGGCTTGGTGCGCATAATCGGCGAGACGTCGTCGATCTGGAAGCCCTCCATGTAGGACAGGGCCTCGACCGTGTGCATGAGCGTGACGGGCACGTCCCCGAGGTTGCCGCCGATCGCCAGGACGACTCGGCGCGAACGCAGGTGCTCGGGGCGCGTCGCGTCGTGGGCGGGGGCTGCCTGGGCGGGGGCTGCGTGGGCGGCCCGCACGTCGCGGCGCGTGGGCAGGGCTCCGCTCTGCTCCTGCTCGGCGGGGCTGGGGGCCTGGGCGCGGCCGTAGGCCTCGATCTCGCCGGTGAGGACGGAGCCGTCCTCGGCCTCGTAAATGCCCTTGAGGGACAGCGACAGGGGCATCGCGTCAGTCTCACCCGCGCGCACGGTCACTGACACGTCCGCGAAGGGGTGGTCGATGGGGGCGTCGGGCTTGTGGACGGTGACCTCGGTGCCGACGACGCCGTCGTGGCTCATGACGCGCGAGGCGATGGTCTCGGCGAGGGTCTCGATGAGGTCGACGGCGTTGCCGGTCAGGACCGCCATGGCCTCGTCGGCGATATCCGCGTAGGAGACCGTGGCGGCGATGTCATCAGTGGTGCCCGCGGTCTCGACCCACATGACGATGTCGGCGCTGAAGCGCTGATTGCGGGCGCGCTCGAAGTCGTAGACGCCGTGGTTGGCCAGCGCCCCGAGTCCTTTGAGGGCGATGATGACGCGTCGGTTAGTCAACGTCGTTCTCCTTTCGGGCGATGGCCGCTACGGTGGCTGCTACGTCGTGGACCCGCACGGCCCACGCGCCAGCTGCCGCGCAGTAGGCGGCGATGTCCGCGCTGTTCGCGTCCACGTCGCCCTCGAGGGCCTTGACGAAACGCTTGCGAGACGCGCCGACGAGGACGGGGTATCCGACCTGCGCGAAGCGCGGCAGTTCGCGCAGGATCTGCCAGCACTGGTCGCCCGTCAGCGAGAAGCCGAGGCCCGGGTCTACCACAATTTTATCAGCTGTCACACCAGCATCAATAGCGTCTTGAACCTGGGACCCCACGCGCTCGATGAGCGTGCCCACGAGGTCGTCCCCGTAGTCGAAGTGCTCCCCCGGCATGCCCGGCAGTGCGCGGTAGTGCTGGACGACGTACGCGCAGCCCGACTGCGCAACCGCCGCGTTCATCTCGGGATCCCAACGCCCGCCGCTCACATCGTTGATAATCGCCGCACCCGCGCGCGCGGCCTCGCGGGCCGTGGACGCGTGCAGCGTATCCACCGACACGATGACGCCGTCAGCGGCCAGGGACTCGACGATGGTGCAGATGCGCGCCCACTCCTCATCCGCGCTGATGCGCGTCGAGTTCGGACGGGTCGACTCCCCGCCCACGTCGATGAGGTCCGCTCCGGCGGCCACCATCTCGCGCGCGTGACGCAGCGCGGCCGCGACGTCCGTGTAACGTCCCCCGTCCGAGAAAGAATCGGGGGTGACGTTGAGGATGCCCATGATCGCCGTCCGACCGACAGGCAGGGTCAGGCCACCGGGCAGCGCCAGGGGCGGGACCGGGGACGAGGCCGGAGCGGCGGGCAGGGGCAGGGCACTCACGTCATCGGCTCCCGGACAGGACGAGGGCCATCATCTCGGCGCGGGTTGCGCCGTCGCTCATGATGCCGCGCAGCGCGCTGGTCACGGTCGAGGAGCCGGGCTTGGAGATGCCGCGCATCGACATGCACATGTGCTCGGCCTCGATGACGACGATGACGCCCTGGGGGTCCAGGATCTCGTCGATCGCGTCGGCGACCTGGGCGGTCAGGCGCTCTTGGACCTGGGGGCGGCGCGCGTAGCCTTCGACCACGCGGGCCAGCTTGGACAGGCCCGTGACGACGCCGCCGCGCGGGATGTAGCCGACGTGGGCGCGGCCGTAGAAGGGCAGCAGGTGGTGCTCGCACACCGAGAAGAAAGTAATGTCGCGGACCAGAACCAGCTCGTCGGTGCCCGCGTGGAACTGGGTGCGCAGGTGCTCGCGGGGGTCCTCGGTCAGGCCCTTGCACATCTCGCGCCACGCGCGCGCCATACGGTCGGGGGTGCCGACCAGGCCCTCGCGCTCGGGGTCCTCACCAATTGCGACGAGCAGGTCGCGAGACGCCTTCTCGACGCCAGCGGGATTGTAGGTCACACCTGCTCCTCTTCCACGCCCGAGGCATCGGCGACGTCGGTCGGAGACACCTCGATGCCCTCCTCCGCGACGGGCTTCCACTCGTCCTCGGACTTGATACCGACCGGGTGGCCCAAAACCACGCCCGGAACCGCGGCGTCGGACTGGTAGTTCCACACGGGGCGCTCGGGGGCCTTCACGACGTCCTTGAAGATCTCGGCGAGCTGCGCCTCGTCGAGGGTCTCCTCCTCGAGCAGGCGCGAGGCAAGGGTGTCCAGAACCGCGCGGTTTTCCGAGAGGATCCGCCATGCCTCGCGCATCGCGTTGTCGAGGAGGCGACGCACCTCCTCGTCGATGATCGCGGCCGTCTCGTCGGAGAAGGAACGCGGGCCCTCGCCGCTACCGTGCCCGAAGGCCTCGGTGTCGGCATCGCCGAGCTTCACCATGCCGATGCGGTCGCTCATGCCGTAGTCGGTGACCATCGCGCGGGCCGTCTTCGTGGCCTGCTGGATGTCGTTAGCGGGGCCGGTCGACGGATCGCGGAACACGATCTCCTCGGCGACGCGCCCGCCCATGCCGTAGACCAGATCGTCAAGGAGCTGGTTGCGGGTCTTGTTGAAGCGATCCTCGGTCGGCATGACCATCGTGTAGCCCAGGGCGCGGCCGCGCGGCAGGATCGTCACCTTCGTGACCGGGTCCGTGTAGTTCAGGGCGGCGGCGGCCAGGGCGTGGCCCGCCTCGTGGTAGGCGGTCACGGCCTTGTCGTGGTCGTTCATGACGCGGGTGCGCTTCTGCGGGCCCGCAATCACGCGGTCGATGGCCTCGTCGATGGCACGCTCATCGATGAACTGCATGTCGGAACGCGCGGTGAGCAGCGCAGCCTCGTTGAGGACGTTCGCCAGGTCGGCGCCCGTGAAGCCGGGGGTGCGCTTGGCGATCTGGCGCAGGTCGACCTGCTCGGTGAGGGGCTTACCCTGCGCGTGGACCTTGAGGATGGCCTCGCGGCCCTTCAGGTCGGGGGCCTCGACGGCGATCTGGCGGTCGAAACGGCCCGGGCGCAGCAGCGCGGGGTCGAGGATGTCGGGGCGGTTGGTCGCCGCGATCAGGATGATGTTGGCGCGCTCATCGAAGCCGTCCATCTCGACGAGGAGCTGGTTGAGCGTCTGCTCGCGCTCGTCGTTGCCGCCGCCGATGCCGCTGCCGCGGTGGCGACCCACGGCGTCGATCTCGTCGACGAAGATGATGGCCGGCGCGTTCTTCTTGGCGCGCTCGAAGAGCTCACGCACGCGGGAGGCACCCACGCCGACGTAAAGCTCCATGAACTCCGAACCGGAGATCGAGAAGAAGGGGGCGTTGGCCTCGCCAGCGACGGCCTTGGCGAGGAGGGTCTTACCCGTTCCGGGAGGACCGTAGAGCAGGACGCCGCGCGGGATACGCGCACCCACCTTGTGGAACTTGTCCGGGGAGGCCAGGAACTCGCGGATTTCCTCGAGCTCCTCCACGGCCTCGTCCTCACCGGCGACGTCCGCGAAGGTGACGTCCGGGCGCTCCTGGTTGAATTCCTTGGCGCGCGACTGCGTGAAGCCGCCCATCATCCGCGAGCCCGACATGGAGCGCATGATGAAGTAGAACGCGCCGCCCAGGATCACCAGGGAGATCAGTAGCTGGAAGATGCCACCGAGGATACCGGACTGGGGACGCACCGCGTTCCAGCCCTTCGCGGGAGCCTTGGCGGCCACCGTGTCGAGGATGTCCTTGGTCTGCACGTAGGAGTACGTGAAGTAGACGTTCTTGCCCAGATCAACGGTCTTATCGTCGCCGCCGGTGCTCTGGTGGACGTAGTTTTGCGTCAGCGTCAGGTTCACCTGCTGGGTGCCCTCGTTGAGGACCACCTGCTCGACCGTGTCACCCGAGATGAGCGCGAGGCCCTCGGAGGTGGTGACGGCGCGAGGGCTGAAGAAGCCCCACATGAACCAGCCGCCGGCGAGCAGCATGATGAGCGGAACCATCACCCAGCCCAGGCTGGGGCGTTTGTTCTTAATCTTCTCGTTCACGTGGGTCCTCTACAGGTAGGCGTTCTCAGTTGTTGTAGACGTGCGGCTGCAGCGTGCCGACGAAAGGCAAATTACGGTACTTTTCCGCGTAATCCAGGCCGTAGCCGACGACGAACTCGTCGGGAATATCGAAGCCCACGTAGGCAACGTCCACGTCGACCTTGGCGGCCTCCGGCTTGCGCAGAGCGGTGGCGATCTTGACGGAGGCTGCACCTCGTCCGAGCAGGTTCGCCTGCAGCCACGACAGGGTCAGGCCGGAGTCGATGATGTCCTCGACGATGAGCACGTGGCGTCCGGCCACGTCCTGGTCGAGGTCCTTCAGGATGCGCACGACGCCCGAGGTCTTGGTGCCGGATCCGTAGGAGGACACGGCCATCCAGTCCATCTCGAGGGGGGTGTGCAGCTTGCGGGACAGGTCCGCCATGACCATGACTGCGCCACGCAGGACGCCGACGATCAGCAGCTCTTCGCCCGCGTAGTCGCGGTCGATCTCCTCGGCGATTTCGCCGAGCCGACGGTCCATATCCTCGGCGGTGACCAGGATTTCTTTCAGGTCGTTACCCATATCGGTGGCGTCCACCGTGTCCTCTTTTCGTATCGATGCTACGCGAGCGATTCCACTATAAGCGTGCCACACAAACGCTCGCCTGTTCCAGGAAGGACGAGATTCTCACTGTCAGCGCAACATCCTGTGATCGCGCAGTCAGCGCCGGGCCGCTCCGGTGGGTTCTGTCGCGGCGCATTCCCGCCGTTTAGGCGGGGTCTGGTGCCGTCGGGTCGCCGGGTCCGCGCGCGACAAAAGAGATGCGCGCGTTCGCCCCGCGTCCAACGCGCGAGGCGGCGCCTCCGGGCAGGTCGATCGGCCCCTGGCCGCGCCACGCGACCACGAGGTCGTCGAGGGCGTCCACGTGGGCGCTGGACAAGGCACGGAGTCCGGCGGCTCGGGCGGCCTCGCGCAACGCCCGGGTGCGCACCGCGCGGGGGGCGCCCATCAGGTCGGACACCGCCAGGGGCGGGCGCGCCTTCTCGGAGTCATGCCCCTCCCCCGGGGTCGCGGGGTCCGCGAGCGCGCGAGCCCACTGGGCGAGGGCGTCGTCGTCGGCCGCGCACAGGGCGGCCGTGCGGGCCAGCGCGGGAACCGGGTCCACCCCCAGGGCCGAGGCCAGGGCAGGGATCGCCCGGTGGCGCAGCGCCGAGCGGCGCAGGGGGCGCCCGTCCGCGGCGCGCCACGGCCCGTCGATGTCGTTGGTCGGGTCCTCAACCGGGGTGAGGCCCGCCTGAGCGCAGGCCTGCTCCGTGTCCGTTCGCCGCAACTTCAGGAGGGGTCGCAGCCACGTCACCCCATCGTCGTCGCGCGAGATGGGGGCGATGGCCCGCAGGGAGGAGGGGCCGGAGCCTCGCGCGAGGCGCAGGAGGACCGTCTCAGCCTGGTCGTCCATCGTGTGGCCGAGGAGGATCGGGGCGCCTTCACGCTGGGCGACAGCTCGCAGGGCGGCTCGGCGGGCGTCGCGGGCCGCGCCTTCGGGCCCTCCCGGGCCGTCCACCGCCACGGTCTCGACGACGGCGCGCGCCCCCAGGGAGGCCGCCAGATCCGCGACGCGGCGAGCCTCCTCGCCGCTGCCCGCGCGCAGCCCATGGTCGACGGTCACCGTCACAACGGGGATTCCCGCGCGCGCAGCCACATCGATCGTCGTCAGCGCCAGCGCCAGCGAATCCGCGCCGCCCGACAGGCCGACGACGAGAGCGGGAGGGGCCCCGGCCTCGTCGATGAAGGAGGTCAGGTGGTCGCGCACCGCCAGGGAGCAGGCGCGCAGGGCGCCGCGCGGGTTTGCGCCCACACGGCTCGAGGCGTCAGCGCACACGCGCCAGCCACGCTGTCGGCTCCGCGTACTCGCGGGCGCTCGGCAGGGCCTCGACGCTCGACAGAAGCTGCGCGATCGCGCCCTCGCGCACGACGGTGCGCGCGAATCCTTCGGTCTGCGTCTGCACGGCCTCGACCCCGGCCAGCGGCATGCCGGCCGCCGCGCATGCGCGCACGAGAGCGACGCCTCCGGCGTGCGCGCGGTGGGTGCGCAGCCACTGGATCGAGGGCAGGTCGCGGGGCGTTAGGACCTCCATCTCGGCGGTGGGCAGGGCATCCAGGAGCAGGACGATACGCACGAGTTCGTCGCTGCGCTCGGGCAGCGAGCGCATCAGGTCGGCGATGTAGGGAACGAGGTGGGGGGCGTGGGTGAGGTGGACGCCGCGCAGTCCCGTGCACAGGGACACCCAGCGGCACCAGTCCGTCTGATCCAGGGCGTAGCGCTGCGCGTCCGCGAGCACGTTGGGGGCCACGAGGATCCGGCTGCCCGAGCGCACGTCCCAGATGCCCGTCGCGTCCTTGGCCAGGGCGCGCAGGATGATGGCCTCGGCGGCCAGAACCTTGGGCGTGTGCGTGTCCTCGAAGCTCTCCAGGAGCGATCCGACCGAGCGGATCAGGCCTCGTCGGTCGACGACGAGGGTCGGGGATCCTGCCACCTTCTCGGAGGCCTCGGGCAGGGTCGACAGCTCGGCGAGCCGGCGATCCGACCAGGCGACCGAGCGGCGCAGGCGCGCCACGACGGCGGAGGCTCCCACGCGAGAGGCCGAGGGACCCGCGTAGGACAACGAAGCGAGAACTCCCGCGACGTTGCGCGGGCCAAACGGCATATCCATGGCCTCAGTCTAGCCCGGCGAGGCCTTCCTCGAAGGCGTCCAGGCGGCCGCGCGTGGCGTAGGCGCCCTCGGTGACGTTATCGTGGCCGATCGACACGAGGAGGACGCGCCCACTCTGCGTCATGACGGAGCCGGACAGGGAGGTGACCTCCTGGAGGGCGCCCGTCTTGGCCTGCACGTTTCCGGCCGCGGGTTCCTCGGTCATGCGCTTCGAGAGCGTGCCGACCAGGCCCGCCCACGGCAGGAGGCGCATCGTGTTCGCCTCGGTGCCCGTGCCCGCGTACGAGGCCTTGAGGACGCCGACGAGGGTGTTCGCGCTGATCTTGTCGTTGCTCGACAGGCCCGAGCAATCCTCGAGGGTCAGGCCCTCCGTGGGGACGCCAGCCTCGGTCAGGGTCTTGCGCACCGTCTCGGTCGCGCCCTCGTAAGTGGTGGGGGCACCCGCCGCGCGCGCGGCGAAACGGCAGTACTGGTCGGCCAGGGTGTTATCCGAGTGCGCGAGCATCCAGCGCAGTTGCTCCCCCATCGTCGCAGAGCTCACCGAGGCGACGGCTCCCGCTCCCGCAGGAGCATCCCCGGCCTCGCCGAGGGTCGCGGAGATCCCCTCCGCGCCGAGGGCCTGCGAGAAGACCTCGGCGACGCGGCCCGGCGCGTCCGAGTAGAAAGCGTTGGCGCCCTCGTAGGTGCGTCCGGCGTCAATCGCCATGGGGCCGACGTGGCCCTCGTAGGAGCCGACCTCCTGCGCGTCCCACGAGGACAGGTGCGAGGCGCCCTCGAAGAGAGTGCCACGCCAGTTCAGGGTCACCGACGTGATGCCGCGCTGCGCCAGGGCGGCGGCCGTGTCCTTCGCGAGGGTCTGCAGGCCCGCGCGGCCCGAGACCTCGACCTCGTCGGAGGCGCCAATCCCCAGGAGCAGGTCGCCTTCCGAATCCAGGTAGAGGGTCTGGTTGTCGGCGCCCAGGAGCGCGCTGGTCGTCAGCGTCGCCGTCGGATCCAGGTGGTGCAGCGCGGAGAAAGCCGCGAGGGTCTTCGTCGTCGAGGCGGGCGTGTGAGGGGTGGCGGCGGCCGCATCCAGGAGGACCTCTCCGGTCTGCGCGTCCACGACCGTCCCCCACGCCGTGTACCCGCCCTCAGCCGCGGCTGCCGCAACCGGCGCCCACAGGGCCTGGACGTCCTCGGCGGAAACCGGGTTCCCGGTACCCTTTGCGTTACCGGAAATCGTTGCTCCTTCAAGCGTCGAGGCCGTGGGAGCGTCCGCCGGAGTGGCCGTCTGCGTCGAACAACCGGCACCCACCAGCGCCGCCGTCGCCACGAGTGCGGCGCTAGCGCTTACAATGGCCCCCATAGACGTGCGATGCATGGATTTCCCTTCGTGGTTACTTCGGTACCTACAGTACCTGTCCATGCGCCGACACAACCAACTGGACCCCCGAGTTTCGGGGCTGAAGCGGAAGGCGCGGCCATGGAATTTGACGTGACCATCGAGATCCCCAAGGGGAACCGAAACAAGTACGAGATCGACCACGTGACGGGCCGCATCCGCCTGGACCGCATGCTCTTCACGTCGACCCGCTACCCGGATGACTACGGTTTCATCGACGACACCCTGGGCGAGGACGGCGACCCGCTGGACGCCCTGGTGCTCCTCGAGGAGCCCACGTTCCCCGGCTGCGTGATCCGCTGCCGCGCGCTCGGCATGTTCCGCATGCGTGACGAGAAGGGCGGCGACGACAAGGTCCTGTGCGTTCCCGCCTCGGACCAGCGCGCCTCCTGGCGTACCGAGATCGACGACGTGTCGGAGTTCCACCGCCTGGAAATCCAGCACTTCTTCGAGGTCTACAAGGACCTCGAGCCCGGCAAGAGCGTCGAGGGCGCCCACTGGGTGGGTCGCGAAGAGGCCGAGGCTGAGATTCGCCGCTCCTACGAGCGCCTTAAGGAGCACGAGGGCGAGCACTGAGCTGACTGCTTGCGAAGGGGCCGCGCGGACTTGCGTCTGCGCGGCCCCTTTAATTCGCACGTTAACCCGATAGGTGGTGGCCTGGGCGGGCTGCCCACCATGCCACCAGTAGGGTTTAGCTGTGCACTGAAGGGTTAACACTGCCAGTAGATGGGCCCGGCTGCCAGGCACACGGCGCAACAAACTCGCCCGGCGGGATCCCACGACTGCTGGTCCGCGAAAAAACTCGCCCAACACGGCCCCTCCAACCGCATTTCCGCGAAGAATTTCCCCCAACGCGCCATCAAACACCCATTTTGAGCCATTTTTCCTGTGCTGGGCGAACTTTTTCGCGCTCGCACCCACACACCAGGCCGAGCAGGGCGAAAAACATCGCGCACAGGACTCAGAAACATGGCGACGTTGAAACCGCCATCACCTCTACTCGCCCCCCAACAAGGGACCGCTGAAACCGCCATCACCTCTGCGCCCAAAAACCGCACTAAAAACGCTCATTTCTCACCCGCAAAGGCGATCACGGTTTCAACTGGCCCACCTCACGGGCCCGCAAAGGCGATGGCGGTTTCAATCCCACACGGGTACCAGCAAGCAAAGGCGACGATGGTTTCAGACAACCGGGCCACCTGGTCGACATGGCCAGACTGCGGCGCCCGCGGACCCTGAAGCCATGTCCAGCCCCGCGATTTCACACCCGGTCCCTCTCACTCGCACGTGGGCCCAATGACCTGCACGTGGGCCCTACAACCCGCACGATAACCCGAAGGCATGCGCGTGGGCAGCGCCGCCCACATGCACATCTAGGGGTTAACGTGCGCATCGAGGGGTCAACGCGCATGTTCAAGGGCTTACGTGCGAACAACACACACCGCGAGAGACACTTGTGCTCAAAACGCAGACCACCTCGCCCACAACCGCCCATTTTCAGCACTTTTCGCCGAGGTGGTCTGCACTGTGGGCACCACACCGACAAAAGCGACGCTCGTTCCGTCACCAAACGGGGGAAATGACGTCATTAGAACCACGACACGCCGGCGACACGCCGCCAGCCGGCTTCTAATGCTGTAAAACCCCCACCGCCACCGGCATGAAGGGCGCCGGAGGGTCCGGAGGGCCTGGCTGCGGTGCCCGTGGGCGGCGGCGGGGCCTGGCCGGGCTTCGAGCCGACGCGCCAATCCAACAATCAGCACACCCGGCGCTGCCGGTGTGGAGGGCGCCGGAGGGACCGGAGGGCACGGGCGGGCTTCGAGGCGCGGCGCCGAACGCAGTGAGGCCGCCTAGCCTCGCGGGCGGCCGGGCCCTCCGGCGCCCGCAACACCAGAGGGGCCACAAGCAAACAAGCAACAACCAGCGCCACACAGCGTCGCGTAGTGTCCTATAACCCCGCTTTGCGCGCTAGTTCTTCCAGGCGTCGACGATGATGCCCGTGCGGTCGTAGAGAGAAATTCCGATCTGGGTGCCGGGGGCCTGGCAGGCCTCGACGATCGTGGCATATAGAGGCGTGCCCTTCTCGGCGTGGCGTTCGAGCTCGTATTCGCGCAGGTCGTAGGCGCGCACGACCCCGCCTTCCTCGGTCAGCTCGATGTGCACGAAAGGCCCATCGTCGTGCTCCTCAGGATTCATGGCGGTGCACGTGACACCCTCGCGGGTCACCGGACCGTCGCGCCAGTCGAGGGCGGCCTGACCACACATGCTCCACGCGATCAGACCAACCAGTCCGAGCACCACGAGCGCGGCCACGACCCCCAGGAACATGGTGCCGGGGTGGGCTTCCGGAGCGTGCTTGCCGCTGGGCATCGGCTTGATCCTGCGAATCAGGTCGAGGATGAAACGACCGAACGCCGCCCGGACGATGGGGAGGAACGCGAGGACTGCTATGGCCGCGATGATCACTCGCGCCTGGCTCAACTGGACCGCCCACTGCGTCCAGTTATCCCTACTGAGGAAACCAATGAACCGCCACGCAGGAGACACCACGCAGAACCAGAGGAACAGGGTGTACCCGTACGCAGGCCACGGCTTGACGACGCGCGGGACCGTGGGGGTCGCGCCCATTCGATGGGCGTCGGTGTCGGCGTCTGAAGCACTCATGCCGTTCATGTTAGCCACGCGCCCCCACAAGTGCGCTCGCGGGATGTGCGACGGGGAAGCGCCTCACCGCCGGTGGCCACCTCAACCCGCCAATGCGCACGTATACCCTATAGGTGGTGGCATGGGCAGGCTGCCCACACTGCCACCTCAAGGGTTAACGTGCGCAGGAACGGGTTGACACTGCCAGTTGGTGGGCCCAACTGCCCGTATTCACCACCAGGTACGAGGCCGGGGCCGCGCGGACTTGCGTCTGCGCGGCCCCTGTCGTGTACCCACCGCCCTCGCTACCCCACTGCGCCCGCGCTTCCCGGCCTTCGCCATTAGCATGGGCGCATGCACACGTCGACTCCCGCTCAGGCCTCCCCGCGGGGAGAAAGCGGACGCTCGGGCTTGATCGCGGCGCCTACCTCGAAGCCGTGGGAGCGGCGCCTCACGCGCCTCGTCGTTGTTTTCGTGCTGATTCTCGTCGGCGTGTTCATCTGGATCCCGTTCGGCAAGCCGATGCTGGGACCGCTGACGATGCGCGCCACGTTGGCGACGCTTCCCCTGTTCGCACTGCTGTGCATCGGGTGGGTGCCGATCGTGGGGGCTGCCCTGCGTTGGATGGTCCGGGACACCCTTCGTCTTTTCCTGCCGCCTGCGCGGGGACGCCACGCGCGCGCCCCACATCCTGCGGTCGCCACTGCCGCGTTCGTGCTCTCCGCGTCCGCGTTCGCATTCGTCTACGCGGAGCTCGGGGCGGACTATCTCCCGGCGCTCCAGGACTGGTGGGAGGGGCCCACGCACCACGAGGGCCTGACCTGCCAGAACTTTGAAAAAAGACACGGGTCACGGCCCGCCACCAGCCGCTTTGAGCTTGTTAGCCCCGACGGCACCGCGCGGTCTTTCACGGTTGTCCGCGACGACCTACTGGCGGCCGCAGGCCGCGCGGGCTCCCCCTACGCAACCATCCTCGACGCGTGTTCATCCCCCGGCACCACCTTCAACGCGTCGATCTATCCTCGGACGGGACTCATCGCCGAGGCCTCGGTCCGTCAGTAGCGTGCGCCCGCCACACACCAGAGCCACACGCACGCACACAACACACATAAAAGCCGGGGCCGCGCAGACACACAGTCTGCGCGGCCCCGGATCGCCAAGCGACGACGCGGCTCAGAGCCTGACGGCGTAGGGCATGATCGAGCCCCAGCTGTACACGCCGGTGATGCGCACGGGCACGCCGAAGGTGGGAGCCTCGATCATCTGGCCGCCGCCCAGGTAGATGGCGACGTGGTAGATGCCGGACTGGGTGCCGTTGGAGGACCAGAAGATCAGGTCGCCGGCCTCCATGGAGCCGATCGGCACGTGCGTACCGTAGCTGTACTGTGCGCGGGAGAGGTGCGGCAGGTCAACGCCGGCGCTCTCCCAGGCGAGCATGGTCAGGCCGGAGCAGTCCACACCGCCGTAGGATTCGCCGCCCCACACGTATGGCACGCCGAGGTAGCTCTTCGCGGTTGCGATAGCCGTGTCGGCACCGCCGCCAGAGTAGGAGGGCGCCGAGTACGAGGGCTCCTCGTAGGAGTAGGAGGGCGGGGAATACGAGGGCGCGGAGTACGAGTAGTCGTCGTCACCGTCATCGTCGTAGGAGGACGAGGTATCGGCGGCAGAAGCGGCAGCTGCAGCGCGCTCGGCGGCTGCGGCGGCGTCGGCCTGACGCTGAGCTTCAGCCGCAGCTGCTGCCTGCTCGGCGGCGATGCGCGCGGCTTCCTGGCGCTCGGCCTCGAGGGCGGCCTCACGCTGGTTGATGAGATCGACGGTCGTGTTCTGCTTGGCGGCCAGTTCCTGCACGTAGGCGCCACGCTGAGCGGCGACTCTCGCGGCCTCGTTCTGGGCGGCGGTCGCGGCCTGGTTGGCGGCGTCGGTGCGCTTCTGGACCTCGTCCGTGGCGGCCTTCTGGTTAGCGAGCGCCGTGTTCGCGGCGTCGCGGGTCACCTTGGCGACCTGCTCGAGTGCAGCAACGTTCTGCATCTTCGCCTCGGCGGAGGAAGAGAAGGAGCTGATGCCGGCCTGCTTGGTCTCCACGCTGCGCAGTCCATCGGAGTCGAGGTATGGAGCAATCGCGTCGAGCGTGCCTCCACCGTTACGGTAGGCGGCCTGTGCGACGGAGGCGATCTGCTGCTTACCTTCCTGGAAGGCGGCCTCGGCGGCGTCCGCGTCAGCCGACGCCTGGTTGGCGGTTGCGGTCGCCTCGTTCAGCGCGATGTTGGCCTCGTTGAGGTCTTCGCCAGCAATCTGTGCGTTCTGCATCGCGGTTGCGGCACTGGCGTTGACCTCGGCGAGCTTGACCTCGATCTGGGCGACGCTCATCTTCGCGGCCTCTTCGGCAGCCTGGGCGGCAGCGATCTCTTCCTCAGAGGGGGCGGCTTGCGCCATCTGGGGTAGCACGAGGAGGGCGCAGGCGGCGATAGCCGTCAGGCCCATGCGAATGGTTCCGCGTCGTCTCATCGTTGTCTCATCTCGTCCGATTAGGTGCGCCGGAGCGCGCGTACTGGGAAAGAGCCTATCCACTTTCGTCACGCTTGGCAACAAACACACCACAAAACTCACTTTTCACACATACAACAATCGCAACATTTGCAACATCAGCACCATGATTACTGCGCAAATACCTGCACTTTCATCACATTTTCAACCATCACCATGAGCCTGCTCACACACCCGCCACCACACCCCGGCCTGTTACAAAAGTCCACCATCCGGGACCATCGCGCCCCGGCCTCGTCGATGACAAACAATTGGAGCCATGAACCGTCGAATGTGCCGCTGACTGCGCGTCAGCACAAGCGACTGCCGCGCAGTCCCCCGACAGCGGGACGCGCCTCGACGCATGTTCACTTCACCGCATCTGCGGCCCGCCGGAGGGGAATCAGAGACGAACCACCCCTCACCTAAGGAGCCGCACAATGACTGCCAACGACTGGTCCTTCGAAACCAAGCAGATTCACGCCGGATACAACCTCGACCCCGCCACCGGCGCGACCGCGCTGCCCATCTACCAGACCTCCTCCTACGCCTTTGAAGACACCGCGCAGGCCGCGAGCCGCTTCGCCCTGCAGGAGCTCGGCCCCATCTACACGCGCCTGACCAACCCGACGACCGATGGCGTCGCCGCGCGCATCGCGGCCCTCGAGGGAGGCGTCGGCGGCCTCCTCGTCTCCTCCGGCCAGTCCGCGACCGCACTGTCGATCCTCGCCCTGGCCGTCGCCGGCAACAACGTGGTCGCCTCCCCCTCCCTCTACGGTGGCAGCGTCACACTGCTGAAGAACACGCTCGGACGCCTGGGCATCGAGACACGCTTCGTCGCAGACCCCCTCGACCCCGAGGCATGGCGCGCACTCGCCGATGACAAGACGGTTGCCTTCTACGGCGAGACCATCCCCAACCCGCAGGGCGACATCCTCGACATCGAGCCGATCGCAACGGTCGCCCACGAGGTCGGTGTGCCCCTCATCGTCGACAACACGGTCGCCACCCCCTACCTGATCCGCCCGATCGAGTGGGGCGCCGACATCGTCGTCCACTCGGCTACCAAGTACCTCGACGGTCACGGCACCTCGATCGCGGGCGCGATCGTCGACTCGGGCAACTTCGACTTCGCCTCCCAGCCCGAGCGCTTCCCCCTGTACAACACCCCCGACGAGTCCTACCACGGCCTCGTCTACGCCCGTGACCTGGGCGTGGGTGGCGCGCTGGGCGCGAACCTGGCGTTCCTGCTGCGCATCCAGACGCTCATCAACCGCGACCTGGGCGCCGTCACCTCCCCCTTCAACGCGTTCCTCATTTCGCAGGGCATCGAGACCCTGTCCCTGCGTATCGAGCGCCACGTCTCTAACGCGCTGGCGGTCGCTCGCTTCCTGGAGGCCCACCCGGACGTCGAGTCCGTCAACTACGCGGGCCTGGAGTCCTCCCCCTACTACGAGCTGGGCAAGAAGTACGCGCCGCTGGGCACGGGCGGCCTGCTCTCCTTCGTCATCAAGGGCGGGTACGAGGCCGGCCGGGCCTTCGCGGACGGCGTGCAGCTCCTGCCGGTGGTCGCCAACATCGGCGACGCGAAGTCCCTCGTCATCCACCCGGCGTCGACGACGCACTCGCAGCTGACCGAGGAGGAGCTGGTCAAGGCCGGCGTCGCGCCCGGCACCGTGCGCCTGTCGATCGGCCTGGAGAACATCAAGGACATCCTCGCCGACCTGCAGCTCGGCTTCGACGCGGCCCGCGCGGCCACGGCCTAACAGACCCGTCGGCGGCCTCGGGGATACACACACTCCTGAGGCTCCGAGGCCGCCGCTGCCCCTCCCCCGCCTCCCGCGAGAGCGAACCGTCCCTGCGAAAGAAGGACATCATGAGCCGTCACAACCTGCCTCCCGCCCCCACGTCCGGCGCGTGGCGCGAGGGCGACCCGGTCGCCTTCCGCAAGTTCGCGAACCTGGGCGCCCAGCGCCTGGAGAACGGCGAGGTTCTGCCCTCCGTGACGCTCGCCTACGAGACGTGGGGCGAACTGGACGAGGCCTCGTCCAACGCGGTCCTCATCCTGCACGCGCTGACCGGCGACGCGCACGTGTGCGGCGAAGCGGCACCCGGCCAGCCGACCCCCGGCTGGTGGGAGCAGATCGTGGGACCGGGGCGCATCATCGACACGGACCGCTACTTCGTGGTGGCCGCGAACGTGCTGGGTGGCTGTCAGGGCTCCACGGGCCCGGCGTCCCTCGCCCCCGACGGGGCACCGTGGGGCTCGCGTTTTCCCGTGATCTCCACGCGCGACCAGGTCTACGCCGAGTCCCGCCTGGCCGACCTGCTCGGCATTGATGAGTGGAGCATCGTCGTGGGCGCATCGCTGGGCGGCCAGCGGGCGATCGAGTGGGCGGTCAGCTACCCGGAGCGCGTGCGCCGACTCGTGGTCGTGGCCTCGGGCGCGCAGACGACTGCCGACCAGGCGGCGTGGACCCACACGCAGATCCGCGCGATCCAGCTGGATCCGGCGTGGCGCGGCGGCGACTACTACGCCGGCCCCGGGCCCACCGCGGGCTTGGCGCTCGCCCGCCAGATCGCGCACACAACCTACCGCTCCCCCTCGGAGCTGGACGAGCGATTCGGCCGCATCCCCCAGAACGACGAGGACCCCCTGCACGGCGGGCGCCTGGCGGTGGAGTCCTACCTGGACTACCACGGCGAGAAGATCGTGCGCCGCTTCGACGCGGGCTCCTACGTGACGCTGTGCCGCACGATGCTCTCCCACGACGTGGGCCGCGATCGCGGTGGCGTCGTCGAGGCGCTCAAGGCGGTCACCGCGCGCACCCTCGTCGTCGCGGTCGACTCCGATCGCCTGTTCTTCCCCGAGCAGGTCTGGCAGATGGCGGCCGGCATCTCGGGCGCGTTCTACCGCGAAATCCACTCCGATCACGGTCACGACGGCTTCCTCATCGAGCACGACCAGCTCACCGCCCTCCTCGACGAGTTCCTCAACGAGCGCATCCCCTCGCGCGCGTCCTCCTTCGCCTGATCGGCGCCTTTTCTCCGCGAGGCCGCCCCGGTTTCTTCTCCTCATCAACGAGGCCGGGGCGGCCTCGCGCGTTATGCTGACCCCATGAGCGTTACCAGCAATCCCGAGCCCGGCGACGAGCTGATCCCGGACACGAGCGGCCTGCCCGACCTGTCGGGGGCGGGGGCCGAGGCCTCGTCGCCCGAGGAGATCCCCGAGCGTGACGTCATGGCCCCGTGGGGCGAGGACGGTCCTCCCGGACCTTCGTGGCGCACCGACATCCTGGGCGACGGGTACGAGTCGCGCACGATCGAGCTGCTCGACGACGCGGAGGGCCCCTGCGTGGCCACCCTCGTGCGCGCGACCCCGCCCGCAAGCGCCCGCATGACGGTCCTGTACCTGCACGGGCGCAACGACTACTTCTTCCAGACGGAGATGGCGGATCGACTGCGCGACGCGGGGGCGGCGTTCTACGCGCTCGACATGCGCAAGTACGGGCGGTCCCTGCGCCCCCACCAGACGATTGGATACGCCGACGACCTGTCCGCGTACGACGAGGAGATCGGCGAGGCCGTCGAGATCATCCGCGAGGAGCGCGGCGACGAGCCGATCGTCCTCATGGGCCACTCGACGGGCGGCCTCATCGCGACCCTGTGGGCGCACCGCCACCCGGGCGTCCTGGACGGCCTCATCCTGAACTCGGGCTGGCTGGAGATGCAGTCGATGGCCGCCTGGCGCGGGGCGATGGCCCCGGTCATCGGCCGGATCGCGTCGCGTAACCCCATGTGGGAGGTACCCTCGGGCGGAACCGGCCACTACGGACGTTCGCTCACGGGGCGCGCCTCCTCGGACCTTCCGATCCCGGAGGGGTTGTCGGAGGAAGACCCGTCGGTCGCGGGCTGGCCGATCATCCAGGAGTGGAAGCGCCCCGAGTCCTACCCGGTCCCAGCCTCGTGGCTCGAGGCGATTATGGCCGGACACGACACGATCGAGAAGCGCGTCCACCTGGAGTGCCCGGTCCTGTCGATGGTGTCCACGTCGGCCTATTTCGACGAGGAGTGGTGCGAGCGCGTCTTCACCTCCGACACCGTCCTGGACCCCACGGTCATCGCCCAGCGGAGCCTGGGGCTCTCGGACCTGGTGACGATCGCTCGTTTCCCCGGCAAGCACGACCTGGTCCTGTCGGACGCTCCCGTGCGCGAGGCCGTGTACGCGACGATGCGCGGCTGGCTGGACGCTTTCGTGCGCTGAGCGTCAGGTAGCGAGGAGGCCCGGGATCGCACGATCCCGGGCCTCTCTTCGTCTGTATGGCGTATCCGCCGCGTTGTCAGTGCTTGGCGGAGTGAGTTCCGCGCGGAGCCTGCGCGTACTCGCGCACGATCTCGCGGTTAACCTCGTCGAGGGCTTCCGCCAGAGTCGGGCCCAGGCGGTCACCGATGCGCACCTGGCCCCACGCGTCGATGTGGCCGAGGCCGCGCGCGGTGAGCAGGGTGTCGAGCGACGGGTAGGTGAGGCCGGCGCCCGAGATGGCGCCGTTCGCGGCAAGCACCAGGTCGGCGGGCAGGCCCAGCTCGCTGCGCGCCACGAGGGGCGTGTCCTGGCCGAGAATCTCCGCGAGGGTGCGCAGTCCGGCCTCGTCGCGCCCGAGGACCGGCAGGCCCTCCGCGCGCGCCTGGGCGACCTCAGGGGATTCTTCGGAGCGATCCACGGACGAGGCCGTGGCCGCGTCGGTCGCACCACCATCGTTGAGCTCGGCGGATTCCTCGCGAGCTCGGCGCGTGGCGCGGCGGCTCATGTGGGCGGGGCGCTCCCAGCGGGGCTTCTCTTCCTCCGCGGGCGGCTGCTCGTCGGCCTGGGGTTCGTCGGCCTGGGGTTCGTCGGTCTGCTCGTCGGCCTGCTCGTCGGATGCCTCCGAGCGAGAATCGTCGGCGGGCGCATCAGCATCATCGTGAGCATCAACGTCGGACTCATCGGCCACGTCGTCGGCGCGCTCATCCGCGGCCTCGCGCTCCTGCGCCTCAGCTGCTTCCTGAGCGGTGTTGTCTTCGTGATCGAGGAGCTCGTCGGCCAGCTCCGCCTCGGCATCCTCGGACTCGTCGCTGTCATCGAAGTCGCCGACCAGCTGTTCTGCCACGTGCTGTTCGGCGGGCTCACTGGCGGACTGGTCATCGGAGTGCTGGGGCTCATCCTGCGAGGCTTCCACGGCCTCGTCGGGCTCCCCGTGGCTGCCTGCGGCGCTCAGCTCGTCGGCCAGCTCCGCCTCGGCATCCTCGGAGCCCTCGACCGGCTCGGCCTCGGATTCGGCGGCCTCAACTGCTACCTCGGCGCTCTCGTCGGACTCCGCGACGACCTCGGCGTCCTGGGCGCCGGCGTCCACATCCGCGCGGACCTCATGCTCGGATTCGGGCTGCTCGTCGCCCGGCTCCGCCTCGTCGCGCGAGGCTTCCACGGCCTCGTCGGAGGACTGATCGTCGGACGCCTGCTCGTCTGTGGCGGGCTTGAAGGGGGCCGGGGGCTCCTCGTCCATCGGGTAGGTGAAAACCTCGCGCAGGTGCGGGGCGACCTTCGGCGTGGGGCGCGTCGTGGGGGTCTCGGAGTCCTCTTCGGTGGAGGCCTCGGCGCCCTCCCCGGGAGGCGCGGGGATCGCCGACTCTACGGGCGCGCGATCGTCGAGCGGAGCCGCCTGTTCGGTCACGGCGGTCAACTCGGGCGCTGCGGCGGCGGACGCGAGGAGCTGCGGGGCGTGGCCGTAGAGGCGCGGGCCCACCGCGTTCACGTCGAGGAAGAGGCGCCCGTTGGACATCTGGCGCAGGTTCATGAGGTGCACCTCGACGCCGGAGGTCGCCAGCACAGACAGGGCGGGGCGCACGGAGGGGTCGATATCGCCCGCGACCATGATCAGGCGGGGGCCCGGGCCGACGGCCGGGGGCATCGAGTCGCGGAACTGCGCCCAACCGGTGCGGAACCCCTCGGGGCCGGACGGGTACTCGGCGGCCAGGTCCGACCAGGAGATCGAGGCGACCTCGGCCAGTCGAGACAGGGAGGTAATGAGAGTCTCGGAGTCGAGTTCTTTGAGGATTTCGACGGAGACGATCTGGCCGCTCACGTCGAGGGCCGTCAAGCGGGGCGTCTCCTCGTCATCCTGGCCGGTCATGTCGCGCCAGGTCACGGGGAAAAGGGGACGCGAGACGATCTGCAGGACCTGCTGGCAGATAGCGTCAACGAGGTCGGGTCCCAGGTCTTGGGCGACCGGGTATCCGAATTGAGCGGGTACGAGGTGACCATCCTCGAACTCAAACAGGGCCATCGCTCTTTCCTTCACGTGTATGGGGCGCTCGTGGCCATTGTTTCATACGTTCCAAAAGAAACACGGATGACACAGGCACATTGCGGTAGATACCACGTAAGCATCAATTGGGATTACAGGCGCCGACGAGCCATCTCACCCGAAATATCCCCCGCGCTTAGGTCTTTTCAAACCGGTAGAATAGTGAGCCAGCACTACATAATGCCCGCACGAAGGACTGGACGACGATGCCCGACCTGACCATTATCGAGGGCGACCTCTTTTATGGAAGAAACCCGCGCAAGCTCGAAGGCATCACGCATCTCAGCGGTGATGCCAGCCAATCCGAGGAGTACTGGCACACGTACGATTCCATCACCAAGAACCCCTTCGACCCCGTCGGATCTGCCTCCGACTACTTCGCACACTCGTTCGCAAACCACATGGCGTACTTTCACGAGGGCACGCGCACGTCGCAAGATTTCGCCAACATCGTCGCCGGCGGAAACCAGACGACCGACGAGGAGTGGGCAGCCATCCAGGAGGAGCGCGGCAAGTAGCCCACTGACACATTCTGAGCAACTATGGCCTATCCCCTGCCGGTCTGGGACCAATGTCGTGTACGATGACACATGTCGCTCAGAATCCGGATGGCGCAGCACCTTCCACCCGGTTAGACTACTGCGCGGCATAGCTTGTGAGAGAGAACAGGGTGGCACTCAATGGGCAGAGATAAGCTGCGTATCGTTGAATATTCGGCGCCGGAAGCGCGGGTTCCGGCGTCCGATGAGACGCGCCGCGAGCTGTCCCCCTACTGCCTGAACGTAGACTCAGCGCCACACATTTACCCGCATTCCGAACAGGTGGTCAGTCCGCACCTTCCTCCCGTGGAGCGCATGCCCGTCCCCGTGACACCTTTCCCCAAGCTGTTCCACGACGACCCGGAACCCGCGTAATCGTCAGGGCCGCAGGCACCCACTGCCTCGGCCCTGTCCTTTTCCTGCAGCAACGCGGCCACACGCGCGCCCACCCGGCCACGGCCTCGCGCGACCATCCGCACACCGGATACCCGCCGCCCATCGCCCGCCCACGTGACACACTGACACCATGAGCGAGAGCTTCCTGACGGACCTGCGCGCACTCATCGACGTCGACGCCTCGAGCGGCACGCGAGCGCGCTACTCCTCCGACGCCGGCCTCACGCGCATCCCGCCCCTGGCCGTCGCCTTCCCGCGCACGCCCGAGCAGGCGATCGCGGCCTTCGACCTCGCCCGCGCCCACGGCGTCCCCCTCACCGCCCGAGGCGGCGGCACCTCGTGCGCGTCCAACGCGATCGGCCCCGGCCTCGTCCTCGATTTCTCACGGCACATGGACCGCGTCATTTCCATCGACCCCGAGGCCCGCACCGCCACCGTCGAGCCCGGCTGCGTCGGCTCCACCCTCCAGGCCGCGGCGGCGAAGCACGGCCTGCGTTTTGGCCCCGACCCCTCCTCCCAGAACCGCGCGACGATCGCCGGAATGGTCGCCAACAACGCGTGCGGGCCGCACGCGACCGCCTGGGGGCGCACCTCCGACAACATCGTCTCCCTCGACTGCGTGGACGGGCAGGGGCGCCGCTTCACGGCCACGACCGGCCACGACCCAGCCCTCAGCGACGTGCCGGGGCTCGCCTCGCTCATCGACTCCAACCTGGCACCCATCCGAACCGAGCTCGGTCGCTTCAAGCGCCAGGTCTCCGGCTACTCCATCGAGCACCTCACCCCCGAGGGCGGCCGCAACCTCGCCGCCATGCTCGCAGGCACCGAGGGCACCCTCGTCCTCATCCTGTCCATCACCGTGCGCCTCGTGCCCCTGCCCGACGCGCCCGTGCTCGCCGCCCTCGGCTACCGCTCCATGATCGAGGCCGCCGACGACGTGCCCGCGCTGCTCACCCACTCGCCCCTCGCGGTGGAGGGCATGGACCGCCGCCTCGTCGACGTCGTGCGCGCACACAAGGGCCCGGGCGCCGTCCCCGCCCTGCCCGACGGCGAAGGCTGGCTCCTCGTCGAAGTCGGCGCCCCCGGCGAAGACGTCACCGCCTCCCTGGAGCGCGCACGCGCCCTGTGCGCCGACTCGGCCGCCATCGACACGGTCGTGTACCCGCCGGGGGCCCAGGCCTCGGCCCTGTGGAGGATCCGCGCCGACGGTGCGGGCCTGGGCGGGCGCACCCCTCCCGACGGCGAGGGCGGCGGCGACCAGCAGGCATGGCCCGGCTTCGAGGACGCGGCCGTCCCGCCCGAAAACCTCGGCGCGTACCTACGCGACTTCACCGCCCTCATGGAGGAGTTCGACATCGACGGGCTCCTGTACGGGCACTTCGGTGACGGCTGCGTGCACGTGCGCCTCGCCATGCCGCTCGAGACCCCGGCTGGCGTCGCTCACTCGCGCGCCTTCCTGCAGTCCGCGGCCCGCATCTGCGCCGCCCACGGCGGCTCCGTCTCCGGCGAACACGGCGACGGGCGCGCCCGCGGCGAACTCCTGCGCTTCATGTACTCCCCCGAGATGCTCGACCTGTTCGCGCGCGTCAAGCACGTCTTCGACCCGGACAACCTCCTCAACCCCGGAGTGCTCGCCGCCCCCATGGACGAGGCCGAGGCCGCCTCCCGCGCCCGGGCGCGAAATGCCGGGGTTGCCGGCGTTGCCGGGGTTGCCGGTCTTTCGGGTGGCGCCCTCGAGCTCCAGCCGGGCGTCGACCCCCTCGACTTTGGCCTGCGCCGCGTGGCTGCGCGTCCCATGCCGGCGGACGGCGGCTTCGCCTTTACACACGACGGCGGCGACTTCACGGCCGCCGTCCACCGCTGCACCGGCGTGGGCAAGTGCCGCGCGGGAGTATCCGGCACCTTCATGTGTCCGTCCTACCTGGTCACGCGCGAGGAGAAGGACGTGACCCGCGGGCGCGCCCGCATCCTGCAGGAGGCCGCGAACTCGCAGCTCGTCAAGGCCATCGACTCCCCCGAGGTCCTCGAGGCCCTCGACCTGTGCCTCGCCTGCAAGGCCTGTTCCGCCGACTGCCCCGCCGGCGTCGACATGGCCCGCTACCGCTCCGAAGCCCTCTTCCGCACCTACCGGGGACGCATCCGCCCCCTCAGCCACTACACGCTCGGCTGGCTGCCACGCCTCACCCGCGTCACCGCGCGCGTGCCAGGCCTGGCTGCCGTCGCAAACGCCGTCATGTCGGTGACACCCCTGCGCTCGCTCGCCTTCCGCATCATCGGTCTCGATCCTCGCCGAGGCATGCCCGCCCTCCAATCCGGCACCTTCACCGCGTGGGCTCGCCGCCGTTCCCTGCTGGCGGACTCTGTCCCGACAGTCACGACTGACGATGCCGTACCTTTCGGCACTGCGGCGTCCGGTGCCGCCACCGACGCCCACGAGCGCGGGGGCACCCAGGCCTCGTCCAACCCCGCCCGCGAGCGCGAGGGGGCCACCGCCTCGTCGATGGCGGATTCCCCGATCCTGAGCGGGCCGCGCGACCCCGGCGGACGGCCGTATGCGCTCGTGTGGGCGGACTCGTTTAGCCAGACCCTGGATGATACGGGGGCGCGCGCGGTCGTTGAGGTGCTCGAGGCGAACGGTTTCGCGCCGATCGTCGCGCCTGACGCGTGCTGCGGCCTGACGTGGATTACGACGGGTCAGCTTGCGGGGGCGAAGAAGCACTTGGCGTCGTTGCTGAGCGTTCTTGCGCCTTTCGCAGCGTCGGGGATCCCGATCGTCGGCGTCGAGCCGTCGTGCACGGCGGTGCTGCGCGACGACCTGCTGGATCTGCTGCCCGAGGACCCGCGTTCGGCGCTGGTGTCTTCCGCGACACACACCCTCGCCGAGGTGCTGTCGGCCGTGCCCGCGTCCGCGCGTCGCCTGCCGAGCCTGGAGGGCGTCGAGATTGTCGCGCAGCCGCACTGCCACCACTACTCCGTCATGGGGTGGGACACTGACCAGGCGCTGCTCGAGTCGCTGGGTGCACGCGTGAGGAGGCTCGAGGGCTGCTGCGGCCTGGCCGGGAATTTCGGCATGGAAGCGGGCCACTACGACCTGTCGGTGGCAGTCGCGTCGCATTCGCTGCTGCCGTCCCTGTCGGCGCAGCCCGATGCCGTGTACCTGGCGGACGGCTTCTCGTGCCGAACCCAGGCCGCCCAGCTGGCCGGCCGCGGGGGCGTCCACCTGGCGACCCTGCTTGCAGGGCGTTCCGCCTGAATTCTGGCGTCGATGAGTGGCGCTGCTTGGCGTGCCCTGCTGGGCCCGGCTGCTTGGCGTGCCGACAGACGGCAGCCTTCCTACTTTTGTTGCTTGTAGTCCCACGGGTGTTCCGGGTGCCGTCGGGCCCGGCCGCCCGCGAGATCGCCACACGCGAGCCTGCGGCTCGGAGTGGTCGATCTCGAAGCCCGCCCGTGCCCTCCGGACCCTCCGGCGCCCTCCACACCTGTGGGACCTGGTGTGCTGACGTGTGGTTTGGCGCATCGCCTCGAAGCCCGGCCAGACCCCGACACCTTAATGCCCGGCGACCAGTAGTCCTCAGATGGCATCATGCTCCTGATTGCTGGGGCCTTCCGCCGAGCACGCTCACGACACTGGTATCACGGTCTTTTCATACCCTCGCAGCAGCATTAAGTTGCGAGCCCAGTTTTGTCACGCAGCAGACAACCGCACCTTTCCTTGTTGATGAGGGCGCTACACCCGATCCGTAGGCATTACACCCCTTCTGTTCGGGTGCACCGCGACGTAACGGGTGTAGCGCGACGTAACGGGTGTAGCGCCACATAACCGGTGCAACACGACGAAAAGAGCACACCACCTCGTAACACGTGCATTACCACGTAACCGGTGGAGCGCTTCCGTTAGGGTTCGGAACTCCTACGACTACCGTCGAAATGCTCCCATGTGAAAACGCCGATTTGGTCCGTCGCAGGCCACAGTTGGAGGTGCCCACAAGTTCTGTGCCGATGCGGGAATCGATGCTTGATACGGTGTGAGTACCTCAGCCACCCAAGCTCTCAGCCTCACAACATCCTCATAATCAGACCACGAAACCCGATAGATCGTCCATCCGGCACTGCGTAGGTCGTTTTCGCGCTGGATCCAGTCTCTCTTCGCCTGCGCAAACTCGGCATCATTCTTGCCTAGCTTGCCAATCCCATCGAACTCAAAGACGATCATGAGTTCTGGAATCGCAATGTCTAAAAAGTAGTGACGCCCGTTGACAATAATTTCATGCTGAGTGACCACCTTGAACCCGCACACGGACTTCACAACCCAAAGCAAAGCAGCCTCGGCTGGGTTTTCACACCCCGGGTCAGCGGCCCGAATGATGGCTTGCGCTCGCCGTGACGGAATATTGCCCGTTTGTTGGCTCCACTGAGCCAACCTGGCCAGCATTTCCGATTTGACTTCTTCCGCTCGGCCACGACATTCATCCTGCGAAAAGAGGGAGAAGGACGAGAGCCGTTTGAGCACCATGCAAATTCCCACGAATGCACTCAGGCGCTCAGACCAGCACGCCATTCGTACCGCAGCATCACTCACACCTTCCGCTAAGACGCCTCCAACAGACTGCACCTCAAGAGGAGGAGCAATAGACCAGCGCACCGAGACTGAAGGCACCAGGAACCCGGCTGCACGGACTGCACGAAGGGGCTTGCTCCCACGACGGGTATGTGCCCATACGAAAACGTCCGGGTTTGCCTCCCACAGCGCAATCCCGTGACAGACAAGTGAACTCGCACCGACAAAGACTCGATCTCCACTCCCAGATGCGTGAACCGCAAGGAGACGTGCTCGCGCCACTGTTGTCCATGTGTTCCATGGAGTGTCGAGCAGACGCGGATCTTCAACTTGGACGTAGCACCCTCGCAGCACGTGCAAGCAAGGGCCTGACTCTTGCTCTTCACGGGCCATTCGGCACCTCTCCGAGGAGCGAATAACTGTCATTTGATGGCTGCTCATAATTCGATTGTCACAGCACCACAAACGCAGCACACCAAGAAACTCACGTCCTGTGGATAAACCACGATACGAGCAAACGGCTGTGGATAGCGCGGCCGGCACCCCTTGTCGTGTCCCTGACCGCGGCGGGAGCATCAAGATTGGTCATGGACAGAGCAGTAGGCACCCTCGCCTCTTCTCAACACAAGGCGCTCCGCCATTCACTGACCGCAGATTCACTTGTCCCCACTGACAGTGCACCCGATCCGTAGGCATTACACCCCTTCTGTTCGGGTGCACCGCGACGTAACGGGTGCACCGCGACGTAACGGGTGCATCGCGACGTAACGGGTGCACCGCGACGTAACGGGTGCACCGCGACGTAACGGGTGTAGCAGGACCTAACAGGCCCATCGCAAGCGACTCCAGCCCTGCGCGTCAGCAGAAGTGCAGCAGTGATGGCACGCTAGCCCTACCCCTGCGCCGCACGCACCAGGCCCACGACCTTCGCCGAGGCCGGGGCGCCCGTCACGCGGGCCCAGCGAGCCACGACATCAGGAACATCGAGGGACGGATCGACGAGCAGAGCCGTCGACAGGGCCTCCGCCAACACACCCGACGAGGCCACGACACTGACTTGTCGTACGCCTGCGCGAGCGGGGTATCCCGTACGAGGGTCGATGATGTGGTGGTCCAGCAGGCGCCCGCCCAGCGGCCCCAGGTTGTCGCCGGACGTCGACAGGGACGCCATACCGCCCGCAGGCAGCTCAACGACACCAGCAACCGATGTGGGCCCGCCGTGAGGGTCGCGCAGGCCGGCGCGCCACGAAGAACCGTCGGCGCGAGTCCCGAACACCGACACCGACGAGGTCCCCACCGATACGAGGACGCCGCGCGCCCCCATGGCCACGGCCAGGTCGCGGCACGCGTCGGCGGTGTACCCCTTCGCAATCCCACCCAGGTCGAGGCGCGGGCTGGGCGCATCCGCACCAGCCACGGACTCACCGGGGAGACCCATCGCCCACCGTCGCTGACCAACGCGAGACAACAAGCCCCACGACGACGCACGCAACGCCGCCTCAACAACATGCCCACACGGCGCGGGCGGCAACGGCGCGCCCGCAACGTACGCGGCCCGCATCGCCTTGACATCCCAGGAGGCAACGAGCGGTCCGATCAGCGGGTTGAACGCTCCCCCGGTCGCCTCCGCGAGCGCCAGTGCCTCGCGCAGCAACCGGTCGGTTTCTTCGCTCACGACGAGGCCGGGGCCGGCCTGCACGGAATCGGCACCCCAACGGGAGCCGCCGGAACCGCGCGCGACCTCACGGACAGCGGCATTGAGCCGCGACACTTCAGACGAAGGCCGGAACACGCTCCACATGTCCTCGTGGCGCGCCACAACCTCGACGACAGCGTTGACGATCGCCATGCCGTCCCCGCCCCAGCCGATGATGTCGACGCGGGTGCCCATCGCGGGGAAGGAGGAGCGCCACGTGGGCGCATTTTCCGCGTACCCGGCCACGGCCTCGTCCCCCGGGGTGCCGGCGAAGCGCGCGGGCTCAGCCGTCGGAGCCTCCGAGGTCCTTGTCGAGCTCGCCGTCCTTGGTGGCGTCGTTCAGGCCGGGGATGTTGATGTCGTCGGCGCCGTCGGGCGAGACTCCCTGGGCGGCGGCGATGGCGCGGATGGCGGCCTGCACGAACTGCTGGTGGGCGACGGTGGCGCCGGTGATGACGTCAACCTTGGCGGGGTCGCCGACCTTGGTGAGGTTGTCGGAGTACTCCTGGTAGGAGGCAACGGCGGCCTGTGCCTTCTTGTAGTAGTCCTCGTTGAAGACCTCGCCCGAGGAGCTCTTGCCGTAATCGGCGCCCTTGTCGGTGCCGTCGGCCAGCGTCGTCTCGTAGGAGGTCGCGGTGATGCGCCCGCCCTCGACGGTGATGGTAATGGTGCCGATGGAGCCCTGGTCGTCGGCGTTGGACTGGGCGGTCCAGGTGCCGTCGCTCATGGGCTTGGTCATGTCCAGGCCGGTGTTGGGCGTGCACGCGGCCAGGATGGTCGCGCCGAGGGCGCCGAGGACCGCGTACGAGGCCGGGGCGACCCAGCGGGATCGGCTCTCAATAGTGGTTGGCGTGGTCATCGCACCTTGTCCTTTCCGCTGCGCGCGTCGCCGTCGCGGCCGGGCAGGACCAGGCCGGAGGCGCGCTGTTCGAAGTCGTGGTCGTGCCAGGTTTCCTTGACGACCTTGCCGTGGTCGAGTCGGATTTCGCGCTGGCCCTGTTCGGCGACGAGCGCGTCGTGGGTGACGACCATGAGGGTCGTACCGTCCTGGTGGAGCTGGTTGAACAGGTCGAGGACGATCTCCTCGTTGGTTTCGTCCAGGTTGCCGGTGGGCTCGTCGGCCAGCAGCAGCTTGGGGTAGTTGATGAGGGCGCGGGCCACGCACACGCGCTGCTGCTCGCCGCCGGAGAGCTGGCGCGGCAGGTGGGTGGCACGGTCCGCGAGGCCGACGCGGTCGAGGGCCTCGAGGGCCTCCTTCTCGTCGGGCATCGAGTGGTAGTACTGGGCGACCATGACGTTTTCGAGGGCCGTCAGGTGGCCGATGAGGTGGAACTGCTGGAAGACGAGGCCGATGGTGCGGCAGCGCACCTCGGTGAGTTCGTCGGCGGTCAGGTCGGAGATGTCGTGGCCGTCCAGCATGACGGTGCCCTTCGTGGCGGTGTCCATGGCGCCGACGATGTTCATGAGGGTGGTCTTGCCCGAGCCGGAAGGGCCGACGATGGAGACCCACTGGCCGCGTGGGATCTCGAGGGACACGTTGTCGAGGGCGTGCAGTTCGCCGTAGATCTTCGAGACGCTCTCGAGGCTCAGCAGCGCGTCCGTGGGGGCCGACGAGGCCGGGGTGGCGGTGGAGGTGGTCATGGTGACTCTCATTCTCCGCGCAGGACGAGCGCGGGGTCGACGGCCAGTGCGCGGCGCACGGGCGGGAGGCAGGCGAGGACGGCGATGAGGATCGAACACGCGACGGTGCCGAGGATGATAACGGGGTGCAGCGAGATGGAGCGGTGGAAGACGGAGGTGGAGATGAGGACGGCGAGGCCGTAGCCGGCCCCAGCGCCCAGGATGCCTCCGATGAGCCCGAGCATGACGCCCTCACCCATGAACTCGCGGGTGATGGATCGGCCGGTTGCGCCCAGGGCCTTGCGCAGGCCGATCTCGTTGCGGCGCTCGGTGACGACGGCGATCATCGTGGTGGACACGCCGATCATGGTCAGCGCGAGCACGATGACGGTGATGACGACGAGGAGGGAGCGCAGCATCGCGAGTACGCCCGTGTCGGACTGGGCGAGGCGACGCACGGTCTGGGCGTGAATGTCGGGGTTCGCAGCGTTCATCGCGTCGGCGATCGCGCTCAGCTGCTCGCCCTCCAACGCGATCGAGTACTCGGCGAGCGACACGGTGCCGCTCTGGCCTGTCAGCGCGCTCATGTCCTGGGCGGACATGTACACGTAGCCGTCTTCGTTGCCGCCCGTCTTGAGGATGCCGGACACGGTCAAGGTTACGGTACGCGGATCGACCTTCAGGCCCGAGGCCGGGGCGCCGGACTGCACCTGCGCACCCTTCGAGGACGCGCCGGCGTCCAGCTGGCTGATCGTAATCGTATCCCCGGCCTTCACGTCGATCGTCGAGGCAACCTGCTCACCCACGAGGACCTGGCCCGTCGCAGCGGGCCACTGCCCGTCCACGAACCAGTACGGGTTCATGGCGTGCACGGCCTCCAGGTCGGCGCCGCCCGCCACGTAGGGCTGGTCGTTGATGGTGACGGTCTCGTAGTCGAAAGCGGCGGATCCGACCAGAGCGCTCGCGGGCACCTGGGCAGTCGCAGCGGCCACGGCCTCGTCCGTGATGGGCACATCCCCGGCGGGGGTAACGACCAGGTTGGCACCGTAGGAGCGGATCTCGCGGGCCAGCTGGGCCGGCACGTCGACGGCGATCGTGACGAGGCCGGACAGTGTGGTCGCACCGATGGCGACGGCAAGGATCGCGATGAGGACGCGGGAGCGGCGGCGCAGGATGGAGGAGGTGACCATCCGCCAGAACATTGCTCGTCTGGACATGGGCATCACCTTCCGTGCAGGACTTCCGCCGCGTTGAGGCGCAGCAGGTAGCGGATCGCCGGGATGGAGGCTCCCAGGACGACGAGGATGACAAGGACGGCGACGAGGCCGACGACGACGGGCACGAAGGAGATCGACGAGTGGAAGACCATGTAGCCGATCGCCTGGGCCAGCGCGAGGCCTCCGCCGTAGCCGAGGACGCCACCGACCAGGCCGACGATGACCGTTTCGGTCAGGAACAGGGCGATGATCTGCTTATCCTTGGCACCCACGGCCTTCATGAGGCCGATCTCGCTGGAACGCTCCATGACGCCTGCGGTCACCAGGTTCGCAATGGCCAGGGCCGAGGCGATGAGCGCCAGGACGGTCACGAGGACCATGAGCAGCTGGGTCTTTTCCAGGATGACGCCTTCGGACTGGGCGACCTGGCGGACCGGGCGGGCCACAGAGTCCGTCATGACTTCCTCGATCTGGAAGGCGATGGAGGAGACGTAGGCGGTGCAGTACCAGGTTTCCTTCTCGGACACGCTCAGCGAGTTCGGGTTCTTCGCGGCCTTGCGCGCCAGGTCATTGTCGGGCGTGGTCAGGGCGGAGACCTCAACGCTGCCGACGACGGAGAGAGTGTAGATCTCGGTGGTCGCCGTATCATTAAAAAAGAACACACCGCGGTCGGCATCGTCGCCGCTGGTGAGGATGCCGCGCACCGTGAAGTCGCGGGTGATGCCTTCGCGGGTGAGGGTGAAGGTGTCGCCGACCGTCAGGCCGTGGGCGGCCGCGTAGGTGGTGCCGACGAGGGCGCCGTCCTCGTCGTCGTCCGCGGGCCAGGAGCCCTCGATGCCCCACCAGCCGCGCAGCTTGTCGAGGCCGGTCTCGACGCTCTCGCCGGTGGCCAGCTCGAGGTGGTGGTCAAACCACGTGCCGGTCGTGGGCACGTGCTCGCCGGACGCGTCGGTGGCGGACACGTTCAGCAGGGGCGCGAAGTCGAGGATGTTGTACGTCCAGAAGATCGTCTTGATGTTGCCGAGCTCGTCCTCGCGCAGGTACGAGCGCGCCTCGGTGGCTTCGCCCGTGCTGTAGAGGTCGTCGAGGACGGCCGCGCCCTGCGGGCGCACCACGATGTTCGCGCCGTAGGACTTGAGTTCCTGGTTGACCTTGTCGCCCACGTTGAACATGACGGAGAGCATGGACGTGGCGACGCAGGCACCCAGCGCGACGGTGAGGGCGATCATGAAGTGGCGGTTACCGCGTCTCGTGAGGGCACCGCGGAGCATTCGGAAAAACACGCGTGAGCCTTACTTTGCGAAGATGGAGGCCGAGGCCTCGAGGGCTGAGATCGGCACGGTCAGCGTGCCGTTAGAGACCTTGTAGTCGATGGGGATCGGGTTGCAGCCGCCCTTAAAGCCGATGGTCGCGATATTCATCGCCACTTCACACAGCTTGCAGATGACCTTGCCGTCCTTCTCGTAGTAGCCCGACGGGCCGCAGATCTCGCACGCGTCCAGGCCCACGCCGAAGGAGGAGCCGGACTTCTGGATGACGATGAAGCGCACCTTCACGCCGCCCGAGGTCGTGTACTCGAAGCGGTGCAGGTGGCCGTCGGAAATATCGGCCAGGTTCACGCTCACCTGGTCGTCGACGACGCTGAAGGACTCGGGCGGGGACAGCTCGATCTCCTGGCTGCCGTATGCGACGCCGACGGTGATGAGCAGCGCGCCGCACAGGTAGCCGAGGGCAGCGGTGCCGGCCATGGACTTGTAGAGGCGCGAGCGCGCGCGGCCCAGGCGCCCCTCCGCGGGGTTGGCGCCCACGGTCGGGATGGAGCGCGAGGCCAGCCAGGTCAGGACCACGACGGCACACAGGGCCAGGCCCGCGGCGATCGTGAAGACGGCCTCGTGGTTGATGAACCACGACATGACCGCCCATGTTTCCTTGCTGGTTGAGATCCAGCGCTTGGCCTTGAGGATACGCACGACCATCAGAGAGTGGTTGGCCAGCAGGGCGATCAGGATGAAAGCCGCCGGCCACACGCGGTTGTTCCACGAGCACAGGCGGTAGGACACCCAGGCGACGAAGCAGACGAGCACCCAGGCCAGCACGTAGCCGACCAGGGCGAGGACGACCGGGGTCGAGTAGATCTCGACGCCGCCCGAGAGCATCATGACGGCCTGGTTCATGGCCGTGGGGACGGCGCGGAACAGGGCGGCCGCAATGTAGAGGGCACCGACGATGCGCACGAGGGTATCCCCGCTCACCGCGGTTTCCATCGACGAGGCCGCCCGGGCCTCGTCGTCGGCATCGCCAGGCAGGAGGGAACGCACGCGGCGCGAGCGCACCGCGATGAGCGCGAGGAACAGGACCGCGAGGACGATCGCGACGGGGAGGGTGAACAGGCCGACGGTCTGGCGGTTCACGGACTTGGGGGCCTCGACGTTAATGATCGTCAGTACCAGGGAGGAGACCATGCCCAGGCCGATACCGGCCCACACGGCGACCGAGCGCGCCTTCTTACCGCGGCGACCACGCCCGGCGGCGGGCATGAAGCGGATGACGGCACCGAGCGCGAGCATCGTCAACAGCAGCGTCAGGGTTGCTTCACTCATCTGCTGAAGCATTGGCTTTCCTCCCGAAATAAAGGTTCACCGAAGTCGTAGCTACGGTCTCAATTCTAGTCCCCTCACGGGGCGAGGGCCGAGGCCAGCGGTCCTAAAAAGAACCACCGCCTCGGCCCCGCGAAGAGTGCACGTCGATCACCAGGAGACGGCCGTGGGATCCCACTGCCAATCCGGGAACTCGGCGACGAGCGGCTCGGTCCAGAAGCGGCCCTCGACACCCGTGGTCTTATCGGTGTGCAGCAGCCACACGCTGGGGGGCTTGATCATGAAGGACACGTCGTAGGTGCCGGCGTCCAGCTTGGGCAGGTTCAGGCCGTAGTGCGGGCCGTCGGACGCGTTCATCGGCATGAGCGTGCCCTCCTGCACGACGTTGCCGGACTTGTCCTTGATCGCGTAGTCCACGGTCAGGCCGGGGACGAAGTCGCCCGCGCCGTAGCCGAGCTTGTTGTCGGCGGCAGCGGCGATGTCGGCCTCAATGTGCATCGAGGAATCTGCGGCGGGGGTGCCCACCTGGGGCTCCATCTCGACGGGCTGGAAGTAGACGCCACCCACGACGAGGGGGCCGACGTGGACCTCGTCGCCGAGGGGCTGCTCTTCGAAGCCAGCGTCCTCGCCGGGGGCGGGAGCCGCAGAGTCAGCGGCGGCCGAGGACGAGGTCGACGGCTTCTCGCTGGAGGACGAGGAGGAGTTGTTGGAGCAGGCAGCCAGGGTGCCTGCCAGGGCCAGCGTGGCCAGGGCCGCGCCGACGCGGAACAGAGAGCGCTTCATAGTGATGATCTCCTGTGCGTGTTGGTTGGATGAAACGTCGGTGTCGCTCGAGAGGAGTCAGTCCTCGGCCCGCGACTGGGCGGCCTCGCGGGCGAGGCGAGCTTTTCCGAAGAAATAGAGACCGACGATGATGGCGAGAACGATGGCTTGCGCGGCCAGGTTCTCCACTCGGGGGTAGATCCCCAAGAGGTCAATGGTGGGGAATCCGGAGATCGGCGTCAGGGACACGACGTCCGCCTCCTGGAGTTCTCCGATGCCAGAACCCGTGAAGGTGAAGGCCATGAAGGCCATCAGCAGCGAGGTGACGGTGAAGAAGGGGCGCAGCGGGATGCGCACCGCCGCGAACTGGATGAGCAGGTAGATGACGACGAGGGCCACGAGGCCGACCGCCAGGCCGATCCACACGTAGTGGACCTTGTCGCCCGCGGCGGCGACGATCGGCACGTAGAAGAGCATCGTCTCGGCACCCTCGCGCAGAACCGCAAGGAAGGAGATGAACGCCAGGCCCAGCAGGGAGCCGCTGGTCAACGAGGCGTCCGTCTGCTTCTTGATGTAGTCGTCCCAGGCCTTGTTGGAGGACTTGTTGATCATCCAGTTGGAGACCCAGATCAGCATGACGACCGCGAAGAGCGCGGCGAAGCCCTCGAGGAGCTCCTGGTTGGCACCCGCCAGGGAGGTCACGTAGCTGAAGAGGAAGGCCAGGCCGACGGACAGGCCAAGGGCGAGAGCCACGCCGCCCCACACGATGGGGGCCTTGTTCTTGTGACCGGCCTTGGCCAAGTAGGCCAGGACGGCGGCGACAACCAGGATCGCCTCCATACCCTCGCGCAGGATAACGAGGAGGGAGGGCAGGAACTGGGCAATCCACGGGGAGGTGCCCGAACCCTCGCTGGTCTTCTCAGCGGCCTTACCGGTGTAGCCGTCGAGGCTGTTAGCGTCCTCGCGGATGTAGTTCGACAGGGTCGCGTAGTGCTCGTCGACAGCGGTGGAATCCCCGTCGGTCATGGCCTTCTTGAGGAGGGAGAACTCCATCTCGACGGCGGACACGCGCGAGCCGGAGACACGGCTCATGACCTGCTTCTCCATGCCGGTGATCTCGTACTGCTTGTAGTAGGCCTCGTTGACCTTGTCCTTGCCGGCCTTGGCGTCGCCCGCCTTGTAGGCCTCGACGCCGTCTTCGAGGATGCCGTTGATGGTCTTCGCAACCTCGCCCCACGCGCCGGGGCTGTAGTCATCCGAGGCGGCCTGGGCGGCGCCGGGGGCGACACCGTCGAGGGAGGCGGCGTCTTCGACCATGTACTGCTTGAGGGTCTTCGCGTGGCTATCGACGCCGGCGTTATCGCCGTCGGTCATGGCCTTCTTGAGGAGGGAGAACTCCATCTCGACGGCGGAGACGCGCGAGCCGGAGACGCGGGCCATGACCTGCTTCTCCATGCCGGTGATCTCGTAGTGCTTGTAGTAGGCGTCGTTGACTTTGTCCTTGCCGCCCTTGGCGTCGCCTGCCTTGTAGGTGGACACGCCTTCGTCAATCAGGCCGTTGATCGTGGTCGAGACATCACTCCACGTCTGATCCGCAGCGCGCGAGGGCGCGGCGAACAACGCCACGGCCAGGGCCGCCATAACTGCGACGATGAGGACGCGACTGAGTCGCTGACCGACATTGTGTACGTGAGCGCGAATACTATGCGCGTGAACGCGAAGCTCTGTCACCGCTTGCCTCCTGTGGATCCGGCGATTAGGCGACGCCGGGATGATGGAATTCCTAAGCATTGAGCGTAGCCACATCTCGCCCAGGCGGGAAGTAGTCCGTTTAGGTCGTCCTAAATTGTGACCATGCCGTGACCGTGTTTAGCGCGCACGCACACCCATCATGAGGGACCAAGGGCCCAGGCTGGTCGCTTGCTGACGCGGTGCCATAAAAATGGCGAGATAGCAGGCGAAACAGCAAGACTTATGCGGCCGCAGACGAGGACACCCCACACACATGCGCATGTCAATTTATTTCAAATACTGTCATAATATTCGGGCAGTACAATTAGCGACAGGAAGAGGATCCTGCTCATGGCCACCGACCCGACTGCACAGCCCCTGAGCGAGGCGGCAGATTCCCCCGTGACGAACGCAGGCCCGCAGGGCCCTGTGCCCACCGCTCCCCTCCCCCAGCCCAACGAGGCGGCATCGAGCGAGGCGGCCCCGACCTCGTCCCCGAAGCGCCCCACCCGCGCCGAGTGGGTACGCATCGCGATCTTCGGGATCCCCTACGCTGCGTTCTTCCTGGTGGGAGTACCAACATCGCTGTTCCCCACATCGTGGAACCTGACGGCCATCAACCTCGCAATCGACACGGTCTTGCTGATCGTTGTCCTCGCATTCTTTGCACGCGAGTTTTTCCCTGCTTTCACCTACCTGCGCACGCGGCCCGTCCTGAAGGTCGCCCTACTGTTCGCGCTGTGGTTCCTGGTCGTCATCGTCCAGGCCTCCGTCCGCCTCGCCCTTTACGGGCTCAACCCGCCGATTGCTGCGAACCAACAGGGCGTCATGAATGCGCTGTTCGACGGGGCCCTTGGCCTCGTGTTCTCGTTCTTCGTGACCGTTGGCGTGCCCGTGATTGAGGAGGTCTTCTACCGCCACATCCTCATCGGTAAGCTCAGTGCATACGCCCCCACGTGGCTCGTCGCATCGATCTCAGCGGCGCTGTTTGCGTACATGCACTCTCACCAGTGGCAGGATTTCTTCTCGTACCTGCCGCTCAGCATCGTCCTGACGCTCGTGTACGTGAAGTCTGGGAAGAACGTCGCCTACTCGTGGCTGTTCCACGCACTCAACAACACGATCATGGTGATCCTGATGTTCGCGATGCAGGGAGCACTGCAGAACGCCTGATTGTTGATTGGGTAGTGCCCCGCCCGATTTCGGGCGGGGCACTGCTGTACTCGCGCACCCGTCCGGCGACACGTTAGCCGGATGACATGCACGTGGGCCGAGGCGGGACCAGGCTGCGGCGCCCGTAGGGGGCAACGACACCACCACCAGCCAAATCCCGCATGCAATTCAATTAGAAGAAGTTTCAACAATGTCTGAAAACGTTGCAATTCCAACGTTGTAAATTCATGGTTCGAAAGAGTGTCGGGAGAATTGCATGCGAAATTGCTGAGACGGCGTCAGGGCATGGCTGCGGCACCCGTGGGCGGCGGCGGGCACTGCACCCGTTACGTGGCGATGCACCCGTTACGTGGCCCTACACCCGATCAGAACGGGTGCAATGCCTACGGATCGGGTGCAATGCCTACGGATCGGGTGCACCTCACAACGCTCGAATACCCCAAAGAAGAGTCTGCCGCCCCGCACGCATCGCCCGTAGACAGGAACACACGAAGCCACAAGACCCCCAAGCACCGCCGGTGTGGAGGGCGCCGGAGGGACCGGAGGGCACGGGCGGGCTTCGAGGCACGGCGCCGAACGAAGTGAGGACGCCTAGCCTCGCGGGCGGCCGGGCCCTCCGGCGCCCGGAACACCCGTGGGGCCACAAGCAACACCATCAATGGGGCGGGCCACCGCCCACGGGCACATCGAGCAGCCCGCCCCCACTGGTGTGGAGGGCGCCGGAGGGACCGGAGGGCACGGGCGGGCTTCGAGGCGCGGCGCCGAACGCAGTGAGGCCGCCTAGCCTCGCGGGCGGCCGGGCCCTCCGGCGCCCGAAACACCCGTGGTGCCACAACGACACGAGGCCGCGACCGGTTTCCCGGCCACGGCCTCGTCACGCTCACGCAGCGGCGCTCAGCACAGCGCCACCAGCGATCAGGCGGTCATGTCCACGTGATCCTCGACCGCGGCGCGGCCAGCCTCGAGGCGGGCGACGGGGACGCGGAACGGGGAGCAGGACACGTAGTCCAGGCCCACATTGTGGAAGAAGTGGATCGACAGCGGGTCGCCACCGTGCTCGCCACACACGCCGAGCTTGATGTTCGGCTTGGTGGAGCGGGCGCGGCGCACACCCTCGGAGACCAGGGTACCCACGCCGTGGACGTCGATGGACTCGAAGGGGGAGACGCCGAAGATGCCGGCCTCGATGTACTGCGGGAAGAACACGCCTTCGACGTCGTCGCGCGAGAAGCCCCACACGGTCTGCGTCAGGTCGTTGGTGCCGAAGGAGAAGAAGTCGGCTTCCTCGGCCAGGTCCTCCGCGGTCATGGCGGCGCGCGGCAGCTCGATCATGGCGCCGATGGAGACGCCGGACAGGTCCACGCCACGGGCGGCGGCGACGGAGGCGATGATGCCTTCTGCCTCTTCGCGCACGAGCTGGAGCTCACGCACGGAGCCGACGAGCGGAACCATGATCTCGGGACGCGGGTCGAGGCCGCGGCCCACGAGTTCGGCGGCCGCCTCGCACAGGGCGCGCATCTGCAGGGCGAACAGGCCGGGCAGGTAGATGCCCAGGCGCACGCCGCGCAGGCCCAGCATGGGGTTCTGCTCGTGCATGCGGCGAACCTCGACGAGCATGGCCTCGTCGGCGGGGTCGAGGGTGCCGGTGGCCTTGCCGACGGCGACCTTGGTCTCCAGCTCGATGAGGGCCGGCATGAACTCGTGGAGCGGCGGGTCGATGAGGCGCACGGTCATCGACTTGCCGTCCATGACCTCGAGCATCTCGAGGAAGTCCTGCTTCTGCAGCTTCTCGAGCTCATCGAAAGCGGCCTGACGCTCGGCGGATTCGGGGGCGGAGAGGATCGCGCGCTCGACGAGCGGGCGGCGCTCACCCAGGAACATGTGCTCGGTGCGGCACAGGCCGATGCCCTCGGCACCGAAGGCGATGGCGCGCTTGGAGTCGAGGGGGGTGTCGGCGTTGGCGCGCACGTGCAGGCGGCGGACCTTGTCAGCGTGGGACAGGAGCTTGTCGACGGCTTCGACGAGCTCGCGGGTGCCCTGGTCCTCGCCGGCGGCGGCGATGCCGGCTTCAAGGCCTTCGGCGAGGTAGGTGGTGACGGGCGAGTCGGCCACGGGGACCTCGCCGCGGAAGATCTCACCGGTCTGGCCGTCAATGGCGATGGTGTCGTCGGCGGTCAGGACGAGGTCACCGATGGTGACGGTGCCGGCAGCTTCGTCGATGACGAGGGATTCGGCGCCACACACGCAGGTCTTGCCCATGCCACGGGCGACGACCGCGGCGTGCGAGGTCTTTCCACCGCGGGCGGTCAGGACACCCTCGGCGGCGACCATGCCGGGCAGGTCGTCGGGGTTGGTCTCGCGGCGCACGAGGACGGTCTTGACGCCTTCGCTGGCGGCCTCGACGGCCTGGGCGTTGTTGAAGGCGATCTTGCCGACGGCGGCACCCGGGGAGGCGGCCATGCCGCGAGCGATGAGCTCCTTCTCGGCCTTCGCGTCGAACTGCGGGAACATCAGCTGGGTGAGCTGGTCGCCGGTGACGCGGCCCAGGGCCTCGTCGCGGGTGATGAGCTTTTCGCCCAGGAGCTGGGTGGCGATACGGAACGCGGCGGCGGCGGTGCGCTTGCCGACGCGGGTCTGGAGCATCCACAGCTTGCCGCGCTCGACGGTGAACTCGATGTCACACATGTCGCGGTAGTGGGTCTCCAGCTTGCGCATGATGGCGCGCAGCTCGTCGTAGACGGGCTTGTTGAGTTCCTTGAGGGCGGACAGGGGCAGCGTGTTGCGGATACCGGCGACGACGTCCTCGCCCTGCGCGTTCTCGAGGTAGTCGCCGTAGACGCCAGAGTGGCCGGAGGAGGGGTCGCGGGTGAAGCACACGCCGGTGCCGGAGTTTTCGCCCATGTTGCCGAACACCATGGTGCAGATGTTGACGGCGGTGCCCAGGTCGTGGGGGATGCGCTCACGGCGGCGGTAGATGCGGGCGCGCTCGGTGTTCCAGGAGCGGAAGACGGCCTCGATGCCCATGTCCATCTGGGTGCGCGGGTCCTGCGGGAAGTCGTTGCCGGTCTGTTCCTTGACGATGCCCTTGAACGTCTCGACGAGGCCCTTGAGGTCTTCCGCGGTCAGCTCGGTGTCGCCCTTGACGCCGCGCTCGGCCTTGAGGTTGTCGAGGGCGTCGGAGAACAGGTCTCCGTCGATGTCGAGGACGGTCTTGCCGAACATCTGGATAAGGCGGCGGTAGGAGTCCCACGCGAAGCGCTCGTTACCGCTAACGGCTGCGAGGCCGAGGACCGACTCATCGTTGAGGCCGATGTTCAGGACGGTTTCCATCATGCCGGGCATGGAGAACTTCGCACCGCTTCGCACGGAGACGAGGAGCGGGTCGTTCGCGTCGCCCAGGACGCGGCCCATCTTATCTTCGACGCCGCGCAGGGCGGCGGTGACCTCGGTGGCAAGCGACTCGGGAACCGCGGAGTCCTTGAGGTATGCGCGGCACGCCTCGGTGGTGATCGTGAAGCCGGGGGGAACGGGCAGACCGAGCTTCGTCATCTCGGCGAGGTTGGCTCCCTTTCCTCCGAGGAGGTCCTTCATGGACTTGTCGCCCTCGGAGAAGTCGTATACGTACTTGACCATCGTGGTCCTCAACTTCCGTGTTTGCGATGACCGGCCCATCAGCGGGCCGCTACCAGGGGTAAGGATACACGCATCAAGGGACCAAGGTCACCTCAAGACACTCACAAGAATGATTGTCCTTACATAAAAGAGGGAGGGGTGCCTTTCCCAGTATCGCCCGCTCGCGAGAAACCGCCACACAAGCAGGTGGGGCAGGCCCGAAGGCCTGCCCCACCTGCAGCGTTTAAATCGATCAGCGCACGCGGAACTCGATCGTGGTTCCCTCGCCGACGTCGATGAGGTCGCCGTCGTTCAGGGCGATCGTCACCATGGGGGTGACATCCTGGAACGAGCCGTCGGCGTGACGCAGGACGGTGCCGTTCGCGCTGCCCAGGTCCATGAGGGCCCAGGAGCCGGGCGTCGTCATCATGACGGCGCAGTGCGAGCGGGAAATCTCGGTCTCGGGGCTGGGCACACGCAGGACCGTGGCCACGGGGCGACCGGTCAGTGCACGCGCGTCGGGGTCGCGGCCAATGACGACGTCACGGGAGACCTCGACGGGCACGGTGCCGCCGTGAATCAGGAACGCGACGGGCGCGGCGGGGCCCGAGTTCGTGGGCGCCAGGCGCAGGATCGTCGCCTCGGTGTCGGTCTCAGCACCCAGGCCGGCCAGGCCCTCGGCGCTCATGGCCTCGGGGGCGGCGGGAGGCTCAGCGATGGGAGCTTCAGCGACAACCTCGGCCGAGGCCGGGGTACCCGACTCGCCGAAACCACCGGCGCGCTCGGCAGACTCCGCCGTATCGACCGGCGCCTCCTCAGCGTCGGCGACGACGTAGAGCTCACCCGAAGGCTGCTCGGCATCCTTCGCGGGCACATCCTCATTCGACTCTTCCTCGGCCTGCCCGTCCGAGGTCTCGGGGGCCTCGCTGGGGGTGCGGGAAGCGGAGCTCAGCGACACGGGGCCGTTGCTGGTCGCGGCGAGGAACTGGGCCTCGACGGCCGCCAGATCCACGGAGGAGGTGTGCATGGTCGGCTCCGGCAGCTCCTCGCGCGCCTCGCGGCGGGCGCGGCGCTCGTGGTCCGGGATGTCGGGGTTGATGAGGAAGCCCATGGTGTCGACGGGCATCGAGGCGAGGGCCTCGACCTCGTCAAGCGCGCGGCCGATGCGGATCTCGCCTGCCTCGACGCGGTCGGCGGCGGGCACCATCCACGTGACCTCGTCGCCGTCGATGATGGTGGCCTCGAAGGTCTGCCATTCGCCGGGGTTGAAGGGCCACGCCCAGATCGGGTCGGTCCAGACCTGCTCGGTGATCTGGCCGGCGGCACGCATGCGCAGCTGGATGTTACCCAGCACGGTCAGGTAGGGCTGTTCGCCCGCACAGTCCAGGAGGAGAGCGTCGCCCTTTTCGGCCTGAACGTGAGACAGCCATGCCTGGGTGTCGGCACGACCCCACACCACGTCGGCCGCGGAGTCAGCGAAGTCGAGCGGAACCAGCGCCGCACCGAGGGGGCCCGTGACGAGCATCGCGCCCTGCCCGCGGCACAGGAAGCGTCCAATCTGAAGCATCAGTTACTGCCTTCTCTACGAGGAACCCGGCGAGCGGTCTCAATCGACGCCGGACGTACTGGTTGAATCATCCGATTCATGACATTCGATGTCAATGTTACTCGTGATTTGGTTCCTGCGTAAACTACAACGGCGGTCGTATTGTCGCGGGTGCCCGATTCCAACGACGCGCGCACGAGCATGTCCGCGGTCCCCTGAGGACCGTCGCCGGCTGCAACAACCGCATGAATCTGCGAATCACGCAGGACGCCGTGCACGCCGTCTGTACAGATGACCGCCCGATCGCCCTCTTCCAGCGGCATGATTGTGTAGTCGGCTTTCACACTTCCGGTCTGCCCGGCACCCAGCGCCTTTGTCACAACGTTTGCGGGAGGGATCACACGGGGTGCTCCGGAGGTGGCCGCGAGGTCACGTGCCTCCTGCAGCGCGGAGTGGTCGTGGGTGAGCTGACGGATGCCCCCGCCGCCCACGACATACACGCGGGAGTCACCCACGTTAAATGAGAGCCAGTACGGGCCCTCGGCGGTGCGCAGCACCATGACGCCCGACAGGGTTGTGCCCGGGGCGCTCGCCGGATTATCGATCGGCGCCAGCGAGGCGACGGCAGTGGCAGCCGCGTCGATCGCGACGGACAGGTCCACCAGGTCGACGGGTCGGTTTCCGAGGCGATCGGTGCTCAGGAACTCCTGGAGGGTGATGACGGCACTCGACGAGGCCTGGGCGCCACCCAGGTGGCCACCCATCCCATCTGCGACAGCGAAGACAGGAGGGACCGCCAGCCATGAATCCTCGTTTTCGGAGCGGACCGGACCGATGTCGGTCGAGGCGCCCCATCGAACTGCGGGACGTTCCGCATGTTCATTCAGAGACATGTGCCTTCATCCTTTAGCTGCGTTGAGCGCGAGGGATCACGCGCGATACTGACCATTCTACACGCGACGTGACCAGCGCCTCGTTGAGAAGCGATGCGTCGCGGAGGAGAAAAATGAAGCGATTGCACGATCCGCATCACGGCACATCCACACACGCGCGCAGCGGCTCGGACATGCGCCCCGACGAGCGGGACACCGTCGTGATCTCCATGCAATTCTCCCCGCTACCGCCGTCCACCATCGCCGTCGTGGTCTCCACGCGGCCGCGGGACGTGCCTGCCGGGCCCGTGGCCTCGTAGGCGTAGACGATATCCGCCGGAGCCGGGCCCGTCGGCGCCGTCCACGTCCACGTCACCACGCCGTCGGCATACTCCCCCGTCAGGCCGGACGCCTGCGGCGGAGCCGACCCCACGGCGTCCCCGGGGGCGGGCGACGCGCTCGTCATCTCGGGGGCGGGAGAAATGCGCGTGAACGATCCTTCGCCGCGCAGCATGCCCACGACCAGGCCGGCGGCAATGACCGCGGCCACGAGCGCCAGGAGCACGCCCACGACGGGCGAGATACCCCGCTTGGTGCCCGAGGAATCCTCGACCACGCGACCAATCGAGTCCTCGTCCACGTCCGAGGAGCGTTCAATCTTCCAGGAGTCCGCGACCGCCTCAACGCCGCCGGAGCCCGCCCCGCCCTCGAAGGAATACGAGGCCGAGGAGCGCAGGCGCGTCTGATCCGGGTCGATGACGGGAGCGCCACGCATGCGCGTCTTCTGGTCGCCCGAAACGGGGGCGGAGGTCTTGGACCGCTTCTCCTTGATCTCCATCTCCGTGCGCGGCAGGCCCAGCTCTTTCTGGACGCGCTGCAGCCCCTGACCGAATTCCATTGCGGTCTGGGTGCGTTCCTGCGGGTCGATCGCCATAGCCGCGCGCAGCACGCGCTCGAGTTCCGCCGGCGCATCCGCGCGGCCCAGCCCACGCATGCGGCCACGCTGCACGCGGTTCGCGATCGACGCGGCAGAGTTGTCGCCGATCGGATCCTCGAAGGGGCTGCGCCCCGTCACGAAGGTCCACGTGGTCGCCGCCAGCGCCCACACGTCCTGCAGGGGCGAGGCCGGGGAATTCACGTCCTGCTGCTCCGGAGGAGCCCACAGCACCGAGAAGCCGTCAAACGCGCCGACCTCCAGCTGCCCCACCTTCGAGGCCACGCCGAAGTCGGCGAGCACCGGCTTGCCGTAGGCATCCAGCATGATGTTAGACGGCTTGATATCGCGGTGCACGTAACCCTGGCGGTGGAACATCTCCACACCGCCGCACACCTTGATCATCGTGTCGAGAGCCTTCTCCAGCGACATCGGTCGCGCGCGCACCTGCGTGAGTAGGTCAGCGACCGGGCAATATTCCATCACCAGGTAGGCGCGGCCATCCGCCGTCGTGCCCACGCCGTGCAGCTCGACGACCGCGGGGTGGCCGGCCAGCAGCGTCATAGCGTCGGCCTCGCGGTGCAGTTCCTTCGTGCCCCGCTCATCGCCCTGAGTACGCACGACCTTAATGGCGACCTCGCGGCTCGGCAGCTCCTGACGGTACAGGAAGACGTCGGCGAAGCCACCCTGGCCCAGCGGGCGCACCCACTGGAAACCGGGAATCTCGGGGCCCCTCATACCCGCAACCGCTGGCGTCACGCCTTCTTCTCCTCATCCATCGTGCGCGCGATCGACGCGCTCAGTCGCAGCTTGCGGCGCATGCGCAGGGAGCGCAGGGACAGCGCGCGGCGCACGCGCGCCAGGAAGCCAGCCTTCTTGCTCACCTGGGTACGCAGGGAGCTCACCTGGGCCCATGCGTCACGCGCACGGTCACGCGAAGCACCGTTCGAGGCGAAGCTCGCGATATCCGCGTATCGCGCGATCACGACGGGGGCGGGCACGTCGTCACCGAAGCGGCTCCAGCCGTCGATGATGTAGCGGCCCGCGCCGGCCTCGGCCTCGTCGATCTCCACCGAGTCCGTCGAGCCGTCGTCGCCGTGGCGCACCTCGCCCGTCACCAGGGTGAAGGGGTCGCCCGGGTTCTCGCCGAGCTCCCACTGGGAGGCCAGCGACCAGGCGGTCTCCTGGCGGGTATGCCCCACGTCGATGCGCAGGCCGGAGTCCGCGGCCAGGTCCACGACCTCGTCCCACGAGCCGACCAGAGCGCCCACGGCGGCGGCACGGCGCCGACGCCTGCGGCGCCCCGCCTTGAACAGCAGGACCATCAGCGGCGGCAGAAGAATCAGCAGGATGCCACCCGAGATGCCGGCGACGAGACCCCACGGGAAGGGCTCTGCCGGGGGCTCCATCGGGTCTGCGTTCTGGTCGCGCGTCGTCGGCGGCAGCTCCGCGGGAGCCTCCGGGGGCTCCGGGGGCTGGAGCACCTGCGGACGCGGCACGCTCCGAGGCTTGGGGACCTGGGTCTGCGGCGTGTGGTCGCGCGGGGGCGTGGGATCGAAGACGGCCCAGACGCCGCCCTCGAACTCGACCTCGACCCACGCGCGAATATCCGAGCCGTGCAGGGTCGCAGGGCCGCCCTGGGAGCCGCCCTCGGGGTAGGCGCCCATGACGACGCGGGCGTTCATACCCAACTGATGCAGCATCAGGGCCATGAGCGCCGAGTACTGCTGGTCATCACCGATGAGCTGCTCGTCGCTGCTCAGCATGCGCTCCAGGCGGTCCGTGCGCACACCCGGACGCGAGAACTGCGTGTTCTCGTTCAGGTAGTAGCCGTTGTTCGCCAGGTAGTGCTCGATCGCGCGCGCGGCGGACAGCGCCGTGGACGCGTTCTGGGTGATCTCAGAGACCTTCGTCGCCAGGCCTTCAGGCACGTTCTTATCCGCTTCGGACAGCGGCACGACCGACAGGGACGCCAGGTCCTCGTCGCGCACGGGCTCGGCGAAGGAGGTGCGCACGTTGTAGGTCATCGTTCCCGCCGGGCCGGTCGTCAGCGCGGCATTCGCCCACGTGTCCACGTAGAGGCCGTCCTTCTGGGCAGCCGAATCAACGCCCGTAAACGCGATCTCCGAGGCGTTGCCGAGCACCGGCACCCACGGGCCCGACAGGCCATTCGTCGTCACGGTCACGAGGGAGTTGCCCTCGGCGCGGCCGGGGATCGTGGATTCCACGGGGATGTAGCCCGTGTGTCCGTCTCCGCGCTTCGTGGACATACCGAAAGTCGTGCCGTCGTAGACGTCCATCGCGGCGATGCGCACGCGCTGGTTCTCGGGCAGGTCGGAGACGGTCAGGAGGGTTTCGTCCTGCAGATCCGTCGTGTAGTGGCGGAAGGAGGACAGGGGCGAGGGGTAGGCCTGAATGTCGAGGGGCGGGTCCACGAGGTCGCGGCCCACAATGCGCGTGCCGCCGGCGCCGAGGAATGCCGCGGCGGGCAGCGCGACTCCGACGGACACCGCGAGGACGGCGAGGGCACCCAGCAGGCGCGTGCCGACGTACACGGTCGAACGCGACCGTGCGGCCGTCGCCTCGCCGCCGCCCGAGGCGGAACGACCCACGAGGACGTCCTGCCCCAGCGTGATGCGCTGGTACTGGGCGGCCAGCGCCCACCAGGCGACCAGGAGGGCCCACCAGGCCAGCACGGCCCACACGGGCAGCGCGTGGCGCGAGAGGCCGAAGAAGACGGAAATGACGCCCATGACGACGAGCGGGATCGACCCGAGGACCGCGCGTCCGGAGCGGGCGGTGATCAGGCCCGCGAGGACGGCGCACACGAGGCCGCACATCCACGGAACGAGGGCCGGGCCCGAGTAGACGGACACGGGGGCCGTCAGGGTGAGCAGGTCCTTCCACGCGCGGAAGGACCCGAGCACCATGACCTGCAGCGTCTTGCCCGTGGGCAGGAAGCCGTAGAGGGCCTCGGCGCGCAGGGCGGCCGAGCTGCCCAGCAGGAAGTACGTGACGACGACGCTCAGGACGGTCGTCAGCGCGTCCCAGCGCCAGCGCGTCGAGGCGGCGGCGATCAGCAGGCCGCAGGCCACGCCCGAGCCCGCGGCGATCGCGCCCACTCCCCCGCCGAAGACGGGCTCGAAGGCCGCGACCGGGCCGGCGAACAGCAGGGCGAGGACGAGCAGCGACCAGATCGGCAGGCGCGTGCGGAACGTCGCGAAGCGCTGCGTGATCGTCAGCAGACGATTGCGGGTGGTCCTCGGCTTGGGCGCCGGCGACTCGCCCGCAGCGGCGGGCGCCTGATCCTGGGCCGTGGCCTCACGCTGCTCGGTCGCCTCCACGGACGAGGCCACGGCCTCGTCTTGGGAATCGATGCGCTGAGCGCGGGGCTTGGTGTCGACGTTCGTGCTCATGCCAGGCCTCCGGCGACGATAATGCGCGGCAGGTCGTCCAGCGTCGAGCAATCCAGGAGCACACCACGGCCGAGGTCACGGCGGGCGCGCACGCCCTCCGCGCCGATACGAATGATGGAGACCGGAACGTCGATCGGGGCCAGGCGTGCCAGGTGAGCGGCCTCGATGTCCGTCACGTTCGGTCCGACGATGAGGGTGAGGGCGGAGACGCCGGGACGCTGCGCCACGGCCTCGCGCACGCGGCGCGTCAGGTCGCCGAAGGAGCGAGCCTTCACCTCGGAGAGGGCGTCGAGCATGCGCATGGCGACGCCCGACGGCAGCCAGCCCTCGGTCGTTGACAGCGACACGGGGCGCGATTCGCGCAGGTTCGCCAGGCCCAGGGAGCCGGCGACGGAGACCGCCGTCTCGAAAGTGTCGTGGTCCCACGCGTCGCGCGACGTATCCAAGACGATGACGTGGTGGGAACGGTGCGTCTCCTCGTACTGGCGCACGATGAGCTTGCCCAGGCGCGCCGTCGACTGCCAGTGCACGGCGCGGCGGTCGTCGCCCGGCTCGTAATCGCGCAGCGCATGGAAGGAGACGTCGGAGCTGGAGAGCTTGCCCGTGGACACGCCCTCGACGTCCAGCTGGAAGCCGGTCGCATCGAAGGGAACGCGCACGGTGCGCGGGTGCACGTGCAGGAGGACGGGCTCATCCCACATGCGCACACGGCGCAGCAGGCCGAGCGCATCGGAACGCACGGCGCGCGCGGGGCCGACGTTGATGATGCCTCGGTGACGCGAGGAAATCAGGAACATCTCGTCCCAGGTCTCGTGAGCACCCAGCGGGGGCACGACGAACTCGCCCGTGCCCGTGCCGATCGGCAGCTCGATGATGCCCGAGCGCACCGAACGGGCCCGCTCGTTGCGCACCGAGATCTCGCCAACGGCGGTCTGGCCGGCCACGATGCGCTCGTTGGGGACGCGGATCGACACGACGTGCGGGGGACGCCACGCGACGCGCATCGCGGCAAGCAGCAGGGCCACGACGCCCGCGAGAGCACACGCCAGGGCCTCGACCCACTGGAAGGAGACCGCAAGCGCGAGGCCCACGACGACGAGTGCAACCACCGCCCACCCGGTCGGGGTGACCGCGCCCACGAGAGCTTTGAGGGGATGCGAACGAACGGCCTGCGCCCGTTTGGGCGAGACCATCGTGGGGGTGTCCGTTCGCATCCCTTCCATCGCTGTATTCGGCGCTTCCTTACGCGCCGACGGCGGGGGCGGGCACCGACGTCAGGGCACGCTGGATGACGCCCTCGGCGGTCGCGCCCGAGAACGCGGCGTCGGGGTCGACGATGACGCGGTGCGCCCACACGGGCACCGCGAGGGCCTTGATGTCGTCGGGCAGGACGAAGTTACGTCCCTGCGCGGCCGCCCACACGCGGGCGCAGCGCACCATGCCGATGGCGCCACGGGTGGACACGCCCAGCAGCGAGGACTCGTCCTCGCGGGTCGCCTCCGCCAGCGCGGCCACGTAGTCGAGGACGGCGCGGTCCGTGTGGTTCGCCGAGGCCAGGGCCGCCCAGGCGACGATATCCTTGCCCGACAGCAGGGGCTTGAGGTTCTTCGAGCGGTCGGGCGAGGCCGAGCCGTCGAGGACGTCGATCATCGCAGAGCGCGAGGGGTAGCCAATCGAGGTCTTCATGAGGAAGCGGTCCAGCTGGGCCTCGGGCAGCGGGTAGGTGCCGGCCTGCTCGACGGGGTTCTGGGTCGCGATGACCATGAAGGGCTGGGGGGCGGGGCGGCGCACGCCGTCGACCGTCACCTGGGCCTCTTCCATGACCTCCAGGAGGGCTGACTGGGTCTTGGGCGACGCACGGTTGATTTCGTCGGCCAGGACGATCTCCGCGAAGACAGGGCCGGCGTGGAATACCCACTCGCCCGTCTTCTGGTTGAACATGTTGACGCCGGTGATGTCCGAAGGCAGCAGGTCCGGGGTGAACTGGATACGCGAGTGGGTGCCGTCGATAACGGCGCTGATGGCGCGCGCCAGCGCGGTCTTGCCGGTACCGGGGGCGTCCTCGAGCAGGAGGTGGCCGCCCGCGAACATCGTCGTGAGCGCGAGTCGCACGGCCTGGCGCTTGTCCAGGACCGCCACGGACACGCCGTCGACGAGGCCCTTGAAGACCTGGGCGAACCTGGTTGCATCCTCAATGGAAAGGGTCATGTTTCTACCTTTGTTGTGTGGCGGGGGTGGTCTATTCGGCGTGACATTCGACGACGGGAGGCTTCGCGAGGAGCTCACGCTCCGTCGTGGCCTCGGTCAGGATACCCGTAATCTGAGGGTTATCCCGCGAGAAACGGAACTGTGTGACCGACGAGGGGCGACCGGTCTTCACGCTGCACACGAGGGTCACACCGGACGAATAGTTCGGAGCGTTGACGGCGCGCAGCGTCATCGAGCCACACGGCTGCCCATTCGGACAGACGGTCTCGCTTTCGAAGGTTGCCTTCACGTTATCGGTCAAGTCGCCGGTCTTCACGGTGGTCTTCACCTCGCGGTGCTGACCCTTTTTTCCGATGAGCTCGACGACGATCGTGTACTCGTGGCCGGGCGCCAGGTCCTCGGCCCACCAGTTGGTGAGCGGACCTTGCCAGGTCTGCTTGGTTGAGTCTTTCAGTCCCTCGATCCAGGTACTGGTCTGCGTGATCTCCACTCCGCTCGGATTGGTCCACGAAGCAGCCACACCCCAGGATTGCTTCTTCTGGACGTAGGACGCGGTTGCTTGGACTTCGAAGGTCGGGATGGGGGCATCGTCATCATCACCGCTACCGTCGCGCTGGCCTGTGCCGACGACGCCCGTGACCGACGCAGTGTCACTCCACACGTACGAACCGTTCTTCTTGCCGCGCTGGCAGAAGTAGTAGGTCACCGTGGCGCCCGGGGTGAGCGGGCCGATATCGAAGTCGGCTTGATCTCCGTTGTTGAACACCACAGGGTTACCGGGTGCCTTGCACTTCTCCGGGGTATCGCCGTAGAAGAGCTCCAGGTCGGCAGCCTTGTATCCGTTTCCTTCGCGCAGTCGAGCGTTTGACACGTTGATGACACCCGAGGAGTTGTCCCTAGGAGCGTGCAGGCCGGGTGCATCCGGCCTCGGCGGCTTCAGAATTGGTGGGAAGGACCTCGGGGCTGAGGTCGCCGTGCGGCCTTCCACGTTACTGACGGTGACGGTGGCCGTCACTTCATCCGCACTATCGACGATCATGGTCGTCGTGCCGGTTCCGTTCATCTCGTTGTTGACACCACCGGAGACGGTCTTGGTGCTGCCGTTGACCGTCACCGTCGTGGAGCCCCAGCCGGTCCCACCGGACTTGAAGTAGTTCCACGTCAGGGTGATCTCGAGCCGGCCGTCTAGGGCATTGCGAACCTTACCACGCGTGATGCTGGGGGTGTCCGGATCAGTGATAGCAGGCTTGGTCTGGACGGAGATCGGGGTCGACGCCGGCGAGTTCCCCTTCGCGTTGTGGGCGACGACCGTGATCGTGTAGTTCTTGCCGGGCACCAGGCCTGTGAGCGTAGCCGTGGTACGACCGGACACGTCAACGCTCGCGGGACGGCCACCGGCAACAGTGGCTGTCACCGTGTACCCGGTGATCTGCGACCCGTTGTCGCTGGGTGCGACCCACCGGACGTCGATCGTCGTTTCGCCCGCCTCACCCTTAACGTCCAGCGGTTGACCCGGAACGCTTGCGATGGTCACGGAGTTCGAAATAACAGACTTATCGGACTCTCCATTGGCATTGACCGCACTGACTCGGTAGGCATAGGTCTGACCGTCGCGCAGGTCGTCGACCATGCACGCCGTGCCGGTGCAATTGGCAACCTGACGGCCGGCATTGTCATAGACAAGGTAACCGGTAATCAGCGAGCCGTTGGCCTCAGGAGCATCGAAGGTGATACGAGCTGAAGAACCGCTGACGACCTGTGCTCGCACGTTTGTGGGCACGCCCGGCTTGCCCGTCACGACGACCGTGATGGTGCCCTGGACGACGCGCGAGGGGTCCTTGAGCTTGTCGTTGACGCGGTAGGCGACGGAAATGGTACCCGCCGACTTCGGGGTGATGCTGACGACCGTTCCGGACGTCGACGTGGTCGCATCCCCCAGCGAGATGGCGGTGCCCTCGAGAGAGATCGGCGTGTCCGGGAAGGGGTTGGTGGCCTGCGAGGCGACGTCCACGCTCACGGTATCGCCGACCTTGGCCTTCACGTTGTACGCGGGCACCTGGATGCGCGGCTTGGTGGTGCCGACAACCTCGACGGGGATGGATCCGTTGACGGTGTTGCCCTGCTCGTCCGTGACGCTCACGGCGATGGAGCCGGCGGAGCCGGCGGGGGTGGTCTCGGGCGCAGACACCGTCAGGACGGTGCCCGACAGCGACGCGGAGATCGTGTTGGGGGCAGAGCCCATCGCGTAGGTGAAGGTCGAGACGTCCGTGCCCTCGGGGTCGCGCACGCCGAGCCTGAGGTCCTGCGTGACGGCGGCGCCGCCGGCCTCGACGCGGATCGCGGTCGGGGCGAAGGTAGGCGGTTGGTTCTGGGTCGCCTTGATGCGCACGGGCAGCGACAGGGACGCGGTAAGTGTGCCCGAGTCCGAGGCGTCGCCATCCGCGACCTGGATGAGGAACGCGGAGTTGCCGCCGAAGGAGGCGTTCGCGGTCAGCGTTAGCTGCGTCGACGAGTCGGCGACGACCGAGTCCAGACCGTTCTGCGCGACCGGGGAGGAGTCGTCCACGAGGCGCGGGCTGCGGCCCGAGCGCGTCACCACGTAATCCGCCAGGTTGATCGTGCGCGAGGTACCCGCATCCATCTCGATGGGCAGGCCTGCGGTGTTGAGGAAGGGCGCGGTCGTGTCGCGGCCGGGCACGGTCACGACGGCGGAGTTGGTCAGGCCGTCGCGGTCCGTGATCGTGTAGACGACCAGGCGCATGCTGTCCGTCACCGGGATGAGCACGTCGGAGCCCTCCACGCTCACGCCAGATTCAGCCGTCGTGACGGTCAGCTCGTTGATGCTGCCGTCGGGGTCCTCGTCGTTGTCGAGGACCTTCACGTGCACGGCCGAGCCGTCGGTGGGCAGCTCCTCGTAGGACACGAAGTCATCGCGGGCGATGGGGGCCTTCAGCGGGGCGTCGTCCTGGACGTAGACGGTCACGGTGCCTCGAGCGGAGCCGCCGCGGCCGTCGGTCACCCCGTAGGAGACGAGGTAGGTGCCGGCCTGCGCGGGCGTGCGCACCTGGATGGTCGAGGAGGACAGAGCCTGCGGCTCGAGCTCGGGCGTGGTCGTCTCGAGGCTGCCCTCCTCCAGCGCGAGCGGATCGCCATCGGGGTCGACGTCATTCGACAGGACGTTGACGGTCACCATGCGGTCCGGGCGGGTCAGCACCGTGTCGGGGACGGCGACCGGGTTCTGGTTGAGCGTCGGCGCGGCCGAGATGGCGACGCGCACGCGAGCGGAGGCGCGCCCGCCCTGGCGGTCCTCGACCGTGTAGGTGAAGGAGTCGGTGCCCGAGGCGTTCTGGTTCGGCGTGTAGTCGATCCAGGTCGGGCCAACCGTTGCGTTGCCGAGCTGCGGCGACGAGCCGAGGCCACTGAGGGTCACGGAGTCACCGTCCGGGTCGATGCCATCCAGAGACACCGCGATGCGGGTGGTCTGCCCCGCGGCCGCCCAGGCGGTGATGTCGCGGGGGCGCGGCTCCTGGTTCTGATCGGAGGCACCCATCACCTCGAAGGTGACGATGCTCGATGCGCGGTTGCCCGCGGAGTCGATGACCGAGTAGGTCACGTCCATGAGGCCGGGGGTCTGCCCAGCCTCGAGACGCACCTGGTTGCCCGTGACGAAGGGGGTTCCCAGGGCGGAGCCGGAATCGTATTCGAGGGTCGACTCGACCTGGAGGTTCAGGCCGGCGGGCGAGCGATCGTTCGCCAGGACCGACACGGTACCCACGTCTCCGACGCGCACCTTCACACGGTCGGGCTTGAGGATGGGCGGTAGATCCGAGCGGTCCGCCGCTCCGGGGATGACCATCACATCGGCCGTGGCCTCGCCGACGCCGTTGGACACGGTGTAGCTGAACTGCACCGTGCGCTCGAGGCCTGCGGGCGCGGTGACGCGCAGCAGGTGGCGGTCGATGAGGGCCACCTCGATCTCCGGGGCGTTCGAGGCGTCCACGGAGACGATCGACAGCAGGCCACCGGAGGGGTCGTAGTCGTTGCCCAGGGGCGCGACGAGGACGGAGCCGCCCTGCGGCAGGACCGCCGTGTCGTTTTCGGCGACGGGAGGCTCGCTCGAGGGCGCCGTGACCTCGACGCGGATAATGCCCAGCGTCGTCGCGATGCCGTCGGACACGGTGTAGGCAAAGGAGTAGGAGCCCGGCTCTGTCGCCCTAAAGTCGATGGTTCCACGATCCAGGTCGGGCTGGATCGTGGCGCCGGCGGGCGCACCGGACACGGCCACCAGGGTCAGCTGGTCGCCGTTCGGGTCGGTGTCGTTCTTCAAAGGATCGAGGGTGACGGTCTCGCCCGGGTGTGCCTGGAACAGGTCGCCGTTCGCAGACGGCGGCAGGTTTCCGGGCTCCTGGACGTCGACGATCAGCTCGCCGCGGGTCTCCGCACCCTGGTCGTCGGCGACCGTGAGAACGATCGACTTCGGGCCGGCCGCGCTGCCTTCATCAGTGATGGTGACGGAGCCGTCCTCGGTGAAGGAGACCTTCAGCCCCTCGGGAGCCTCGGCGTTCTTCAGGTAGATGGGGTCACCGTCGGGATCGCGCCAGTCGCTCAGGGCCTCGTACTGGATCTGGGCGCCCGCGCCGATCTTGACGGTCGGGACGCGCAGCTGCGCGGGCCCCTCGTTCTGGTCGAAGGGGTGAATGGTGACGCGCACGTTGGCCTCGGCCGAGGCCTGGCCGTCGGAAGCCGCGTACGTGAACGTCGTCGAGCCGGCCTGGGTAGCCGACACTCCGCTGATCTGCAGGGCTCGCCCGCCGCGCGCGACGGTCACGACGCCCCATTCGGGCTGCTTGACCGGCGCGGCAGTGAGCACGTCGCCGTCGAGGTCGGAGTCGTTATCGAGCACGGGCAGGATGGTCGAGCGGCCCGGGCGGATGCCAAACTCGTCGTCCTCGGCCTCGGGCGGGGTGTTTTCCTCGCGCTGCTGGGGGTCCGCGACCTCGTTCGTCAGCTCGGGGCTGTCCTGCTCGTCCTCGTTTTCCTCGAGCTCATTTTCGACCTCGTCCCAGTTGTCCATGAGGACCATGTTCGAGTCGGGCAGCCAGACGCTGCCCTCGGCGACATCGTTGAGGACGATGGCCTTGCGGTTCGTGCGGAAGATGATCTCTCGCGCGGTCGTGAGCGTATCGACGACCATCTGCTTGTTCGCCGAAGGATCGTCGCAGGCGCGCATGTACGCACCGCTGCCGGTCCACGCACCATACGCGCAGCCTTCGTGGCGCACGGGCGCGGCCGGGGTGCCGCTGACGCCGCCCTCGGTCGAGGGGGTGATCGTCGGGGTGCCGCCCACCAGCGGGATCGCCACGAGGGAGGTGGGCGTGGCGAGCAGAACGGAATCGGCCTTCGGGCCGGCCTGCTGGAGGACGCCGCCGGCCTCGACGCCGAGCGCGCTCAGATCGATCCGCTTGTTGTCGGGCAGGAAGAGCGTGTTGGACTCAGCGTCGAGGGCGACGACCTGGTCGCCGACGACCGTCATGCTCAGTCGCGCATCCTCGGGGATCCCCTCCACGGTGGACGTCTGCGCCTGATCGACCGCGCCCTGGCGCTTGACCATCGTCAGCGTGCCCGAGGCGGCCAGGGTGTAGACGGAGCCGTCCATGCCGGTCACGAAGGCGCTGGCGCCCATGTTCGAGGAGAGGGCCGCCGCCTCGGAAAGGTTCAGGGGGCTCGGGTTCACGGCGGAGGTTGTCCACAGGGTGCCGTCGGACGCATTGAGGACGCCGAGGACGTCGCCGCCCTGCATGACGGAAGAACCCGCGGGCAGGGCCGTCGGGGAGCCGAGGGAGACCTGGGTGACGTTGACGGGTGCAACCGTCGACGAGGTGAGGTCGGAGACGGTGACGGTCTCCCCCGCCTGGCCGACGTCGAAGTTGGTGGCCTCGGTGCGCAGTGCACCGTCGAGGATACGGGCTTCGTAGTCGAGATGGCCGACCATCTGCTTGGACTTGTTAGTCACCCAGATGCCACCGTCATTGACGTTGACCTGGGTCACCTCCGCGCCCTTGTAGATGACACCCGCGGTGCAGAGCGCAACAACGAGCAGCACGAGGATAAACGCCGGCAGACGGCGCCTCGCACTGATCCGATTGTGTCGCGTTTTCGCGGACATATGGCCTCTCTCGATCGGTGAGCAATACCCCAGAAATAGTGTGGCACGACTACACCGCATACTAATAGTTAACGAGAATCTATCAGATGCGCGATTACTTGACAACTAGAGGGTGGCCCATCGCTGTGCGACGGGCCACCCTCCCAAAGTGACTGGTTTGTCAGTCGAAGATAATTGGCGAGTAAATCACTCTCCGTTGAAGGTGAACTTGCGGTCCTTACCCTCTCCAGTGACGCCAACGGTGACAACCTGACCGGGTTGCAGTTCTCCGAACAGGATGCGCTCAGACAGCGCATCCTCGATCTCGCGCTGGATCGCACGACGCAGCGGACGCGCACCCAGGACCGGGTCGAAGCCCACGTCCGCGAGCAGCTCGCGCGCCTCGTCCGTCAGCTGCAGGCGCATGTCCTGAGCCTCCATACGCTTGGCCAGCTTGGCGATCATCAGATCGACGATGCGCGCAATCTCGGGCTTGGTCAGCGGCGGGAACACAATCGTGTCGTCGACGCGGTTGAGGAACTCGGGACGGAAGTGCTGCTTGAGCTCCTCCGCGACCTTCGACTTCATACGGCCGTAGTCGTGCGTGGAGTTGTCCGCGGTCTGGAAGCCCGTGAGGACACCCTTGTTGATGTCGCGGGTACCCAAGTTCGTCGTCATGATGATGACGGTGTTCTTGAAGTCCACCTTGCGGCCCTGCGAGTCCGTCAGGCGACCCTCTTCCAGGATCTGGAGCAGCGAGTTGAAGATGTCCGGGTGAGCCTTCTCGACCTCGTCAAAGAGGACAACCGAGAACGGCTTGCGACGGACCTTCTCCGTGAGCTGGCCACCCTCGTCGTAGCCGACGTAGCCGGGAGGGGCACCGAAGAGGCGCGAGGCCGTGTGCTTCTCCGAGAACTCGGACATATCCAGCTGGATGAGGGCATCCTCGTCGCCGAAGAGGAACTCGGCGAGGGCCTTAGCCAGCTCGGTCTTACCCACACCGGTCGGGCCGGCGAAGATGAACGAGCCACCGGGACGGTTCGGATCTTTCAGACCCGAGCGCGTACGACGGATCGACTGGGCCAGAGCCTTGACGGCCTCGTCCTGGCCGATGACACGCTTGTGCAGCTCGTCTTCCATCTTGAGCAGCTTCGCGGTCTCAGTCTGGGTCAGGCGCACGACCGGGATGCCGGTCGACATGGCCAGGACCTCGGCGATCTCCTGATCCCCAACCTCGGCGATCTCATCGGACTCGCCGCCCTTCCAAGCCTCTTCCTTCGCCTTGCGCTCCTCGGCCAGCTTCGACTCCTCGTCGCGCAGCGACGCGGCCTTCTCGAAGTCCTGATCGTCGATGGCCGCCTCCTTGTTGCGGCGCACCTCGGCGATCTTCTCGTCCAGCTCGCGCAGCTCCGGCGGCGCGGTCATGCGGCGGATGCGCAGGCGCGCGCCGGCCTCGTCGACCAGGTCGATCGCCTTGTCGGGGAGGAAACGATCCGAGATGTAGCGGTCCGCCAGCTCTGCGGCAGCCTGGATCGCGGCGTCCGTGATGATGACGCGGTGGTGCGCCTCGTAGCGGTCGCGCAGGCCCTTGAGGATCTCCACCGTCTCGTCGACGCTGGGCTCCTCGACCTTCACCGGCTGGAAGCGGCGCTCGAGGGCCGCGTCCTTCTCGATGTACTTACGGTACTCGTCGTTCGTGGTGGCGCCGATCGTCTGGAGCTCGCCGCGCGCCAGCATGGGCTTGAGCATCTGCGCGGCATCGATCGAGCCCTCCGCGGCGCCCGCACCCACGAGGGTGTGGATCTCGTCGATGAACAGGATGATGTCGCCGCGCGTACGGATCTCCTTGAGGACCTTCTTCAGGCGCTCCTCGAAGTCGCCGCGGTAGCGCGAGCCGGCGACCAGCGAACCCATGTCGAGGCTGTAGATCTGCTTGTCCTTGATGGTTTCGGGCACGTCGCCGTGCACGATCGCCTGGGCGAGGCCCTCGACGACCGCGGTCTTACCGACGCCGGGCTCACCGATCAGGACCGGGTTGTTCTTCGTGCGGCGCGAGAGAACCTGCATGACGCGCTCCATCTCGACGCGGCGGCCGATGACGGGGTCCAGCTTGTTCTCGCGCGCGGCCTGCGTCAGGTTGCGGCCGAACTGCTCAAGGATCGCGGAGTTGGAACGCTCGGGACCACCCGAGCCGCCCACGCCCGCGCCGACAGACTCGCGGCCCTCGTCGTCGCCGCGCTGGTAGCCGCTGAGCATCTGGATGACGGTCTGACGCACCTGCGCCAGGTCCGCACCCTGCTTGGTGAGGACCTGGGCGGCCACGCCCTCGCCCTCCTTGAGGAGGCCGAGCAGCAGGTGCTCCGTACCGATGTAGTTGTGACCCAGCTGCAGGGCCTCGCGCAGGCTCAGCTCGAAGACACGCTTGGCGCGCGGGGTGAAGGGGATGTGGCCCTCGACCGGCTTCTCACCCTCGCCGATGATTTCGATGACGGAGGCGCGGACGGCCTCGCCCTTGATACCCATCGTCTCCAGGGCCTTGGCGGCGACGCCCTCACCCTCGGAGATCAGGCCGAGCAGCAGGTGCTCCGTGCCGATGTAGTTGTGCTTGAGACCGCGAGCCTCGTCCTGCGCGAGCACGACGACCCGGCGAGCGCGGTCGGTAAAGCGTTCGAACATGCCTCTCCTCATTTCACAGGACGGGCACTTCGCCGAGCTCGGCGTACACCCGTCCCAGTTGACTGGTTACAGCCTACGGAAAGCATGGGCGGCGTGCGCGCGCTTTCGCCCTGGGCGCAGGGACGAGGCCGGGGCCGGATCACGGGGCGGCGGACCGGGGGCACTGAGGTGGGGGCGGGGCATGCATGGCTGCAACAGGCTAGTGCGGGGGCCTACACCGGTCGGGACCGCTGAGGTCCGGCGGTCGCAGCGGGGGGTTTGGCGTCATTAGAAGCATCGCAACGGCGTGTCGCCGGCGTGTCGAGCCGCTAATGCTGCAATTCCCCCACGCCAGATGTCACTGACTCACAGAAACATTGGAATTGCAACGACCGTTTTTCAATGCATGAAAGGTTGCCATGGGAATTGCATGCGAGATTGGAGGGGAACTACGCCTCGACGAGGACCGTGAAGGGCCCGTCGTTGACCAGGCATACCTCCATCATCGCGCCGAACTGACCGGTCTCGACGTGCAGGCCACGGCCTCGTAGGTCGGCGACAACCGCGTCGACGAGGGGCTCAGCTTCCTCGCCGGGGGCGGCGTGCGTCCACGAGGGTCGGCGCCCCTTGCGCGTGTCCCCGTACAGAGTGAACTGCGAGATCACGAGGATCGGGGCGCCGGCGTCGAGCGCAGAACGCTCGTCGTCGAGGATGCGCAGCTCGGCGATCTTGCGGGCGACCGTGGCCACCTGCTCGGGCCCGTCGCCGCGCTGGACGCCCAGGAGGACGACGAGGCCCTGGCGCTTCTCCCCCGCCTCGACGGGCGTATCGAGGGCGAGACGTCCGACGACGGTGCCGTCGACGCGGACCTCGCCCGAGGTGGCACGCTGGATGACGGCGCGCATCAGCGCGACCCCAGGGCGGAGCCGAGGCCGCCGAAGCCCGTGGAACCGCCGCGCTGGCCGGCCTCGCGCGAGAGGTCGGCGCCCGGGCGGGTCTCCGGGGACACGGAGGACTTGCCGTGCACGGGCACGATCTCCTCCTGGGCGGCGGCGACGCCGTCAATATCGAAGACGGTCGTCACGGGCACGGCACGGGCGATCAGCGCGAGGGCGATCGGCCCCTCGTCCGCGTGGCGGGCCGAGGAGGTGATGACGCCGACCTGACGCCCACCCACCTCGATTGGTGTGCCGGGCGCGGGCAGGTCGCCGCGCGAACCGTCCAGCTGCAGGTAGGTGAGACGGCGCGGAGGCCGGCCCAGGTTCAGGACGCGGGCGATGGTTTCCTGCCCGCGGTAGCAGCCCTTCGTCGTGTGGACGGCGCTGCGCAGCCAGTCCACCTCGGGCGGGATCGCGCGCGCGTCGGTTTCGCGGCCCAGGCGAGGCTTCCACGCGGCGATGCGCATGGCCTCCCACGCCAGGTACCCGGTGCGGCGGCGCGAGCCGTCCTCCGGGCAAGCGGACAGCCACGCGGCCTCGAACTCGTCCGCAGCATCGCGTGAAACAGCGTGAAACATCATCGGGGTGCGCGCGCCGGGGTGGCGCTCGCCCTGGAAGTAGGCGGCCCCGCCCTCCACGACGCCGGGCCACGGGTCCTCCCAGGTCCACAGGAGTCCGGGCAGGTGGGCCACGGACTCGGGCGTATTCGCACCCGCGCGCACCGAGGAGAATACGACGACGTCGCGCTCCTGGGCGCTCACGCGCAGCGCGAAACGCATCGAGTCGAGGAACGCCACGAACCCCGAAAGGTCCGAACGCTCCACGATCAGGTGCAGCGCCTCCCCGTCGTCACTCGCGCCCGCCCAGTGCTCGACGCGCCCCTCGGGCGAGAGGATCAGCAGCTCGCGGCTCGCGCCGGGCACGAGGTCGGTGACGATCTGGGAGGCCAGCGACGTCAGCCATGTCAGCCGATCGGCCCCCGACACCGAGATCACGGCCAGGTCCGGGCGGCGCACCAGGGCGCGGCCGCCCTCGAGGGCCCACTGCTCCCCCGACGGATCCCCGAAGTGCGCGGTCGCGCCGAAGGAGGCCACAGCCTCGTCGACGAACTCGGAATCGAGCGCGGACTCAGACAAGGAAGCCGTCCTGGGAGTCATCGATGCCTTCGATGACCTCGCCGGACTCGGTGGAGGCCTGCTCGGTGCGGTGCAGTCGGCCGGAGATCTCGACGTCGGCCTCGTCCTCGCCGTCGAGCGTGCGCTCCTGCGTCCACATGAGCTCGCCCGCGACCAGGCCGAACATGCGGCCCAGGTGCGTCACGCGGGTCGCGCCCACGCCGAGAGCGATCGCGTCGGAGACCATCTGCACGCGCGGGCCGACGCTCACGCCGTCCCACACGGCGCTGTGGCCCTCGGTGGACGCGGAGGTCGCCGTGAACTCGCGGGAGTTGTACTGGCCGGGCGGGGGCAGCGGCGCGTCGGAGGGGGCGACGGAGACGTACAGAGTCTCTTCGCTGATCAGGTCGCCCTTACGAATAGCGGACAGGCCCTTCGCCGCGTCCCACGTGGGGTCGATCGGCTCGGAGGCGACGCCCGCGTACACGCGGGTCACCAGGCGCATCTGCTCGCCGACGACGTCACCGCGGATCTCCTCGACGACGGGGGAATCCTCGGCGGGTTCTTCCTGGCCGGGGGCGGCGTACATGCCCCAGCCCTCCCATGTTCCAAGCATCCACGCGACGGGAGCGACGAGTGCGGGCAGGTCAGCAGGTATCACCATCATGGCTCAAGCCTAACGCCTCGGGTGGATGTGGGCGCGCGAGCAGGGGTGCTCGCAGCTGGCAGCGAACGGGACGAGGCCGGGGCCCGGCCGCGCGGTCGCCCAGCCGTCGCGGGGTTTCAGATTCCGCCGATGCGGATCATCGCGTAGACGGGCAGGGCGGCGACGAGGAACTTCGCGGCGCCGCGGCCCAGGATGTTGGCGAGCTCGGCGGAGGACGCGCGCTCGCCCAGCAGCGCGTCGACAACGGAGACGGCGAAGCCGACGCCGAAGCCGGTGACGCCGCCCAGGGTCAGGAAGGCGGCGAATTCACCGAAACGCTTAGCGATGAAGGGGAAGACGACGGGCAGCAGGTCCGAGGTCTGCCCGAGGAACCAGGCGATCGAGGCGACCACGAGGCCCGCGACGAGGCCCGTGATCATCGCGAAGGCAACGCCGGCCTTCGCGCTGCGCCCAAAGCGCGCCGAGGCCGCGCCGATGACGGCCATCAGGGCCGCCATGGGAACAATGCCCGACCAGCGCTCATGGACGGTGATGGAGACCCACATGGAGCCGGAGGTGACGATGAGGAGGCCGGTGACCGACGAGGCGAGCGCCGCGCTCAGGGCCGTGGAGCCCCAGTGCTCGCTCGTGCGCCCCACGGAGTGGTCGCGCGGCGCGGGCGCGTCCAGGATCGTGGCCGCGACCAGCGCGACCAGCGTGATGCCCGTCAGCGGCACGGCGATGTCGAGATTCTTCCAGTAGGCGACACCCATGGGGGTCAGGGCGCCACCCAGGGCGAGAACGGCCTGGGCGAGCCACGGCATGTGCAGGCGCGCCAGAGTCGGCCAGCCGATAGCCAGCAGGAGGGATGCGACCGCGACGACGGGACCGACGCTCCAGCGAGACCCGGGCAGCCACCACGCGATGATCGTGGCCGCGGCCAGCACCGAGACGGTGAGAATACCGATGATCGTGGGCACGTGCCGGGTGGCCAGGGTGTCGCGGCGACGTCCGCGGCCTGAGCCGGTGCGGCGCCTCGTGGGCGGGGTCGATGTCATCACGCTTCCATGGTCCCACATGTGCGCGCCTCACGAGGCAGGGGCCGCTCGCGCGGGTCGGCTCTCCCGGGCAGGGGGCACGGTGTCGCTCCCGCTTCACGCCGCCACGGCCTCGGCGACGAGGTGCGCTGTGGCGCACGCCCCGTGTGGGTTGATGCACGCCGCCACGGGATGCGAGCCGGCGTTGACTGGTCGTACAGTTGTGGGGCACGCCGGACCGGTATGCCCCGGGCTCCAAACTCTGCCGCTACGAGCGGCCTTCGCGCCGACAGGCGCATTCGGTTCGGCGTGCTTTGTCGTACATGCGCGCCGACGGTGGCGCGTGAAACAAGTGGGGGCCGGTGCTGCATCGCAGCACCGGCCCCCACTGTCGTTCACACCGTCACATGAGCGGGTAGCGCACGATCGTGGCCTCGCGGCCCGGGCCCACGCCGATGGACTGGATACGGCAGCGCGACAGCTCTTCCAGGCGCTTGATGTAGTCCTGGGCGGCCTGCGGCAGCTCGTCGAAGGAACGGCACTGCGAGATATCCTCGCTCCAGCCGGGCAGCTCCTCGTACACGGGCACAGCGGCCTCGAAGCCGGCCTGGTCGAGGGGCATCTCCTCGGTGACCACGCCGTCGACCTCGTAGGCCACGCACACGGGGATCGTCTCGTAGCCGGAGAGCACGTCGAGCTTGGTCAGGCAGATGTCGGTCAGGCCGTTGATGCGCGTCGAGTAGCGCATGATGACGGCGTCGAACCAGCCGGTGCGGCGCGGGCGACCGGTGGTCACGCCGAACTCGCCGCCCTTGGTGCGCAGAGCCTCGCCGACCTCGTCGTCCAGCTCCGTGGGGAACGGGCCCTCGCCGACGCGCGTCGTGTACGCTTTGGCGACGCCGACGACGCGATCGATGCGAGTCGGGCCCACGCCGGAGCCGGTGAGCGCGCCGCCCGCGGTCGGGTTCGAGGAGGTCACGAAGGGGTAGGTGCCGTGGTCGATGTCGAGCATCGTGGCCTGGCCGCCCTCGAAGAGGACGGTGTCGCCGCGGTCCAGCGCGTCGTTAACGACGAGGGACACGTCGCACAGCATCGGCTTGATGCGGTCCGCGAAGGACAGCAGGTGATCCGACACCTCGGCGGGGTCGAGGGTGGGAATGTCCACGGCCTCGAAAATGGTGTTCTTGGGGGCCAGGGCGGCCTCGACCTTGGCGCGCAGCTCCTCGGGGTGGAAGAGGTCCTGGATGCGCAGGCCGATGCGGTTCATCTTGTCGGCGTAGGTGGGGCCGATGCCTCGGCCCGTCGTGCCGATCAGGTTGTTGCCGCGCGCACGCTCGTTCGCCTGGTCCATGAGGCGGTTGTACGGCGGGATGATGTGCGCGTTGGAGGAGATGAGCAGGCGCGAGCAGTCGACGCCGCGCTCGGTGATTTCCGCGAGCTCCTCGAAGAGCACGTCCAGGTCGACAACAACGCCGTTGCCGATGATGGGGGTGACGCCTTCGGAGAGAATTCCGGCGGGCAGGAGGTGCAGCGCGTACTTTTCGCCGTCAATAACGACGGTGTGTCCGGCGTTGTTGCCTCCGTTGAACTTCACGACGAGGTCGGTGTGCTGGCCGAGCTGGTCAGTGGCCTTGCCTTTGCCTTCGTCGCCCCACTGGGCGCCGAGCACGATGACGGCGGGCATGAGTATCTCCGTTTAGTTGGGTCTGTTACGCGGGTGCGCGCAACAGACCCATCCTACCGGAGGAACGACGAGGCCGGGGCACCGGCTGGTCGCGTCAGTTTCCGGCGGCGACCAGGGCGACGCCCACTCCCCACAGGGTGGCGCTCGTCAGCGCGGCGATCAGCTCGATGGCGATCGTCCACCCGAAGGCCTTGAGGGCGTGAAGAGTGGCCGTCCAGGCGCTCGCAGTGTCGCGGCTGCGCAGGTACTCGACACCGAAGATGGCGACAACCATGCCGAGGACGAGGCCGAGGGGCAGGCCGATGAACCATCCGACGACGCCGCCGACGGCGCCCCACACGAGTGTGGATTGGGGGATTCCCGCCTTGTTCATGCCTCGTGCTGGGATCACGAATTTGAGGACCGTTCCAAGGATCAGGACGAGCGCCACGATGGCAAAGATGATCCACGCGGCGCGGGTGCCGGTCATCCACGCCCACACGAGAATCGCACCCCCGACGACGGGCGCGGAGGGCCAGATCTGCACGACCGCGCCGATCACTCCGATGAGGATGACGATGCCAACGATGACGGTTCCAAGGACGCTCATGAGTTCATCGTATCGTTTTCGTTCGTCTGTGTGTTTCATCAGACACCGCTTGCGCTGATAACCTGGCCTCGTTACCCCGATCCCCAGGAGTGCTGATGGATATCACTCCCCCGCGCCTGCCGCTGGATTCCCTCCTGAAGAGGCGCCCCATGACGGTGTTCACCGTGTCGTGTCCACCGGCGGAGGCCGTCGCGCGCTGCGCACAGTTCTGGCGCACCATCGGCATCAAGCGCGAGTCGACCACGATGTGCAAGCGTTTCGCGGACATCGGCTGGTCGGGCACCGAGGTCACGGTCATGCCCGGGCAGGTCGAGAACCGAAAGCGGTCGCGCATCCGCGACCACGACACCCTTCTGGATGTCGCCGAGATCTCCCCCACCCTCGCCTTGGGCGGCCTCGCCATCCAGCTGTCGACGAAGGCGGTGCGCGCGCAGCTGCGCCTCCTCAATAAGACGACGATCATCATCGCGGCTCGTCCGATGCCCGACGCCGAGCAGGCGTGCACCGAGCTGTGGTGCTTTCCCTGGGATACGGCGATTCAACGCGCCCGCCCCGGCAAGGATCCGTTCGCCCGTGTCTTCGAGTACCTGCACACGGCCCTGCACCAGCAGGGCATCCTCCTGGCTCCCCCGCGCCTCGTCGATGGTGAGGAACTGCCCGAGGACCACCCCCTCTCCCCCGCCAACATCGCCCAGATGCGGGGCAGCTTCCTCGATCCCGTCACAAAGTTCCTCCCGTCGAAGGAGCGGTCATGACCCCCGGTTTCTCGCTGCGACGGATTTTCAACCGCCGCAGGTACTTCTACGCCAGGGTCGCGCTCAACCCGCAGCAGGCCCTCGACCTCTGCATCGGCTACTGGGTGTCGACCGGCGCCTGGGGCGAAACGCCGGGGATGCGCGAGCAGCTCGCCCAGCAGGGGTGGGTCGGCACCGAGATCACGACCGGCAGCGACGCGCGGCACATTGCCGTCTCATCCGTCTTTGACGAGATAACACCCTTCGGAGTCTTCCCCTCCGCGGCGCCTCACAACGTCAAAAGGACTCGCCAGGAAAACACGCCTATCCTCATCGCCGCACGCTCCTGCTCGGTCGCTGGACGCCCCGCGAGCGAAGTGTGGTGCTTCGACTCCCAGCTGGGGCACCTGGATGCCCAGGTCACGGAGGCTTTCATGGACCAGTCCTTGCGCGAGCTCGCCCACACCCTGCAGATGCGCGGGGTGCTGGTGGAGGAGCCCCGGTTCTTTTTTGGCGGCGACCTGCCCTCGGATCATCTCTTCACCATGGACGGCGTCCTGTCGATGCGCAGGGCCGCCAAAAAAGAGTCTCGCCGCAGGCGCTAACGCGCACCCACGGCGAGACAACAGAAAGTCCGAGAGACTCAGTCCTGCGCACGCAGGGAGGCGACCTCGTACAGGGCGATGCCCGTGGCAACGGCCGCGTTGAGGGACTCGACGGTCGACGCGATCGGGATCGACACGATCTGGTCGCAGGTCTCGCGCACGAGGCGGGACAGGCCCGCGCCCTCGGCACCGGTCACGACCACGAGGGGACCATCCGCCAGCGACAGGCCACGCAGGGGCGCGTCGCCGCCGCCGTCCAGGCCGACCACGAAGTAACCGGCCGCCTTGGCCTCCTCGAGGGCACGCACGAGGTTCGTCGCACGAGCCACGGGCACGCGCGCCGCCGCACCAGCCGACACCTTCCACGCGGTCGTGTTGACGCCCGCGCTGCGACGCTCGGGGATGATGACGCCGTCCGCGCCAAACGCGCCGGCACTACGCAGGACCGCGCCCAGGTTGTGGGGGTCCGTCACCTGGTCGAGGGCGACGAGGAGCGGGTGGCCCAGCTGCTGCAGGGAGCCCGCGATTAGGTCCGAGGCGTCCGCGTACTCGTAGCCGCGCACCTCGATGGCGACGCCCTGGTGGACGGCGCCGTCGGTCGCGACATCCAGGTCGCGGCGGGTGACCTCGTACACGGGCGCACCCATGGTCGAGGCGAGGCGCACGACCTCCTCCACGCGGTCGTCCTTCACATTGTCGAGGACGAAGACGCGCTCGATCGGGACCGAGGCGCGGGCGGCCTCGGCGACAGGGTTGCGGCCGGCGATCAGCTCGTGGCCGGGCTTGATGCGGATCGAGGACTTCGCGCGAGCGCGAGCGATCGCGGCCTCCTGGGCCTCGCGAGCCTCGCGTTTCACCTTGCGCTTGTGGGCGGGGTGGTAGGTGCGGTCCTCGGCCTTGGGGGTCGGGCCCTTACCTTCGAGGCGGCGGCGCGAGTGGCCGCCGGTGCCGACCTGCGCGCCCTTCTTGGTGCCCTTCTTACGGATGGCGCCGGGGCGCCCGCTGTGTGAGGCCATGGTGTCTCCTCGTTTTCTCGTGAACTGACACAAGCGTACGGGTTTTGGGCTGCATCGGGGCCGCAGGGGCGCGCGCGGGGGCCAAAATCACGATTGGGCAGGGTGAGTCTCAGTCCTGCGACAGCATGGCGGCGATCTTCTCGACCGTCGAGCCGGAGCGGATCGTCACCTGTCGGTAGAAGTCCTCGCGCAGCAGACGCTTGTGATACGCGGTCTTCAGGAAGCTCTTCTCATCGAACTTGCCCCAGAATACGGCGTGCTCACCGAAGTGCACCGCCTCGTCACCCAGCTCCATCGCCTCGATGCGCTCGCGCACATGGTCGCGGTCCAGGCCTCGCGTGTAGAAGAGCGCGTCACGGCGGGCGACCTCGCCGCGCCACCAGTCAGGCAGTTCATCGATCTGGGCGAGGTAGTCCTGCGCCGTCAGGAGGGCCATCCGGATCGGGAAGTCGTAGTGGCGTGCCAGGATGTCCTCCACTGCCTGCGCGACGTCCTCGCGCGGGGCGTCGTCCTCGGCCTCGAAGAGGAGGTTGCCGCTGTTGATGTAGGTGCGCACGTGTCCGAAGCCTGCGGCGGCGATCTGTTCGCGTAGCTCGCTCATGACGACCTTGTTGTTGCCGCCGACGTTAATGCCGCGCAGCAGCGCCACGTACTCCATGCTGTTCCTCCCTGTCTGTGACGGCTCCTTGCGGCGTCGTCTGGTTATCAGAGTACGGCCTCGACTCGCACCGTGGCTGGTCCTGCACGTTAACCCGATGACATGCGCGTGGGCCGCTAATTCCGCACGTTAACCCGATGACATGCGCATGGGCACCGCCGCCCAGGCGCACATCTAGGGGTTAACGTGCGCATCAAAGGGTTAACACGCATGTTCAGGGGTTCGCGTGCGAGCAGCTCACCGCGCCAGACACCACTGCGCACAAAACGCACACCACCTCGCCCACAATCACCCGTTTTCAGCATTTTTCGCCGAGGTGGTCTGCAGTTTGGCGAGCATACCGCCCCACGTCGGGGCCTCACCATCGCCGATCGGGGGAAATGGCGTCATTAGAACCACGACACGCCGGCGACACGCCGCCAGCCAGCTTCTAATGCTGCAAAACCCCCATGGCCACCGAACCATAACAAGCAATCACTCGGATACCTGCCCCCACATAGTGGTTGGCGGGCTGACACTACACCGACGACTCCCACCACCTTATCGGCGACAACAATCCAGTGCACAGCCGGAGAACGCTGCACCATTTAGGGAGCATTACACCAGTTAGGGAGCATTACACCACTTCCGAGCTGGTGTAATACCCCGCTAAATGGTGTAACACCACTTAGCAACAAGCCATTGTGCGCCCCCATGTCGCCCACACGCACCACGATGAGGCGCTACACCCGTTACGGCACGCTGCACCCGATCAGAAGGGGTGCAATGCCTACGGTTCGGGTGCAGCGAACGAGAACACAAGACAAAATGAGGACTCCGCGCGGTGGCGAGGCCAGGCCGGACAACAAGCCGACGCGCCAAGCCAACAATCAGCACACCGGGCCCCACTGGTGTGGAGGGCGCCGGAAGGACCGGAGGGCCTGGCTGCGGTGCCCGTGGGCGGTGGCGGGGCCTGGCCGGGCTTCGAGCCGACGCGCCGAGCGAAGCTCGTAGCGCGGACGACTCGCGGGCGGGCCGCCGCCCACGGGCACACCAAGCAGCCCGGCCCACAGGACAGAACGCGCAGCGCCCGCAACACCCGTGGGGCAACAAGCAACAACACACGCGAACAAACGGCACGCGGGCGGGCAGGACGCGCGGCGGTCGGAGGTCTGTCGGGGCAACAAACAACAAGCAGGAAGACCGCCGCCCACGGGCGCACCGAGCAGCACGGCCCGAAAAAGCGGACGCGGCGCCCGCAACACCAGCGGGCCACAAGCAACAACAGGAAGGGCCGCCAGCTAATCAGCCAGCAGCCCCTCCGCAGTCAGCATTCAGCGATCAGCCAACGCTCCAGGTGGCGCCGTCGCGGCCATCCGCGACGGTCACGCCGGCGGCGGCCAGGCGGTCGCGCAGCTCGTCGGCGCGCGCCCAATCCTTGGCGGCACGCGCAGCGGCCCGCTCCTCGAGCACAGCCTGGACCAGCGCGTCCAGCGCCAAATGTTCGGCGGCAGCCGCTCCAGAGGCGCCCGCGCCGATACCGGCCTGACCGCGCCACTGCTCAGAAGCGGGATCGAGGCCCAGCACGTCCAGCATGGAGCGGACCAGGACCTGCTCGCGGTAGACACCGGAAAGATCACCAGCAGCCAGCGCGGCGTTGCCGGCCTTGAGGTGCTCGTGCAGGACCGCGAGGGCGCCGGCGACGTTGAGGTCGTCGTCCATGGCGGCGACGAAGGCCTCGGGCAGGTCGTCGGGTGCCAGGGCGATCTCGGAGGCCGGAGCTTCCCCGGCGGCCTCGATCGCGCGGGCCACGAAGGTGGAGAACTTCTCCCAGGCGGCGTGTGCGGCTGGCAGCGTCTCGGCGCCCCATTCGATGGCGGAGCGGTGGTGGACCGTGGACAGGGCCCAGCGCACGGCGACGGCCGGGTACTCCTCGGTGAGCGCGCCGATCGACAGGACGTTGCCCAGCGACTTGGACATCTTCTCGCCCTTGGTGGTCACCCACGCGTTGTGAACCCACAGGCGCGCGAAAGGCCAGCCGGCGCCGTGAGACTGGGCCTGCTCGTTCTCGTGGTGCGGGAAGCGCAGGTCGATGCCGCCGCCGTGGATGTCGAATTCGTCGCCGAGGTAACGACGCGACATGGCGGAGCATTCGAGGTGCCAACCGGGTCGGCCGCGCCCCCAGGGGCTGTCCCACGAGGCGGTCTCGGGCTCGCCGGGCTTGGTGGCCTTCCAGAGGGCGAAGTCGCGGGGGTCGCGCTTGCCGGCCTCCACGGCCTCGTCGATCTGGGCATCGTCCTCGGTGGTGCGCATGTCGGCGAGGCGCTGGCGGGTGAGTGAGCCGTAGTCGTCCTGGGAGTGGACGTCGAAGTAGACGTTGCCGCGCCCATCCGAATAGGCGTGGCCCGCGTCGATGAGGCGCTGGACGAGGTCGAGCTGCTCGGGGATGTGGCCAGTGGCGCGCGGCTCGTAGGTGGGGGCCTCGACCCCGAGGGTCTCGTACGCCTGCGTGAACTCGCGCTCGAAGCGGTACGCCCAGGCCCACCAGTCCCAGCCGGCCTCGGCCGACTTGTTGAGGATCTTGTCGTCGATGTCGGTGACGTTGCGGATGTAGGTGACCTCGTAGCCGCTGCGGCGCAGCCAGCGGATCAGGGTGTCGAAGGAGACGGCGGCACGCAGGTGGCCGACGTGCGGGGATCCCTGGACGGTAGCGCCACACAGGTAGATGCCAACCTTGCCGGGCGTGACCGGGTTGAGGGGCTGGATGCGGGCGCTCTTGGAGTCGTACAGGTGCAGCATGGCACCAATCCTACCTGGCGAGGAGAGGGGGCGAAGGAAACGCGCGCTCCCCGGGAGTATGTAACGAGGCCCGGGCCCCGGCAGGCGAAACGGTGCGGCTTCGCGGGCGGGGGCTCGGGCCTCGACGGGTGAAAGAAAGCTCAGGCGCCGGGGCGCACACGCTCGCGGATGAGCGCCTTGAGGTCCTCGGCGGAGTTGGCCAGCGCCGTGACGCGTTCTTCGCGGCCTTCGATGCCTTCGAAGCGCTCGGGCACGGGCGGGAGGTGGCCGGTGGCCTCGAGGATCGTGTCAGCGAACTTGACGGGCAGCGCGGTCTCCATGACGACGAGCGGCCCCTCGATCTGCGGGCGCACCGCGCGGGCGACGTGCACGCCGTCGGCCGTGTGCGGGTCGAGGAGGTAGCCGCTTTCCTTTTCCGTGCGCGCGATCTCGGCGAGGCGGTCGGCGTGCGTGGAGGTGCCGGAGATGAAGCCGTAGGTGTCGCGCAGGGCGGCGAACTCGGGCGTGCCGGACAGGTCGAAGTAGCCGTCGCGGGCGAGGGCCTCATCGAAGAGGGCGCGGGTCGCGTCGCCGTCGCGTCCCAGCAGGTCGAAGATGAAGCGCTCGAAGTTCGAGGCCTTGGAGATGTCCATGGACGGGCTGGAGGTGGCCAGCGTGTCCGCGGAGGAGCGGGGGCGGTAGACGCCGGTGCGGAAGAACTCGTCGAGGACGTCGTTCTCGTTCGTGGCGACAACGAGGGTGCCCAGCGGCACGCCCATCTGGCGGGCGATGTGAGCGGCGCACACGTTGCCGAAGTTACCCGAGGGTACGACGACGCTGACCTTGGACGAGGCGTCGGCCCCTTCCTCGGTGACGCGCAGCCAGGTGGCCACGTAGTAGCAGACCTGGGCGAGCAGGCGTGCCCAGTTGATGGAGTTGACGGCGCCCACGTGCCAGGTGGCCTTGAAGTCGGCGTCCATGTTGACGGCCTTGACGAGGTCCTGGCAGTCGTCGAAGACGCCGTCGACGGCGACATTGACGATGTTGGAGTCGAGGAGGGAGAACATTTGGGCGCGTTGGAAGGCGGTCATGCGGCCGGCGGGGGTGAGCATGACGACGGAGAGGCCGCGTCGGCCGCGCAGCGCGTACTCGGCGGAGGAGCCGGTGTCGCCGGAGGTGGCGCCGACGATGGTGAGCCAGTCGCCGCGGCGGGTGAGCTCGTACTCGAAGAGCTCACCGAGGAGCTGCATCGCCATGTCCTTGAAGGCGGCCGTGGGGCCGTTCGACAGGTGGGCGAGGTGTAGGTCGGTGCCCTCCAGGGCATCGACGGGGACGATCTGGGGGTCGGAGAAGGCGGGGGTGCGATAGGCGCGGGCGGTGATCGCGCTGAGGTCGTCGGCGGGGATGTCGTCAACGAAGAGCGAGATGATGCCGGCGGCCATGGCCGCGTAGCCGTCCTCGCGCAGGACGATGCGCAGCTCATCCAGATCGGAGCGAGACAGCGTCGGGTACTCCTCGGGCAGGTAGAGGCCGCCGTCGGGGGCGAGGCCTTCCAGGAGGATGTCACTGAAGGAACGGGTGGGCGTGTTGGGGCCGCGTCGGGTCGAAATGTAGCGCACGGGTCGATCCTATCGGAGAGGGGGCGTGGCCTGCGAGGGCGCCCGTTCCTCGTCACATGTATGGACGAGGCCGGGGCGCAGGATCGGGGGAAGGCTCCCCCGGGGCGTGTGGTAGAAACGTGGTGTGAGCATCAACGATTCCCCGTGGCAAGCCCCGACAGGCTACGACGCATCAGCCGGTCCGGTGCCGCAGACGAGCGTGCGTGCGGCATTCCCGTATTCCCAGTCGAACCCGTTCAGCTCCGACACGTCTGGAACGGTTCCCCCACGGGCAAGCGCACCGCGCAGCAAGAAGAGACGCTGGTGGCTCGTTGCGTTGATCGGCGTCCTGACGGTCGTCGCGGTGGTTGTCGGCGTCATATTTTTTGCGACCAAGGCACCGAGCGTTGGCCCGAGCGCGCGCGATGAGGGCTACACGGGGCCGGGAACGCTGACAGGCACTCTGGCGAGTTCGTGGGCCGAGGGTGTGGACGTGGCCTGGACCCTGGACGAGTTCGCCGACCACTTCGACGAATACGATGCTCCGTCCCTCCTCGTGGAGGGCACGACCCTGTACGTGGCCGCCAGGAGCGACACCGGAGACCATCCGATCGTCGCCGCATACGATATTTCGGGTGCGAAGCCCGAGAAGCTGTGGCTGACGGAGAGCTCGGACGTGACGGTGACGGACCGGCTCTACACACAGGTGCTCGCGTCCATCGGCGACACGCTCACGTTCAACGACGTGGTGATCGACAAGAAGACCGGGGCTATCACTCAGGCCCCATGGCCGGGCGATGCTCCCATGGCCGCCGCCGATGACACCCTGGTGACCTGTTCCGGCATGGAGACCTGCACCGGTTGGAAGCAGGAGTCCGGTTCCTGGAAGCAGCAGTGGAAGAGCATCACGTCTCCGCAGGACCACAGCGACGCTCTGGAGGCACCCAACAAGACGCGACTGATGGGCAGTGGGGACGATGCCTCGTTCCTCCTGTCCACCAAGGATGGTTTCCCTCCCCAGATCATCAACATCCACAGCGGCAAGGTCACGACCCTCGGGGGCGACACTCCGACGAAGAACTTCACAAGCCACGGCTTCTTCATTGCCTCGGACGGCTACATCAACGTCAGCGACTACTCCAAGGCCGACATCTACGACATGACGGGCACACTCGTCGAGACCATCGAATTCGATCTGACGTCGGCGATCCCAACGAGCGATGGTCCTGCGCCGAGCCTCGACCAGCTGCGCTCGTACCTGAAGGATTCGAAGGCACCGTGGGCGACAGGAACGATCGAAATAACCGGGTCGGAGTGCACCACGGCGACCCTCATCCTGTCCTCGGATGCCATGCCGCGCTCGGCGTACGGCGTCAATGGCGTGTCGTTCAGCAAGTCGGAGCCCTGCCTCTTCACGCCGAACGACGTGCGGGCCAGCGCGGATGGGTCGGCCCTGTTCATCAACGAGGGCATCACTCCGACCGACCAGCACGTCTACTTCGCGAACACCAACACGAAGAAGGCGCACACCTCGAATGATCTCAGTGGGGCGCAAAACCTCACGTGGGCCTTCGATGATCTGGTGATCGGTATGACGAAGCGGGGCGTCGTCGCCTTCACCCCGGCCTCGGCCTAAATGAGGACTTATGAGTAACAATGCTTCTCGCTGGGCTCCCCCGGACGCGGATTCCAGTCCCGCGCCTGGAGCCGAGCCGACGACGCAGAGCACCGCCAAGCAGTCGCAAGGCAGCGCGGCGGGTGACTCGGGAGTCGCCTCGTCGTTGAAGCCAGTCCTGGGTTCCCTCGTCACGGGGGCGACACGAACCACGGCGACACCCCGCTCGTCGGCTTCTCGTGACGAGGCCTCGTCCCCCGCAAGCGCACCCCGGAAGGGCCTTCGTCCTCCGCGCACGCGCACCAACCCTGAGCGTATCGCGCGCCATCAGGCATACATACGACTGCAGAAGAAAAAGGCAGCACTCATCGTCGCCGCGAGCCTCGCGGTCATCGCTCTGCTTTTCGCGCTACCGCGTTTCATCGCAGCGATCCCACAGCCCGTCGCAACGCCGGTAGCCTCCCAGGGCTACAAGGGTTCGGCCACCAACACGAATATTCTCTCGTCGGAGTGGGCTGCGGGCGTGAGCGTCGCCTGGACCGTTCCTGAACCTCGAACCGGCATTGACAAACCATTCGAAACCACCCTGTTTGCCGACAACACAACGCTCTACATGGTGTCCCGGGACCATCATTCCTATTCCATCTCTCTTGCGGCCATCGACGTCTCGGCCTCTGAGCCCACCGTCCTGTGGACATCCAACGACGGGTCCATGCGGATCCCATACTCGGGGACAGATCTCTCCATCTTCTCCGTCGGCGAGTGGCTCGCCGTCGAAAATATCCTGATCTCGAAATCAACGGGCATTCAGACGCAGGCCCCGTGGGAGGACGGCCATCCGATCGCCATGGTCGACGACATCCTAGTGACCTGTTCCGGCATGGAAACCTGCGCTGGATGGAAGCAGGAAGCCGGTTCCTGGACACAGCAGTGGCAGAGCATTACGGGAAAACAGTCCCGTATCTCCTCCCTCTCACGATGGGACGGGCCGCGCACGATTGGGACCGGAGACGAGGCTTCCGCATTGGTTCCCGTCGATGACTACAGGAACCCACAGATCATCAACGTACACACGGGTGTTGTGACGACCCTTGGACAAGAGGGGCGTTTAGCTCATGCCCGTTCCTATTCTTACGACGCTCTGTATCCAGCCTCCGATGGCCTCATCGTGCGTAAGAACGCCACGTTGCTCGAAAAATTCGACATGTCCGGCAATTCCCTGGGAACTTTTGGGCCGCGCCTTAAGTACATTATCCCCGCAGAAGACGGCGGTATGCCGACTCTGAGTGAGTGGGAGGCTTTCTTCGACTCGGGCAGGACGCCATGGACGACGGGCATGCTGGAAGCGACCGGCGACAGGTGCCAAACCCTCACGGTGCACACCACGGGAGGCGTTACGAAATACTCCGCGGAGGGTTTGGTGGGGGTTTCTTCCAGCACCCGCCCGCCCTGTTCCTTCTCTCCCACGCATGCGCGTGCGAGCGCCGACGGAACCGCCGCGTTCATTCAGAACATCGGATACAAGGAACAGAACGTCTATTTCTTCGACATGGCAAACAATAAGGTGCATACCTCGACCGAGTTGACGGCGGCGCAGAACCTCACGTGGGTCTACGACGACCTGCTGGTCGGGATGACGGACGAGGGCCTCATCGCCTTCACGCCGACTTCCTCGTGACGCTACCCTGGTTCCATGACTGATCTGCCTTTCCGCATCGGCCAAGCGGTCGACGTCCACGCGTTCGCCGCACCCGACTCGCCGCGTCCCCTGATGGTCGCGTGCCTGGAGTGGCCGGGCGAGCGCCCCCTTGAGGGGCATTCGGACGCGGACGTGGCCGCGCACGCCCTGTGCGACGCGATGCTGCTGGCGACGGGACTGGGCGAGCTCGGCACGGTGTTCGGCGTGGATCGCCCGGAGTGGGCGGGCGCTTCGGGGCGCGCGCTCCTGCAGGAGGTTCGCCGCATGACCGCCGAGGCCGGCTGGGTGCTCGGCAACGCGACCGTGCAGGTCGTGGGGAACCGGCCTCGTATGGCCGCGCGGCTGCCCGAGGCCTGCGCGGTCATGAGCGAGATCGCCGGGGGCACGGTCACCGTGTCGGCGACGACCTCGGATCACCTGGGATTTACGGGCCGAGGCGAGGGCGTGGCCGCGCTGGCCAGCGCCCTCATGGTGCGCGCCGAGGAGTAACCCGCGAGAGCCTCCGGGCGCGCAGCGTGATAAAAACGTGTCATGAGCAACGACGACCTCCGCCACACGTCCGACGACGACGCGCGCGCTCGCCCCTCCGACGTGTGGGACGACATGGCACAGGTCGACATTCCCGAGCTCCCGGACTTCGAGGATCTTCCGGGGTTCGCGGATCTGCCAGATCTTCCTCCGCTGCCGGAGTTGGAAGCGCTGGAAGAACTGGCAATGCCAGAGGTACCGATGCCGGACCTCGAGCAGTTCCTCACCGTCACGCCGCCCGCGCCGGCCGACATTCCCGCGCCGGCCGACATTCCCGGCCCGGATGTGCTCCCCTCGGCGGAGCCTGCCCCCGCACGGACGAAGGCAGCCTCCCGCGCCGCCACCACGGCCTCGCCGCGCAAACGGTCTGCGGGCGCTCAGCCACCGAGGCCAACCGTCGCCGTCGACCCCACGCCCGCGACGATCGAGGGAGCGCTGGCACCCGCACAAAAGAAACCCCACCTCCTCCTCACGTCGATCATCTGGATCGTCCTGATCAGCGTCGGGTTGTCAATCATTGCGCCCGGTCACCGCACATCATCGTCGAAGCCTTCGTCGCAGCAGACCTCGTCGAGCGCGAGCACGCAGGCGAACACGGAGGTGCGCGAGCAAGCGGATGGTCTGCCGGTCCGCGCACCCGGATACCGCGGGAGCGCCACGAACACGCATTCCATCTCTGCGCAGTGGGCCTCGGGCGTGGCCACCGCGTGGACGCTCGAGCTGCCGCCTGAGATGACTCAGTTCGAACCGCAGATGTTCGTCGAGGGCCAGGTCCTCTATGTCGCAGGCTACGACACGATCGAGGGCCAGCGCGGTTCCGCCCTCAGGACGCAGGCCTACGACCTGTCCGGGGAGGAACCCACCCTCCTGTGGGACACGATCGGCCCCACGGAAAACTCGGCGATCGCGACATACACGCCCGCATTCGTGTCGGGCGAGAACCAGCTCTTTTTCCACGACGTGGTCATCGACAAGGCGACCGGTAAGCAGACACAGGCCCCGTGGGGCAGGGAGTTTCCCATCGCTCAGGCCGACGGCATCGTGGTGACCTGCTCGACGCCATCGACGTGCAGCGGGTGGACGCAGATATCCGGCGAGTGGACGAATCGGTGGGAGACGCCCACGAATCCGCAGTTGGGGTACGGATTTGCGACCCAGGGCCTCGGCTACGCCCCCGAGGGCGCGATTCTCGCCGGCAGCGGTACGCGCGCATCAGCTCTGGTCCCCACTAGCTCCGAACAGCCCCTGCAGATCCTCGATATCCACACCGGCCTGGGAACGGTCCTGCCCCCTCCCGGCGCGACTGAAAAGACCCACAATATCGAGGTGACGAGTGATGGCTTCATCGTCCTTGACCTCAGCACGAAGCAGGGAATGGTCCTTGACAGCAGGGGAACCGTCCAATCCAGTTTCACGGTTGACGGGTACTCGCTTCTGCCCGCAGTCAGCAGTGACGGCACCTATCCGAGCACTGCGGACGTGGAAACCTTCCTGACGGAAAAGCGCGCGAATTGGGCGACGGGAACGGTCGACCTCGTGGGCAAGGACACCTGCTCCATCGAGGTTACCCTCAGCTCCGACGGGTCGACGCACACGACCCCGGTCCCCGGCGCGCTGAGCCAGTACATGACCAGCTCGTGCTACTTCAGCCCGAGGGAGGTCCGCGTGAGCGCGGACGCTTCGGTTCTCTACGCCGATACCTTCACCTACCAGGACAAGAGCCGATACTTCATCGATACCGTCAACGGCCTCATCTACACGTCACCCGAACTCAACGCTCCGAAACAGACCATGTGGGTCTTCGACGACATGCTCATCGGTATGACCGAGGACGGCCTCAAGGCGTTCGTACCGGCGTCCTCCTGAGGTCACCATCGGGTTACCACCTCGCTATTGCCATGTGGTAGAAACGATTTATGACCAATGATGATCAGACGGGCACGAATATTCCCCCGCACGCTGCGGAGTGGGTGCCACCGAGCGGGGCGCCCCCAATCCCCAACCCCAGCGGGCCCCGGCCTCGCGTGAGGAAACGCGGGAGGACGGTCCTCCTCGCAGTGCTTCTGTCCGCCGTCGCCATGACCGCAGTCTTCGGCATCAACTGGCTCACGTCGTCACCCTCGACACCGGACGATCAGCGTTCATTTGCACCGATGCCCACCGGCGGGTACTCCGGGGACGCGACGAGCACGGGAACGATCTCCCCCGCCTGGGCCTCGGGCGTCGAGACGGCGTGGAAGATCCCATTCCGCTCGACAAAGTACGGGCCCCGGGCACTCACGACCGTGGAGGGGACCACCCTGTACGCCCTCTTCGAAGACCCCAAACCCACCGCCCGCCAGGTCACCGCCGCGGCCTTCGACATCTCTTCCGAACAGCCGCACGAGCTCTGGCGCACAACGGGCCCCCTCCCCGAGTCGTTCGGGCGACCCAGCTTTGTGTCCGACGGGAATCAGTTCATCATCGGCAGCATCGTCATCGACAAGGCGTCGGGGGCTCAGTCCTCGGCGCCCTGGGAGGGGTCGGAGGCGCTCGCGGCCGTTGACGGCACCGTCGTGGCCTGCGATCACAAACGGGCATGCTCGGGCTGGGAGCAGGTGGCCTCGTCGTGGGTGCGCCAGTGGGAGACAACCACTGCGAGCCAAAAGGGCGCCCTGTCCACGCTAGACAAGCTCACCTACCCCGACACTCCCGTGATCAGCAACGGCGAGCGGAAGTCGATCGTCCTGCCCGTCGATTCGCCGACTCACCTGGCTCAGCTCATCGATCCGCGAACCGGGCAGCTCACGGACGTTGGCTCGCTGAGCCCCTTCAGGGACAGGCAGAACGACACGGTGTCTTTTGTTATCACCAGCGATGGGCTCCTGGCTTTCAACGATGACCTCTTCGTCACGTACGACGCCGATGGCTTCATCACGGGGACCCAGGCCTACAGGCAGATGAAGAGAATGCCGACGCGCGACGGGCGTATGCCAACCACGGCCGAACTCGGAGAGTTCCTGATCGGCGCCCGTCCGGCGTGGTCGAATGCGTCGGTCACAGCCCCAACGCAGGCGGCCGCCGGCACCCCCTTCAGCCTCACAGTGACGCCGAGCGACGGGCGCCCGCCCTTCACCCTTGATCCCAGGAACAACGACCAGCAGCACTCTGTCAGCACTTTTTGGCCCTCCGAGGTTCGTGCCAGCGCCGACACATCGGTCGTGTACGTCGAGTCCGTCGATCACGCCAACAGGGGCAACAGGTTCTTCTTCGACACTGCGAGCGGTGTTGCGCACGGATCGGAGGAGTTCCGCGACATCGAAGACCTCTCGTGGGCCTTCGATGACCTGACAATCGGCGTGACGATCGACGGCATCGTGGCTTTCACGCCGAAAGCCTCGTGACTCCCTCGCATCGGGCAACGACAGAAAAGGTACAGCTTGTGAGCACCAACGACCTCCCGTACGAGACTGACTCCCCTCAGCCCACACGTTCCCGGAAGACACCCCGCTTCCTGATCGGTGTCACTATCGTCTCGATCTTCGGCATCGTTCTCGCATTCTTACTCGCCGCTGGCCTCCTCTATCTCTCCGACAGCCGTCGTGGGACACCCGAACCGCACATTCCCGGACCGGAACGGGAGGCGCGGCTGAACGCGATCGGCTACCACGGAGAGGCCACCAACACGGGCGAGCTCTCTAGCAAGTGGGCCTCGGGCCTTGCGACGGCATGGACTCTCCTCCCCGAGGATGGTTCCCTCCTACCCGCGCAGCTGATCGCCGAAGGTTCGACCCTGTACACGCTGACTTACGGGAGCGGAGCCGAGGCCGTGGCCACCGTGTCCGCCTACGACGTCTCGGGCGCCGAGCCGGTCACTCAGTGGAGCACGACCGGACCAAAGCCGTCCCGAATTCGCGCCGAGGCGTTCCCGGCCTCCGTCGTGACCCAGGACGAGATCCTTCTCAGTGACATGATCGTCGATCGCTCAACCGGCCAGCAGTCGCAGGCCCCCTGGGGCTTCGACCTCCCGATGGGGGTGGCAGGCGATGTCCTCGTCACGTGTGACACCTTCAGCTCGTGCTCCGGATGGTCCCACGACTCGGGAGAGTGGACGACGATCTGGACCACTCAGACCTCGCCCCAGCACCGCGAGGGCCTCGCCCACTCGGGGATCACGAAGCCCGCGACGGCCGTCATCGGCAGCGGCGCGGATACTGCCGTGGTCGTCCCCATCGACGACACCCACCACGCCCCGCAGATCATCAACCCAGCCACGGGAGCACTAACGACGCTCGGGGACGTTCCTTCCGTGAGTGGCCGTGCCTCGCCGAGGATCACGCTGGCGAACGATGGAATCCTCGTGGCCGGCGAGCAGGAGACCGTCGGCTACGACACTGCGGGGAATATCGTGGGCACCTTTGGGTCCGCCTGGGAGCTCGAAAAGCTCCCAACCTCAGACCGCGAGCTCCCAAGCGTGGTAGACCTCGGAGCCTTTTTGACGCACGGCGTTGCTTCGTGGACGACGGCAACGGTGGAGCGCGTCTATTCCAAGAATGCCCACGGCTATACCCTGACGGTCAGCAGCGGGGGCGACACCCACACCGTCAACCCCGGCGCTTCCTTCCCCTACATGTTCTCGACCGACACGTGGTCGGCCGCCCAGATGCGCGCCAGCTCTGACGGCAGAGCACTCTACATCCAAGGCCTGGCGTCGGCTCCCACACGGACGTTCTTCTTCAACACAGAGGACCCGGTTACGTTTGTGTCGCCGAACCTGGAAGACCTGACAACCTTCGTGTGGGTCTACGACGACCTTCTCATCGGAGCTCGCGGCGGCGCGATCGTCGCTTTCACGCCCGACAGCAAGTAAGCGCACCAACAAAGGATCGTCCCCGACGCCCGAGGCTCACTCGGTTGCGTCGGGGACGTGTCGTGTGCGGGCGCGGACTCCCTCGTCGAGGAGCTCAGTCCTCCATGTGGGCCAGGGTCGCGCGGTCCGCCTTCACGGGGATCGTGAGGGCCAGGCCGAAGCCGAGGATCAGCATGATGCCGAGGATGCCCCAGTAGGTGTAGTCCTCGCCGGCGGGCGTCATGCGCTTGCCGAGCATGAGGAAGACGCTGTACATGGCGGGCGCCATGAAGGACACGGCGCGGCCGGTCGTCGCGTAGAGGCCGAAGACCTCGCCCTCGCGGCCAGCGGGGATGATGCGCGACAGGAAAGAGCGGGACGCGGACTGCGTGGGTCCGACGAAGACGCAGAGGACCAGTCCGAGGCTCCAGAAGACCGCGGGGCCGCGGGCGTGCAGGAAGAAGACGCCGAAGCCGGCGACGACCATGGCGGACAGCGACAGGATGATGACCTTCTTCGGGCCGATCTTGTCGTCGACCCAGCCGAAGGCCACGGTCGCGAGGCCGGCGACGATGTTCGCGGCGATCGCGAAGATCATGACCTGTCCGGCGGTGAAGCCGAAGGCGGTCTTGGCCAGGACGGCGCCGAAGGTGAAGACGCCGGCGAGGCCGTCGCGGAAGACGGCGGAGGCGATGAGGAAGAAGAGGGTGTGCGGGGCCTCGTTCTTGAGGGTGCGCACGGTGCGCCACAGGAGCTTGTAGGAGTCGATGATCGACTCGCCGTCGCCGCCGGTATGGACCTTCTTGGGCAGCGGCGGGTTCACGATGACGGGGATAGCGAAGCCGCCGAGCCACAGGGCTGCGATCACCATGGAGATGCGGATGTTCAGGTGCGCGTCGGTGGGCACGTTCAGCAGGTTCACGCCGATGAGGCCGACGTAGAGGATGAGCAGCAGGACGATGCCACCGATGTAGCCGGCCGCCCAGCCGAAGCCGGAGATCTTGCCGCGGTCTTCCTTCTCGCCCAGGTGGTTGAGCATCGCGTTGTAGTTCACCGAGGCGAACTCGAAGAACACGTTACCCAGACCGAGCAGCGCAATGCCCAGCATGAGGGCGCCCTGGGGACCGAGGACCGACTCGGGGTGGACGAAGTACATGGCGAGCATGCAGACGACGACCGCGCCCGTGAACCATCCGAGCCAGACTCCGCCCCGGCCTCGTCGATCGGCGCGCTGGCCGGTGATGGGGGCGAGCAGGGCGATGAACAGGCCCGCGATCGTCATGCCGTTGCTGAGCCAGGTCGAGGCAGTGCCCGAGTCGGTGAAGACACCGTCGCTGGTCAGGTAGGTCGTGAACACGAAGGTCGTGGCGACCGCGTTGAAGGCGGCGCTACCCCAGTCCCAGGCCGCCCAGTCGACGACTTTGCGCGTGATCACGCGGTGTGGGGTGGTGGGCGTTGTGCTCATGGGATCGGGCTCCTTCGATGGGGAGTGCTCGGCGGCGCGTATGCGTCCAGGGTGAAACTACCACGTTTCGTAGCTCACGCTCTCTTCGGGCCACCCCAGGAACGAGGCCGGGGAACCATCAGCGTGACCTGACCACATGTCATATGCTGGTATGTCACCCCGGAAGGAGGACGATGATGGCAGAAAGTTCGTTGCATAGCGTGTCCGACGCAGACGAGAAGCTGTCGCCGATGCGCACCAGCTTTCTCACAGCCGCCGGATGCTCTGTTTGCGCAGCCTTCTTTTTCTGCATGCGCAGCTTTTTCCCAATCGCCTACACGTTCTTATTCGTCGCAGTCCCAATTCTCCTCGCTCTCGCTTCCCTCACACTCGGCGTCGCCGAGATCCTTCAACAGCGCCGGGGAGTCCTCATGCATGTCGAGTCGGAAGGAATCGCCCTCTACCCCTTTATTTTTCCCTTCTACGTTTCGTCGATCAGCTCCGTGTTCTTGATGAGCTGCGGTCCCATCACACTCCTCTTGTTCCTGATTCAGCCTAATTCTGTCATGAGCCTAATCCTGGGTTTCTCGTATTCGTTCTTCGGATACACAATGTTCAACGTGACAGACTATCGCCCCTCGCGCATCCACCGGTCACCGCTGATCACGCTCACCCCCGGCTATCTTGCGATTCAGCCCCTCCTGCACGACAACCCGACACGCATCCGTTGGGATCGCAACCCCCAGATTGAGGGTTTCGAGCTTTTCGTCGCCAACAAGGAGTCGCACCAGTTGATGCACGTATCCACCCGAGACTCAGAGGATGCGCTCGTTTTCGACATGAAGGGGATGCCCATCTGCTACTGGCAACTCGCTCGTCTCATCAACCACTTTGTCGCCCATCCAGAGGATCGAGCAACGCTCAGAACCCCGGATGGCCCGCAGCTCGTCACCGACATTCTGGCGGCAGGCTAGCCCATGCTTCCCCTGACGCTCATCCGCCGGCCTCTCACCCCAGCACAAGCCGACGCCATCATGCGACGAGCATGGATAGTCCCCGCGTGCTTCTACGCCATCGGAGTCGCAGCAGCACTCGTCCTCGTCGCCCTCATCGCGCTCGGTTTCCCCGCCCTCGGCCTGCGTTACGGGCTCGCTATCGTCTGCATTCTCCTCGTCGCCTTCATTCCAGCCGCCGTCGCCTACGCGCGTGCCACCCGCCGCCCGCCGAGGGTCACTGCCACCACGACGCGCCAGGAGGAACGCACGGTCACCGAGCTGATGATCACCGGGGACGCTACATTTGCCCGCAGTCGCAACGCTGGATTCGCATGGGGACTAAGTAGCATTGCTCTTTGCCTCATTCCTCTCGCTTTCTCCTCGAGCACAAAAAATGGCTTCCTCATGTCGCTCGGCGCTGGTGTCTTCATCATCTACCTTCTCGTGAAAGTGCCGGGTCTGTATTTCCCCCAACCGCGTGATGTCAAGGTACAAAAGTTCCTTCTATTTCCCGAGGGTTTTGCCTTCGCCGAGAGAGACCTTCTCCTTCGGATCAAGGATGTGAACTGGAATGATGTGACCGCCGTGGGCGAGACCGTCAAGGGCGTGACCGCCATCCACTGGACCTCGGATGGTCAGGACGGCGTCACGTGGCTGCGCCTCAAGGATCCAGGGTTCTCCTACACCGCCTTGGAGCGACTCATTAACTATTTCGCCTCCAACCCCCGGCGGCGGCGCGTTCTCGGCACCGAGACCGGCGTCGACGTGGTGCGCGCGCTCCTGCGAGGGCAGGACCCGGACGCCTGAGACACGGACCCATCACCGGAAGGATCCCCGCAACGAGGCTGGAAAAGCCCGCACATTCGTCGCCACCATGCCATATGCTGGTATGTCACCCAGGAAGGAGACCGATGATGGCAGACGGTGCGCCACTCAGTGTTCCCGCCGCAGATAAGCGCCTGCACAAGGTGATCTACGGGTTTCAGGCCGCATGTTGTTCCATCTTCCTCGGCGCCCTCACACTTGCGACGGTGGGTCGCCTACCGCCCGGTATCGTCCTGTTTTTCGCGGGCTTCTTTATTCTCCTGGGGATTGCTATCTTCCTCATTGGCCTCGTCGAGCTAGTGCGGCGCTCCATGGGCGTCAACGTACACGTCGAGGATCAAGGAATGGCGCTCTACCCCCCGCTCGGCGTGCTTCGAGCGCGCCAAGCCATGGCCGCCACTGGGATCGGCTGCGCGCCCATTGCGCTCTTCATTGAGTACGCCTTGGGGGACTCGATCGTCGGTTTCATCGGGAGCACGATTGTCGGCTGCATTATCTCGGGTTTGTTTTTCGTAGCATTGACGTCTTCTCCCTATCGCCGAGGAGTTATCCACCACGGACCGCTCATGCTGCTCTCCCCCGAGTATTTTGAGATTCACCCCCTCACCGACAAAGAGCCGACACGCATCCCGTGGGACCTGCATCCCAGGATCACGGGAGGCCACGAGGACCTCACCGCCAATGGCGCATGCTTGTTCGTTCACATCTCGCTTGACGGGCTCGAAAACGACCTGGTTTTTGACATGACGGGAACACCGATCAGTTTTGGTCAACTTGAGCGCCTCATCGACTACTTCGTCGACAAGCCGGAGGAACGCGCGAAGCTCGGCCTGCCGGAGGGCACCCAGCTCGTGCGTTCGCTCCTGACGGCTCCCTAACACGCCCCCTACTCAATCCACGCGAGTCGGGGAGGTCGTTCAGGCGCTCGTTTCCTCGACGATGAGGATCTGCGCGAGCGCCAGGTCGAGGGGACGCGTGACCTTCATGGATCGTTCGTCGCCCGCGACCGTGTGCACGGTCCCGCCGATCGCCTCGACGAGGCCGGCGTCGTCCGTGGCCGCCCAGGCCTCGTCCGCGCCCAGGGAGGCACCCTCCTCGTGCGCGCGAATGAGGACGTCCCAGCGGAAGCCCTGCGGGGTCTGCACGGCCACCATATCGGAGCGGCGAGGCGTGCCAACGACCACGCCGGAAGCGTCCACAGTCTTGAGGGTGTCGGTGACGGGCAGGACCGGGATGACCGCGCCCGCGCCGCCGGCAACCGCGTCGATGACGCGAGTCGTGACCTGCGGGGGCGTCAGGGGCCGCGCCGCGTCGTGCACGAGGACGACCGTGTCCGCCTCGCACCTCCCGAGCGCAGCCAGGCCGAGGGCCACCGACTCCTGACGCGAGCGATCGGAGCCAACGACGACGGTCAGATCGTCGATATCGGACAGGGCGCTGCGAAATTCCTCGATCGACGAGGTCGGGGCCGTCACGACGATCGCGCCCACTCCCCCGGCGCGTAGGCCGCGGGCCGCCCACCAGACAAGGGGGCGACCCGAGAGTTCAACGAGGGCTTTCGGCCCCTCGCAGCCGAGGCGAGAGCCGGAGCCGGCGGCCGTCAGGACCGCGCGAGCTTCACTCTTCGACGGCATCTTCTTCGATCTCGATGCGACCCTCAGCCAGGACGGCGTCGAGGCGCTCGGCGGCGGCGGACTTTTCGATGTTGCGCGCCAGGGCCAGCTCGGAGGTGAGGATTCCGCGGGCCTTCGTCAGCATGCGCTTCTCACCCGTGGACAGCTTCTTCAGGTCGTCGCGGCGGGTCAGGTCACGCACGACCTCGGCGACCTTCACGATGTCGCCGGTGGCAATCTTCTCCTGGTTCGCCTTGAAGCGGCGCGACCAGTTGGTGGGTTCCTCAATGTAGGGGGCGCGCAGGACGGACAGGACCTCTTCGAGGCCGTCCTCGTCGACGATGTCGCGAACGCCGACCATGTCGACGTTTTCGGCGGGAACCTGAATCTCAAGATCACCCTGGTTCACACGCAGCTTCAGGTACGTCCGCTCCTCACCACGAATGGTGCGCGTCATGACCTCTTCGATCGTGGCTGCGCCGTGGTGCGGGTAGACGACCGTCTGACCGATTTCGAACGACATGGATGGACTCCTGGATGCTTGCGTGGACAGCACAACTATTCTACCAGCTGGCGAGCAAAACCGACCCATACAGTGTGAATGCTCAAGGTTACACGCATACAAGGATCGACACAAACCAACTTCAAGCACGACCGCAATTCGTCCCAGCATGCGACCCTGCTCACGGTTAAACGTGCGCCATAAGGACGGGCATCACATCCCAAAAAGCGCGGTTTTCCGGGCATGACGAAGCCCCGGCCTCGTCCATGCAGACAATGCCGGGGCTCCGCTCAGCTCACTTGCCCTGGTTGGCGACTGCGGCGATCTTCGCCTCGGCCTCGGGATCCAGGTAGGTGCCGCCCTTCTTGATGGGCTTGAGGGTTTCCTCGTCGAGCTCGTACACCAGCGGAATGCCGGTGGGGATGTTGACGCCGGCGATGTCCTCGTCGGAGATCTCATCCAGGTGCTTGACGATGGCACGCAGGGAGTTGCCGTGCGCGGCGATCATGACGGTCTTGCCGGTCTTGATCGCGGGAACGATGGTCTCATCCCAGTAGGGCAGCAGACGCGCGATGACGTCCTTGAGGCACTCGCTCATGGGGACGGGCTCGCCGGCGTAGCGCGGGTCGGTGTCCTGCGAGAACTCCGAGCCGGCCTCGATGGCGGGCGGAGCCACATCGAAGGAACGGCGCCACAGCATGAACTGATCCTCGCCGTACTCGTCGCGGATTTCCTTCTTGTTCTTACCCTGGAGCGCACCGTAGTGACGCTCGTTGAGGCGCCAGTTGCGCTCAACGGGGATCCAGTGGCGATCGGCAGCGTCGAGGGCGAGGTTCGCGGTCATGATGGCGCGACGCAGCATCGACGTGAACAGGAGATCCGGGAGAACGCCGGATTCCTTGAGGAGCTCGCCACCGTGGGTAGCCTCCGCGCGGCCCTTGTCCGACAGCGGAACGTCCACCCAACCGGTGAAGAGGTTCTTTGCATTCCATTCGCTCTCGCCGTGGCGGAGCAGCACCAGTTTGTAGCTCATGTCTCCATTGTCCCACAGGTTCCAACCCTCCTCATACATCCCGTGGGGTTGATCACGCCACAGCTTGGACACAGAACCACGTAGGGACGAGGCCCCTCCCCCAACACCGCGACAGGAGGCCCCCTATTCTTACGCAGACAAAGACCCCGGGCGTACCCTGATTACCCCCTGAGTCGCCCTCAGAACCCCCCTGACATCCTTGAAATTCCGCGGTTTTACATAATTACCGGAACAGTGTGCGCCCCTCATATTTTCCCGTACGGTTAGGTTCATGATCATCACACGACGCACCCTGACAGCCTCCGCTCTCGTCGCTGCGACGACGCTCGCCCTGGGCGCCTGCGGCTCCTCGAAGCCCCAGACTCCCGCGGCTGCGCCCACCGCCGAGGCCACCACGGCTGCCCCGACCCAGTCCGCAACTCCCGCCTCGGTTCCGACGATCCCGGGCTACCGCCCCGGCGAGATCCCCCCGATCCCCCTCTTCTCGGTGCCCGCGATCGATGTGTTCGCCTCGAACGCGGATAAGGCCGTCATCCAGGCCGCTTCCACGTCTCTCGCCTCCGTTCCGGGCGTGACGGTCTCCCCCGCCAAGTGCGACGGCACCTCCCTCGTGTCCGGCTCGACGGTCCTGGGCGGCGACGGCTCCGCCGTCTCCTCCAGCGATAAGGGCACGGTCGTCAACGACGGCACCGGCTCCGGCGTCATCACCGAGGGCCCCATCTCCATCATCTACGGCGGCGACGGTTCGGGCACCTACACCAACGCCGACACCATGGTGAGCATCAACGTCGAGGCCAACGGTTCGGGCACCTACTCCACGACGACCACCAGCATCATCCTGAACGGCACCGGCGGCGGCAACTACTCCAATACGACCTCCATGGAGACGATCATCAACAACGGTGACGGCTCCGGCCAGTTCACCAAGGGCACCGTCACGATCATCAACAACGGCGACGGCACAGGCAGCTACACGGACGATAAGCTGACGATCCAGAACAACGGCGACGGCACTGCGACCGTCAACGGCGTGACCGTCAAGGACGCCCCGAAGGTCGAGAAGGTCAGCAAGCTCGGCAAGTTCCCGCCCGTCGAGTCCCTCAAGCCCGTCGAGTCCTGCGGCACGGTCATCACCCTGGAGGACGGCGTCCTCTTCGACTTCGGCAAGTCCGACATTCGCCCCGACGCCGCCCAGACCCTGAAGAGCCTGGCGGGCGTACTCAACAACGCGAAGGTTCCCACCGCCCACATCTACGGCCACACCGATTCCGTCTCGGACGAGGCCTTCAACCTCCAGCTCTCGCAGGAGCGCGCGGATGCCGTGTCTGCGGAGTTGAAGAAGGACGGCGTGAGCGCGATGCTGGATGCGACCGGCTACGGCGAGTCGAAGCCCGTTGCGCCCAACGAGAACGCCGACGGCTCGGATAACCCGGCTGGCCGTGCGCTCAACCGCCGCGTCGAGATCTTCATCCCCGCCTTCTAGTACCCCGATTATCGTTTGACCAACTGATCAACATACGAAAGGGAGACACCATGTCCCTGAAGTCCTTCCTTCCCGCCGCGGCCGCCCTGGCCGTCGCCACCATGGCCCTGACCGGCTGCTCCCAGACCGCCAACGTCTCCGGCGGCGACTCCTCCGCCCCCGCCTCCTCTTCCTCCGAGGGCACGGACCACTCCGGCCACGACCACTCCAGCAAGTCCGGTTCTTCGGAGAAGTCCGACGCTTCCGGCGCCTTCACGATCGATGAGTCCAACGCGCACGTCGAGATCCCCGCGGGCACGAAGACCGTCGTCATCAACGGCTCGAACAACCACATTGTGGGCGAGGCCGTCTCCGAGATCACGATCAACGGCTCCGCGAATGCGGTCGAGGTGAAGTCCGCCGACAAGGCCTCCTTCACCGGCTCCAATAACGCCATCCAGTACAAGGACGGAAACGCTCCTCAGGTTGGCAGCGACTCGGGCGCGAATAACGTCGTTACCAAGGGCTGACATCCGACACACATGGGGGGCGGCACGCATAACGCGCGCCGCCCCCCAGGCGTATGAATAAAGAATTGTGGGCGCGCCTGTCGGCGCGTCCACAATTGCGTCGTGAATCAGGCGTGGGCCTTGCGGTAGGCCTCAACGATCGGAGCGGGAATACGACCACGGTCGGACAGCTCGTGCCCCTCTTCCTTCGCCCAGGCGCGGATCTTCGCATTCTCCAGGCGCTGCGTGGGATTGCCGGCGTTGCCGCGGCGGCGGGTCGAGCCCACCTTGCGGCCAGCCTTAATGTAGGGCTGAATGGCCTCGGCAAATTCCTCGAAATGCTCGCGGTTCAGATCAATTTCGTACGACGCGCCATTGAAGGCGAAGCGAACGGTCTGATCGGCGGGGGTGCCATCGAAGTCGTCGACAACTTCGACAATCTTCTTCGTCTTTTTCATGTATTCATTCCTCTCGAAGTATGTGGATTCTCTGATGAGTTCAGATGCTTATTGCATTGCAATTAGAGTAACGCAATTCAAACAATTCAGATCATTCGATCATTCATTCTGAGAACGTGACGTGCGCTGCACCGATTTATACCTGGGTCTAATTGAAAGTTATACTCGTAGGCAGCCCGAGGCCGTTTCGACCTCACCCACACGCATCGAACGAGGAGAACCAGTGAGCCGAGCACACCACCCCCGAGCGGCGGCCTGGGAGCTCTACTTCACGACAACAGCTCGCCTCACCGAGCGCATCGAAGCGGCCCTCAAGTGCCAGGCCGGGTTGTCGATGCCCGAATATTCCGTGCTTCTCATGACCGACCGCGCCGGCGAGGAAGGCATCCGCCCCTCCCGCCTGGCCCACCAGGTCGTCTTCTCGCGCTCGCGCCTCACCCACACGATGAAGCGCCTCGAATCCCGAGGCCTCATCGAGCGCCGCCCGTGCGAAGGCGACGGCCGCGGTGGCCTCGTCTTTCTGACGCAGGCCGGCAAGACCCTCTTCGACGAGGCCGCCCTGGTCCAGCGCGACGTCATCCGCCGCCTGTTCCTCGACGACATCACGCTCGAGGAGATCGACATGCTCACCGGCCTGTTCACGCGTGTGAGCGAGCGCCTCGACTCCGACACACCATGTCCGTGAGCACGCGCCGCTTCGCGGTCGCAACACTCCTCACCGGGATCATCGCCGGCCTCGTTGGCCTCGTGTGTAAGCACATCCTCCACTGGATCCAAGCTCTCGCCTGGGACATGCACGCAGGCACGCTGCTGGAAGCCGCGAGCGCCGCCTCTCCCACCCGACGCATCCTCGTCCTCACCCTCGGCGGGCTAATCGGCGCCCTGTCCTGGTTCGCCCTCTTCCGGCGCAACAGGGCCATCACCTCCGTGACGGCCGCGGTGGACGGCACCCCCATGCCTCCCCTGCGGGCCACCTGGCACGCCCTCACTCAGATCGTCATCGTGAGCCTGGGAGCATCCGTCGGACGCGAGGTCGCCCCGCGCGAAATGGCCGCCGCCTTCAGCGCGGCCGCCGCCGACCGCCTCGGCCTCACCCCCGAGGATCGCCGCATCATCGTCGCGTGCGGCGCGGGGGCGGGCCTGGCTGCCGTCTACTCGATCCCCCTGTCGGGCGCGATCTACACGCTCGAGATTCTCCTCGTGTCCCTGTCCGCACGCGCCGTCGCACCCGCGCTCATCACCTCGGGGATCGCGGTCCTCATCTCTACGGGATTCACGAGGCCGGCCTTCTTCTACACGGTCCCAACCCTCACGCCGTCGCTGTCCTTGACAGTCTTCGGCGCGCTCATGGGGCCGGTGCTCGGTGCCGCGGGATGGGCGTTCAAGAAGGCCGTGGCGCGGATCAGCGCCGATCGTCCGCGCGGCTGGCGCGTACTCGTGGCACTTCCCATCGCCTCTTTCCTCGTCGGCGTGACGTCCGTGTGGGTACCGTCCGTCGTGGGCAACGGGCAGGCCAGCGCGCAGACGCAGTTTGATGCGACGTGGGCGGCCGGCGCGGGGATCGCGTTCGTTCTCCTTATCCTTCTCGCCAAGACGGCCACCACATTCCTGACGATCGGCGCGGGAGGCTGGGGCGGCGTCCTCACCCCCGCAGTCGCACTCGGCGCGGGACTGGGGGCCGTCATCGGCTTGCCGTGGGCGACCGCGTGGCCCGGCTCCGAGATTGCCGCCTTCGCGTTCATCGGTGCGGCAGCGTTCCTCGGCACCTCCATGAAGGCGCCCTTCACGGGGCTCATCCTGGTCATCGAGTTCACCGGCCAGGGCGCGACGATCCTCGTTCCCGCGGTCCTCGCCGTCGGCGGTGCCACCGCGGCTGCAACCTGGCTGAGCCGCCGGGCTTCGCTGACCCGTCGGGCCCCTAACCGCGCGTCACCGCTCGGGGAACCCCGGCCTCGTCCCCCAGGAGAGGAACCTCAGATCTGCGCGAGCGCCTGATCCAAGTCCGCAATCAGATCCTGCGCATCCTCCAGGCCGACCGCGAGGCGTAGGAGCGTGGCGGGCACGCCACCCACGCCGCCGACGCGCGTCGAGTGGGTCATGATCGCCGGGTGCTCGATGAGGGACTCGGGCGCACCTAGGGACGCGGCCAGAGCAAAAACGCGCGTGCGTGTCGTCAGCTCGATCGCAGCCTCCTCCGTGGCGACCTGGAAGGAGAGCACGCCGCCCACGCCGGCCGGATTCTGCGCGCGCGCCAGCTCGTATCCCGGGTCCGAGGCCAGCCCCGGATAGTGGACCGCCGTGACCTTGGGGTGGGAGGCCAGGAACTCGGCGACCTTCTGCGCGTTCTCGCAGTGGCGCTCCACGCGCAGCGCCAGCGTCTTGAGGCCGCGGTGGGCCAGGTACGTGTCGCGCGGGGAAGGCACGTGCCCGAGGGCCATCTGCAGCTTCACGGCCTCAGCGGCCGCGTCACGCTCACCGAAGAAGGGCTCGACGTGCGCCGGCAGCTCCAGGCCATCGCGCAGGATGAAGGCACCGCCAATCACATCGGAGTGGCCGCCCACGTACTTGGTCGTCGAGTGCACGACGACGTCCGCACCCAGCTCGAGGGGGCGCTGCAAAACCGGCGTCGCAAAGGTGTTGTCCACGACCAGCAGGCCTCCCACCTCGTGCGTGAGGGCCGCGATCGCAGCGATATCCGTGACCAGCAGGAACGGGTTCGAGGGCGTCTCCACCCACACGATCTGCGGGCGCTGGCTTCGGATCACGCGCTCGGCCTCGGCCAGGTCGGTGAGGTCCACGGCCTCGGAGGTGATGCCTTCGGCGGGCTTGATGACGCTCAGGAGCTTGTGGGTGCCGCCGTACACGTCGGTCGAGTGCACGACGTGGTCGCCGGGGCGCGCCAGCAGGCGAATCACCGTGTCCTCGGCGCTCATGCCCGACGGGAACGCGAAGCCGTGCGTCGCCCCCTCCAGGGCCGCGAGCGCACCCGCGAAGGCGTTGGTCGTCGGGTTGCCGCAGCGCCCGTACTCGTAGCCTTCTCTCAGCTCGCCGGGCCGATCCTGCACGAACGTCGATGCAACGTGAATCGGAGGCACCACGTCGCCCGTGATGGGGTCCGGGTCGAACCCGGCGTGGATGGCCAGCGTGGAAAAGGTCGTACAGTCAGGCGTGCTCATGCCTCCACGCTACGAGGCCGGGGCCGCATCCGCTGGAGGGTTTCGTCCGCCGGTCGATTGTGACAGCGCGCGCCTACACCCAGCCGGCCAGCGCGATGCGCGCCTGCTCCTCCAGGGAAGCGACCGCACCCTCCGAGTCATTGCCCCAGGGAACGTAGTGGAAGTCCCCGCCCCCGGCCTCGACGAAGGTCTCGCGGTTGAGCTGGTCGATCTCCTCGAGCGTCTCCAGGCAATCCGCCATGAAGCCCGGGCAGATGACGTCCACGCGCGGGCACTTCGCGGCGCCCAGCTCGGCCATCTCCTCGATCGTCTGCGGGCCCAGCCACTCGGCCCGCCCGAACACGGACTGGAAGGTCGCCGTCAGGGACCCCATCGCAAGGCCCAAGCGCGACTCGAGGGCGGCGACCGTGTGACGGCACTCGGCGCGGTAGGGGTCCCCGGCCTCGTCCATGGCGACCGGGATCGAATGGAAGGACACGACGACGCGGTCCCCCGTCAGGAAGTTCGGACGTCCCACGCGCTCCCAATGGCGCTCGAGGGCGGTCGCGAGCGCCTCGATGTACGCGGGGGCGGCAGGGAAGGAGCGGTGCAGGCGCAGCTCGAAGCCGTCGCGGTTGCGGCTGATCCAACTCGCGACCGCGTCGTTGATCGTCGTCACCGTCGAGGCCGCGTACTGCGGGTAGGCGGGCAGGATCGCCACGCGGCGCACACCATCAGCGTGCAGGCGGTCCAGGACCGAGCCGATCGAAGGCTGTCCGTAGCGCATTGCGACCTCGACGCGCGCGCCCGGCAGGCGCTCGCCGAGGAGGCGGGCCTGCTCGCGGGTGTAGTGCATGAGCGGCGAGCCCTCGTCCATCCAGATGCTGCGGTACTTGCCCGCGACCTCGCGCGGCCGGACTCGCAGGATGATGCCCTCCAGGATGGGCTTCCACAGGAGAGGGTTCATCTCGATGACGCGGCGGTCGGAGAGAAACTCGCGTAGGAATGCGCGCACCGGGCCGGGCTCGGGGGCGGTCGGAGTCCCCAGGTTGACGAGGACGAGGGCGGGCTGCGCCTCGCCCCGCTGCGCGTCGCCGGAGGTGGGTGCGGTACCTGCTGTGTCCTGGGAATTCGTCACGCCACCAGCCTAATGTTCACCCTCCCCCCGTGTCGCTGACGCGGTGTCACCTCCCGGGGCCTGCGCGCAAGGCTCGCACAGCCCCGAGCTTGTTCGCTTCGGGCAGTACCGAAGCCTTGCGGCCGCCTTCAATCCCCAATAAGGCCCACGCCCCTCGCGCCCACATACAAGGGTGCCCCGCCTGCGACAGGCGGGGCACCCCACGTTGTTGATGCGAGCCTACGCGGCTCGCTCCCTCCTCACGGAGGAGTCAGGCTCAGGCCTGGCCGTTCTGCGAACGGATGAACCACGCCTGCTGCTCGAAGCGACGGATGTAGTCGTTGAGGATGTCGGCAGAGGCGGAGTCCTCGGCGTCGACCTTCTCGTGCACGTCGCGCATGGTGCCGACGGTCGCGTTGATAGCGGCGACGGCGAGCTCCTCGGCGTCAGTGGTCTTGATGATCGTCTCGGGGACGGTCGGCAGGGTGTTGCGCTGGGCGACGACCTCGGGCAGGCCGTTGGGGACGACCTGGAGGGCGCGCATGCGCTCGGCGATCTCATCGGAGGCCTCGCGGGCGATGTCGACGACCGCGTCGAGGTAGAGGTGCAGCGAGCGGAAGCCCTCGCCGGTGATGTTCCAGTGCAGCTGCTTGCCCACGAGGGACAGAGCGGTCACGTCGGTGAGGACCTTCTGCAGGTTGCCTGCGAGAACGTCGGAAGCCTTGAAGCCGGTGGACTCAACGGTCATGTTGTTTCTCCTGTGCATGTGTATTCGGTACGGGGCTCACCCTTGTGGGGCTGTGCCCTTCAGACACGTCTATCTTGGTCCCTTAGTCCCGGGATTTCTAGTGCTAACACCCCTTTAGTCAAATGTTTCACTATCTCTTAGGTGCGAGGGAATAATCCTCGGTTTTCAGCGTTTTAACATCATTGACGCTTTCATTTTTCGAGCAAGGTTCGCCTAACCAATCTTGCCCGAGGGCACGGTGCCTTGCCTGATGCGGTTGAGGGTCGGTATTTGGGCCGTGACACTTGCAGGAGCACCACGGGGTGACGCGTCGAGATGCAAGCGGAGCTCCATCAAACACCTCTTACGCGCACGTTAACCCGATAGGTGGCAGCCTGGACCTCCTCCTGCGCACGTTAACCCGATAGGTGGCTACCTGGGCGGGCTGCCCACCATGCCAACAATAGGGTTTAGCTGCGCATTGAAGGGTTAACACTGCCAGCAGAAGGGCCCGGCTGCCAGGCACACGGCGCAACACACTCGCCCGGCGGGATCCCACGACTGCTGGTCCGCGAAAAAACTCGCCCAACACGGCCCCTCCAACCGCATTTCCGCGAAAAAACTCGCCCAGCGCGCCATCAAACACCCATTTTGGGCCATTTTTCGTGTGCTGGGCGAACTTTTTCGCGCCTACACGATGACTACAGTCCCGCAGGGCGCACTTTTTCGCGCTCGCACCCACATATCAGGCCGAGCAGCGCGAAGAATGTCGCGCACGAGGCGAGACGACATGGCGACGTTGAAACCGCCATCACCTCTGCGCCCAAAAACTGCACCAAAAACATCCATTTCTCACTCGCAAAGGCGATGGCGGTTTCAACTGGCCCACCTCACCGGCCCGCAAAGGCGATGGCGGTTTCAGACAACCGGGCCACCTGGCCGACGGGGCCAGGCTGCGATGCCCGTGGGCGGTCGCGGGGCCTGGGCGGGCGACCAGTGGGCGGCCGACGTTACAAACGTCGTCAAACCGGAGCAGTTTGAACCTCCTTGCGAGTGCTCATGTTACAAACGTCGTCAATCTGCGCCCAAAAACCACTATTTTCAGCGAAAAAGCCGTCGGATTGACGACGTTTGTAACAACGGGACAGAAAGCCACACGAAAAACACCGCCGATTGACGACGTTTGTAACAACACACAAGAGATCGGCCAGAAATCGCAGCGCGCGAGGCCCCTGTGATGCCCACGGGCTGCGGCGGGGCTTCGCTGCGGTGCCCGTGGGCAATGGCGTGGCTTGGCCGCGGTGCCGGTGGGCGGTGGCAGGGCCAGGGCGGGCCTTGAGACGACGCGCCAAGCCACACATCAGCAACCAAGCGCCACTGGTGTGGAGGGCGCCGGAGGGATTGGTGGGCCTGGCTGCGGTGCCCGGCCCGTCAACGCATACAAAAACGCCCACCCGGAACCGGGTGGGCGTATCTGAGCCGCCTGTGGGAATCGAACCCACGACCTATTCATTACGAGTGAATCGCT
>CAUTDS010000003.1:0-92238 GCA_963537175.1 uncultured Actinomycetes bacterium
ATCCACGAGTCCGACATGAAGCTCATCCCGGACATCTCCTCCGCGTTCGTGGATCCGTTCCGCGATCGCAAGACCCTGGTCGTGAACTTCTCGATCGTCGACCCCTTCACCGACGAGCCCTTCTCGCGCGACCCGCGCCAGGTGGCCGCTAAGGCCGAGGCGTACCTGCGCTCGACCGGCATCGCGGATGAGTGCTTCATCGGCGCCGAGGCCGAGTTCTACCTTTTCGACGACGTGCGCTACCAGGTCACCCCGCACAACACCTTCTTCTCCGTCGACTCGCCCGAGGCGTACTGGAACACCGGTCGCGTCGAAGAGGGCGGCAACATGGGCTACAAGGTGCCCATCAAGGGCGGCTACTTCCCCGTCTCCCCCGCCGACAAGTACGCGGACGTCCGTGACGAGATGAGCCGCCTCCTCGAGGAGGTCGGCCTGACGATCGAACGAGCCCACCACGAGGTCGGCTCGGGTGGCCAGCAGGAGATCAACTACCGCTTCGCGACGCTGCAAACTGCGGCCGACGACATGATGAAGTTCAAGTACGTCATCAAGAACTCCGCCCTTGAGTTCGGTCACTCCGCGACCTTCATGCCCAAGCCCCTGTTCGGCGACAACGGTTCGGGCATGCACACGCACATCTCGCTGTGGAAGAACGGCGAGCCCCTGTTCTACGACGAGCGCGGCTACGGTTCCTTGTCCGACACCGCTCGCTGGTTCATCGGCGGCCTGCTCGAGCACGCGCCCGCGCTGCTGGCCTTCACGAACCCGTCAGTGAACTCCTTCCGACGCCTGGTTCCCGGCTTCGAGGCCCCGATCAACCTCGTGTACTCGGCGCGCAACCGCTCCGCGTGCATCCGCATCCCCGTGACGGGCACGTCGCCCAAGGCCAAGCGCGTGGAGTACCGCGTGCCGGACCCGAGCGCAAACCCCTACCTGGCATTCTCCGCGTGCCTCATGGCAGGCATCGACGGCATCAAACGCCGCATCGAGCCGGCTGCGCCGATCGACAAGGACCTGTACGAGCTGCCCCCGGCCGAATACCAGGACATCGCGAAGCTGCCCAGCTCGCTTGAGGCCGCCCTCGACGCGCTGCGCGAGGACCACGAGTTCCTCACCGAGGGCGACGTCTTCACGCAGGACCTGATCGACACGTGGCTCGACTACAAGGAGACCAACGAGGTCGCCCCGATGCGCGCCTACGTACACCCCTACGAATACGAGCTCTACTACGACCTGTGATCTAATCGTCACTCAGCGGCCCCTGCCCCAATTATGGGGCGGGGGCCGCGCCACAACCAGTAGACTCACATCGAACCTGTTGTTCAGTCTTTGAACCGACATCCCGGAGGACACGATGAAGCGCATGCGAGATGGCTCGTACACGATCAAGCCGACGTACAAGGTCAGCAAACACGACATCGTTCCCGACATGCTGGCCAAGCGCGCCCTCCTTCACCCCGACCAGGTGGCGGTCGAGCAGCGCTCCTCCGTCGGCTCCACACGCTCCCTGACCACAGCTGAGCTCCAGCGCCAGGTCGAGTACACCGCCTGCGGCCTCATCGGCCTCGGCGTGCAGCCCGGCGACGCGGTCGCGATCCTGGCCCCGACCTCGTACGAGTGGCTCCTCCTCGACCTCGCGCTGCTGTCGATCGTCGCGATCACCGTCCCGATCTACGAGTCCGACTCCGCCGCCCAGATCGAGCACATCCTCACCGATGCTCACGTCACCCGCGTCTTCACGGCCACCACCCAGCAGGCCGAGCTCGTGCACTCGGTGGCCCCGGAATACACCGTGGCAGTCGACTCCTTCGACCGCGGCGCCCAGCGCATGATCGCCCGCGCCGCCACCGGCATCACCATCGAGAACGTCGAGCAGCGCCGCGCATCCATCTCCTCCTCGGACATCGCCACCATCATCTACACCTCCGGAACGACCGGAAACCCGAAGGGCGTGGCCTTGACACACGCGAACTTCGTCGCTACCGCGGAGGGTGCCCGCCAGGTCCTCGGCGAGGTCATCGACTCCCCCGAGACCCGCCTGCTCCTCTTCCTGCCCGTCGCCCACGTGCTCGCGCGCCTCGTCATGCACGTCATCCTGTCGGGCCAGGGCGTCCTCGGCTTCTCCCCCAGCATCAAGAACCTGCTGCCCGACATCCAGGCATTCAAGCCCTCCGTGCTCCTCGTTGTGCCACGCGTTCTCGAGAAGGTCTACAACGCGGCCTCCTCCAAGGCGGGCGGCGGCATCAAGGGCCGCATGTTCGCCTGGAGCGCCAAGCAGGCGCGCACCTTCTCCGTGGCCTCCGAGAAGACCTTCGGCCCCGGCCTGTTCAAGAAGATGCGTCACGGCATCGCCGACGCGCTCGTCCTCAAGAAGATTCGCTCGGTCCTGGGCCCCAACCTGCGCTACATCGTCTCCGGCGGCGCGCCCCTGGCCACCGACCTCGCCCACTTCTACGCCGGCATGGGCATCACCCTCATCCAGGGCTACGGCCTGTCCGAGACCACCGGCCCGATTTCCGTCCAGCACATCGGCAAGAACCCCATCGGTGGCGTCGGCCTGCCCCTGCCCGGCAACTTCATCAAGATCGCCAAGGACGGCGAAATCCTGGTGCGCGGCCAGTCCGTCATGCCCGGCTACTACCACCTGCCCGAGCAGACCGCCGAGGTCATGCCCGACGGCAAGTGGTTCCACACGGGCGACCTGGGCTCGATCGACCGCAAGGGCCAGCTGACCATCACGGGCCGCAAGAAGGAACTCATCGTCACCGCGGGCGGCAAGAACGTCTCCCCCGAGGTCCTCGAGGACTCCCTGGCCACGCACCCGCTCATCGCCAACGTCATCGTCGTCGGCGACCAGCGCCCCTACGTCGGCGCGCTCTTCACCCTGGACGCCGACATGCTGCCCGACTGGCTGGCCAAGCACGGCCTGCCGCAGTGCTCGCCCACCGAGGCCGCCGAACTGCCCGCCGTCCACGAGTCCCTCGAGAAGGCCGTCGAGCGCGCCAACAAGGCCGTCTCCCGCGCCGAATCGATCCGTAAGTTCCGCATCATCGACGCAACCTTCACCGTCGAAAACGGCTACGTGACGCCGTCGATGAAGCTGCGCCGCCGCAAGGTCATCACCGACTACTCCCACGAGATCGACGCCCTGTACGGCGGCCCCGTCTCCGCCGAAGCGCCCAAGAAGCGCGGGCTTTTTGGCCGCGGCAAGAAGAACTGATCCCACCACGCACGGCGCACAGCGCCCACCCCACGAAAGGACCGCAATGACGGTACGCCGGCTCGCCGACGGCTCTTGGGAGTCGATCGCCACGCGAGAAGCCACCGAGGACATGAACCTGCCGAAGATGCTCCACCAGCGCGTGGCGTCTCACCCCGGGCAGGTCGCGATCGAGCGCCGCTCCAACGTCGGCGCGTGGCGCCCGGTCACAATGGAGACTTTCCTCGGCGAGGCCGACTCGATTGCGCGCGGCCTCATCGGCATCGGGCTCGAGGCCGGCGACCACCTGGCGATCCTGGCCCCCACCTCCTACGAGTGGGCGCTCATCGACGTCGCCGCGCTGTCCTGCGGCGCCATCACCGTGCCCATCTACGAGACGGACTCGGCCTCGCAGATCGCGCACATCCTGGCCGACGCCGACGTGCGTATCGTCATTACGGCCACCACGCAGCAGGCCGAGCTGGTCGAATCCGTGCGCACCGAGGGTGTGCGCCATATCCTCTCCCTGGACCGGGGTGCCGAGCGCGTCCTGTCGGGTGCCGCTCAGGGCGTGAGCGTCGATCAGGTGCGTGAGCGCACCGACGCCGTCAAACTGAGCGACGAGGCGACGGTCATCTACACCTCCGGCACGACCGGCATGCCCAAGGGCGTCGTGCTCACGCACGGCAACTTCATCTCGCCGATGCTGCAGGCCTACGACTTCCTGCCTCTCCTCATCAACGACCCGAAGTCGCGCTCTCTGCTTTTCCTGCCGGTCGCCCACGTGCTCGCGCGTTTCGTCATGTACTGCCTGCTCGCGGGCCAGGGCGTCACCGCGTTCTCCCCCGACACGCGCAACCTGGTCAACGACATCGCGTCCTTCAAGCCGACGATGCTCCTCGTGGTCCCACGCGTCATGGAGAAGGTCTACAACGCCGCGGCCGCGAAGGCCGGCGGCGGCATGAAGGGCAGGATGTTTGCGTGGGCCGCCAGGCAGGCGCGCGCCCTGTCCAAGGCCTCCGCCTACGTCGACTCTCCCCTGCCCGAGTCTGCCGTCGCCGGTCCCGGCCCTGACACGACGCCCATTCCCGACGCCTCGGCAACGCCCTCCCCCGGCCCATCGACCGCGCTCAAGCTGCGCGGACGGGTCGCCGACGCGCTCGTCCTGTCGAAGGTCCGCGCGATCCTGGGCCCGAACCTGCATACGATCATCTCCGGTGGCGCTCCCCTGGCCCTCGACCTCGCAAACTTCTATCGCGGCCTGGGCATCACGCTCCTGCAGGGCTACGGCCTGTCCGAGACCACCGGCCCGATCTCCGTGGAGACGCCGCAGGACTTCCCGCCGGACTCGGTGGGCTTCCCCTGGCCCGGTAACCGCATGAAGATCGCTCCCGATGGCGAGCTGCTCGTCCAGGGCATCTCCGTGTCGAAGGGCTACCACAACCTGCCCGAGGCCACGGCCGAGGCCTACGTCGACGGCTGGTTTAAGACTGGCGACCTCGCCTCCATCGATGATCGCGGCCACCTGCGCATCACGGGCCGCAAGAAGGAACTCATCGTGACTGCGGGCGGCAAGAACGTCTCTCCCGAGGTCCTCGAAGAGTCCCTGTCGACGCACCCGCTCATCGCGAACATCATCGTCGTCGGCGACAACCGCCCGTACATCGGCGCGCTCATCGCTCTGGACACGGAGATGCTGCCCGAGTGGCTCTCAACCCACGGCCTTCCCGTCGTGGACGCCGCACAGGCCGCGAACCTGCCCGAGGTGCGCGACTCGCTGGAGAAGGCGATCGCCCGCGCCAACCAGGCGGTTTCTCGCGCCGAGTCGATCCGTCGCTACCGCATCGTGAATGCGGCCTTCACCGTGGAGAACGGATACATGACGCCCTCCCTCAAGCTCAAGCGCCGCCGTGTCCTGGCCGACTACGCCGACGAGGTTGACGCCCTGTACGCGTCGGGTGAGGCTGCGAAGAACCAGGAGTAACCCGGCCACCCACGCGGACTCTCCGTAGACACGAAGCGGCCCCGGCCTCGTTCATAGACGAGATCGGGGCCACTTCGTGCGTGAAAGCCGTCTAATCCCGGCTGTTACGACCGGCGACGAATGCGCAGAAGAGAGCGAGCAGGACAGCGACGCCCGCGACGGGCAGCGGAATCCAGTACGCCAGACGGTAGGCAAACTCCATGATGCCGGCGATCGCCATCGCAACCACCAGGAACAGGTGGAAGGCTCGCGACCACAGGAATCCGCTCGATCCGCCACTCCACAGAGACACTAGCGTCATCAGCAAGAAGACGAACGCGACCGTATAGAGCGCGCCCACCATGCCCATCTGCCACGTGTGCCGGGCCTCGGCCTGCACGAGAACACACAGGCTCAAGTTTCCGATGCCAGCAACGAAACCACAGCTCAGGCCGAAGACACGAGATCGACCGACCCCGCGTGCCATGAGCGCGGAGATCGTGAGCGCGGCCGCGACGCCCATGAGCGCAATGACGATCAGGTGGACCCATGCCGGCCAGTAGTACATGTGGCCGAAATAGCGGTAAGCAGGAAGCATAAGCCCCATCCTAACCGTTCACGCTACTGGGCTGCGGCGTCACGAGCGGCCTCCTTCGCGAGGACCTCGGCGAGGTAGTGGCCGGTAAAGGATTCCTCCACCTTCGCGACCTCCTCGGGCGTTCCCTGCGCGACGACCGTGCCGCCGCCGGCTCCGCCCTCCGGACCCATGTCGATGATCCAGTCGGCGCTCTTGATGACGTCCAGGTTGTGCTCGATGACGATGACGGTGTTGCCCTTATCAGCGAGCGACTGGAGGACGAGGAGCAACTTGCGGATGTCTTCGGAGTGCAGGCCGGTCGTGGGCTCGTCGAGCACGTAGACCGTGCGGCCGGTCGAGCGTCGCTGCAGCTCGGAGGCCAGCTTGACGCGCTGAGCCTCGCCGCCCGACAGGGTCGTAGCGCTCTGGCCGAGGCGCACGTAGCCCAAACCCACCTCAACGAGCGTGTTGAGGTGGCGGGCGATGCGTGAGATCGGCGCGAAGAACTGCGCGGCCTCGGCGATCGGCATATCGAGCACGTCGGCGACAGTCTTGCCCTTGTACTCAACCTCGAGGGTCTCGCGGTTGTAGCGAGCACCGTGGCAGACCTCGCAGGGCACGTACACGTCGGGCAGGAAGTTCATCTCGATCTTCAGGGTGCCGTCACCCTTGCAAGACTCGCAGCGGCCACCCTTGACGTTGAAAGAGAAGCGCCCCGGGCCGTAGCCGCGTACCTTCGCCTCTTGCGTCTCGGCGAAAAGCTTGCGGATCTGGTCCCACACGCCCGTGTAGGTCGCCGGGTTCGAGCGCGGGGTCCGGCCAATCGGGCTCTGATCCACGTGCACGACCTTGTCGAGCTGTTCGATGCCCGTGATCGTACGGTGACGGCCCGGCACCATGCGCGCGCCGTTGAGGCGCGAGGCTAGGGTGCGATACAGAATGCCATTAACCAACGTCGACTTACCCGAACCGGACACTCCGGTGACGGCAGTGAGCACGCCGAGCGGAAAGGACACGTCAACGTTCTTCAGGTTGTTTTCGCGCGCGCCCTTGACGGTCACGACGCGCTTCTTGTCGATCGGGCGTCGGGTCGGAGGCAGGACGATGCGGCGCTTGCCCGACAGGTACTGGCCCGTCAGCGACTTGCGGTTCTTCAGCAGCTCCGACAGCGGGCCCGAGTGCACGACCCAGCCGCCGGTTTCTCCCGCACCCGGGCCGATGTCGACGATCCAGTCGGCGGCCTCCATCGTCTCCTCGTCGTGCTCGACGACGATGAGCGTGTTGCCCAGGTCCCTCAGGCGCTCAAGGGTGGCGATGAGCTTGCGGTTGTCGCGCTGGTGCAGGCCGATCGAGGGCTCGTCGAGGACGTAGAGAACGCCGACGAGGCCCGAGCCGATCTGCGTAGCCAGACGGATACGCTGTGCCTCGCCGCCCGAGAGGGTTCCGGCGCCGCGCGAGAGAGTCAGGTAGGTCAGGCCGACGTCCACGAGGAAGGCCAGGCGAGCCTCGATCTCGGTGAGGATGGGTGCGGCGATCGAGCGGGCGCGCTGCTCAAGCTCGACGGCCGCGAGGAACGCGCGAGCGTCCGCGATCGACATGTCGGAGAGCTCAGCGATCGACTTGTCGCCGATGCGCACGGCCAGAACCTCGGGCTTGAGGCGCGCGCCGTGGCACGTCGGGCACGGAATCTCACGCATGTAGGAGTCCAGCTTGTCGGACACTGCCGCGGACTCGGTCTCCTCACGCTTTCGCTCGATGTAGTTGACGGCCCCTTCGAAGCCCGTCGAGTAGGAGCGCTCGCGACCCCAGCGGTTGCGGAACTTGACGGTGACCTCGTAGTCCTTGCCGTACAGGATCGCGTCCTTGACCTTCTTGGGCAGGGACTTCCACGGGGTGCCCATCGCGAAGCCGAGCTCCTTGGAGAGGGATTCGAGGAGCTTCTTGTGGTACTTAAAGTTCGAGTTCCAGGGGATCACCGCGCCGTCGGCGAGGGAGAGCTCTTCGTCGGGCACGACCAGCTCGGGGTCGACCTCGAGGCGGAATCCGAGGCCCGCGCAGTCGGGGCACGCGCCGTAGGGCGCGTTGAAGGAGAAGGTGCGCGGCTCGATCTCGTCGAGCATCAGCGGGTGGTCGTTGGGGCACGCGCGCTTTTCGGAGAAGCGGCGGCGGCGCTCGGGATCGTCCGCGTCCAGGTCAACGCAGTCGATCACGACGAGGCCGTCGGAGAGGCGCAGGGCGGTCTCGACGGAGTCGGTGAGCCGCTGGCGCATGCCCTCGCGCACGACGAGACGGTCGACGACAACCTCGATCGTGTGCTTGAGCTTCTTCTCCAGCTTGGGGGCATTTTCGAGGCGGACCATCTCATCGTCGATGATCGCACGGGTATAGCCCTCGGAGCGCAGCTCATCAATAAGATCCTGGTACTCGCCCTTACGGCCGCGTACGACCGGGGAGAGCACCTGGAAACGCGTGCCCTCGTCCATCGTGCGCACACGGTCGACGATCTGCTGGGGCGTCTGTGCCTGGATTCGAGCTCCACACTCGGGGCAGTGCGCCACGCCCGCGCGGGCGTAGAGCAGACGCAGGTAGTCGTGAATCTCAGTGATCGTGCCCACCGTCGAGCGCGGGTTGCGCGATGTCGACTTCTGGTCGATAGAGACGGCGGGAGACAAACCTTCGATGAAGTCAACGTCGGGCTTGTCCATCTGCCCGAGGAACTGGCGCGCGTAGGAGGACAGGGACTCCACGTAGCGGCGCTGTCCCTCGGCGAAGATCGTGTCGAATGCGAGGGAGGACTTACCGGATCCGGACAGGCCGGTGAAGACGATCATGGAGTCTCGGGGCAGCTCGAGACTCACGTCCTTGAGGTTGTGTTCACGGGCACCCTGGATGATTAGCTTGTCATGCACCATTCGATACTATCCGTCATCTAGGCAAATGCCGGGATCAGGGCTAGTGTTATGCGTATGGCTTACTACGCAGTTGAATACGTCTACAACCCGTCGATGACCGAGACCATGGACGAGGTTCGCCCGACGCACCGCGCGTTCCTGTCCGGGCTGCTCGAGCAGGGAATCAACATTGCGTCCGGTCCCCTCGTTGGCGAGATCCCCGGCGCCCTGATCCTCATCAACGCCGAGAGCCAGGCCGACGTCGAGCGCATCCTCAACGAGGATCCCTTCTACGTCGCCGAGGTCATTCAGGCACGCCTCATCCGCGAGTGGAACCCCGTCATCCGGGCGTTCTGATTCGCGCATTCGAACGAGGCCGGGGCCGGGTTCACACCCGACGCCGGCCTCGCTTTGTATCCGGTGGGGCTCAGCCCTCCAAGGAACGCGCAAACTGGCGCGCGTAGAAGATGCGCTGAGCGACCTCGATGAGGAGGGCGGCGCAGGCACCGACGCAGACGATGACGAGCCACTCGTATCCGCTCGGCGCGACCATCGAGAAGAAGTGGCGCACGGGCGGAATCAACACGCCACCCACCGTCGCGGAAATGACGCTGACCAAGAGCACCCACTTCCACGTCGACAGCGGACGCGAGGTGATGACGAGCAGCCAGATGGCGCCGAGCATGAGGGAAAGAATCGCGGCCGTGGACTCGCGCGCCTGAGGCGGGCCATCGACGATCCCGAAGGCGGTGAGGGCGGCGGCTGCCAGGATAATGCCCGTCGGCATCGCGAGCGACAGCGTGCGCTTCAGGAAGCCCGGCACGTAGCGGCGCGGATTCGGCCACAGCGCGAGGAAGAATGCGGGAATACCGATGGTCAGCGAGTCGATGTAGCTGAACTGGCGCGGCAGGAACGGGTAGCGCCAGCCGACCAGGGCCGTCACGATGACGAGGACGGCGGCATAGGTGGTCTTGGCCAAGAACAGCGAGGAGACGCGTTCCATGTTGGCAATGATGCGGCGGCCCTCCGACAGGACACCCGGCAGCACCGAGAACTTCGAGTCCACGAGGACGATCTGCGCGACCGCCTTCGTGGCCTGCGTACCGTTGCCCATCGCGATCCCCAGATCGGCGTCCTTGAGTGCGAGCGCGTCGTTCACGCCGTCGCCTGTCATGGCGACGCAGTGGTCGCGCGCCTGGAGTGCACCGACCATCGCACGCTTCTGCTCGGGAGTCACGCGCCCAAACACGTCGTGGTTCTCGATTGCATCAATGAATGCCTTAGAGGTGAGGTCCTCGGGCAGGTCTCGTGCGTCCATGAGGCGCGCGGGCGAGCCGTCGGGAGCGGTTAGGCCCGCCTGCGCGGCCAGCGCACCGACCGTCGTCGGGTTGTCGCCCGAGATGACGCGCACGTGCACGTCCTGGGACCGGAAGTACTCGAGAGTCTCGGCCGCATCGGGGCGCAGGTCCTCCTCGAGGACCACCAGCGCCGCCACCGTACGGGTCGCGGGAAGCTCATCGTCGGCCACGGCCTCGTCGGCGTGGACGAGGGCCACCACGCGGGAGCCCTCCGCAGCGATGCCGCGCACCTTCGCGAGAAGCTGCGTATTGGCAGCCGAGGCCTCGTCGATGACGAACTCGGGGGCGCCGAGGATCCAAGATTCGTGCTCGCTCCCCCACGCGCTCCACTTGCGGGCCGAAGAGAAGGGGACGGACCACTCGACGCGCTCGGTCGCGCCCGCGCGCACGTCGTCGGAAAGGTGATCCCAGATGGCCTCCGCGGTCGCGTTGGTACGATCGCTTGCTGCGCTCGCTAGAGCGCGGAGGATCGAGGCCTCGTCGCCGGAGACAACCTCGACGGCGCGCACGCGAATACCGCCGGTGGTGAGCGTACCCGTCTTGTCGAGGCACAGGCAATCCACACGCGCGAGGACCTCGACGGCGGGGAGTTCCTGAACGAGCACACCGCGGCGAGCCAGCGTCGCCGAGCCGATCGCGAAGTTCATAGACGTCAGGAGCACCAGGCCCTGCGGGATCATGCCGATCACCGAGGCGACCGAGAGAACGAGGGCCTCGCGCCAGTCTCCCCCGTGGCCGCCGGCGATGCGATTCTGCGAGTAGAACGTCAAAACAACGATGGGAAGCAGCATGACGGAAACGACCTGCAGCACCCGGTTGATCGACGTCTGAATTTCGGAGACCGTGCGCGTGAAGGCGCGCGCCTGCTCGGACAGGCCCTGCGCGTAGACGCGCTCACCCACGGCCGTGGCCACCATGCGGCCAGCACCCGCGACAACGCTCGTACCCGCCAGCAGCTGATCGCCTTGCTTCTTCTTCACGGGGCGCGACTCGCCGGTCAGCAGCGACTCATCGATTTCGAGGCCCGCCGAGGACAGGACCGTGCCGTCCACACTCACCTGATCGCCGAGCGTCACATCAATGACATCGTCGAGGACAACGTCGCGTGCAGGCACGACCGACAGGGTACCGTCGCGCAGGACGGTCGCCTGCGGCGCATCGACGATGGCAAGGGAGTCGAGGGTCCGCTTGGCACGGAGCTCAGACACGATGCCGATCACCGCATTGATGATCATGACGCCACCGAAAATGCCATCACGCAGGTCGCCGAACAGCAGCACAATGACCGACGCCGCGACGATGATCGCGTTAAACAGCGTCAGCACGTTCTCTCGAATAATCGAGGTCACCGAGCGAGACGTGCGGTCCTTCACCCGATTGACCGCACCGCGTGCAACGCGCTCGGCAACCTCGGCGGCGCTCAGGCCACGCTCATCAATCGTCAGACTGTCAGCGCTCATCGGCACCCTCCTCGTCCATCGCACTGCGAACCAGCGAAGCAATCACGGTCACCACCAGAGTCACGACGATGACTCCCAGCGAAACGGACACCGAAATCTCCGGCGCCCACTCGAGTCCTCGACCACCGTTGATAAACGGCAGGGTATTGGCATGCAGGGCCTCGAGAATCAGCTTGATGCCGATAAAGCTCAGGATCACGCCAAGGCCGTAACCCAGGTACACGAGCTTGCCAAGGAGAGCGTCCACGAGGAAGAACAGCTGACGCAGACCCATGAGCGCGAACACGTTGCACGCGAACACCAGGAACGCCTGCGAGGTGATGCCGAAGATCGCAGGAATCGAGTCGAAAGCAAACATGAGGTCGGCGGATCCCAGCGCCAGCACGACGACGAACAGCGGAGTGAGGTACGTACGTCCGCCGTGACGGTACAGCATGCGGTCGCCGATGAAGCCGTCCGTGATGGGAAGGACACGGCGCACCACGCGGATGAAGGCGTTCTCCTCGTACTCCTCGTCATCTCCGCCACCGGTCGCGGTCTCCTTGACCTGCGAGAAAGCCGTCCACAGCAGCCACACACCAAAAATGAAGAACACCCAAGAGAAGCGTGAGACGAGCGCGGCACCCAGCAGAATGAACACGAGGCGCAGCAGCAGCGCAATGACGATTCCGAAGAGCAGCGCCTTCTGCTGGTTATCTCGCGGCACCCTAAATGCTTTCAGGATCAGGATGAACACGAAGAGGTTGTCCACGGACAGCGACCACTCCATCGCCCAACCCGCGTAGAACTCCTGAGCGTATAACCACCCGTTCGTCAGCCAGATTCCGACGCCGAAGATGGCCGCCAACCCCACGTAGAACAGCGTCCAGCGGGCCGCCTCAGCAGCCGTCGGCGGGTGGGGATTACGGGCATGCCCGAGGAAATCGAGCGCGACCAGACCGATGGCAACGAGGGCCAGAATGCCCCACGCCCACGGGTGAACAACCATGAGTACCTCTTAACTATCCGACCATGGAATTTTAGCGCTGTCCCACGGACGGCTCACATCACGCGCGCCGTTTGCTGGAAACCGCGAGCGAGGCCACGACCGTGATCAGAATCGTGACGACGATGAAGCCCAGAGAAAACGCGATCGACGGTTCAGGGATCGCGGCTACCTCGTGTCCGCCGTTGATAAAAGGCAGCTCGTTCGTGTGCAGCGCGTGGTTGATGAGCTTGAAGCCGATGAAGCCGAGAATCGCAGCCAGGCCATAGTGAAGGAACACGATGCGGTCGAGCAGGCCGTCGATGAGGAAGTAGAGCTGGCGCAGGCCAAGCAGCGAGAACGCGTTGGCGGCAAACACCAGGTATGCCTCGGAGGTCAGCGAGTAGATCGCAGGGATCGAGTCGACGGCGAACATGACGTCGGCGGTGCCGATCGCGATGACGCAAAGCAGCATCGGCGTGATGTAGGTGCGTCCGCCGTGGCGGTAGAGCATGCGCGAGCCGATGAAGCCATCGGTGACGGGCACGACCTTCGACACCCAGCGCACGATTGACGGCGGGCGGTACTCCTCGTCGTCATCATCGCTGGAGCCCTCACGCACCTGGCTGATCGCGGTCCACAGCAGCCACGCGCCGAAGAGGTAGAAGACCCACGAGAAGTTTTCGATGAGCGCGGCGCCGGCCAGGATGAAGATGAGGCGCAGAACCAGCGCAATGATGATGCCGGCGAGCAGCACCTCCTGCTGGTTTTTCCGCGGCACGCGGAAGGTCGAGAGGATGATGACAAACACGAAGAGGTTGTCAATACTCAGCGCTTTTTCGGTGATGTAACCACCGAGGTATTCCTGTCCGTATTGGGGTCCCCAGACCGCCCAGACGATGGCGCCAAAAATGAGGGCGATCGCGATGTAGGCGACGGACCACCAGGTCGCTTCCTTCAGCGTAGGTTCGTGGGGTGTGCGGACGTGGCCGACGATGTCGACGACGATCATGGTCAGGATGATGCCAGCCAGGACTATCCAGGCAAGGGCGTGCACGTGCATATGTGGGGCCTCCGGTACGAGTCGGGTACCGGAGGTCTCCTCCCGCCAGGAATCCTGGCCGGTGACGCCGGAGGCCGCGCCGCGTGGGCGGGCCGTCGTGATGACGACGCCACTGTTGGTGGGAGTACTCCCCTCCGCTTACACCTCTATCCTAGTCGGAAGGAGCCGATCCCAGGCGATTGATGACAAGTGGCGTCTGTCGCCTTGACACTACCGGCCGCTCCCAATGGACGAGGCCGGGGCCCTCACCACTCTTCGGCACCCCGGGCGACAGGCACGATCAGTGGGCGCGCTTCATGGCACGCAGCTCCTTCTTCAGGTCTTCGATTTCGTCACGCAGACGAGCCGCTACCTCGAATTGGAGATGCTGGGCGGCGGTCATCATCTGGGCGGACAGCTCCTCGATGAGTTCGGCGAGCTCAGCTTCGGCACGCTGACCCGATGTCATGGCGCGGCCGCCACCGGTGGCGTCACTGCGTTCCCGCTTGCTCTTTTCCTTCCGGTATCCGCCCTCGAGGAGGGTCTGCGTGTCGACTTGCTCGCGGGCGAGCATGTCGGTGACGTCGGAGATCTTCTTGCGCAGCGGCTGCGGGTCGATGCCGTGTTCCTTGTTGTAGGCGATCTGGATCTCGCGGCGACGCATCGTCTCGGAGATGGCCTCGTTCATCGAATCCGTCATGTTGTCCGCGTACATGTGGACCTCACCGGACACGTTTCGTGCGGCGCGACCGATCGTCTGGATGAGCGAGCGGGTGGAGCGCAGGAAGCCTTCCTTGTCCGCATCGAGGATGGACACGAGGGACACCTCGGGCAGGTCCAGGCCCTCGCGCAGCAGGTTAATGCCGACGAGCACGTCGAAGGTGCCCAGGCGCAGCTCGCGCAGCAGCTCCACGCGGCGCAGGGTATCGACGTCGGAGTGCAGGTACTCGACCTTGACGCCACGCTCGGCGAGATACGTCGTGAGCTCCTCTGCCATCTTCTTCGTGAGGGTGGTGACGAGGACGCGCTCGTCGCGCTCGACGCGCAGGCGCACCTGCTCGAGAAGATCATCGATCTGGCCCTCGGTGGGCTTGACGACGACAAGCGGGTCGACGAGGCCCGTCGGGCGAATGATCTGCTCGACGACGCCGTCGGAACGTTCGAGCTCGTACGGGCCAGGGGTCGCCGACAGGTAGACGGTTTGTCCGATGCGCTGCGTGAACTCGTCCCACTTGAGCGGACGGTTATCCATCGCCGAGGGCAGGCGGAAGCCGTAGTCGACGAGGGTGCGCTTACGCGACATGTCACCCTCGAACATTGCGCCGATCTGCGGGACGGTCACGTGCGACTCATCGATGATGAGCAGGAAGTCGTCGGGGAAGTAGTCCAGCAGCGTGTGCGGAGGCGTGCCGGGTCCGCGCCCGTCGATGTGGCGCGAGTAGTTTTCAACGCCCGAGCACGAGCCGATTTCCTTGAGCATCTCCAGGTCGAAAGTCGTGCGCATGCGCAGGCGCTGCTCCTCGAGCAGTTTGTTCTGGCCGCGGAACCACGCGAGGCGATCGTCGAGTTCCTCCTCGATGGAGGCGATCGCCTTCTTCATGCGCTCCTCGCCGGCCACGTAGTGCGACGCCGGGAACAGGTACGTGTGGTCCACCTGGTCGATCACGTCACCGGTAAGCGGGTGCAAAACGGCCAGGGAGTCGATCTCGTCGCCGAACATCTCGATGCGGATCGCGAGCTCCTCGTACACGGGGATGATCTCGATCGTGTCGCCGCGCACGCGGAACGTGCCACGCGTGAAGGCCATGTCGTTGCGCACGTACTGCATGGCGACGAAGCGGCGCAGCAGCGCATCACGGTCGATGATCATTCCCCGCTCGAGCTCGATCATGCGGGCCACGTATTCCTCGGGCGTACCGAGGCCGTAGATGCAGGACACCGAGGAGACGACGACCGTGTCGCGCCGCGTGAGCAGCGAGTTCGTGGCGCTATGGCGCAGTCGCTCGACCTCGTCGTTGATCGAGGAATCCTTCTCGATGAAGGTGTCCGTCTGGGGGACGTAGGCCTCGGGCTGGTAGTAGTCGTAGTAGGAGACGAAGTACTCGACGGCGTTGCCCGGCAGCAGCTCTCGGAACTCGGCCGCGAGCTGGGCGGCGAGCGTCTTGTTCGGCTCGAGCACGAGGGCGGGGCGCTGCAGCTCTTCGATGAGCCAGGCCGTGGTCGCGCTCTTACCCGTACCCGTCGCGCCCATGAGGACGACGTCCTGTTCGCCGTCTCGGATGCGCGCGGCCAGCTCCCGAATGGCCTTGGGCTGGTCGCCCGACGGCGTGTATGGGGAGATGACCTCGAAAGGCTTGTTCTGGCGGGTCACGGCGTTATTGCTCACGACCCTACGCTACCGTCCAGGCACTTCGGCTGCGCGCACAAAGCGCACGGGTTCGCGACGAGCGTGGAGCGCCCCCGCCTCGTCAAACGGTGACGGGATCCTCCGGGGTCAGCCAACGCTCATAAACCAGCCGCGCAACCTCCTCGAGGTCTGCTGTGCTCCCCTCGTTGTCGATCCAGATCGTCGCGATGGCCCGGCGCTGCTGCGACGAGGCCTGGGCGCGGATACGTGCACGCGCGTCCTCGGGCGTTACTCCCCTGCCCTCCAGTCGCTTGACGCGCTCCTCGACGGGCGCATCGACGATAACGACCGCGTCGAAGCGCTCCGCGTGGTCCCCTTCAATCAGGAGTGGAATGTCGTAGACCGCGAGAACACCCTCCGGGGCTCCGCGCAGGATCGACCACGCGCGCGCCTCGATGACCGGGTGAGTGATGGCGTTGAGTCGAGCGACGCGTTCGTCGGCTCCTTCGCCTCCGAATACCCGGGAGGCGAGGAGTGCGCGGTCCAGACTCCCGTCCTCCCTCAACAGGTCGTCCCCAAAGGCGCGTGCAACCTCGGTCAGCGTCGGCTCGCCCGGCTCGAGAATCTCCCGCGCGATCGCATCCGCGTCCGCCGTCACCGCGCCCCGAGAGGCGAAGACGCGCGTCACCGAGGATTTACCGGAACCGATGCCTCCACTCACCGCGATGATGCGGCGCGGTCCCTGCGCGCGAGGCTGGCCAATAGGGCGGATAAGGGTGGCCGTGCAAGCCCCGCACCTCAGAGTCATGTTCACACCCACAGGGTAGCCCGCTAATTGTTGCTTTTCGTGGTCGTCATGCAAGAATTGGCTCTGTTATAGAACCCACACCATCAAGTGAGTAGCAGTGACGCAGACAGTCAATGACGATTCCGCTGGGCGCTCGAGCAGCACCGCTGTCCTCATCGCGACCTCCCTGACGCTTTTCTCTATGTTTTTCGGCGCAGGCAACCTGATTTTTCCACCGATCATGGGCGCGTCCGCAGGCACCAACTTCGGTCCTGCGATGATCGGCTTCCTGATCGGCGGCGTGGCGCTGCCCGTCATCTCCATCATCACGATCGCTCTGTCGGGCACCGACATGCGCGACCTCGTGAGCCGGGCCGGCAAGTCTTTCGGGATCGTCTTTTCCGTCATGGTGTACCTGTCGATCGGCGCCTTCTACGCCCTCCCGCGTACGGGCGCAGTGTCTTTCTCGACTGCCATCGCGCCTCTCATCGGCACGAAGTCCCTGACCGCGTCGATCATCTTCAGCTTCATTTTCTTCGGCATCGCGTTCTATTTGTGCTGGAATCCCGGCAAAATTATCGACAACCTCGGCAAGATCCTCACCCCGGTCCTGCTGGGGCTTCTCGTTCTCCTGGTCTTCCTGTGCCTCGCGTCGCTGCCGGCTTCGCATGACGCTCCGACCGGCGAGTATGCATCCACTCCCCTAGCCGCCGGCCTCCTCGAGGGCTACATGACGATGGACTCGATCGCCGCTCTGGCCTTCGGCATCATCGTCGTCACCTCGCTCGGACACACCGGGGGCGGCATCGGGGCCAAGGTCGTGCGCCGCACGTCGACGGCTGCCATCATTGCGGGGTTCCTGCTCGCCGTCGTCTACGTGGGCCTGGGCCTGATCGGCCACGTGATCCCGAATGCTCAGAGCTACAGCGACGGTGCAGCTCTGCTGGCGGACGCCGCCCAGATGACAATGGGATGGCCCGGACAGATCGTCTTCGGCCTGATCGTGCTAACGGCCTGCATGACGACGGCGGTCGGCTTGATTGCTGCAACGTCGGAGTTCTTCCATCGTCTGATCCCTGCCATCTCCTACCGCGCGTGGATGATCGTCTTCACGATCATCTCCTTCGTGCTCGCTTCAGCGGGACTGAGCTCGGTGCTCGCGATCGCAGTACCGATCATCACCTTCCTCTATCCGATTGCGATCACCATCGTTGTGCTGACGATCGCGACCCACCCGTTCCGCCTCGCCACACCGGCGCTGTGGTCGTTCCGCCTGGGCACATGGATGGCGGCAGCGTGGTCGGCGGCGACAACGCTGGCACACGTCGGCGTTAGCACCGAGCACATCAACTCTGTTCTCATGTGGAGCCCACTCCAGGCGAACCAGCTCGGTTGGATTCTCCCCACGATCATCGCGGCGGCGATCGGCGCGTGCATCGACGTGGCGGTTATGAGGCGTTCGGCTGCCTCATCACAACTCGTATAGCACAGGGATGGCGTCGCGCCACCCTGGGCCCTTTCGTATGCTCAACGACGACTGACTGTGCGCAGTCCGATTGCACCACGGGTTGCTCGGGCCTGGATGCGGTGCCCGTGGGCGGCGGCGGGGCCTGGCCGGACAACGAGCCGACGCGCCGAGTCAGCAACCAGGCCCCACTGGTGTGGAGGGCGCCGGAGGGACCGGAGGGCACGGGCGGGCTTCGAGGCGCGGCGCCGAACAAAGTGAGGTCGCCTAGCCTCGCGGGCGGCCGGGCCCTCCGGCGCCCGGAACACCCGTGGGGCCACAAGCAGCCCGGTCCCCGCGGGGGCCTCGCGGGCGGCCGGGCCCTCCGGCGCCCGGAACACCCGTGGGACCACAAGCAGCCCGGCCCAAAGCTCAGGCAACGGGCATATGAAACCGGTGCCGCCTCTGCAGGCGGCGATCACCAGAAATTTGCAATCCCAGACACCGCTGCTCGCCCCCAAACAGCGACCGTTGAAACCGGTGGCACCTCTGCAGCCACCGATGCGGGCCAGCATGAAACCACCATCACCACTGTTCATCCCCGAACAGCAACCACTGAAACCGGCAACACCTCTGCAACCAAAAAACGCACTAAAAGCACCCATTTCTCACCCGCAAAGGCGATGGCGGTTTCAACTGGCTCACCTCACCGGCCCGCAAAGGAGACAAGGGTTTCAATCCGACGCAAGTAGACACGAGCAAAGGTGCCGCCGGTTCCACCCCACACGGGCACGGGCGGGGCCAGGCTGCGGTGCCCGTGGGCGGCGGCGGGGCCGGGCCAGGCAACGAGCAGACGCGCCGAACCACACATCAACACCGGACCCCACTGGTGCGGAGGGCGCCGGAGGGACCGGAGGGCACGGGCGGGCTTCGAGGCGCGGCGCCGAACAAAGTGAGGTCGCCTAGCCTCGCGGGCGGCCGGGCCCTCCGGCGCCCGGAACACCCGTGGGGCCAGAAGCAGCCCGGTCCCAGCGGGGGCCTCGCGGGCGGCCGGGGCCTCCGGCGCCCGGAACACCCGTGGGGCCACAAGCAGCCAGGCCACAAAGACCCCGCACCGGCTGGAGGTCTGGCGGCGTACGAAGCAAAAAGTGGTGGCCCCCAGGAAAACCTGGGGGCCACCACTCATACGTTCACGTGCGTGAACTGACGAGTTAACTCTCAGTCAGAACGACTGATTCAGTTGTTCGTCAGCTTCTCACGCAGCGCGGCCAGGGCCTCGTCGGAAGCAAGGGTGCCCTCGTTGTCGACCGGGGTCGAGTAGGAGGCCTGCTCCTCGATGGAGGGAGCCGCCTCGGCGTCCTCTTCGAGGGCCTTGCGGACCTGAGCCTTGTGGGCCTCCCAGCGGGCCTGAGCCTCGGCGTACTGGGCTTCCCAAGCCTCACGCTGAGCGTCGAAGCCTTCCATCCACTCCTGGGTCTCCGGATCGAAGCCCTCGGGGTACTTGTAGTTGCCGTTCTCGTCGTACTCGGCAGCCATGCCGTAGAGCGAGGGATCGAACTCTTCGGAGGTCGGATCCACGCCCTCGTTGGCCTGCTTGAGGGACAGGGAGATGCGGCGACGCTCGAGGTCGATGTCGATGACCTTGACGAAGACCTCTTCGCCGACCTTGACGACCTGGTCCGGCAGCTCGACGTGACGCTGAGCCAGCTCGGAGATGTGGACGAGGCCCTCGATGCCGTCCTCGACGCGGACGAACGCGCCGAAGGGGACCAGCTTGGTGACCTTGCCGGGCACAACCTGGCCGATGGCGTGGGTGCGGGCGAATGCCTGCCACGGATCTTCCTGGGTGGCCTTGAGCGACAGGGAGACGCGCTCACGATCCATGTCGACGTCGAGCACCTCGACGGTGACTTCCTGGCCAACCTCGACGACCTCGGACGGGTGGTCGATGTGCTTCCAGGACAGCTCGGAGACGTGAACCAGGCCGTCGACGCCGCCGAGATCGACGAACGCACCGAAGTTGACGATGGAGGAAACGACGCCGGAGCGCACCTGGCCCTTCTGCAGGGTGTGCAGGAAGTTCGTGCGGACCTCGGACTGGGTCTGCTCGAGCCATGCGCGGCGGGACAGGACCACGTTGTTGCGGTTCTTGTCGAGCTCGATGATCTTCGCTTCGATCTCGCGACCGATGTAGGGGGCGAGGTCGCGGACGCGACGCATCTCGACGAGGGAGGCGGGCAGGAAGCCACGCAGGCCGATGTCGAGGATCAGGCCGCCCTTGACGACCTCGATGACGGTACCGGTAACGACGCCGTCCTCTTCCTTGACCTTCTCGATCTGGCCCCACGCGCGCTCGTACTGCGCACGCTTCTTCGACAGGAGGAGGCGGCCTTCCTTGTCTTCCTTCTGAAGGACGAGCGCCTCGATCTGGTCGCCCACGGCGACAACGTCGTCGGGGTTGACGTCGTGCTTGATGGACAGCTCGCGAGAGAGGATGACACCCTCGGTCTTGTAGCCGATGTCAAGGAGGACCTCGTCGTGGTCGACCTTGACGACAGTGCCCTCGACGATGTCGCCATCGTTGAAGTACTTGATGGTCTCGTCGATGGCTGCGATCAGGTCTGCTTCCGAACCAATGTCGTTGATAGCGACCTGCGGCGTGTTGGTGGTCATGTAGTAGTTTCTCCGAAACGGACTGGATAGTAGATGGACAGTTCCGGCGCCCCGAGACGAATGCGGATGCACTAGTCCCCAGACACCGTGAACCAGTTTAGCAGCCTTTGATCGGCAAATGTGACGAATTTGGCGGCACTTTCCGTGGCGTGCGTCGCGTCGTCACGCCGATCAGTGAGCAGCAAGCTGCCAGGACGCGCCGATGCCAACAGCAACGTCGAGCGGCACGGAGAGCTCCACGGGCGTCGCCATCTTGTCGCGGACGATCGCCTCGAGCGCCGCGGCCTCTCCCGGGGCGACCTCGAGGAGCAGTTCGTCGTGGATCTGCACGAGGAGGCGAGACTTCAGGCCGGCCTCGGACAGGGCGTCGACGACGTTCATCATGGCGATCTTGACGATGTCCGCCGCACTGCCCTGAATGGGGGCGTTGAGGGCGGCGCGCTCGGCCATCTCGCGGCGCTGACGGTTCGAGGAACGCAGGTCAGGCAGGTAGCGGCGGCGCCCGAACATCGTCTGGGTGTATCCGTCGGCACGCGCCTGGGCGACGAGTCCCTCAAGATAGTCACGAACCTTCCCGAAACGTTCGAAGTAGCGGTCACGCAGGGCGGCAGCCTCGGGCACGGGAATGCCGAGCTGGGCGGCGAGGCCGTAGGAGGACAGGCCGTACGCGAGGCCGTAAGAGGTCGCCTTGATGCGCGACCGTTCCTCGGCACTCACCTCGGCAACCGGGGTTCCGAAGACCATGGACGCCATCGTGCGATGCAGATCCTCGCCGGAATTGAACGCCTCAATGAGCGCCTCGTCACCGGACAGGTGTGCCATGAGGCGCATCTCGATCTGCGAGTAGTCGGCGCTCATGAGCGACTCGAAGCCCTCGCCTGCGACGAAGGCGCCGCGAATGCGCATGCCGTCGGCGCTGCGCGCGGGAATGTTCTGCAGGTTCGGATCGGAGGAAGCAAGGCGCCCCGTGGCCGCAGCGACCTGGGAGAAGGTCGTGTGGATGCGCCCGTCCGAGGCAACGGTTGCGGACAGCGAATCGACCATCTGCTTGAGCTTGATGCGGTCACGGTGGGTGAGCAGGAAGCCGAGGAAGTCGTGGCCCGCTCCCCCTTCGTCCGCAGTCTTCGCGTGAAGGTCCGCCAGGGCCTCGGCGTTCGTCGTGTACCCGGTCTTCGTCTTCTTCGTCTTCGGCAGGCCGAAGTGATCAAAGAGCAGCTCCTGAAGCTGCTTGGGGCTCGAGAGGTTGACCTCACGTCCCGCCGCGGCCCATGCTCCCTCACGCGCCGCGTCAACAGCCTTGCCGAGCTCGTCGGAAAGCCCATCGAGCACGGCCACGTCGGCGGCGATGCCGATATCCTCCATCTGGCCGAGGAGGACCGACAGGGGCATCTCCATGTCGGTGAGGAGGGAGACTTCGGAACTGTCCTCGAGGCGGGAGCGCAGAGTCGCGGCCAGCGGGTGCAGATGGGCGGCCAGTTTGCCGGCACGCACCGAAGCGGCGCTCGGGCCTGCGCCGATATCGCCGAGATCGAAGAGAGCCTCAGAGTCGCCTTCCTCTTCCTCGATGACGACGCCGAGCACGCGCGACAGCACATCCTCCAGCTTGTGCGAGCGCTGATCGGGGTGAGCGAGATAGGCAGCCAGCATGGTGTCGAACTCGACTCCACCGAGAGTCCAGCCGCGCGACGCGAGCGCATGGCGCGCACCCTTCGCGTCGTGCACGATGAGGGACGAGGCCGTGGCGAGCAGCTCGCCGAGCGCATCCTCCTGCTGGGGGCTCAGTTCGACGGGATCGATAACGAGCGCGTCGTTGTTGGAGGCGAGGACAAGGCGGGTCACGTCGCCTCGTGTCGGCCGCGTATCCCCCTCGACGAGCACAGCGAGAGGTGAGTGGAGGCGAGCCCACTGGGTGATGTCGCAGGAGCCGTCGGCCAGGGACACCGAGATCTCGACCTCGGCGACAGGCTCGGGGGCCTCCTCGACGTGCCCCTCCCCCATTCCGATCCCAGAGACCTCACGGACTTTCTGGCGCAAACGACCAAACTCGAGGCAGTCGAAGAGACGGTCGATGGCAGCGATATCCGTGGGACGGCGCGCCAGATCACTCGGCGTCACCTCAAGGTCCATGTCGGTGAGCAGGCGATTGAGGCGGCGGTTGCGCACGACGTCATCGATATGTTCGCGCAGGGCCGCTCCGCGCTTGCCGCCGATCTCTTCAGCCCGCGCCAGCAGGTTGTCCAGGCCGTCGTACTTGTTGATCCACTGTGCGGCGGTCTTGGGGCCGACGCCCGGAACACCGGGCAGGTTATCCGAGGTCTCACCCACGATTGCGGCAATCTCGGGATAGCGCTGCGGCGGCACCCCGTACTTCTCCTCCACCGCCTGCGGAGTCATACGGCGCAGATCCCCGGGACCTGTGCCCGGGTATAGCACCGTCACGTTATCAGTCACCGTCTGGAAGGAGTCACGGTCGCCGGACACGACGAGCACGGTCGCACCTTCGTTGCCGGCACGGTACGCGAGCGTCGCGAGAATATCGTCCGCCTCAAAACCCTCTCGCGAGAGCGACACGATCCCCATCGCATCGAGAACCTCGCGGATCAGCTCCACCTGGCCCTTAAACTCCTCGGGCGTGGCGTCACGCGTCCCCTTGTACTCCGGGTACTCCTCGGTACGGAATGAGTGCCTGGACACATCGAACGCGACGGCGATATGGGTCGGCTTCTCTGTCTCCAGCAGGCGCGTCAACATTGAAACAAAGCCGTAAACGGCATTCGTGTGCTGGCCCGTAGCCGTCACGAAGTTATCAGGCGGGAGCGCATAGAAAGCGCGAAACGCCATCGAATGGCCATCAATAATCAGCACAGTGTCACTCACACATGCCACCCTAGATGCCATGACACACGATCACCAGACGAAACACACGCATTCTTCCTCACCCGATCCGCTCGCACGCGGCGGGTGGGTCGGCGCCCACTGGCCCGGCACCCTCATGGAAGCCACCGGGATGGAAGTGCTGGAGCACAGCGCCACACGCACGGTCATCTCCATGCCCATCGACGGGAATCGCCAGAGCGCCGGGATCCTCCACGGCGGCGCATCCGCTGCCCTCGCGGAGACGGCGGCGTCGTTTGCCGCCCAGATCCACGCGCGTGAAGCCAATCCGGGCAAGCAGGCCTACGCCGTCGGGACGGAACTGAACGCTTCTCATATCAGCGCCGGACGCGAGGGAATCATCACCGCGACCGCAACCGCCGTTCACCTGGGCCGCAGCTCGACCGTTCACACCGTGGAGATTCGCGACGAGGCGGACCGCCTGATTTCAATCGCGCGCGTAGCGAACCGCATCCTGGTGCGCTCAAGCCACGACTGACGTGCCCAAGCACAGCAATGGGGAGGGTCGATTGACCCTCCCCATTCGCGCATCTATCACTCAGTCGTCGACCTGGTTAATCACCGCGTCAGCGACCTCGCGCATGGACAGACGACGATCCATCGACGTCTTCTGAATCCAGCGGAATGCCTCAGGCTCGCTCATGCCCATGTTCTTCATGAGCAGGCCCTTCGCGCGATCCACGCGCTTGCGGGTCTCGAAGCGATCCGACAGATCGGCGATCTGGTCCTCGAGCGACTCGATCTCTGCGTGACGCGACAGGGCAATCTCGACAGCCGGGATCAGGTCGGCGGGGCTGAAGGGCTTCACAACGTAGGCCATCGCACCGGCATCACGAGCACGCTCAACGAGCTCAGTCTGCGAGAACGCCGTCAGCATGACGACGGCGCAGGACAGTTCCTGCAGGATCTTCTCCGCTGCGGTGATGCCGTCCATCTTCGGCATCTTGACATCCATCACGCACAGATCCGGTTCGAGCTCGAGTGCCAGCTCGACAGCTTCCTCACCGTCGGCAGCCTCGCCAACGACCTCGAACCCCGCCTGGGTCAACGTCTCAACGATATCGAGACGAATCAACCCCTCGTCTTCTGCGACGAGGACGCGACGCGGTTCAGCCTGCTCTTCACTCATTGTCATATTCCTCAGTTTGATCGGTTTGCTCAGCTGCTCTATTGTGGAACTCGCACACGCGAAGCCCCGATAGCCCAACTGGCAGAGGCGGTCGGCTCAAACCCGGCTTGTTGTGGGTTCGAATCCCACTCGGGGTACCGCCAGTGGAGTACGTGCTCCTAATGGTACCGGCATTTCAGCGCGTATGCGACGCGCGCACCGCAATTGATACAGCGAACGCGCAGATGAACAAGGGGCCGACAAGCATTGCTTGTCGGCCCCTTTGTCACGGCTCAGGCCACGACGCTCAGTTCGAGACCGAGGTACTCGGCAGCCGCGCCCCGGCGGGCCGGCTCGTCAAGGTCGGCGATTGCCTGCTTGACCCTCGAATCATGGAAGTCAGCAAACCACGGCTCAACGGCGCGTGAGAGCTGGCCGACCTCCAGGTTGTTGGCCACGCGACCAAACAGAGTGTCGTGGACCGACACGGTCCGGATGTTCGTATTCATTTCTCTTTCTCCTCTTCAATTCGGGCGCGCCAGAAAACGTGCTTTGTTCGCACAGGCATTTCTGATCACGCCGGGCAGCGATCTGCTGCTGTGCCGCGCCGTCGTTGGTGCGGTGTCCACGTGTCTCAACGTGTATCCGAGTACTTTATTCCACGGATTTCATTTTGTCCACGTGAAAAAACAAAAAGAGCGGGGGCGCCGGCTTGCCGCCGACGCCCCCGCTACTCACGCATCTCACGCGTGGCGGGTTCCGCCAATCGCATAGTCGGCCTCATCTCCGACTTCGTGAATACGCAGCATGTTCGAGGAACCGGCGATGCCCGGGGGCATGCCCGCAACGATGACAAGCTGGTCGCCAATGTCGGCCAGGTGCGCAGACTGAACAACCTGGTCGAGCTGCCACACCATGTCGTCTGTGTGCTGGACCTCGGGGACGCGGTACGTCTGGATGCCCCACGACAGGGCGAGGCGGCGACGCGTCGACTCGAGCGGCGTGAAGGCCAGCATCGGGATCGGGCGGCGCATACGCGACAGCAGGCGAGCGGACGTACCCGACTGACTGAAGGTCACCAGGTAGCGAGCGTCCATGTGCTCGGCGATACGTGCTGCGGCCTCACAGATGACGCCCGCACGGTCGGCGTAGAAGCCGGGGATCGACGCGATACGCTCGCCGCCGTTCTCTTCCGTCGACTCGATGATCGCGGCCATCGTACGAACCGTTTCGATCGGGAAAGCACCCACCGAGGTCTCACCCGACAGCATGACGGCGTCGGCACCGTCGAGGATCGCATTGGCGCAGTCGGAAGCCTCGGCGCGAGTCGGACGCGGGTTCTTGATCATGGAGTCCATGACCTGGGTCGCAACGATGACAGGCTTGGCGGCGATACGAGCGAGTTCGATCGCGCGCTTCTGGACCAGCGGGACAGCCTCGAGGGGCATCTCGACACCGAGGTCGCCGCGGGCAACCATGATGCCATCGAAGGCCTCGACGATCTCTTCCAAGGCCTCGACGGCCTGGGGCTTCTCGATCTTGGCGATGACGGGAATACGCTTGCCCATCTCGTCCATGATCTCGTGGACGTCCTTGATGTCCTCGGCGGAACGCACGAAGGACAGAGCGATGAAGTCGGCGTCCTGCTCGATACCCCAGCGCAGGTCCTCCTTGTCCTTTTCGGACAGGGCGGGAACAGAGACGGCGACGCCGGGAAGGTTCAGACCCTTGTGGTCCGAGACCATACCGGGAACCTCAACACGGGTGACGACGTCAGTATCCGTCACCTCAACAACGCGGACCGCGACGTTACCGTCGTCGATCAGCAGGCGGTCACCGGGAGCACAGTCACCGGGCAGGCCCTTGAAGGTCGTACCGACGAGTTCCTTGGTGCCGGGAACGTCGCGGGTGGTAATGGTGAAGGTGTCACCGATCTTGAGTTCCTGAGGGCCATCCTGGAACGTCTCCAGGCGAATCTTGGGGCCCTGGAGGTCAACCAGGACAGCGATCGCGCGGCCGGACGTTGCAGACGCCTTCCTCACGCGCTCAATGACGGCCTCGTGTTCCTCAGCCTTTCCATGCGACCGGTTGATACGCGCGACATCCATGCCGGCGTCCACCAGTGCCTGGAGCTGCTCAGGGGATTCAGTGGCAGGTCCAATAGTGCAGACAATCTTAGCTCGACGCATAGGTATGAGTTTACCGTCCAATCACAGTTGAAACGAGGAGGATCAGCAACAAGACAACGTGATCATTCCCATGAATCGACCTGTTGTGGGACCTCAGGCACACAAAACCCGGACAGGCGCCACGCGACGGCTACTTGCTGACACCATCCTTAGGTGCATCTGCTGCGCTCGCAGTATTCTCTCCGCGCTCCTCGATGGATGCACCGGCTTCTCCCCCGTCGTTGACCGACGAGGCATCGCCTTCTTTCTCGGCATCCGCGTCTTCCATGTCTTCGGCGACGACGCGCGTCGATCGACCGAGTCGTCCGGCAACGACGAACACGAGTACTCCGAGTGCGAACACGAGCAGGGACGTCCACACATTCAGACGCAGGCCCAACACCCGGTGCGCATCGTCGATGCGCAGCATCTCAATCCAGCACCGGCCGGCCGTATAGGCCATCAGGTACAGCCCGAACACCTGGCCCCCGGCGAAGCGGTGGCGCCGGTCGAGCCACACGATGAGGGCGGCGCAGGCGAGGTTCCACAGGCACTCGTAGAGGAACGTCGGATGGAACAGCGTGCCTGCAGGGTATCCGGCGGGCATGTGCGCCGCGTCAATCTGGAGGCCCCACGGCAGAGTTGTCGGAGCACCGAAGAGCTCCTGGTTAAACCAGTTTCCCCAACGGCCGATCGCTTGGGCGATCAGCAGAGCCGGGGCTAGGGAGTCGGCAATCGGGCCGAGGCGGACGCCCGCACGTTTGACGGCGATATACACGCCGAGCGCGCCGAAGGCGACGCCACCCCAGATACCCAGGCCTCCACGCCAAATCTGGAAGGCGAGCATCGGGTCACCGCCCGGGCCGAAATAAGCATCGGGGGACGTGATGACGTGGTAGATGCGCGCACCGACAACGCCGAGCGGTATCGCCCAGAGCGCGGCGTCGTACAGCGTGTCGGGGTTTCCACCGCGGTCGCGGTAACGGCGGGCCGTCCACCAGACGCCGATGATCATGCCTGCGGCGATGATGATGCCGTAGGCCCGCAGCGGAATCGGCCCGAGGTACCACACGCCCTGCGATGGCGACGGGATGCCGGCCGCGATGAGGGCGCTCACGCGCGCGCCCCGCTGACGCCGGACTTCAGCTCGGTGGCTAGCTCGCCCAGAGCCTTCAGGCCGCGGTCAATGTTCTCATCGAACAGAGTCTTCACGAGCGCGGATCCGACGATGACGCCGTCCGCGTAGGCGCCGATCTCACGGGCCTGAGCACCGTTGGAGACTCCGAGGCCGACGCACACGCGCTGCGCACCGGCGGCGCGGGTGCGCGCCACGACGTCGGCAACGTGAGCGCCAACCGCTGCGCGCGCACCCGTTACGCCCATCGACGAAGCCGCGTAGACCCAGCCGCGCGAATGCTCGGCGATGAGCCTGAGGCGGTGCTCGGGGGACGAGGGGGCACTCAGGTAGATGCGTTCGAGGTCGTACTTGTCCGACGCCGCCTCCCACTGCGCCCCCTCCTCGGGCGGCAGGTCCGGCGTAATAAGGCCGGAGCCGCCAACGGCGGCGAAGTCCATGGCGAAGCGCTCGACACCCCACCACTCGACGGGGTTCCAGTAGGTCATCGAGCAGGTCGAAATACCGTACGAGGTCAGCTCGTCCACCGCGTGGAAAAGATCCTCGAGGTGGGTGCCTCGCTCAAGAGCCGCGACCGTCGCGCGCTGGATGGTCGGGCCGTCCATACCCGGATCCGAGTACGGGAAGCCGAGTTCGATGACGTCAACGCCGCAGTCCGCTAGGACCTTTCCCGCACGGATCGAATCCTCGACCGACGGAAAGCCCACGGGCAGGTAGGCGATGAGCGCGGCATCGCCGCGCTGGAGGGCAGCATCGATAGCGACAGCGGAATGGGGTGCGCGCGTCATATCACTTCTCCTCGTTCTCATCCAGGACGGCAACGCCCGACGGGCCAGCGCTGGGGTCGATGACCTGCAGCTTCGCGTGACCGTAGCCGAACCACCGCGATGCGGTATCCACGTCCTTGTCTCCACGACCCGACACAGTCACAATCGCGATGGGTTCCTCACCAGGCGCGAACGGGCCTTCAGTCTCAGCCTTCGCGCGCGCCCAAGCGCGCACACCGGCGAGGGCATGCGAGGACTCGATAGCGGGGATAATGCCTTCCGTGCGCGACAGGTGCAGGAAAGCATCCATGGCCTCGGCGTCGGAAATAGGCATGTACGAGGCGCGACCGGAGCGTGCCAGCCACGCGTGCTGCGGGCCGACACCCGGGTAATCCAGGCCGGCGGAAATAGAGTGGGAGGCCTTCGTCTGGCCGTCGCGTTCCTGCAGCACGAACGTGCGGGCGCCGTGGAGCACGCCCACCTCGTCAGCCGTGATCGACGCAGCGTGTCGGCCGGTTTCGAAGCCGTCGCCGGCCGCCTCGCAACCGAGCAGTTCGACGCTGGGATCGTCGATGAACGCAGTGAACGAGCCAATGGCGTTGGAGCCGCCGCCCACGCAGGCCACGACGACGTCAGGCAGGCGTCCCTCGGAGGCGAGCAGCTGGGCGCGCGCCTCGTCGCCGATGACACGCTGCAGGTCGCGCACCAGCTCTGGGAACGGGTGCGGACCGGCTGCCGTGCCGAAGATGTAGTTGGTCGTCTCGACGTTGGTCACCCAGTCACGGAAAGCCTCGTTGATCGCGTCCTTGAGCGTCGCAGAGCCCGCCGTCACAGCGATGACTTCGGCTCCGAGCATCTGCATGCGCGCAACGTTCAGGGCCTGGCGCTCGGTGTCCTCGCGCCCCATGTAAATCGTGCAGTCGAGGCCAAGCAGAGCAGCGGCGGTCGCGGTGGCGACACCGTGTTGCCCCGCGCCGGTCTCCGCAATAACGCGCGTCTTACCCAGCTCCTTGGTGAGCAGCGCCTGACCGAGCACATTGTTGATCTTGTGCGAACCCGTGTGGTTCAGGTCCTCGCGCTTGAGGAACACGCGCACGCCGCCCAGGTCGGCCGCGAAACGCGGGGCCTCGGTCAGCAGCGAGGGACGTCCGGCGTAGTTCAGGAACAGATCGCGCAGGCGGCGCTGGAACGACTTATCGCGCCACAGGCGCTTCCACGCGGCCTCAACCTCTTCGAGGGGGCCCATGAGGGACTCGGCGACGAAGCGTCCACCGAAATCACCGAAGTACGGTCCCTGAGCAAAGTTCTCGGCGTCCATCACTGTCCTTCCTGACGCGCCGCGGCGACGCGAGCCTTACGATCCGTTCGCAGCGCGGGATGCTGGCCCGCGCTGACCATGTCCTGAATGCTCGCGCGGGGATCACCCGACGTCACGAGCGCTTCGCCAACGAGCACAGCATCCGCGCCCCACTTGGCGTATTCAAAAACATCGTGAGCATTCGCGACGCCGGACTCGGCGACAGCAACGACGTCCGGAGGAATCACGTCGATGACCTGCTCGACGGTCGAGCGGTCCACTTCCAGGGTCTTCAGATTGCGAGCGTTGACACCGATGATCGAAGCACCGGCCTCCATCGCGCGTAGGGCTTCGAGTCGCGAGTGCGTCTCCACCAGCGCCTCCATGCCAAGCGACCGGGTGCGTTCCAGTAGGGACACGAGTACGTTCTGTTCGAGCGCGGCGACGATCAAGAGCACGAGGTCGGCGCCGTGAGCACGCGCCTCGTGAATCTGATACGGCGTGACGATGAAGTCCTTGCGCAGAATCGGAATATCGACGGCCGCACGCACGGCGTCAAGATCCGCGAGCGAACCGTTGAAGCGACGCTGCTCGGTGAGCACCGAAATGACCGACGCTCCCCCGGCCTCGTACGTGGAAGCAAGCGCAGCCGGATCCGGGATCGCTGCGAGCGCGCCCTTGGACGGCGACGATCGCTTGACCTCGGAAATGATCTTGACGGCACCGTCGCGGCCTCGCAGAGCGCCGAGCGCGTCCTTCGCCTCCGGGACCTGGGTCTCCATCTCCTTGATTCGAGCCAGAGGGACGCGGTCTTCACGCTCTTTCAGGTCCTGCCGGACCCCAGCGATAATGTCATCGAGAACGCTCACGACGCTCCCCTTTCAGGCAGAAACAATCAATCCTCACCTAGGCTAGCGAAAAATGGCCGCCAACGAGTCAGCCATCCCGCACTGCGGGTTAGGACAGGGGAACGAGAGTCGACGCCCGCACGACGGACTCGACCGCTGCGGCGGCCTTATTGCGCGACTCCTCGTACTCAAGGGCGGGCACGGAATCAGCGACAAGGCCAGCACCCGCCTGCACCGAGGCCACACCGTCCTTCAAGGAAGCCGTGCGAATAGCGATCGCCAGATCCGCGTCCCCCGACAGATCGAAGTAACCAACCACGCCGCCGTACACGCCGCGCGCCGCGGGCTCAAAATCATCGATGAGCTGGATGGCACGAGGCTTGGGCGCGCCCGACAGGGTGCCTGCAGGGAACGTCGCAACCAGGGCATCAAGCGCGTCTGCATCCTCGCGCAGCACGCCCGTCACCGTGGAGGAAATGTGCTGAATGTGAGAGAAACGCTTGAGTTCCATGAGCGTGGAGACCTCGACCGACGCAGGATCGCAGACCTTCGACAGGTCGTTGCGGGCCAGGTCCACGAGCATGACGTGCTCCGACAGCTCCTTCGGGTCCTCGAGGAGCTCGGCAGCCAGGCGATGGTCCTCGGCCGAATCCGCGCCGCGCGGGCGCGAGCCGGCGATCGGATACGTCCAGACGCGGCGTCGTTCAGCCTTGACAAGTGTCTCGGGAGACGAGCCGACAACCTCGAAATGACCGCCCAGCTCGTCGGGCAGGTCCAGGAAATACATGTAGGGCGAGGGGTTGACCGTGCGCAGCACACGGTACACATCGATGCCGCTGGCCGTCGTCGACACGTCAAGGCGCTGGGAAACGACGATCTGGAAGGCGTCGCCGTCTTCAATCGCACGCTTGGCCGCGTTGACGGAAGACTCGAAATCTGCGCGCGCCGTGCGCTCACGCACCTGGGGCGGCGTGGCACCGCTGCTGCCCAGGACAGCAGGGGCGATCGGGGTCGCAAGCTGCGCGGTCATCGCGTCGAGGCGCTCAATCGCGCGGTCGTACGCCCCGTCCACGCCGTCAGCCGAGCCGTTCAGGTTCCAGGCGATCGCCATCAGATACACCGAACCAGTCGCATGGTCGAGCGCAGCGACCTCGGTGGCCAACACGAGCGTCGCGTCCGGAATATCGGATTCCTTCGGCGCGGTCGCTGCGAGCGTCGGCTCCCACTCAGGGATGATGCCCCAGCCCAGAGATCCAACAAGCGCGCCCGTCAGAGGGGGCATTCCTTCAATCGCAGGCGCGGCGAGTTCTTCGAGGGCTGAGTGCACGACCTCAAGGAAGGTTCCCTCCTCCAGGGCACCCTCAGGATGCGAACCGATCCACTGCGCGTGTCCGTCACGCGCGACGATCGCTCCGGCACTCGACGCTCCAACGAACGACCAGCGTCCCCACGAACCACCATGCTCGGCGGATTCCAGGATGAAGCTGCCATAGTTGCCGTGCGCAAGCTGGCGGTAGACACCCACCGCGCTCAGTTCGTCCGCAAGCACGCGGCGAACCACGGGGATCACGCGGCGCTCGGCAGCGAGATCAACAAAGACGTCGCGCGGAGGCCACGTCTGGCCCCACTCGAGGCTCACAGGCTCGCACTGATACGAAGGCGTCGAAATACTCACCGGTCTATTGTCCCATCCGCAGGCGTACTCGTCCCGCCGTGGTCCACGATGAGACCTGCGCTTATCCCTACAGCCAGTCGGGGACGACGCCCCATGCAATGGTGCCGACGAGCGCTGATCCGATCATCCAGGGGCCCATCGGCACGCGGGTCTTTGTTCCCGCTGATCCGACGACGATCTTCCACAGTGCCGCGACACCGGCGGAGAGGAAGGAGAGCGCGAGGGCAAAGACCGCGGCGTGCAGTCCGACGGAACCGACCAGTGCTCCCAACACGGGGGCCAACTTGACGTCACCGCCGCCCATGCCGCCGGGCAAGCGATTCAACACAGCAATCGGCATGAACCAAATGAGCGCACCGATGAGCGCGCCAAAGAGGCGCTCCTGCCACAGCGGCGAAATCACGCCACCGATGACCAGACCGAGCACAACGCCGATGGCCATCGCGACCGTATATGCGTTCGGCAACCGATGGGTACGAGCATCAACGTAGGCACTCAGCGCGCCAATCATCGCAACTGTCATCACACCGGGCATGCCCGGACGCATCTGTGCCGCAACAAAGAAGATCGCCCCAACGATGCCGGCGCCCCACACAATCGCGTTGCGCGTCAGAGGCTTTTGCGTCGCTTCAATGAAGTAGCGGCGTTGAATCTTCCACCCGGAACGCCACAGCCAGGAAAGAACGACAATCCAGGTGAGAAAACCGGAGATTAACGACAGATCGGCACTCAGCCACGGCGGCAGCCACGTCTGAATCACGAGGCGCCTCCTCCCCCGCTCGCGTGGGCGCGTCGGGCGATCTCCGCCTCCAGCGCGTCACGCATGACATCGGTCTTCGGGCTGCGCCCCGTCATGAGCTGCACCTGTGCTGCCGCCTGGAAGATGAGCATGTCGGTGCCTTCGGCAACGATGCCACCGTTCCTTTCGAAAACGCTGCGTAGCGCCGTGTCGCGAGGAGAGTAAACAACGTCGAGGAGAATCTGGCCCTCGCGAACGCTCACCTGCTCGGCAAGCGGGTCACCAACGCCTGCGGGCAGCGTCGAGATCACGAGGTCAGCACCGCTGACGGCACGGAGAACTGCGTCGCGATCCGACCACAGCACCTGATCGATGCTGACACCCAGTCGCGAGGATGCAGCGACGACAGAACCGGGCCCCCCGAAACGGCGCGCGGCGACGGTGGAGGTCACGATGCCGAGCTCACCAAGCGCGGCAAGCGCAGACGAGGCCGTGGCTCGCGCCCCGAGCACGACAGCGTTTGTGGGGAGCGCTCGGCCCGCCTGTGAGCACGCGCGCCGAATCGCCGAAGCGATCCCCGTGACATCCGTGTTGAAGCCGGCGAGCACGCCAGAGGACGGAACTACCGTGTTCACGGCGCCAACTCCAGTGGCGAGCGGATCGATTGCGTCCAGGAGCGGGATGATCGCCTGCTTGCAGGGCATCGTGACCGACAGTCCGCGGAAGGAATCGTCCAACCCTGCGATGAACTCGGGCAGGGTCGTCTCATCCTGCTCGATGCGACGGTACTCCCATCCCTCGATTCCGAGGTCCTCCCATGCCGCACGGTGGATCACCGGCGACAGGGAGTGCTCAATCGGGGAACCGATGACACCGGCCCACATCATGACGCAGTGCAGACCTTCGGGTTCGCGGCGCAGTACGCCTTGAACTGTTCGCGGTTCTTCTCCTGTTCCTCGAGAGTCGAGGCAAACAGGGTCTCACCCGTGTCGAGGTTGACGGTGACAAAGTACAGCCAGTTGCCCTCAGCCGGGTTCAGGACTGCCTTGATGGCCTTCTCGCTGGGCTGCCCAATCGGGGTCGGGGGCAGTCCTGCGTGCAGGCGCGTATTGTAGGGATTGTCGTTGTCCAGGTCCGCCTGGTCCGGAACGCCACTGGTCTTTCCGACGCCGTACAGGACGGTCGAGTCCATGCCGAGGTAGCCCTTCGTCTCGCCGTTCGTGTCTGCGAGCCGATTCTCGATGACGCGAGCAACCATCGGCATGTACTTGTCGATGTTCATTTCACCGTCGACGATGGAAGCCTTGATGAGGACGGTCTCACGGTCAGCAGGAGCAACGCCAAGACGATCGAGCTCATCGACGGTTCCCTTGACCATCCGCGCAATAACGGTCGTCGGAGTATCGTCCTCGGAGACCTCGTAGGAACCGGGCAGCAGCCATCCCTCGGCGTTTCCACCGGCCTCAGACGGTAGCCCAATCGCCTCCGTGTCGGCGAAGGCAGCGTCTACCTGTTCCTCGGTGACGCCCATAATGTCGACGATCCGCTGCTTGACCTCGGACACCTTCTGGCCCGACGTGATCGTGATCGTCGAATCGACTCGGTTCGTCTCGTCCAGCAGGCCTGCGAGCGCACCGGCGGCACTCATCTGTTGCTTCAGGCGGTACGTACCGGGGCGAATCGACATCGATGCCTGAGTCTTCTCGAACTGACGCACGAACGCCCCGACGGACTTCACGACGCCCGCATCCACAAGCGTCTGGCCGATATCGCGACCGGAGGAATTCTCAGCGATCATGACCTCGACCGAGCCGGAGCCCGGCCCGGGGAAATCATCCGATGAGGTCGTCGACGAGTTAAAAAGCTGATCGTAGGCGACGTAGCTCGCACCGACCAGCAGGCCGAGAACCAGAACGATAATGAAGAAGGATCGCACCCGACGGCGGCGCTTGCGCTTGCGCGCCGCTCGTCGTTCACTGGCGAGGCGGCGAGAACGCATGCCCGTGGTCTCAGAAGGCGATTCTGCTGCCTGCGCTGCGCTGCGCTGACGCAGCGCCGCACCGGACACGCGAGGAGTCGCGCCCGTATCTGTCACCTCATCGAAAGAGGGAAGCGTGCGCTGGCCCCGCGCTGTTGCCGAAACTGGCGCCACGGCCTCGTCGCGCGAGGATCCATCACGCACGTCGGTTCCCTGTGCGGGCGTCGCGGTCGCGTCCTGCGATGCATGCTGCTCGTGTAGCTCGGCATCGGAATAGACCTTTCGCTCGCCGGAATGGATCTCGCGACGAGAACGGAAGGGGTACGGGGGAGGCGTACTCATGCGTGCGCTCCTTCACTTGGTTCGAGGATGATTTCCTCACCGGGAGCTCGACGACCCATGCGCTCGAGCTCGAGAGCCTGTTCCAAAATGATCTGAGCCGCGACCTGATCGATGACGCTGCGATGCTCGATCTCGGGGATCCCGGATGCACGCAGACGCGCGTGCGCCTGGTTGGACGTCATACGTTCGTCGACCATCGCCACACGAACATCGGGAACAAGCTTCTTGATGCGGCGCGCATACTTGCGCGCACCCTTCGCAGAGATCCCCTCTCCCCCGCGCAGGTGCCGAGGAAGTCCAACGATCACTTCGATCGCATCGTAGCTACGCACGATGTCGGCCAAGCGATCAAGATCGGACAGATCGGGAGCCCTGTGAAGGGTTTCAACAGGCATCGTGAGAATGCCGTCGGGGTCGCACCGGCTGACGCCGACACGCACGGTGCCGACGTCCACGCCGATACGGATACCCCGACGAATACTCACAGAGCCTCGATTTCCTTGCGGATCGCGTCGATCGCGTCCGCGATGCCCTCGGGCTTGGTGCCGCCGCCCTGAGCGATGTCATCACGGCCACCGCCGCCACCGCCCATGTACTTGCCGACGGCGCGAACCAGAGCACCGGCCTTCACCGACGCCTCGCGCGCTGCCTCGTTGGTCGCGACGACGAGCGAGGGCTTACCTCCGACGACACCACCGAGGGCGACGACGGTTCCGCGCTCGTTGCCGAGGCGGTCGCGCACGTCGAGCGCAAGGGTACGCAGAGCATCCGCAGACGGCATTTCACCAACCGCTGAGGCGACGACGGTCACGGGACCGATGGCCTTCGCGGACGCTGCCAAATTGCCGCCCTGGCTCAGAGCCTGTGCCGTGCGGATCTTCTCGAGTTCCTTCTCGGACTCGCGGAGCTTGGCCAGCAGCGACTCGATGCGCTCGGGCAGTTCATCGGCGCGGCCGCCGACAAGCTGGGAGAGCTGGTTGACGAGCGCGTGTTCCTTTGCCTGGAACTCGTACGCACCATCGCCGACCAGAGCGTCGATACGACGCACGCCCGAGCCGACGGATCCCTCGGACAGCACCGTGATGCGACCAATGTGACCGGTCGTGGGAACGTGAGTGCCACCGCAGAGCTCACGGTCGAACCCATCACCAATGGTGACAACACGAACCTCGGAACCGTACTTTTCGCCGAACAGTGCGATCGCGCCAGCTTCACGCGCGGCATCGATGCTCATGACCTCGGTGGTCACGGCCAGATCCTCGGCGAGCTTTTCGTTCACAAGTGCCTCGATGTCGCTGAGCTGCGAGCCCTCGAGAGCAGCCCCGTGACGGAAATCGAAGCGCAGGCGCGACGGCGAGTTCTCCGAGCCCGCCTGGGTCGCGTCTTCCGACACGACGTTACGCAGGCCCGCGTAAACCATGTGCGTGGCGGTGTGAGCGCGCGCGATAGCAAGGCGACGCTGGCCATCGATCTCGGCGTACGCCTTCTCGCCGACCGTCATGTCCCCCTCGGTCAGGGTGCCGCGGTGAACGCTCAGGCCACGGATCGGAGCCTGGACATCGTGGACCTCAACGACACCGCCGCCGGCGAGGCGAATGGTGCCGTGGTCGGCGAGCTGGCCACCCATCTCCGCGTAGAACGGAGTGCGATCGAGGATGACCTCAACGTCGGCGGGAGCACTCGCAGCGGGAGCCGCCACACCGTCGACGAGCAGAGCCTCAACGGTGGCCTCGGCGGCCTGCTCCGTGTAGCCCAGGAACGTCGAGCCACCGCCCATAGCCTTTTCAATGTCATGGAAGACGCGAACGTCGGTGTGTCCCGTCTTCTTCGAGCGAGCGTCGGCGCGTGCGCGCTCCTTCTGCTCGGCCATCAGAGTGCGGAAGCCCTCCTCGTCGACGGACACGCCCTGCTCAGCGGCCATCTCGAGGGTCAGGTCAATCGGGAAGCCGTAGGTGTCGTGCAGCGAAAACGCCGACGCGCCAGAAATGACGGGAGCACCCTTCGCTTCCTTGGCCGTCGCAACAGCGGCGTCCAGAATCGTCGTGCCGGCGCTGAGGGTGCGGCGGAACGCATCCTCCTCCGCGTAAGCGACCTCGGAGATCGTCTTCCAGTTGGTCTCAAGCTCGGGGTACGACGCCTTCATCGCGTCCTTCGACGCCGTGAGCAGCGTGGGCATCGTCGCCTCGTCAACGCCGAGCAGACGCATCGAGCGAACCGCGCGGCGGATCAGTCGGCGCAGCACGTAGCCGCGCCCATCGTTACCGGGACGCACTCCGTCTCCGATGAGCATGAGGGAGGAACGCACGTGGTCGGCCACGACGCGCATACGCACGTCATCGTCGTAAGCGGCGCCGGCCTCGGGGCCCGCAGCACCCAGGCCGTAGCGCTTACCGCTCATCTGCATAGCGGCCTCGATGACGGGGAAGACCTCGTCGATCTCGTACATGTTGGGCTTGTCCTGCATGACGAAGGCCAGACGCTCCAGGCCGGCGCCCGTATCGATCGCCTTCTTGTCCAGCTCGCCCAGCAGCGGGTAGTCCTTGCCGGAGCCCTCACCACGCATGTACTGGTCGAAGACCAGGTTCCACACCTCCAGGTAGCGGTCGCCACCCGGATCAACGGTGCCGCCCACGGCCTCGGGACCGTATTCGGGACCGCGGTCGTAGTGCCACTCGGCGCAGGGACCCGCGGGGCCGGGCTGGCCGGTATCCCAGAAGTTCTCCTCGCGAGGCAGGCGCACGATGTGCTTGGGATCCATGCCGATCTGTTTGGTCAGCACGTCGAAAGACTCCTCGTCCTGATCCCACAGTGTCACCCAGAAGCGATCGCCATCGAGGCCGTACTTGCCCTCGTCGCGGGAACCGGTCAGCAGCTCCCACGCGTAGTTGATGGCACCTTCCTTGAAGTAATCGCCGAAGGAGAAGTTGCCGTTCATCTGGAAGAACGTGCCGTGACGGGTCGTCTTGCCGACGTTGTCGATGTCGTTCGTGCGAATGCACTTCTGCACCGACGCGGCGCGCGGCCACGGCGCAGGCTCAACGCCCGTGATGTAGGGAATGAACGGAACCATGCCCGCGATCGTGAACAGAATCGAGGGCTCCGGAGAGACGAGAGAAACGGAAGGACGAATCTCATGACCCTGCTTCTCGAAGTAGTCGAGCCAGCGGGTGCGGATTTCAGACGTACGCATAGTCCCCCATGTTAGTCGGTTGGCGCCGCTCGCGGCACATCGGCACGCGCAGGCGGACAGTGGGATGAAAGAAAAACCGCGCCCCCGAGCATTGATTGCTCGGGGGCGCGGCGTTGACTAGTGTCAGCGCGAGTAGTGCTCGACGACCATCTGGACGTCGACGGTCACGGGGACCTCAGCGCGCTTGGGGCGACGCACCAGGGTCGCCTTGAGACGGGAGAGCTCAACATCCAGGTACTCGGGGACGGCGGGCAGCACGTCGCGGTTAATACCCTCAGCGGCGATCTCGAAGGGAACCGTGGTCTGCGACTTCGGCTTGACCTGCAGGGTCTGGCCAGGCTTCACGCGGAACGAGGGACGGTCGACGATCTTGCCGTCAACGAGGATGTGACGGTGCACGACGAACTGGCGGGCCTGCTGGATGGTACGGGCGAAGCCGGCGCGCAGGACGAGGGCGTCGAGACGCATCTCGAGCAGCTCGACCAGGTTCTCACCGGTCAGGCCGGCGGTGCGGCGGGCCTCTTCGAAGGCGCGGCGCAGCTGCGACTCACGGATGCCGTACTGAGCGCGCAGACGCTGCTTTTCCTTCAGACGAACGGCGTAGTCGGAGTCCTGGCGGCGGCGGGTGCGGCCGTGCTCACCGGGGCCGTAGGGGCGCTTCTCGAAGTAGCGAACGGCCTTGGGGGTCAGAGCCAGACCGAGGGCGCGGGACTCGCGCACCTGCTTGCGGGAACGATTCGTTGCCATGTTTCTTCTTCCTGTTTCTCATGTCATGCCGGGAATCCCGGCATGGGGCCAACTCCAGGATCGATCCGATCCGTCGGCTAAGGCCCCAGGTGCCCGCTGGTGCGGACAACTGTTCCATCCTAGCGCCTTTTCAGCAGATTGCGAATGACACCGAGCCGCTTCGTGAGCATCGCCTCATGTCCATTCTCCGTCGGCTCGTAGTACTGCGTGCCCTCCAAGTCGTCCGGCAGGTACTGCTGCGCGGCGACATGGTGGGGCTGATCGTGCGCGTACAGGTACCCGTCGCCATGGCCCAGAGTCTTCGCACCGGCGTAGTGCGCGTCGCGCAAATGCTCGGGCACCGCTCCCCCACGCCCGGCGCGAACATCCGCGATGGCGCGGTCGATCGCCAGATAGGTCGCGTTCGACTTCGGGGCTGTCGCCACCGCGACGACTGCCTGAGCGAGGAGCAGGCGCGCCTCAGGCATCCCGATAAGCGCGACGCCCTGTGCGACGCTCACGCAGGTGGTGAGCACCTCGGGAGCCGCCATGCCAATTTCCTCAGAGGCAGCAATCATGATGCGCCTCGCGATAAAGCGCGGGTCTTCCCCAGCCTCGATCATCCGGGCAAGATAGTGAAGGGAGGCGTCTACATCAGACCCGCGCATCGACTTAATGAACGCACTCGCGACATCGTAGTGCTGATCCTTACTCCACCGAACGAGGGCTTGATTGGCTGCTGCCTCGACGCTCGCGACAGTGATCTCACCAGAGCCGTCGTCACTGGCGACGCCCGCCGCCGCCTCGAGGAGAGTGAGTGACTTTCGTGCGTCCGAGCCGGCTAAACGCACGAGGCCAGCCACGGCCTCGTCTGTGATAGAAAAGTGGCCCGCGAGACCGCGATCATCCGCCAGCGCGCGCCGAATCAATCCCTCGATAGCGTCCGAATCCAGGGGCCGAAGCGTCAGCAGAAGCGAACGCGAGAGCAGCGGAGAAATAACCGAGAATGACGGATTCTCCGTCGTCGCCGCAACGAGCACCACCCAGCGATTCTCAACCGCCGGAAGCAACGAATCCTGCTGCGACTTAGAGAAGCGATGCACCTCGTCGACGAAAAGAATCGTTTCTTCGCCACCACTGGCGAGGGTTCGTCGCGCATCATCCACGACCCGCCGGACGTCGCTCACACCGGAGGAAACTGCGGACAGCTCAATGAAACGGCGCCCCGACGCGCGCGCTATCAGATAAGCGAGGGTTGTCTTGCCCGTTCCCGGCGGACCCCACAGCACCACGGAGGAAACGGCGACACCATCACTTGAACCGGGCGACAGGAGGCGACGCAGCGGCGCACCTTCGCCGAGCAGGTGAGACTGACCAACTACCTCTTCGAGGGTCGTCGGGCGCATACGAACGGCGAGGGGCGCGCCCGCGTTGAAAGCAGGCACGCCCGACTCGTCGACAGATTCAGAATCAAACAGATCCATGAAACCTAGCTTAGGACAGAGTGACTCCACTCGAGGAAGAGCCAATCTTGGGACCGGAGAGAACCTGGACAACCACGAGGCCGCCGAGGATCAGCATGCAGGCGCCGGCACCGAGCAGGTATCCGTTGAGCCCTTCGGACTCATCACCAGCGAGCGAGGAAGACAGCATCTCCGCGTGAAGCTTCACGGCACCCGATGCGTCGACCGACGAACCGTTCGCAGCAGCACCGACAGCGGAAGCGACCTTGAATTCGGCCCATCCGACAAGCTCGTGCGCGCGGTTAGCAACGACAACCTTGTACTCGCCGGTCGGCAGACCCGTGAGGTCCATGGTGACCTTGTTGGAGTCCTCAACCTGCAGCCAACGGGCCTCGCCGGTCTGCATGATGTTGGCGCTGACCCAGTCGCCGGCGGCAGCCTTCTCCGCGGGCACGTTGATGGTCAGCTGGCCGGCCGTGAAGGCCGCACTCACGCCACCCTTATTCGAGTCGTTGAGCTGGGACACGTCACTAATCGGCGAGACAGGGGTCTCGGACGGCTGCGAAGGGGTCGCAGACGCGGACGGGCTAGGCGTGGGGGACGCGCTCTCGGAAGGAGTCGGCGACGGGCGCACGGCAGGCAGCTGCGGATCGTCGGGCTGCGGTGCGGGAGCTGCGGAAGGCTCCGTCGTGGGCTCAACGACCGGGTCCGGGGCAGGAACCGGGGCCGGATCAGCGGTCGGCTCAACCGCGGGATCCGTCGTCGGAGCGGGCTCGGGGTCCGCCGCAGGGGCAGGCTCGTCCGTACGAGCGGGCGAAGCCGTCGGATCGTCGGTGGGCGCAGCGGTCGGGTCCGCGGTGGGAGCGGGCGTCGGATCGTCGATGTTGTCGACGTACCGACGGCTCACCATCACGGTATAGGTAACCGGGTCGGGCTCAACCCCGGAGGAATCGCTGCGGTACATCACAACAGTGACTGTGTGCACGCTTCCGGCCGTCCACGCAATCCCCTCGGCATTGTTCGTGCCATTGGGAATCTTCACGGAGATCGTGGGAGCGCTGAGCGGGGCAGCGGCCCACAGATCAGGGTCGCTCGCCATCACAGACTCGTTGTTACGAGTGAAAGTCGGACGCTGCAGCGGCGTAACCGCGCCATGGTCCAGAATCAGTCCCCAATATCCGGTCTTAACATGTTCGGCAGCGAAGTCGGAGTTGTTCGACATGGCGGCATAGAGCATGCCGCCTTCAAACACACCGTAACGAGGGGCGTCGTCCGCGCGCGCGGCGAAACCGGGGATCGCGAGACCGATGCCCGCAAACAGGAACAGCGCCATGAGCAGGCTCATGATTCGACTGCGCCCGACGAACCTCCGAGCGGCAACGGCAGACGATGCGCGTCCGTGCTGCATACCGTTCTCCTTAGTGAGTTAATCCGCAGAAACTATCGTATCGGATCAAGAGTAACAGGCGTAACGCACGAATGCTAAATCCCAAGACACACCATTCGGTTAATGCACACATTCTCAGCGCATCGCCGCAGGTGTGCGAGATTTAGCGCAGCAGCCCGTGCGAGCGGCGAACAATGCTGACCGTGACGATCGCGCCGAGAAGAGCGAGAAGACCGCCGCCTGCGAGGATCCATCCATTGAGGCGCGACTCCTGCTCACGAACCGCCTGGTTCGTGGCCTGCTGCTCCGAATGAGCCTTGGGGCCAATCTGCGAAGCAGACACGCTTTCCTGCTCCGTGGACGGCGAGGGAGACGGGACGTCAGCATTCGAGCCGACACCGCCACTAGCAGCAGAAGCCGAACCATTCCCCCCGGAGGAGGAAGAAGCGGACGAGGCCGAGGCGGAGGGCACCGGGGCCGCCGACGAGCGCGATGTATCCGAAGCACCGGCCGAGGGGGTAGTACGGGGAGACGGCGTCGCCGTCACGGTGGAGGGAGCGCTGGCCGTGGCGTCGCCTGCTGCATCTCCGGAAGCGTCATCCGTTAGATCAACAACGGGCTTAGCGGCGTTATGTGCGTCGTCATCAGCCGGAGACTCCGTCGGCCCATCAGTAACAACGTCAGAAGTTGCGTGGCCATCAGGCTCCGTCGACGGCTCATCAGTGGGCTCAACCGAAGAATCGTCGGTCGGCGTCAGCGAGCACGCGGGCGCCTGCGCATTGGCTTCTGCGACCGTCACAGACACCTGCACGTACGTGCCGGTCACGCCATCGCCGATCATGATCGAATGCTCGGAACCAACCGTCCACGTCGACGGCAGCTCAATGTCGGCGCTAAATGAGCCGCTGGTCGACACTTCGGCGACGCTCCAGGCAGCCTTATTGCGGACGACAGAAGCGGGAACCCAGGCGGGAAGGGTGACGCCGTCGGGGCGAAGTTCCTGCCCATCGTCGAGCGTGACAACGACAAAACCGCGCAACTTCTCCGAACTAGCTCCCCAACCAGAACCCTCTACATGCAGCGGAGAACCGACAGGGACGACCGATGAGACGACGATGGATGCACCCTCATCAGTGACGGTGAGACACTGTCCGGTCGCGCCGGCGCCTCCGTCGACACTGTACGCAGGTTGAGCAGCAACGAAGATCCCACCGACAATGGAAGCAGACGCGGTCAGGGCCAGCAGAGGCATGCGCAGTCCCCTACCGTACGATCGCATCTGTGTCGTCATCTGTGTCCTTCTCTATCTCGACGGGATGTCGTGTGCTAATCGGCTTCACAAGGCCCAGAATCAATATGTCAGTGTCCGAGTAACCAACAGCTACAAAGACCATATTATTGCCTGATGCCCATTCCGCAATTGCGAACAACAAGCAAATTACCGGAACGCGCAGTCAAAACACGTTTTTATCTGGAAATATCAGCCTTCTATCAACTTCTTGTGAATTATATTATCCGATAATCATGGGCCTGCGTGACCCGCCGGTCAAGATTTACGATGTTGGGGATCACAACGACCGGGTCATCGCGTCGGAATCACCAGTGGCGTTTCGGTTTCAGGGTCGTCAATGATCCTGCAGGGAACACTGAAAACGCGTTCGATCAGCTGCGCCGTCACAACCTCACGCGGTGCCCCCTGGGCCACAACCTCGCCATCCTTCATGAACACAAGGTGCGTTGCGTAGCGAAATGCCAGATGCAGGTCGTGCAGTACCGCAACGACCGTCACTCCGTCCCTATGGAGGCGCTGCGCCAAGCGCAGGACCTCCAGCTGGTGGTTAAGGTCGAGGTACGTCGTTGGCTCATCAAGGAGCAGAATGTCCGTCGCCTGGGCGAGCGACATCGCGATCCACACGCGCTGACGCTGCCCGCCCGACAGCTCGCCAACGCGACGCCCCACCAGGTCCGCAACCCCGGCATCCTTCATCGCGCGAGCCACTGCCTCGTCGTCCTGCGCACTCCACTGATGAAGCACCGACTGATAGGGATAGCGACCGCGAGCAACCAAATCCTCAACAAACATGTCGCCCGGAGCAACCGACGACTGAGCCAGCAAACCCAGTCGACGTGCAAGAGCCTTTTGATTCATGTCGGCGACGCTTCGCCCATCCAGCTCGACCACACCGCGTCGCACGCCAAGGACTCGGGCCAGCGAACGCAGGAGCGTCGACTTCCCGCAGGCGTTCGGACCAACAATGACGGTGAGTTCTCCCGGCAGAACATCCAGCGAAAGCCCCTCGAGGATCGGGGCATTTTTCCCATAGCCGACAACAATGTCCCGAGCGCTCAGCCCACGGCTCACAGCAGACTCACTCACGATCTCACCTCACGAATCAACAACCAGAGAAGGTATACGCCTCCAACGACGCCCGTCACGACACCGACGGGAAGCTCGGCCGGAGCGACGAGCCTCTGTGCGCACACATCTGAGACCAGCACAAGGAGAGCTCCGACGAGAGCAGAAGATGTGAATCCGACTCCCCCGCCGCCGCACAGCCGATGCGCGACATGCGGGGCGGCGAGAGCAACAAAAGCAACAGGCCCCGCCACCGACGTCGCGGATGCAACGAGTAGGATCGCGACGACGATAAGGAGTACGCGGGTGCGACCCACTCTCACGCCGAGGCCTGTCGCCACATCGTCGCCCATCGCGACAAGACCGAGGGGCACCGCGAAAACGGCACACACCACAACGACAGCGCCAATCACGATCAACAGAGGCGTCAGACGCGTGAAAGTGACGCCGGAGAATGAGCCGGCGCTCCACAGCTGCGCACGCTGTGCTGCTTCGAGCGGAGCCTTGACGATGAGCAGCGAGTTGACAGCACGCAACGCCGCCGAACAGCCAATGCCCACGAGGACGACGCGAATACCCGTAACTCGCATGCCACCTGCGCACGCAAGGATGATCGCACCCGAAACGAGTCCTCCGAGCAAGGCGCCAACCCCAGTGACCGTGGGGCTTGAGCCCAGAACGATGATCGCGATCAGAGCGCCGGTCGCACAGCCCGTCGACAGACCGACGATGTCGGGGCTTCCGAGCGGATTACCCGAGATCGTCTGGAAGATACGCCCGGCAATCCCGAGCGCTACGCCGACAGCGATCGCTGCGAGCATACGCGGCAGGCGCACCGACTGGACAAAGTAGACCCCAAGAAAATCGTCCCGAGGCCCACCGTCTCCCAGAAGACGATGGAACGAATCGGCGGCACTGAGCCCGTAGTCCCCCAGAGTCAGCGAATAAACGGCGAGCGCGGTGAGGAGAATGAAGCTGATGACCACGACGGCTGCGCTGCGCCGGTGCACGCGCACCGATAGACGGCGTAGCGAAACGGTCTTGTAGCGCGATGGAGCTGGCGTCATGACATGCCCTTTCCACGCGCCCCCAGGATGAAGAACGGAGCGCCGATAAAAGCGACGATGACACCCACGGGCACCTCGGATGGTGCGAGCACGAGGCGTGAGACGACGTCAGCACCGCACACCCAAGCAGCGCCGACCACGATAGACCAGAGGGCAATAGCACTCTGCCGCGCTCCAACGAAGCGTCGCACCATCAGCGGAACTGCGAGGCCGACGAACGTGAGGGGGCCGCCCAGGGCAGTCGCTCCCCCGGCCAATGCCGTAACGGCGACAACCCCGAGCACGCGGATGAGTCGCACGCGCACACCGAGGCTCACCGCGGCGTCATCGCCGAGTGCAAGGACACCCAGTGCCGAGGTGATGAGCAGGGCGACCACGGTGCCGCCGGCGATCACTGCACCCGCGCTGGCCACCGAGGCCATATCAACGCCTTCCAATGATCCCGATGCCCAGTATCGAAATTCGTTGAACGCGAACTGATTCGCGGCGAGAACGGCCTGAGTGAGCGAGGCGAGAGCAGCCGATACGGCAATGCCCGCCAGGGCGAGGCGCGATCGCGATCCCCCGCCGCTCCCCGAAATAGCGAAGACGAGTCCAGCAGCGATACCCGCGCCAATAAGCGAGGCGCCCAGCGTCGCCGTGCGAGTCGCGACACCGCTCGCAGCCGTGACGGTCACGACGAGAAAGGCCGCTCCTGCGTTGATGCCAAGCACACCGGGATCTGCGAGCGGATTACGAGTCATCGCCTGCATGACGGATCCCGCCAGACCCAGCGCGCCACCGATGACGAGCGCGGCGAGCGTACGGGGAACACGCAGTTGCGTGACCACCTGGGCGTCCTGACCGATGCCGCCGTGCACGAGCGCGTCCCACACCACGTCGGGGGCGATCTGACGCGAGCCGAAGGCGAGGGAGGCGAGGGCGACGAGGGCAAGCACCAGCGTCGCCACTGCACAAGCAATGGCGACGCTGGTGATGCGACGTGTCGTCATATCAGGTCATCGACCCGGATCGTTTGGCCATCATCGTCAGGAAGCCGGGACGAACTGGGCTTCGATGCTCGAGATGATGCCGTCCATGAGGAGGTATCCGCCGGTGGACGTCCACAGCGAACCGTCGACGGGGATCACGTGGTTCGCCTTCACGGCGCTGAGGGAGTCAAAACCGACGGTGCTCTTCGCCTCTTCCAGGGCGGCGGCCGAGGCCTCGACGCCCGTGTTGCCACCGGCGGAGGGGTTGTTCACCGAGGACTTGCCCAGGGTGCCGAAGAAGATCCAATCGGCGTCGATCTGATCGATGTTTTCCAGCGAGACGGGCTCGGAGTGGCCCTCGCCATCACGATCCTGGTTCGCAGGGCGCTTCATGCCAAGTGCGGTGAGAGCCTGGCCGGCGGGCAGCTCCTTGAGGATGAGGCCGGCGCTGTCGCCCTGCCAACGCACGACGGAGTAGGTCTGATCGAGGTAGCCGGCGTCCTTCAGGCGGGCGCTCACGGAGGCAACGTGCTTGTCGAATTCCGCGAGCTTGGCCTGCGCCTGGTCGGCAACGCCGAGCGCGTCGGCCGTCAGGGTGAAGGTCTCGCGCCAGTCGCCGCCCTTTTGCGTCGTGAAGAAGACGGGGGCGATCTGAGCGAGCGCGGTCAGCGTCTCGGTGTCGTTGTTCTTCACCGATGTGCCGTCGACGAGGATGAGATCCGGGTGTGCCGCACCGATGGCCTCAAGGTTGGGGGTGCCGATGGAGCCCAGGATCGGGATATCACCCGCACGATCAAGGAGGTAGTTGGGGACCGTCTGCTGGCCGCGGCCGGAGACGACGCCGATCGGGGTCACGCCCAGGGCGAGCGCGTTGTCGGTCGTGGGCTCAGAGAGCGTGACGACGCGGCTGGGGTGCGACGGGAGGGTGACCTCCTGGCCGGACGCGTCGGTGACGGTGCGCGTCGTGGGGGCCTCGGACGTCGCAGATGCCTCGGGGGACGAGGCCGGGGCAGGCTGGTTGGACGAGCAAGCTCCCAGGGCGAGAGCGGTCAAAGCGACGCCAACGATGGCGCGAATTCGCGTCGACAGGTGCACGAGTGCCTCAATTCAATCGATCTTGTTAGGTGCAAAGGTAAGCCTAACCTATAGACTGCACATTGACCTGGGCTATCTCAATCCTGGTCAGTATGTGATAGCGCACCACCCATCGAGGCTGCGCACGATGCCCTCGCGCCACCAGGCGACGTCGTGTCCACTGCGGTAGTGGTCCACGTCGACGGGCACCCCCAGGCCTCGCACAAGCTCAGCGCACGAATCGACCACGGGGCGCATTGTTTGTTCCAGCGTGCCCACCTGCAGGCGTAGCTGCACATCCCTGCGCGGCCTGACGCTCCCGGCGCGAAGGTCGCCCATCAGCGTCCCTTCGCCAACTCCTCGTTGCTCTCCTCCCCACCACAGGGACGGAGACTGGGCGACCGCACAATCGAGGGGAAGATCACTGCGCAGCGCCGCTTCCAACACAGCCAGACCGCCGTAGGACTGGCCGGCGACCATCACAGGCCCCGCCCCAGCCTCGTCGCACACTGCCCGTAGCAGTGCCACGACACTGTCCACGTTGGTCAACTCCGCCTCGCGCGCGCCCAGATCTCCGGCGTCGATCGTCACGGCGCGCAGGCCGGGATAGCGCCGCGTCAGCCAGCCAACCCCGTTGCCTCGCCAGATCTCACCATCGAAGAGGATAAGCGTGCACGTTGGGTCCGCCTCGCCGTCATACATCACGACCCGGCGCTGGCGCGTGTGCCCGAGCCGGGCACTGACGCGCGCGCCAATCTCACGCTCTCGCGGCGCGCACATCTGAGGCGCCGCAAGGTCCTCCGATGGCCACACCACCCGCGCGTCGGGCCCAACAAAGAGTGAGGCTGCGGCACCGCGCCCATTCACGACTCTCAAGGGATTCGATCCATCAGGGCGCGCATCCCCAAGCAATCGTATCCACTCCCCCATGTCCGTACGCACCCCGGGGTCGAGGCCCCACGGACCCACGATCACCCTTTGATAGCTCAGGATCGCATCCGCGGGAAGCGCGCACACGAGTGCCCGAGCATCCGAGCGTCCCGGTCCTATCGACATGCGAAACTCGTCGAGGTGTTCGCGCGCCCGATCAGTGATCGTGTTGAGGACGACGTAGCAGTCAGCCGCAGCCTGGGCTCCCCACTGGAAGGTCACGCGTACGGCGTCAACCCCATCAATGACAAGGCGCGGTCCGACGATGGGGAGCCCATCGGCATATCGATAGATCCCGTCTGACGCCTCCGGGCGCAGCCGGCAAAAACCCGTGCGCGAAAAAGACGTTTGCTCAAACGCCACGAGATCAGTCGAAAAGCGAGATGTCGCCCGCGCCGACGCGCGCGACGACGGCGTCCCCGCCAGCGAAGTCGATGACCGTGGTCGGCTCGGCGACGCCCACGGGACCCACGACCACCAGGTCGACCTGGTGTCCGATGCGATCATCGACGTCGAAGCCGTCCGTCAGTGGCTCTTCCTCGCCCGGCATGATGAGCGTGGAGCAGGCCAGGGGCTCGCCCAGCGCCTCGACGATCGCCTGCGTGATCACATGATCGGGGATGCGCACGCCCACCGTGTGCTTCTTCTTGTTGAGCATGATGCGCGGGACTTCCTTGGTCCCCCGCAGGATGAACGTGTAGGGTCCGGGGGTGAGCGCCTTCATGGTGCGGAACTCGTGATTATCGATGATGACGAGCTCGCCCAGCTGCGCAAACGAGTGGCACAGCAGCGAGAAGTTGTGCTTGTCATCGAGCTTACGGATGGCACGGATCGTGTCCATACCCGCCTTGTTGCCCGCCTTCGTGGCGATCGCATAGCCGGAGTCGGTTGGCAGCGCGATCGTGCCGCCGCGTTCCAGCAGGTCAACGACCGTGTTGACCAGACGTGCCTGCGGATTCTCAGGGTGCATCTCGACGTACGACATACCCCTATTGTGCACGAAACCCCCACCGGTCGGTAACCGATGGGGGTTCCGTGGACAAGGTCACGGGCGAAGAATCACTTCTCGGATTCCTCGGATGCTTCCTCGCCGCGCTTCTTCGGCTTCGCGTCGACACCAGCTTCCTTACGCTGCGCGGGCGTAATCGGGGCCGGGGCTTCGGTCAGCGGGTCGAAACCGCCGCCGGACTTCGGGAAGGCGATGACGTCGCGGATCGAGTCGGACTTCGTCAGCAGGGAGACGATGCGGTCCCAGCCGAAAGCGACGCCGCCGTGCGGCGGGGCGCCGTACTTGAAGGCGTCCAGCAGGAAGCCGAACTGCGTCTGGGCTTCCTCCTCGCCGATACCCATCACGTTGAACACGCGGTTCTGGATGTCGCGGCGGTGGATACGGATGGAGCCGCCGCCGATCTCGTTGCCGTTGCAGACGATGTCGTAGGCGTAGGCCAGCGCGTTACCCGGGTCCTTGTCGAAGGAGTCAACCCACTCGGGCTTCGGCGAAGTGAACGCGTGATGGACGGCGGTCCAGGCGCTGTGGCCCAGCGCGACGTCACCCTCGGCCTCGGCGTCGCCGGTGGGCTTGAAGAGCGGCGCGTCAACGACCCAGGTGAAGGCCCAGGCGTCGGGATCGATGAGATCACAGCGCTTGCCGATCTCGAGGCGGGCAGCGCCGAGCAGCTCGCGCGAGGGCGTGGGCTTGCCGGCAGCGAAGAAGATGCAGTCGCCGGGGTTGGCGCCGGTGGCGGCGGCCAGACCCTCGCGCTCAGCCTCGGTGATGTTCTTGGCGACGGGGCCGCCCAGCGTGCCGTCCTCGGCGATCGTGACGTAGGCCAGGCCCTTGGCGCCGCGCGCCTTGGCCCATTCCTGCCACTTGTCGAAGGTACGACGCGGCTGCGAGCCGCCACCGGGCATGACGACGGCACCCACGTAGGGGGCCTGGAACACGCGGAAGGTCGTGTCCTTAAAGTACTCGGTGAGCTCGGTGAGCTCGAGGCCGAAGCGCAGGTCAGGCTTATCCGAGCCGTAGCGCTCCATCGCATCCTTGTAGGTCATACGCGGAATCGGCGTAGCCAGGTCGTAGCCGATGAGCGCCCACACGTTCTTCAGGACGTCCTCGGCGACCTCGATGACGTCGTCCTGGTCCACGAAGCTCATCTCGATATCGAGCTGGGTGAACTCGGGCTGGCGGTCGGCGCGGAAGTCCTCGTCGCGGTAGCAGCGCGCGATCTGGAAGTAGCGCTCCATGCCGGCCACCATGAGCAGCTGCTTGAAAAGCTGGGGCGACTGAGGCAGGGCGTACCAGGAGCCGGGCGACAGACGCGCGGGGACGATGAAGTCGCGGGCGCCCTCGGGGGTCGAACGGGTCAGGGTCGGTGTCTCGATCTCGACGAAGTCGCGGGCGTAGAGCGCCTCACGGGCCGCGCGGGAGACCTTAGAGCGCAGGCGAATCGCGTACTGCTCAGGCTCACGACGCAGGTCGAGGTAGCGGTACTTCAGGCGGGTTTCTTCGCCAACGTTGCCGGAATCTTCAGCATTGGAGGAGACCTGGAACGGCAGGGGCGCGCTGGTGTTCAGGATTTCGATGTCGTCGCCCATCACCTCGATAGCGCCGGTGGCCAGGTGCGGGTTCTCGTTGCCCTCGGGGCGAGCGCAAACCTCACCGGTGACCTTGAGGACGAACTCGGAGCGAAGCTCGTGGGCGACACGCTCGTCACGGACGACAACCTGGGCGATACCCGACGCGTCGCGCAGGTCGATGAACGCCACGCCACCGTGATCACGACGACGATCCACCCAACCGGTGAGCGTCACGGTCTGACCGACGAGGTCGGTGCCGAGGGTTCCAATGTTGTGAGTGCGAAGCACTGTGATTCCTTTCGTAGTTACCATCCGCGAGACAGGCGGCGGCAGTGTCATTGTACGCCTGCCTTCGCAAGAGGCACGCGTGCCGCGAGTAGGATAGTCAACATGCCCACCGACGCTTCCTCCTCGCCCGCCCGCACTTCCTGGACTCCGTCCGAAATTGGGTTGGCCATCGGATCGGTTCTGCTGATCACGCTTGTGGCTTTCGAGGAGCTCGCCGCGACGACAATCATGCCCGCGGTCGTCGAGTCTTTCGACGCCTCCGCCTGGTATCCGATTGCGTCGGGCGCGGCCCTTGCGACGCAGCTGAGCGCCACCGTTGTTGCCGGCGCTCTGGCGGATTGGAAGGGGCCCCGATTCGTCCTACTGGTGGGACTGGTCTTCTTCGCCGTCGGATTGGTGGTGTGCGCCGTCGGCACAAACGTGGTTGTGTTCGTTGTCGGCCGCGCGCTTCAGGGGCTCGGCGGAGGCCTTCTCATTGTCCCGCTGTACGTCCTCATCGGAGCGGTCGCTTCACCCCGCCACCGCCCTTCGTTCTTTGCGTCTTTCTCGTTAGCGTGGGTTCTCCCATCGCTCGTCGGTCCCGCGATCGCGGCCCACGTGACCCAAGAGTGGGGATGGCGCTACGTCTTTGGCGTGGTTCCGCTCTTCGTTGCAGTCGCAGCGCTCCCCATCGCCTACGTCCTGCGCTCACTGCCGACTGCGCAGGGGCAGCGCTCCCCCGTGCTCGCGTCCCTGTCGCGCGATGCTGGGCTCGTCGGAATCGGTGTCATGCTGCTCCAGCTTGCGGGCGCACTGCCCACGTCCCTGGCACAGTTCGGGGTCTTCGCCCTCGGCGCGTGCGTCACGGTGTGGGCCCTCCCCCGTCTCCTGCCGCGCGGAACGTTCGCATCACGCCGAGGCATGCCGTCAGCGATTCTGGCAAGGCTGAGCGCGATGGCCTCACAAGTCGGTCTCGCCGTCATGATTCCACTGATCCTCCAGCTCCTGCACGGGTGGTCCGAGGCCTCCTCCGCCTGGTGGGTCACCCTCGGCTCGATCACATGGGCTATCGGTGCAGTCGGACAGGCACGAGTCCACGATCCGCACCTGCGACGCCGACTCCCGGTCGTCGGCGGCGCAATGATGGCGGTCGGAGCGATCCCCGTGGGTGCTCTGCTTCTTCCGTCAATTCCGGTGTGGGTAGCCCTGGTCGGCTGGCTTCTCGTTGGCCTCGGCGTAGGCCTTGTCCACGCTCCCCTGTCTGTCATGGCCCTCGAGGTCACCCCTGAATCCAAGCACGGGCGCGTCGCCTCGTGGCTGCAGGTCGCCGACTCGGCTGGTCCAGCGCTCGAACTCGCCCTCGTATCCGTGGCCATGAGCGCGTGGGCCGCCACCGCCGCAGTGGGCGGGGCGGCCTACGCTCCCTATTGGGTCATTGCTGCAGTGCTCGCGATCCTCACCGTGGTTGCCGTGACTCGGCTGCGTCCGTCTTCGGTTCACTCCACGGGCGAGGCGGATAGCGCTCAGTCATCGTAACGGCGCTTGCCGAAGTGGCGGCGTCCGCCGTCACGGCCTCCATCGCGGTCCCAACCTCCATCGCGGCCGCCCTCGCGTTCGCGGCGGGCACGCTTAATGTCCTTCTCCCAGCGCTCGGCGCGAACGCTGCGGCGCGGACGGGACCCATCGCCCTTTTCGAAGCGGTGCGGACGCTTCTCATCACGCTCCCCGAAGCGGCCCTCGCGATCGCCGTAGCCGCCGCGGCCTCGGTTATCTCGGTCGAAGTCGCGGCGCTCACGGCGCTCGAAGCCGTCGCGGTCGCCGTGAGAACGGCCGCCGGGGCCCTCGTCCACGCGGATGCGCAGCTGACGGCCCGAGACGTACCCCTTGGAAATCCGGGACAGCTGCTCGCCGGACAGGTCCGCGGTGATGTCGACCAGTGAGAAGGTCGGGTAGATTTCGATGTTGCCGATATCGCGGCCGTCGATGCCGCCCTCGCCCGCGATAGCGCCCACGATCGAACCGGGCTTGACGCGGTCCTTCTTGCCCACCTCGATGCGGTAGCGGGTACCGGAGCCGGGTGCCGGGCGGCCGCCGCCGCGACGACGGGCACCGTTCGCGCCGCCCTTAAGCGGGCGGTCCTTGTCGCGGCCAGCCTCGAAGGTGGCGCCGACGAACTCGCCGGACTCGTCCAGTTGTTCCTCGCGGCGGATCTTGCCATTGCCACGGCGATCCTTCTCGACGCGGGGGGCGGGGCCTTCGTCGCCGACGGCCGTCGCCATGAGGGCTGCTGCGATGTCCTCGACGGACATCTCACCGCCGAGGTCAGCGAGCAGGCGCTTGTACATGTCGAGGCGACCACGCTCGATGCGAGCGGACAGGCCCTCAAGCAGGCGGCTGGCGCGGAATTCGGAGACGGCTGCGGGCGAAGGAATCTCGACCTCTTCCATCTCGGTACCCGTCAGCTTCTCGATGCGGCGCAGGCGTCCGTGCTCGCGCGGGGTGAAGAAAGTCAGCGCGCGACCCTCGCGGCCCGCGCGGCCGGTGCGGCCGATGCGGTGCACGTAGGCCTCGGGCTCGCGCGGAACATCGAAGTTGACGACGAGGGAGATGCGCTCGACGTCGAGGCCTCGGGCGGCCACGTCAGTCGCGACCAGCACGTCGAGCGAGCCGTTCTTCAGGCGCTCAACCATGCGCTCGCGCTCGGTCTGTGCGACGTCGCCGGAAATGCCGGCGGCGCGGAATCCGCGGCTCGACAGCTCCAGGGAGACCTCTTCAACATCGGCACGCGTGCGCACGAAAACGATGGCGGCGTCAGCCTCTTCCTGGCCTTCCTTGATGTGCTGGGCGCGGGTGGCCAGCACGCGCGAAAGCGCACCGATCTTGTGCTTGTAGGGCACCACCGCGTAGGTCTGGTGGATGGTGTCGACGGTCGAAGACTCGGTGGAGACAGCAACCTTGACCGGATCCTTCAAGTGCTCGCGAGCGACCTTTTCAATGGCTGCGGGCATCGTCGCGCTGAACAGGGCCGTCAGACGATCATCCGGGGCGCTCGACGCGATCGTCTCGACGTCCTCGGCAAAGCCCATACGCAGCATTTCGTCGGCCTCGTCGAGGACCAGCATGCGCACGTTCGACAGGTCGAGGGCGCCCTTCTCGATGAGGTCGATAACGCGACCCGGAGTGCCGACGACGACCTGAGCGCCGCGCTTGAGCGCGCCGATCTGCGGGCCGTAGGGCGAGCCACCGTAGACGGGGACAACGTCGAGGCGGGCGGTACGCGCCGCGAAATCCTCAATGGCCTGGGCACTCTGCATCGCGAGTTCACGGGTGGGGGCCAGGACGAGGGCCTGGACATCGCGCTCGTCCGCGTCAACAATCGCCAGGAGCGGCAGACCGAATGCAGCGGTCTTACCGGTACCCGTCTGGGCAATGCCGACGACGTCGCGCAGCTCCAGCAGCGGCGGAATAGCAGCGGCCTGAATCGGGGTGGGGACGCGGAATCCCATGTCGGTGACGGCCGCGAGGATCTCCTCGGGCAGGCCGAGGCTCGCGAAGGTCACGGTATCCGTGTCCTCCTCGTCCGCGCCGTGATCATCGACATCACGGTCATCGTCGAGGTCGTCAATATCGTCGGCAATTGCCGTCATCTGGCGCTCGTCGTCAGCGCGTTCCATGAAATCGTCAGAGGGCATAATCCATCCTTGCGTGGTGCAATCGGTGTCAGCAAAACCATCGGGGCGGGCCTACTCGGCTCCTCGGCGCGGCCTCACCCATAACAACAAATCCCGCATCCCGCGGGCACCATAACAAGGGGCAGCGCCTCATCGCTATGAGCAGCATACCGCGCCGCGCAGCTCGTAGAGGCCCGTGGTCGGCGAACTCACTGTCAGCGAATCGTCCACACTTGACGACGGGACGACACTCAGAGGGGTAGGCGGGAGAGGAACGAGGCAATCGTCACCTGTCGATTGTCCTCGGACCGCAGGGGAGCAACGACGAGTCGATCGACCGCATCACGGCACAGTCCACGCAAGTCGCGCATCACGACGCGTCGACGCCGCGATGCAGCCCACCGGGCGAACGCACGGCTCGCACACGCGCATAGCACCGTGATCAACAGGCACAACGCGACCAGAGCCGTCGGAAGTGGAATCGGACCGAGCGCGGGGACCCGAACGTCGATGAGGACCGCCCTGCCCAGGTGCACGAGAACAATCCACGCCACGCCCACGACAACGCCGAGCCACGCCAGCAGCTGCGCTCCTCCCAGCACGCGGCACAGCGCCGGGGCTCCGGTCGACACACGGATATGCTCCGCAACCTCGCGATGCGCTGCGTCCGGAACCTCTCGCGCCCCGCTGAGCGCACGCTCAACCAGCGCCGCGCGCCAACGGGCAGGACGCGCCTGCGCGCGCTCCCCAACGGCCCCGCGAACGGCGTTGACGAAGGCAGCTTCATCGGAGGCGGACCGAGTCGGCAGCGTCGGAGTCGTCGCCCCCTCGGCGCGCGACTCATCGTCCAGATGCAGGCGGCGCAGCGGGTCCGCACCCGTACGCGCCAGCCAGCGCAACGGCAGCCAGCCGCCCGCCCGGCGTCCGGCACGCAGCGTCGAGTCAGCCACGGCCTCGGCGATGATGGGGGCACCCGCAAGATCAGCAGCCGTGCCAGCCAATTCGTCGGCCAGGCCATCGGTCTCGAGACCTCGGACCGTGCCGGTCAGCTCCAAGGACTCGTGCAACAGCCGGGAGGCCTCACGCAGTGCGGCACGCGCGCGCGACGCCTGCCGCGAGACCCGCTCGGCCTCACGAGTCAAGTGCTTGATAAGCGTGCGCATGCCTTCGCCCGTCGTCGACGACACCGCGAAGACCTCAGCCTGCGCCACACCGCGCTCACTCAGCAAGCGACGCAGGTCCTGTTCGATCGCATCACGCTCGGGCATGGAAATGGTATCGATGTGAGTGAGGACAACCGTCACCGAAGCGTGGGACGAGCGCAAGCGTGCCAGCCACTCGTCGTGAAGACGCGCATCCGCGTACTTCTGCGGATTGACGACGACAACGAGCGCGTCGACACGCGATGCTAGGCGATCGGTGATCTCCGCGTGGCTGGCCTCGACCGAATCAATGTCCGGCAGATCGACGACGAGGGTGTCGCCAGGGAGCCCTCGCGGAGCCTCCACTCGACGACCGATGCCCAGCCACCCCAGCAGTTCCTGCGGTTCGCGGCCTCGCGGCGCCACGGCGCATGCCTCGTTCGTCGTGGGGCGTCGAACACCGGCAGTCACGACCTCTCCCCCGCTCAGCGCGTTCACGAGGGAGGACTTGCCGGCGCCCGTGCCTCCCAGCATGCCGATGACACACCAGGACGGGTCGACCTCGCTGCGTTCGGAGGTCACGTCAATAAGCTCGCGAATACGCGCCAGGGTCTGCTCATCAAGATCACGAGCAGCCAGGGTGCACATCTCGTCGAGCTGCTGGGCGGCCGATGCCACGGGGTTCGTCGCTCGCCTCATGCCAGCACCTCCCGGGCTCTCTCCAGGGCCACCGCCAGCTTGTCGACGAGAACCTTGTCGGACGCACGGTAGAGGCTCGCACTCACCGGCGCAACGACATCGGACAGCGACTCGCCGGCGAGGCGTTCAAGCGCCGCACGGGCCTGCTCGGCCAGCGAGCGAACCGTGCGCTCGCCGAAATAAGCTTCCAGGATCGTCTGCGACAGGGCGGCCGATGCACCGGCGATACCAACCTCAACTCCGGTGAGACCGCCGGTCATCGTAAACGCGGTCACCATCAGTGACAGCGTCACCACGTTAATGCCGCCCGCGAGCATGCGCCCGCTGACACGCGAGGATTCCGCCTGGCCGCGAATGATCTGCGTGACCTCGCGCGTCCACTCCTGCGCGACTGTACGGCCACGCTGCTCCGCTGCATCGACGTCGAGCAACTCATCGAACGACGACGTATCGACGACCGAACGCGCTCTGCGCAGGGATTCGCCCCACGCCCGGTGGTACTGGTCTGCCAAACGCTGCGCGAGGCCTCCGGTCAGGTCGCGCTGCACCTGAACGTCCGGGGCCGCCTGTCCGCGAAGAGCCCCCATGACGCGCGAGCTCAGGCCAGAAAAGACACGCGAGAAGGTCTTGGACATATCCCACGAGCCCAGCACCTCGGCGATACGTGCGCTCACTTCACCACGCAGCACGTCGTCACTGGACGAGGAGGACACCTCCCGGGCATAGGAAGAAACAAGCTGGGCGATATCGTCGGAGGCCGCCTCGAACTCACGGTTGCGTCGCCGTGCAGCTTCGAGCGCACGCGTCGTCTCCTCCAACGACGAGGCGACGGCACCGGACAGCGACCGGCGCACGATAGCGGCGCGTTCCTCGGCATCGCGTCCGATTCCCTCCAGGTACGCACCAATCGATGCAATTGCCTCAGCGGGCAGGCGGGAGTCGCTCAGCGGCTGCTCCTCGACCGTATGAATCGCCACCTCGCCCAGGCCTCGCCGCTCGGCCAACGCGGCCAGATCCTCGCGAATCTCCTGCGTTGCCCCGGCAGGGACGCGGTTGAGCACGATAGCGACACGCAGTCCGCGGCTCGCTGCTTCCTCCAGGTGCTTCCACGCCACCGCATCGGCGTAGCGGGCCGCAGTCGTGACAAACACCCACAGGTCTGCACCGTCAAGCAGCTCCGCAGCCAGGCGACGGTTTCCATCCTCGACGGAATCGATGTCCGGGGCGTCCACAATGCCCACGGCGGGCCACAGCGTCTCCTCGACCGCGATCGTGATCGCGTCGAGGCTGTCCCCGCCCGTGCCTTCGCTCTTCGCCAGGCGCGGCAGCACTCGGTCCGACATGAACCACTCGCGTGCCTGCGGCGAGCACACCAACACGGGGCGGCGAGTCGTCGGACGCACCGCACCCGCACGGCTTACATTTCGGCCAAGCAAGGAATTGACGAGCGTCGACTTACCCGACCCCGTCGAGCCGCCGACGACCACCAGCACGGGCGCATCCGCATCCTCGAGGCGCGGCAACACGACGTCCTGCAGGCGTCGCAGCGCGCGCTCCGCGTCACCACGACTCCCGTCCGGAATGGCCTGGAGCGTTTCCTCGAGGGCTTGTGCCAGCGAGCGAGCTGCTTCAACCGCCGTGAGGGACACTCAGTCCGTCACCTTCTCGATCGTGGGAACCGCGTCGGCCTCGGGCAGGACCCACGTGTGCGGGTCGGCGTCCACCTGCTCACCGCTGCGGATATCCTTCACCGTATCCGCGCTGCCCTCCTCGCCCGGGAACCAGACGAAGGGGATTCCGCGCTTATCGGCGAACTTGATCTGCTTGCCGAACTTCGCGGCGCTGGGAGCAACGTCCGTCGAGATACCGCGCGAACGCAGAACTGCTGCGATCTGCTCGGAACGCTCGCGCTGTTCCTCCGCGATAACCGCAACCACGACCGCCGTGGGCACCTTGCGAGAGGCCGTCACCATCGGCGCGGAAATCATGCGCGACACGAGGCGCGAGACGCCGATCGACAGGCCGACGCCCGGGTAGGTGCGCTTGCCGTCCTTCGCCAGGGAGTCGTAGCGTCCGCCCGAGCAGATCGAGCCGAGGTCTTCATGACCTTCGATCTCCGACTCGTACACGCTGCCCGTGTAGTAGTCGAGGCCGCGAGCGATCTTGAGGTCCGCGACGACCGCACCCGGCATCCGCTTGTTCGCGGTATCGAGGAGCTCGGTCAGCTCCTTCAGGCCCTCATCCAGCAGCTCGCCACGCACGCCGAGCTCGGCCAGACGCGTGCGCACCTCGGAAGAGTCGGACGTGCGGATCTGCGCCATCTGGAGCAGGACGGACGCCTGGTCACCGTCGATGCCGGACTGAGCCAGCTCGGCGGCCACGCCCTCCGGGCCGATCTTGTCAATCTTGTCGAGGCCACGCAGGGCGGCCTCAACGTCCGTGACCCCGAGGGACTCGCACACGCCCTGGACAACCTTGCGGTTGTTGACGAGCACGCGCACGGGCGGGATCGGCAGGTTGTTCAGAGCCTGCGCCATCACCAGCGGGAGATCGACCTCGAAGTGGAACGGGAGCTCGCCGTTACCCACAACGTCGATGTCCGCCTGCGTGAATTCACGGAATCGACCGTCCTGGGGACGCTCGCCGCGCCACACCTTCTGGATCTGGTAGCGCTTGAACGGGAAATCCAGCTCGTTCGCGTTCTCGACCACGTAGCGGGCGAAGGGAACGGTCAGGTCGAAGTGCAGACCCATTCCCTTGTCCTTGGGAGCGCGCGCGCCCGCCGCCGCGGCCTTCAGGGCCTGCAGGCGGTCAAGCACGTAGATCTCCTTGGAGGTTTCGCCCTTTGCTTCCAGCTGCTCCAAGGTCTCCACCGCGCGGGTTTCGATGCCCGCGAAGCCGTGCAATTCGAACACACGCCGCAGCTCGTCGAGGACGTGCATCTCGATGATGCGGCCCTCCGGGAGCCATTCGGGGAAACCTGACAGGGACGTGCGAGCCATTGAGCGTTCTTTCTGTGAGGAAGATGGTTAGCCGATGCGACGAGCGCGAATCAGATACTGGTTCGAGCGTATCTCATCTGCGAGCGTCGTCGCCGGGCCGTGGCCGGGGACGAGGACGGTACGCGGATCGAGAGCGTTGGAAATCGTGCGCAAAGAATGCCGCATTTGAGTTTCATCGCCCCCGGGCAGGTCGGTGCGCCCAACGCTGTCTTTAAACAGCACGTCTGCGCTCATCGCCCACGGAACCGCTTCATCGGACGAGTAGAAGGACTGGTTATTCACCCGAATGTCGAGAGGGCTCTCCCCGAGGAAGACAGCCGATCCCTCGGTGTGGCCGGGTGCGGGAACCATGCGCAGCCACACGCCGGGGCACGCCTCGAACGAGTCGGAGGGCATCTCACGCAGGTCGGCGGGCTTGACCCACTCCCCCACGAAGTCCGGCAGCGGCATCGGCAGGAACGAGGCCGGGTCGTCCATGCGGTACATGTCGGGTCCGGGCACATACACGGGAACGGTCGCTCCGTCCGGTCCCCAGGTGGACACCGCGGCTGCGTCCCAGACGTGGTCCGGATGTCCGTGAGTCAGAAGCACGCCGCCCACGCTGACGCCCTCGAGCTCGAGGACCTCGCGGATCAGGTGCTGGATTCCCGCTGAAGGATCGACGACAAGGGCAGTGCCCGCCCCGGAAGGGACGAGCACAAGCCCATTCGCCGCGTAGAAAGGCGACGGAATAACGTGAAGACGCATGTCACTCCATGGAAGAGGAGATCTGCGCGAGCCAGGCACGCTTCGTCTCGAGCGCCTCGCGCACGTTCCTGGCGGCCTTCTCGTCCCCCTTGGCCTCGGCCTCGGACAGAGAACGCTCGAGCTGAGCGATCTGCTCCTCAAGCTGACCAACCATGCCGGCCGCGCGGGCACGCGTCTCGGGGTTGGTGCGACGCCATTCCTTCTCTTCGGCCTCGCGGACGGCCGCCTCAACGGCGCGCAGACGACCCTCGATACGGTGCAGGTCGGCGGAAGGCACGCGGCCCACCTCTTCCCAGCGGTCCTGGATCTGACGCAGCTGAGCCTTCGCACGATCGATGTCGGTCACCGGCAGGATCGCCTCGGCATCAACGAGGATCGCTTCCTTCGCGACGAGGTTGTCGCGGTACTCCGCGTCGGTGGCCTCGTCCTTGGCGCGGCGAGCATCGAAAAACACCTGCTGAGCGGCGCGGAAACGCGCCCACAGCGCGTCGTCTTCCTTACGCGAGGCGCGCGGGGCGGCCTTCCAGCGGTTCATGAGCTCACGGTAGGCGCCGGAGGTGCGCGACCAGTCCACGGACGAGGAGAGAGCCTCTGCCTCAGCGATCAGGGCTTCCTTCACGCGCTTCGCCTCGGACTGGGCCTGATCCAGCTGCGAGAAGAACTGGCGGCGGTGACGGTCGAACTGGGTGCGCGCGGAAGAGAAACGCTTCCACAGCTCATCCTCGACGGCCTTCTCCAGGCGCGGACCGCGGCGCTGCAGGTTCTTCCACTCGTCGAGCAGGTCGCGCAGGGTCTGGCCCGACTGCTTCCAGTGGGTCTTGGCGGGGTCCTGGGCAACGATAGCCTCGGCTCGCTCAACGACGGAGGTGCGCTCGGCGAGAGCGGCAGCCTTGGCGGCCTTGCGCTCCTCGCGGGCGATCTCCTTGCGCTCCTCGGCGGCCTTCTCAACCGCCGCCACGCGCTCACGCAGCGCCGGGATATCGCCGATAACGTTCGGAGAGGCGACCTGCTCGCGCAGCGTTGCGAGAGTCTGGTCGATGTCGCGCGGGCTCAGCGTGCCCAGGCGATCCTCAAAAAGCTTGATGGTGGCTTCGAGGTCTGCGTAGCGACGCTCGTACAGAGCGTAGGGAGAGGCGGGAATGCCCTCGGGGAAGCCGCCGATGACGCGCTCCTCGTCTCCATCCTTGACATACACAGTGCCATCCTCGCCGATACGGGCAAAGGGGTGCTCGGGCACCTCAGAAGCAGCGATCGTCGTCGAGACCGCGGCCTCCTCAATCGTCGACGGGGCAGCTTCGGGAGCGGTTTCGTTATTCGGAATCGGCGTCGTGGTCACGATATTCCTTCTGAGACGAGGGCTTACGCCCGGCGCGAGTGTGTGCCGATGTGACACACACAGCTAGTGTGTCACATCTAACGAGCAGGGGAAAGCTCATCACTCAAAAGGGGACGGATGTAACACCCTTTTTGCCCGAATCGACGCAGGCCGCCCGCGCCTCGTCTATGAATCGGCGCCGATACGCACCGCTTCGAAGACTCCGTCGACCCGACGAAGTGCGGACAAGACAGCGTTCAGGTGCCCGAGGTCGGCCAGTTCGAATGAGAAGTTTCCGGAGGCGACCTGGTCTCCGTCGGTCTTGAGCGCGGCGGCGAGAATGTTGACGCGATAGTCGGACAGGACGCGCGTCAGATCGGACAACAGTCCGCCACGGTCAAGCGCACGGACCTCGATCTGCACGCGGAACGGAGCCCCCAGGCCCTTCTCGTTCCAGGACACGTCGACGAATCGCTCGGGCTGCAACTGCCCCAGACGCACAGCGTTCGCGCACGTGCTGCGATGCACCGAAACGCCCTGACCGCGGGTAATGAAGCCAACGATGTCGTCTCCGGGCACCGGTGTGCAGCACTTGGCGAGCTTCACCCAGATCTCGTTAGGACTCAGACCCGCAACCGTGATCGCCGCATCGCCCGAGGCCTCGGAGCGAGGCTTCTGAGAACCGGGGGTCACAGCCTCGGACAGCGTCTCCTCAGTGCCATCTCCCCCACCCAGGTTGTCGACCAGCTTGGAGACGACGTTTTGCGCGGAGATGTGCCCCTCGCCGACGGCTGCGTACAGGCCGGACACGTCCGGATAGCCGAAAGACGTCGCGACCGACAGGATCGACTCGTGACTCATGAGGCGCTGGAGCGGCAGGTTCTGCTTGCGCATCGCGCGGGCGAGCGCTTCCTTGCCGGCCTCCACGGCTTCCTCGCGGCGCTCCTTCGAGAACCACGCCTTGATCTTGGAACGCGCACGTGGCGAAGCAACAAAAGCCAGCCAGTCGCGAGAAGGCCCAGACTTATCCGACTTAGAAGTCACGACCTCGACCGTCTCGCCCGACTCGAGGCGTGTATCCAAAGAGACGAGACGGCCGTTGACCTTCGCACCCACCGTGCGGTGGCCGACCTCCGTGTGCACCGCATACGCGAAGTCGACGGGCGTCGACCGCGCCGGCAACACGATGACCTGGCCCTTCGGCGTAAAGACGTAGACCTCGTCGCCAGCGATCTCGTAGCGCAGCGAATCGAGGAATTCCTCAGGATCTCCCGTCTCGCGCTCCATCTCGACCAAAGCGCGCAGCCAGTTCGCCTGCTCGTCGGAACTCATACGATCAGCGTCGCCGCTCGAAGCGTTGGGATTCTGCTTGTACTTCCAGTGCGCGGCGACGCCGTGCTCAGCGCGCTCATGCATGTCGAAGGTACGGATCTGAATCTCCACCGGCTTACCGCCAGGGCCGATAACCGTCGTATGCAGCGACTGGTACAGATTGAACTTCGGCATCGCGATGTAGTCTTTGAAACGGCCGGGAATCGGGTTCCAGCGTCCGTGCAACGCCCCGAGCACGCCGTAGCAATCCTTGATCGACTCCACCAGGACACGCACGGCCACCAGATCGAAGACCTCATCGAAGGCCTTACCGCGCACGATCATCTTCTGGTAGATCGAGTAGTGGCTCTTCGGACGGCCGCTCACCGTCCCCTTCGTGCCCGAACGACGCAGATCCTCTTCGATCTGGTCGATGACATCGCGCAGGTATTCTTCGCGCTGGGGTGCCCTCTCCGTGACGAGGCGGTCGATCTCCTCGTAGATCTCTGGGTACAGCGTCTTAAACGACAGCTCCTCAAGCTCCCACTTCACCATGTTCATGCCGAGGCGATGAGCGAGCGGAGCGTAGATCTCGAGCGTCTCCTTCGCTTTCTTTGCCGCCGACTTAGCAGGCACGAAACGCCAGGTGCGAGCATTGTGCAGGCGGTCGCCGAGCTTGATGAGCAGCACACGAATATCGCGACTCATCGCGACGAGCATCTTGCGCAGCGTCTCGGACTGGGCAGCCGCGCCGTAGTGCACCTTATCGAGCTTGGTGACGCCGTCAACGAGATTGGCGATCGCCTCGCCATACTCGGCAGCGAGCTGCTCGAGCGTGTAATCCGTGTCCTCGACCGTGTCATGCAGCAACGCTGCGACAAGCGTCGGGGTCGTCATGCCCATCTCCGCCAGGATGGTCGCAACGGCGACCGGATGGGTGATATACGGTTCACCGGATTTACGCATTTGCCCACGGTGATGTTCCTCGGCAGTGCGGTAGGCCCGCTCGACGACGCTGATATCCGCCTTCGGATGGTTCGCCCGCAGGGCGCGCACGAGCGGCTCGATCTCGGGGATTGTCGCACGTCCGCGTGAGCCGAACCAAACGAGGCCAGAGCGCACTCGGGAACCGGCCGCGGGAAGTGCGGATCCTGAAGTCATGTCGTCGCTGCTCATGGCCCCATGATAGCGACGAAAGAGCGGGTCCGGGGATCGTGGCGATCCCCGGACCCACTCGCTGTCAAGAAACGGCGCTCAGAGGTGTAGCGCGCTCTCCACCGTCACATCCGTCAGCACCGAGCGTCCGCCCAGCGCATCGAGTTCAAGGAGAACGGCCACGGCCTCGACGGAGGCACCGCACTGACGCAGCAGCTTCACCGCTGCGTTCGCTGTGCCGCCCGTCGCGAGCACGTCGTCAATGATGAGGACGCGCTGTCCCTCGTGGACAGACTCGGGATGTATTTCCATGCGAGCCGTGCCGTACTCGAGTTCGTAGTCGACGCCGATCACGTGGCCGGGCAGCTTGCCAGCCTTGCGAATCGTCAGCATTCCGAGGCCAAGCTCGGCGGCCACGGGGGCGCCGAGGATGAAGCCACGCGACTCAAGACCCGCAACGGCGTCGATGCGACCCGCGTAGCGAGCGCCGATCAGCTCAACCAGTTCCTTGAATGCCGGGCCATTCGCAAACAGCTCGGTGATATCGCGGAACAGGACGCCGGGTTCCGGAAAATCCGGGATTTCCAGCATGTTGCTTCGCACCAGTGTGGCGATGCGCTCGCCAAGCTCACCGATCATCGATGATTCTTCTTCCTGTGGGGCTGGTTCTCATTGCCCAGGCGCTTGCCGGGCTTGATCGGGGCCACCTTCACCGACGCGGGGGCGCCCGGCGTGTCAGCGGCGTGGCGGCCCTGACGTGCCCGGTCGACGGCCGCGTTGTGCTCGCGGGTCTTGTCCGACAGCTCCTGGAAGGTCACCAGAAGCGGCGATGCGATGAAGATCGACGAGTAGGTACCGGCGATCATACCGACGAACAGGGCCAGCGAGATATCCACCAGGGTACCCGGGCCCAGGGCCACGGAACCGATGATCAGGATCGCGCCAACGGGGAGAAGCGCCACAACCGAGGTGTTGATCGAACGCACCATCGTCTGGTTGACCGCGAGGTTCACGTACTCGGCGAAGGTGTAGTGCTTCTGCTCGTAGACGTCCGAGGTCAGCTCACGCACCTTGTCGAAGACGACGACGGTGTCATAGAGCGAGTAGCCCAGAATCGTCAAGAAACCGATCACGGTTGCGGGCGAGACCTCGACCTGCAGGATTGCGAACACGCCGATGGTCACGGCGATGTCGTGCACCAGCGCGAGCAGCGCAGACGCCGCCATGCGCCACGATCGGAAGTACACCGTCATCAGCAGGGCGACGAGCGCCATGAAGATGACGAGCGACTGGGCAGCCTTTGTCGTCACCGAGGAACCCCAGGAGGGGCCGATCGAGGAGGACTGCACCTCGGTCGCATCCACGCCGTAGGCGCTGGCCAGCGCGTCACGCATCTGAGCGGTCTGCGCGGAGTCCAGGGACGACGTCTGGATTCGGACCGAGTCCGATCCCACGCGGGTCACCTTAGGGGCGCCCTCAACGAGGCCGGTGGAGCTCACTGCGCGCGAGGCGAAGGATTCGCTCTGGTCGCTCACGTGAGCGACATCGAACTGCGAGCCTCCGGTGAACTCAATCGAGCGGTTCAGCCCCAGGATCGCGACGAGCGCGAAACCGAGGACCAGTACCGCAGCGGCGAGGCCGACGAAGATCTTGCGCTTGGGAACGACGGCATAGGACTTCTCGCCCGAGTACAGGGCATTACCCCACTGAGCAAAACTCATCATGTCAGTTCTCCTCTTCCTCGGTCACGCCTGCGGCGTCATCCGTCGTTTCGGCTGAAGCGTCGTCGACGGTCTCTTCCTCGGCCTTGGCGGCAGCGAGGCGGGCGGCGCGGCGACGCTCGGCAATCGACAGACCGTCGCCGGCCTCGTCATCCTTGTCCTTCGTCGTCGCGGATTCACCGCGAACGACCACGCGTCCGCGACCCGCGTACACGAGAGAGTTCTTCGCACCCAGGTGCTCGGGGTCCAGACCCGACAGCTTGTGGCCCTCGCCGAAGAAGCGAGTCCGGATCAGCAGCTCCATCATCGGGTGGGTGAACAGGAAGATCACCGCGATGTCGATGACTGTCGTGATACCAAGGGTGAAGGCGAAGCCCTGGACGCCACCAACAGCGAGCAGGTAGAGAACCACGGCCGCAACCAGGTTGACAGCGTCGGACACCAGGATGGTGCGCTTGGCGCGATCCCAGCCCTCTTCGACGGCGGCACGGAGCGGACGTCCATCTCGGACCTCGTCTCGAACACGTTCGAAGTAGACGATGAACGAGTCGGTGGTCACGCCAATTGCCATGATCAGACCGGCGACACCTGCCAGCGAGAGGCGGTAGCCCATCGCCCACGACAGCAGCGTGATCACCAGGTAGGTGATGACCGAGGCGACGACCAGCGAACCAGCAGAGATAATCGCGAGGCCGCGGTACTGCCAGATCAGGTAGAGGATGACGAGCAGGAAGCCAATGAGGGCCGCCCACAGGCCAATGGTCAGGTGATCCGTACCGATCGTCGCAGAAATCTGCTGCTCGGACTCGACCTCGAAGTTCAGCGGCAGCGAGCCGAACTGCAGCTGGTTAGCCAGCGCTTTCGCAGACTGCGGGGTGAAGTTACCGCTGATCTGCGCCTCGCCGTTCGTAATAATGGCCTGCATCGACGGGGCGGTGATGACGGTTCCATCAAGAACGACCGCGAACGAATTACGGTCCGGGCTGCCACGGTAGGACGACCCCTGGGGGTCCGAATCGTGGTAGCTGTAAAGGATCGTGGACGTCTCCTTGAACTTCTCGGCGCCGTCGTGGTTGAAGCGCAGCGAAACAATCCACTGTCCGGTCGACTGGCCGGTGCCGTTCGTTGCGAGCGCCGCGCTCGCAGCCTCCAGGTCCGAACCGGGAACGGCCACAGGGCCCAGGATGTACTTGACCTGGCCGGACTCGTCGCACGCGGCGTAGGGCTTATCTGCGGGGCCCTCGACGCGCTTCACATCGGCAGATGCCGAGCAATCGAGCGTCAGGAAGTCGTACATGACCTGCTCGGTCACCCAGGCGAGATCCGAAGCGTTCTCGGGAGTCGTCGCGGGGGTGTCGGACAGGACGCCGTCACCGTCTGCGTCCGCAGCGCCACGAGCGGTCGCATCGTCCAGAGCGGTGGACTGAACGCCGGACTGAGCCGTGTCAGCCGCGCTAGCGCCGCTCTGTTCACCCGACTGAGCGCCGCTCTGCTCGCCGGATTGCGCACCCGACTGAGCGCCGGACTGCTCACCCGACTGAGGGTTATCCACCTGAGGCTGCTGCTGATTCTGGAGAATGCCCTGCGCGGGCCCGATGCGCAGCACCGGACGGAAGTTCATCTGCGAGGACGAACGGATCAGGTCCAGCTGCTCCTGGGAGGGGGTGCCGGGAATCGACACCATAATGTTCGAGCTACCCATCGAGGAGATCTCAGACTCGGACACGCCGGAGGCGTCAATACGATTACGAATAATCGAGATCGCCTGCGTGATGTCCTCCTCGGTGATCGCACGCTGCCCCTCCGACGTCGGGGTCGGAGTGAGGATCAGCTGAGTACCACCCTTGAGGTCAAGGGCCAGGTCGGGATACGGGGACACGCCCTTCACGAAGTGCCCGATCGCAAGTGCCGCACACGCCGCCACGATGGCGACGGTCAGGGTCACGAGCGCGCGCACGGGGCGTCGCTTGTGTGATGCCACGGTTCTACTTTCCGTTCAGCCTTGAGTTACTTCTGCTGCTCGTCGGTGTCGCTCACGTCGAAAGACTGGGCGTCTTCCTCATCGAGGCCGAGGACGGACGCGTCCTCCTCCACTGCCTCTGCCTCGTCGGCGTCCGCATCAGCCTGCTCTGCGTCAGCAAGCGGCGGCTGACCACCGATCTCAGCGATGAATTCGCGCTCCCAGTACATCTCGTGTCCGTCGGTGGTCTCCAGGACGACGATGTCGCCGTCGAGGTCGACGAAACGACCCCAGAAGCCCACGCGGGTACGCACCCATTCGCCGGGCGTGACGGCCGCGAGCTGGTCGCGCTTTTCCTGTTCCAGCTTCTGCATCTGCTGCCTGCGGGAGCGCGAGCTCCACATCATGAAGACGATGAGGAAAGCTGCCATGATCAGGAGCATGTAGTTGTTCATAAAGGCTGATTCACTTTCGATGACGGTCTAGCGCTTCGAGCGCACTTTGCCAGTCTAATGCCCGAGCAAGGTTTTAGCCTAAGTGATCAAGGTGTGGCGCGGCGCAAGACGCCACCGGGGCCATTTTGACACCGCGCGTCACTCGTGGCCAGCACAGATGGGGACGAGGCCCACTCCCCTAGTCGAAGAGAGCACCGTCCGGCGCGGGCGGAGTCAGCCCGAGGTGGGCCCATGCCTTGGGGGTTGCCATGCGTCCGCGGTTGGTGCGCACGAGGAAGCCTTCGCGCACGAGGTAGGGTTCTGCAACCGTCTCAACCGTTTCTGCTTCCTCGCCGATCGTCACGGACAGGGTCGTCAGGCCTACCGGGCCACCCGCGAAACGACGACAGATGGCGTCGAGCACCGCGCGGTCCAGGCGATCCAGGCCCGAAGGGTCGACCTCGAAGAGCTCGAGCGCGCCGCGCGCGGCCTCGAGGGTCAGCTGCCCGTCGCCATGCACCTGGGCGTAGTCGACGACGCGACGCAGGAGGCGGTTCGCGATTCGAGGGGTGCCGCGCGAACGCGAGGCGATCTCGTGGGCGGCCTGCGCGTCGATGGGTGATCCCAGCAGCGAGGCGGAACGGGTGACGACGGACTGCAGTTCGTCGGTCTCGTAAAACTCGAGATGGGCGGTGAAACCAAAGCGGTCACGCAGCGGTGCCGGAAGGAGGCCGGAACGAGTCGTCGCGCCCACGACCGTGAACGGGGGAAGTGTCAGCGGGATCGACGTCGCACCGGGTCCCTTGCCCACGACGACGTCGACGCGGAAGTCCTCCATGGCGAGGTAGAGCATTTCCTCCGCGGTGCGCGCGAGGCGGTGAATCTCGTCGATGAAGAGAATATCGCCTTCTTGCAGGCCGGACAGGATCGCCGCGAGATCACCCGCGTGCTGGATCGCCGGGCCGGAGGTCAGGCGCAGGGACGTGCCCATCTCGGCGGCGATAATCATCGCGAGCGTCGTCTTACCGAGTCCCGGAGGGCCCGCAAGCAAGACGTGGTCGGGGCTCGCCGAACGCATGCGCGCGGCGTCGAGGACGAGCTGCAGCTGACCACGCACGACGCGCTGGCCCACGAACTCCGACAGCTTCTTGGGGCGCAGCGCAGCCTCGGCAGCACGCTCAAGCTCCCCGGCGTCAGGAGCGACGATGCGCATCGCATCGACGTCGAAACCAGAATCCATCTGATCAGCCACGTCCGCCTCCCAGCGTCACGAGAGCAGCGCGCAGCATATCGGAGGCACCAAGCCCGCTGCCCGCGAGCTTCTCGATAGCCTTCGCCGCCTGGGCCTCGCTCCATCCGAGGCCGACCAACGCGGCGCTGACCTCGGAGGCCACGGCGTCCTCGGTGGGCGCGGGAGCGGCCGCGGTTTCGCCGCCCGGCAGGGCTGCTGGAGTACCCAGCTTGTCGCCGATTTCGAGCGCCATGCGCTGGGCTGACTTCTTACCCACGCCCGGGATGCGCTGAAGAGCCGTGAGGTCCTGGTCGCGCACCGCACGGCGCAGGTCGTCAGGGCGCAGAACAGCCAGTGCGGCGAGCGCGATCTTCGGGCCGATGCCCGACACCGACAGCAGCTTCGTGAACACGTCGCGTTCATCCGCGGACTCGAAACCGTAGAGCGTCATCGAGTCTTCGCGCACGATCATCGACGTGAACACCGTCATCTCCTGATCACGCGAAGCACCCTGCGCGAACGCGGGCGTCACGTGCACGCGGAAGCCGATGCCTCCCACCACGATGTCGATGTGGTCGAGGCCGACGCTCGCGACTGTGCCGCGCAGAATGGAGATCACTGCGTTCCTTTCGTTCACGGATCACCCGCACACTCGGGCGAACATATGTACGATTCTAGCCGCGCCGACGCCTCGGATCGACGGCACCCGTTCGGCGTTGCGCGGCCTGGGCCTCGGCCCACGCTTTTTGCGCGGGGGTCATCGAGCCGCGCGCGGTGAGGCGGCCTGAAATCGAGACGGCGACCGACGAGTCCTCAGGGGCACCGAGCAGGCCGGTCCCCCGCCACGCGTGCGTGATCGCGATGGCCAGTGCATCGGCGGCGTCCGCGGGCTTGGGGGCCTTGGCGAGGCCGAGGATGCGCGCGACCATCGCCTGCACCTGAGCCTTGTCCGCATTGCCGTTGCCGGAGACGGCGGACTTGACCTCGGAGGGCGTATGAACGGCCATCGGAAGGCCCGCACGACCGACGCACGTCATCGCCGCACCCATCACCTGCATCGTGGTGGTCACCGACTGGAGGTTGTCCTGCGCGAAGACGCGTTCGATGGCAACGACCTCGGGCTCGTAGCGCTCGATGACGCTATCGATCGCATCCGCGATCGTGCGCAGCCGGAAGTGCGTCGCCAGGTCCTTATCCGTGCGGGCCACACCGACGTATACGAGCGAGGCACGCCGCGACGCGTCGACGTCGACGACGCCAAGGCCGCAGCGCGTCAGGCCCGGGTCGATGCCCATGACACGCATCAGGAGCGTGCAACCATATCGGCGAACATGGCGTGGATACGGTCGTCCCCACCCACCTCGGGATGGAAGGACGTCGCCATGACGTTGCCACGGCGCACCGCGACGATCGGGCCGTCAGCACTATTGCCTGCGCGCGCGATGACCTCGACGCCCTCGCCCACCGACTCGACCCACGGAGCGCGGATAAACACGGCGTGGAAGGGACCGCCCTGGAGCCCCTCGACGTCCAGGTCCTCCTCGTAGGAGTCGACCTGGCGACCGAAGGCGTTCCGGCGCACGACCATGTCGAGCGCGCCGAAGGAACGCTGGTCCTCGCGCCCGTCCAGGATCGACGAGGCAAGCATAATCATGCCTGCACACGTCCCGTAGACCGGCAGGCCAGACGCAATACGCGAATTCAGCGCATCAAACAGACCAAAGGAGAGCAGCAGGTTCGACATGGTCGTCGACTCGCCACCCGGGATAACCAGGCCATCGACCTGGTCAAGCTCAGAGACCCTACGCACAAGCAGCGCGCGGGCGCCGGAGTTTTCCAGCGCCCGCACATGCTCTGCGACGTCGCCCTGCAGGGCGAGAACGCCGATGGTCACCATCCGCGCTCCGCGAGGCGGTGATCGACCGGCAGGTCGTCGACGTTAATGCCGACCATGGCCTCGCCCAGGCCACGGGAGACCTCGGCGATGACGGAGGGATCGTCGTAGAAGGTCGTGGCCTTGACGATGGCGGCCGCGCGCTTGGCGGGGTCGCCCGACTTGAAGATGCCCGAACCAACGAAGACACCCTCGGCGCCCAGCTGCATCATCATGGCAGCGTCGGCGGGAGTGGCGATACCGCCGGCCGTGAAGAGCACGACGGGGAGGCGCCCCTCGCGGGCGACCTCGGCGACGAGCTCGTAGGGGGCCTGCAGTTCCTTGGCCGCGACGTACAGCTCGTCCTCGGGCAGGGAGGTCAGGTGGCGAATCTCGTCGCGGATCTTACGCATGTGCGTGGTCGCGTTCGAGACGTCGCCGGTGCCGGCCTCGCCCTTGGAACGGATCATGGCCGCGCCCTCGTTGATGCGGCGCAGCGCCTCACCGAGGTTGGTCGCACCGCAGACGAATGGAACAGTGAAGTTCCACTTGTCGATGTGGTGGGTGTAGTCGGCGGGGGTCAGAACCTCGGACTCATCGATGTAGTCGACGCCGAGGGACTGCAGGACCTGCGCCTCGACGAAGTGACCGATGCGTGCCTTGGCCATCACGGGGATGGACACGGCCTCAATGATGCCTTCGATCAAGTCGGGGTCGGACATGCGGGCCACGCCGCCCTGGGCGCGGATGTCGGCGGGGACGCGCTCGAGGGCCATGACGGCCACGGCGCCCGCGTCCTCGGCGATCTTCGCCTGCTCGGGGGTGACGACGTCCATGATGACGCCGCCCTTGAGCATCTGGGCCATGCCGCGCTTGACCTGCGGGGTGCCGACCTCGCGCTTAGCGGTCGAATCGCTCATGTTTACTCCTGCTCTTCCAGCTGGGCACGAACCTCGTCCGACAGGGACATGTTCGTGTAGATGTTCTGCACGTCATCGGAGTCCTCAAGGGCGTCGATGAGCTTGTTGACCTTGAGAGCGCCCTCGAGGTCGAGTTCGACCTCGGTGGAGGCGACGAACTGGACTTCGGCGGAGTCGTAGTCGATGCCGGCATCCTGCAGAGCGGTACGAACGGCGACAACGTCCTTGGGGTCGGACTCGACGATGAAGAGCTCACCGGCGTCCTCGACCTCTTCGGCGCCCGCGTCCAGGACGGCCATCATGATGGATTCCTCGTCCACACCGTCAGCGGCGGGCACCTCGACGATGCCGCGGCGCGAGAACAGGTAGGACACCGAACCGGGGTCGGCCAGCGAGCCGCCGTGGCGGGTGAAGCCCAGGCGCACGTCGGAGGCGGCGCGGTTGCGGTTGTCGGTCAGACACTCCACCAGGAAGGCGACGCCGTTCGGGCCGTAGCCCTCGTACATGATGGTCTCGTAGTTGGCGCCACCGGCCTCAGCACCGGAGCCACGCTTGACGGCGCGGTCGATGTTGTCGGCGGGGACGGAGTTCTTCTTCGCCTTCTGGATGGCGTCGTACAGCGTCGGGTTACCAGCGGGGTCGCCGCCGCCCGTGCGAGCTGCAACCTCAATGTTCTTGATGAGGCGCGCGAAGAGCTTGCCGCGCTTGGCGTCAATAGCGGCCTTCTTGTGCTTGGTGGTCGCCCACTTAGAGTGTCCCGACATCACTTCTCCCTGTTGGGTGGATAGATACCGCCACATTCTAACGCGTGTGCGGCCCCCATCTGCATCCGAGCGGGCGTCGCGTGGACAAACGTAAACACACTCACAGGAAGCATGGACGAGGCAGGAGACACTTCCGGTGGCACGCGACCTATCGGGTGGGCGGGGTGAGCACCGCGCGAAGGGCGCAGCTCGAGGGGGCCAGATCTTCCCAGGGTCCGTCGAAGGTGAGGATAAGAGCGGTAGCAGTGGGCACGCCTCGGGCCACCTCTGACCGATCATTCTCGCCGGCCAGAACATAGCCCGCGCCGGAGATAGTCGGCTCGTGTCCGACAATGAGTGCGCGCTCCCCCTCGAAGGTGCGCGCCAGGGTGAGGATGTCCTCCTCGTCGGCGTTGTAGACGCCGCGGTCACACCAGCTATCACGAATCGACACGCGCTGGCTGATCTGGGCAAACGTCTGCTGGGCGCGAACCGCGTCCGAGCACACGGCCACATCGAAGCTGCCGATCTCACGGGACAGGACGCCGCCGAGGCGCGCGGCCTGGTCAACACCCGCATCCGTCAGGGGGCGCGTGTGATCGGGGTAGGAGTATGCGGCCTGCGCGTGGCGAACGAGAACGAGGGTTGGCATACTTCCAAGCGTAACCGCACCGGGAGGACACCATGGCACTGGGAGTCGAAGCCGCATCGGGCATCTGCTCGGCGCGCGAATGCACGAACGCCGCGATCTACAGGATCGACTGGCGCAATCCCGCGATCCATCGCGGGCGCACGAAGACGTGGCTCGCGTGCGAGGGGCACCTCTCCTACCTGGAGAACTACTTCAAATACCGCTCGTTCCCCTACGAGGTGTCAGCTTTCGTTGCGCCCGATCAGGAGGAGAGTCACGACCACTGATCGAGGGGACGGTCGTTCCAGGTCAGGGCGTGGAGTCCCTTCGCCAGTTCATCGGCCGAGGCAGGGGTGAAGTCGGGGGTCCACTCAAAGGTGGACGTGCCCGTGTTGGACATGAAGTGCTTGGAGACGAGGTCCTCGTCGATGTCGGTGGACAGCCACGTGGCCAGCAGGCGTGTGAGGGCACCGTGGATGACGAACACCGCGACGGCCTCGTCCCCCGCCTGCTCGCGAGCGGCCAGACCCACGCGGCGCACGGTTTCCAGCGATCGGGCCAGGGCCTCGCGCCCGCTCTCGCCGCCGGGCATGCGATTGTCCACATCCCCAGCGCACCACGACAGGGTCGTGCGCACGTAGAGGGACTGCGAGCCAGGATCGGCCGCCATCTCGAGGTCGCCGGAACGCAGCTCGCGGATGCCGGGGTGCACCTGCGGAGTCAGCCCGTAGGCGCTCGCCAGCGGCGCCGCTGTCAGGCGCGTGCGGTGGAGCCCAGACATCGCGATGACGGTGGGAGGCGGAGCGACCTCGGACTCCCATCGATCCGCGAGGCGCTGGGCCTGGAGGAGCCCTTCGGGAGTCAGCCCGAGGCCGGGGCGCACCGTATCGAGCGCGCCGAGGCGATTCGCGGGGGTCTGTCCGTGCCGTACCAGCACAATCTTCACTGCTGCTCCCAGAAAAGTCGTTCCATGACGGCGCGCGCCTTGCGTCCAGCGCGCAGCCAATCGTCTTCGAGGGCATTCAGCCCGCCGCTACCGTACCCGAGGATCGCTGCGAGGGCACGCAGCTCCGCGCTGTCGCGAGGCAAGACGTCGAGCTTCACACCGCTCATGCGCCCACTCGCCAGCGTGTTGGCAGCGCGAATGCGGGTGGCCATATCCCACGCATCGAGAAGAGTCTGCACGTCTTGAGCGCTGATCAGCTCGTGCTCCTGAGCACTCTGAATCGCTTGCGTCGTCGAGGGCGTACGCAGGGCGGGGTCGTTTAATCCAGCACGCATCTGAATGAGCTGGATCGTCCACTCCACATCGGTGAGACCACCGGGTCCGAGCTTCACGTGACGAGCGGGCTCGATGCCGCGCGGCAGGCGCTCGTTTTCCATGCGAGCTTTGAGCAGGCGAATGTCACGCACATCCGATTCGCTCACTCCCCCGTACGCAAGCTCCGCGAAAAGTTCTCGAGCCTGATCGGCGAGATTCCCCTCCCCGATCGGGCGCGCACGCACCGCCGCCTGCCGCTCCCAGGTGGAGGCCCAGCGCTGTGCATACTCGCGATGCGACTCGATCGTGCGGCTCATCGGGCCGTTCTTACCCTCGGGACGCAGGTCGAGGTCGACGACGATGCCCAGCTGGTTGGTCGCAGAGCCAAGGAGCTTCTTCACGCGGTTGACAATCGCGGTCGCACTGGCCGCCGCTTCCGATTCGGTTGCACCGCCGACGGCCTCGTGCAGGGCAATCACATCTGCGTCCGACGCGTACGAGCACTCGCGTCCGCCGTAGCGGCCCATCGCGACGAACACGACGGTTGCCCGTTCCTCGCCCCACCGCTCGGCTTCCTCCCGCTGCGCGATGGCGAGGGCTCCGAGGATTGCAGCATCCGTGGCGTCAGCGATCGCGTTTCCGCGAGGATCGACGCCACCCAGCAGGTCGCTCATCGCGCAACGCGTCAACTCACGGGTACGCACGGCGCGGACCCGAGCGGCGGCCTCCGTCGCGTCGTCATGACGATCGATGAGGGCTGCTACTTCCCGGGCTAACCGGCGCGGCTCGCGCGGTGCCAGCTCAGCATCATCGTCGAGCCAAGCCACTGCCTCGGGACGTTTAGCGAGAGCCTCTGCGATCCAGCGGGAGTTCGGAAGCATGGTCGTGAGCCTGTGGGCCGCCACACCCGAATCACGCAGCAGCGCAAGGTACCAGTGGGAGTCCCCGATATCCTCGGACAAGATCCGGAAGTTCAGGAGGCCCATGTCGGGGTCCGCCCCACCAGCGAGCCATGAGATGAACACCGGGAGTAGATGGCGCTGAATCGCCGCGCGCCTGCTCGTCCCCTGAGTGAGGGCTCCGATGTGCGTCAGCGCTCCCGCCGGATCACGGTAGCCGATCGCCGCCAGACGGTCGCGCGCACCATCCGCATGCAACGACACCTCATCCTCACTGAGCGATGCGGTCGCAGCGATGATCGGCCTGTAAAAGACGTCCTCGTGCAGAGCGCGCACGCGAGTGCGAACCTCGTCGATGGCATCGCTGATGGACTCCGCATCGGGGAAGCGCGCCGGGCCCATTGATCGTCCGAGGACACGCAGCTCCCGTTCCTTGTCAGGAATCAGGTGCGTGCGACGCATCCGGGGCAGCTGAGTGCGGTGTTCGACGGCGCGCAGGAATCGGTAGCACGAGGCGAGCTGATGCGCGTCACTGCGTGCAATATAGCCACCCTCGCGCAGCGCCTCGATCGCCTCCAGGGTCGACCTCACACGCAGGAAGGCGTCGGTACGACCGTGAACGAGCTGAAGCAGCTGGACGGTGAACTCGACGTCTCGCAGGCCGCCGCGCCCGAGCTTAAGTTCGCGCGACGCATGCGAACGAGAGATGTTGTCCTCGACGCGACGGCGCATCGCGCGCGCCGCCTCGACGAATCCCTCGCGCGTCGCCGCGCTCCACACGTAGGGCTGCGCGGCTTCCTCGAAGGAACGCCCGACGGCCTCGTCTCCCGCGCAGGCTCGAGCCTTGAGCAGCGCTTGAAACTCCCAGGTCTGCGCCCACTTGTCCCAGTACTGCCGGTAGGATTCGACGGTGCGCACGAGCGCTCCGTTGCGTCCCTCGGGGCGCAGGTTCGCGTCCACCGTCCACAGCGGGGCTTCGGTGCCTGGGCCCGAGCATGCGGAAGCGGTGGCAGCCGCCAGGCGCGTCGCGACCTCGAGGGCCATGCGTTCATCTCCGTCCGCCCCGGCCTCGGCGACGTAGACGACATCGACGTCGGAGATGTAGTTGAGTTCGCGCGCTCCCGTCTTCCCCATCGCGATGATGGCAAAGGGGATGAGCCCGCGCGGATCAATGTCCCGCCTCGCCAACGCCAGGCCTGCCTCAAGGGTCGCGTCGACCAGGTCGGCGATGCGACGACCGACCTGCGGCATAAGCCCTTCAGGATCGTCGCTCGTCAGGTCGTCGGCGGCCAGATACAGCAGCACCCGGCGATACGCGCCACGCAGATCGTCCACCCGGGCTTCCCCAGAAGCGACGAAGGCACCGCTCTCCCCTCGCGTCGCCCCCACGGACGCCAGCATCACGCGCGAGGCCTCACCGGGATCCTCCCAGATCGCCCGTGCACGGGCGGGATCGGCAATCACGTAGTCACCCAGCCACTGGCTACCACCCAGGACGGCGCACAGGCGAGCGCGCGCACGCGAATCATCGACGACTGCACGCACGAGGTCGGGGTCGGCCTCGTGCAGACGGATCGCCGCCAGCAGCGCCTGATCGGGGTCGGAGCTCGCCCCCAGGTCGGCCGCCCAGACGTCTGCTCCACCGGGTAGCTCCTCAAAAAAGCCCAGGGCTCTACGAGGGTCCAGGAAACCGGCAATCCGAAGTTCGTCGGGTGTCACCGGGGAACGACCTTCAGGAATTGCTCGAGCTCCTGGCGAGTGATCTGCTGGCGGTATTCCGTCCATTCCTTGCGCTTGTTGCGGATGACGTAGTCGAACACCTGCTCGCCGAGCGTGGAGGCCACGAAGTCGGAGCTCTTCATGGCTCGCACGGCGTCCGCCAACGAGGCCGGTAGTGCGTGAATACCCATGACTTGACGCTCACGATCCGACAGGTCCCACACGTTGTCCTCGGCCTCGGGCATGAGTTCCATCTTCTTCTCGATGCCGTCGAGCCCCGCCGCGATGAGGACAGCGAACGCCAGGTAGGGGTTCGCACTCGGGTCGGGGGCGCGGTATTCGATACGCGCCGCCGCAGCCTTCTTGGGCTTGTAGAGGGGAACACGCACGAGAGCCGATCGATTCAGGTGCCCCCAGCACACGTAGGAGGGGGCCTCTCCCCCACCCCACAGGCGCTTGTAGGAGTTCACGTGCTGATTGGTGATGGCCGCGATCTCCTCGGCATGTGCCAAAAGGCCAGCAATGAACTGGCGCCCCGTCGTCGAGAGACGGTACTGGCCCGCCGGGGAAAAGAACGCGTTCTCTTCGCCCTCAAACAGCGACAGGTGCGTGTGCATGCCCGAACCGGGGTGCTCAATAAAGGGCTTGGGCATGAACGTCGCGACGAGCTCCTCGCGCAGCGCAACCTCCTCGATGAGGGTGCGCGCAGTCATGATGTTATCCGCGGCGCGCACGGGGTCAACGGCGCGCAAGTCAATCTCGTTTTGCCCCGGCCCTCCCTCGTGGTGGGAGAACTCAACCGGGATCGCCATGTCCTCGAGCATGCGTACGGCGCGACGGCGGAAGTCGTTCGAGTCCCCGCGTGCGACATGATCGAAGTATCCGGCCTGATCGACGGGAATCATGCGATCGGGAGTCACCGGCTGACGCAGCAGGTAGAACTCGATCTCCGGGTGGATCATCACGCGGAAGCCGGCATCGGCGGCGCGCTCCACCGCGCGCTCGAGGACGCCGCGAGGATCGGAGGGAGCCGGGCGACCATCAGGCATGAGCACATCGCAGAACATGCGGGCGACGGGATCCTCATTCGAGCGCCACGGCAGGAGCTGGAACGTCGATGCATCCGGCTTCAGGAGCATGTCCGATTCGTAGACGCGCGTCAGACCTTCGACGGCCGAGCCGTCGAAGCCGATCCCCTCGGCGAACGCCTCCTCAAGTTCACCGGGGTCAATCGAAATCGACTTCAAGACGCCCGCGACATCCGTGAACCACAAACGAATAAAGCGAATGTTCTTCTGCGCGACCTCGCGCAGCACGTATTCCTGATGCGAATCCACCGCTGTCCTCCCGTTGAGAAAAAACGGGCCGACCGCAGGGACTGCGGTCGGCCCGGCATGGCTTCAGTCTACTTGCCCAGGTTGAAACCCTTCGAGATGGATTCCAGTGCGCCGGTGAGATCGGAGGGAAGCATCCACAGCTTGGACGCCTGACCGTCGGCAATCTTCGGCAGCATTTCAAGGTACTTGTAGGACAGGAGCTCGGGCGTGGCCTTGCCAGCGTTGATCGCCGCAAAGACCGTCTGGATGGCTTCGGACTCGCCCTGTGCGCGCAGGATCTGCGCCTGGCGGGCGCCCTCGGCCTGGAGGATCAGGGCCTCCTTCTGACCCTTGGCCTGCAGAACCTGGGCCTCCTGCTGGGCGGAGGCGGCCAGAACGGCAGCCTGCTTGGCACCCTCGGCCTTCTTGATCTGGGCCTCACGCTCGGCCTCGGCCGTCAGAATCGTGGCGCGCTTCGTACGCTCCGCCGTGATCTGCTGCTCCATGGCAGCCAGGACTCGCGGCGGCGGCTCGATGGACTTGAGCTCCACGCGGGTCACGCGAATACCCCACGGGCCCGTGGCCTCGTCCAGGACGCCACGCAGCTGCTTGTTGATCGACTCGCGCGAGGTCTGCGTCTGCTCCAGGTCCAGCGAACCGATCAGGTTACGCAGCGTCGTCGCGGTCAGCTGCTCGATCGCCTGCAGGAAGTTAGCGACCTCGTAGGTCGCGCTGCGCGGATCCGTGATCTGGAAATAGATGACGGAGTCGATCGAGACCATCGCCTGGTCCGCGGTGATGACGGGCTGAGGCGGGAAGTTCGCAACCTGCTCACGCAGATCGATACGAGCGGCGACGCGGTCCACAAAGGGGACCAGCAGGTGGAAACCACCCTGCATGACCGCCTGGAACCGACCAAGCCGCTCGACAACGTACGCCTGCGACTGCGGGACGATCCGCACCGCACGGGCGAGCGAGACCACGACGAAAATGACGACAGCAAGCACCACGATGAAAGCGATGTTGCCGATGATGCCACCGGAATTCACAGCGTCTTTCCTTTCTTACGTCAGTGAAAATACAAGATGTGCGGGTTCAGGAGTCCGAGTCCCCGTACGGATGCGTCGGGGCCGCAGAGGCCGGGTTGAGGGCGCTCACGACGGCGGTTGCACCGTCGATGCGATCGACACGAACTTCGGCGCCAACGCGCAGCGTCGGCCCCTCGGTGCGCGCGCTCCACTCTCCACCGGAGAACTGGATACGCCCGTGGCGCTCCCCCACGGCCTCGGTCACGTAACCGGTCTTGCCAACCAGAGCGTCAGTGTTGCTCGGAACGTAACCGCTGGACCGATCGATACGCCCCTTCAGGAAGGGACGCAGGATGACCAAAAGAGCAATCGAGACGACAATGAAAACGACGACCTGAACCGTCAGGTTTGCGCCGCATGCTCCCGCGATGCCCGCGGCCAAGGCACCGATCGCGAACATGAGGAACACGAAGCTCACGCTCATGACCTCGACGATTCCGCAGACGAGCGCGCCGAGAATCCACAACCACCAGGTACTCATCGCACCATCCCTTTCAGTCGGTCACGCCGCGGGCCCACCAGCGCCCGTCGGCGTTTCCGGCGAGCAGAGGCATACCGTACACCTCGGACAGGTTGACACCCGTCAGGACGTCCTCGATCGGCCCCTGATGCGTGATCGCACCGTTCGACATGATCGCACAGTGCGTGACACCCGCGGGGATTTCTTCGATCTGATGCGTAACCAGGATGACCTGCGGTGACTTCGAACCCGCCATGATCTCTGACAGAGCGGCGATCAGCAGCTCACGCGCACCCAGGTCGAGGCCCGACGTCGGCTCGTCGAGGATGAGCACCTCCGGGTCGGTCATGAGGGCACGCGCCAGCAGCACGCGCTGAGCCTCGCCCTCGGAGAGCGTCGAAAACTCGCGCTGGGCCAGGTGCGAGACGCCGAAGATGTCCATGAGCGCGTGGGCGCGCTCATCGTCAACCTGCTCGTATTCCTCGTCGTGGGCGACGGCAAGGCCCCAGGCGGCGCTGCGCACCGTGTCGAGGACCGTCTGGGTCGGCACGATCTTGGCCCCCACCGCCGCGGAGGAGAGTCCCACTCGCGTGGCGATCTCGGCGGGGTCGGCATGCGACAAATCGGTCTCCGACACCGTCACCTCTCCGCTATCGGGAGCAATACGGCCCGAGGCCACGCGCGCCAGCGTGGTCTTACCCGCGCCGTTCGGGCCGACGATGACCCAGTGCTGGCGCGGACGCGTCGACCACGAGACGTCGGACAGGACCTGCGTGTCCCCGCGTTGGAGAGACACGTGAGAAAGATTCAGGACGTAAGTCATGTATCCAGCCTAGTCGTCTGTCGGGTGACGTGCGCCCTAAACGAGCGAACGGTACAGCTCGGCGGTCTTCACGCCGATCGCTTCCCAGGAGAAGTGATCGCGGGCGCGAGCGAGGCCGGCCTCGCCCATACGACGTCCCAGCTCAGGATCGTCGAGGATACGCACCAGACGATCAGCCATCGCTTCCTCGAAGGCGCGAGGATCAAGCGGCGTTCCCGTGCCGTCCTGCATCTGCTCGATCGGGACGAGGTACCCGGTCTCCCCATCGACGATGACGTCGGGGATGCCGCCGGTCGCGGTGCCGACGACGGGCAGTCCCAGGGCCATGGCCTCGAGGTTCACAATGCCGAGGGGTTCGTACACCGACGGCGTAATGAAGACCTGCGCCGAGGACAGGATCGCTGCCACCTCAGGCTGCGGGAGCATCTCGGAGATGAGAACAACACCCGAGCGGCGAGCGCGCAGATCGGCGACGAGGCCCTCGACCTCGGCCGCGATCTCGGGGGTGTCGGGAGCACCGGCGCACAGCACGAGCTGAACGTCATCGGGCAGGAGCTGGGCCGCGCGCAGGAAGTAGGGAAGGCCCTTCTGGCGAGTGATGCGGCCGACGAACACGACCGTGCGACGCGACGGGTCGATACCGTGCTCGGCGAGTACGCGGGCGCGGAGCTCCTCACCCGCCTCCCCCTCAGGGGCGTGCCACTTGTTCAGGTCGATGCCGTTGTGGATGACGTGCACACGCTCGGGATCGACGGCCGGGTAGCAGCGCAGGATGTCGTCACGCATGCCGTTCGAGACGGCGACGATCGCGCTCGCAGCCTCGTAGGCGGTCTTCTCCACGTAGGAGGACAGGCGGTAGCCGCCGCCGAGCTGCTCGGCCTTCCACGGGCGCAGGGGCTCGAGCGAGTGTGCAGAGATCACGTGCGGGATGTCGCCGAGAAGCGACGCAACATGTCCAGCAAAGTTCGCGTACCAGGTGTGGGAATGGACCAGGTCAGAGCCCTCGCACGCGGCGGCGATCTCGAGGTCAACACCGAGGGTGCGCAGGGCGGCGTTCGCTCCGGCGAGCTGAGGCAGATCAGAGTGCCCAGTCACGCCCGGGTCGGCTCCATCGGTGCCCGGTTCGCGAGGACCGTCAAACGCCTGGACGCGCAGGTCATCGACGAGGTCGCGCAGGACCTTGGCCAGTTCGAGCACGTGGACACCGGCTCCTCCATAGACGTGAGGCGGGTATTCACGGGTAAGGAGATCAACGCGCATGGTGGGGTCCTTCCGACGTGAGCGACATGTGAGACACATCGTATCCGATCTCGCGTCACCGCTGGTCGAAAACGAGACGATGTAGCAATCGATAGACATTTGTAATACAGTGTGACCACTCCCACGGATCCGCGCCGTTGCGGGTCCACTCGACCAACGAAGAGGTGCCACATGGCAAAGAACCACGTTCTGGCAATCGTTCTCGCGGGCGGTGAGGGTAAGCGACTGATGCCCCTGACGGATGACCGTGCAAAGCCGGCGGTTCCGTTCGGCGGCCACTTCCGTCTGATCGATTTTGCTCTGTCGAACATCGTGAATTCCGGATATCTCAAGATTGTTGTCTTGACGCAGTACAAGTCCCATTCGCTCGACCGCCACGTCACAAAGACCTGGTACACATCCCCTCTACTCGGCAACTTCATTGCCCCTGTGCCGGCTCAGCAGCGTCGCGGCCCGCACTGGTACCTGGGTAGCGCGGATGCCATCTACCAGTCACTCAACATCGTCGACGACGAGCAGCCGGAGTACATCGTCATCATCGGTGCGGACAACATCTACCGCATGGACTTCTCGCAGATGGTCCAGCACCACATCGATTCGGGTCTGCCCGCCACGGTCGCCGGCATCCGCCAGCCGATTGAGCTGGCTTCCGCGCTCGGCGTCATCGACGGCGAGAACGGGGTCGTTAAGAACTTCCTCGAGAAGCCGAAGAACGCCGTGGGCCTGCCCGATGATCCGACCAAGGTTCTCGCCTCCATGGGCAACTACGTGTTCACGACGAAGGATCTGGTGAACGCTCTGCGTGAGGATGCGGAGGACCCCAATTCGAAGCACGACATGGGCGGCAACATCATCCCGTGGTTCGTCGAGCGTGGCGAGTGCGGCGTCTACGACTTCCAGGACAACGACGTGCCGGGGTCGACCGACCGCGACCGCGACTACTGGCGTGACGTCGGTACGCTGGACGCCTACTACGAGGCGAACATGGACCTGATCTCGGTGCACCCGGTGTTTAACCTGTACAACCGTGAGTGGCCGACCATGACGATGATCGATGGCTCGCTGCCGCCGGCCAAGTTCGTCTACGGCGATGCGGATCGCCTGGGCCATGCGATCGACTCGTTCGTCTCCCCCGGTGTCATCGTTTCCGGTGGCGAGATCGTGCGCTCGGTCATTTCCCCGAACACCTACGTTCACTCGTGGGCAAAGATCGAGGATTCGGTCGTCATGCACGGCTGTCGCATCGGCCGTTCGTCGCGGGTTGTGAAGACGATTCTGGATAAGAACGTCGTCGTTGAGGAAGGTGCCGTCGTCGGCGTCGATCTTGACCACGATCGCGAGCGCGGCTTCACCGTCACCGAGTCCGGCATTACGGTCGTCCCCAAGGGCGCGGTCGTCCGCAAGTGAGCATGACTCACCGTCTCGACGAGCCGGGTGCTCCGCTGCTGTGTGCCAGCGGGGCACCCGGCCTCGTCGTCACCGACGTCGATTCGACGCTGATCTGCCAGGAGGTCATCGAAGAGTTGGCCGAGGCCGCAGGTACCCGTGAGAGGGTCGCCGAGATTACGTCTCGTGCGATGAATGGCGAGCTCGATTTCGCGGAGTCGCTGCGCGAGCGCGTTGCAACCCTCGCGGGCGTTCCCGAGTCTGTCTTTGGTGACGTTTTAGCTTCCATCACCCCCACAGCGGGTGCACGCGAGCTGATCGACGCGGTGCACCGGTCCGGCGGAAAGTTCGGCGTCGTCTCGGGCGGATTCGAGGAAGTGGTGGCTCCACTGGCGGCCTCCCTCGGCATCGATTTTTACGCGGCGAACCGCCTCGAGGTCGCCGGCGGCGTTCTGACCGGCCGCATCCTTGGGCGCATCGTGACCTCCCAGGTCAAGGTCGAGTGTTTGCGTTCGTGGGCCTCGTCCCTCGGTGTTCCCCTCGAGCGCACGGTCGCGATCGGTGACGGGGCGAACGACATCCCCATGATGCACGAGGCCGGGGTCGGTATCGCGTTCTGTGCGAAGCCCGCCGTGCGCGAGCAGGTGTCGGTCCAGCTCAACGCTCCGGATCTGTCCCTGGTGATCGCTCCCCTCGGCCTCGCCTAGGAGGAAACGCTAGGGTTCGCGCGTGTCCGTCAGGCGAATCATGTGCCCGTCCCACCCGTCGCGCCAGGCGCGGGCATACTCGAGGATCTGCGCGGGGTAGATTTCTCCATCGATCTGGGCGGCGGCCTCGTCGATATCCCACCAGGCCTGAGTGTCGATGACGGAGCGTTCCAGCTCGGTCCACCCTTCACGGCTCAGGGCGGTCGAGGGCGCCTGCGCGATGAAGAACCACTCGTCTTGGCGGGCGGTGACCGCCAGGAAGTCGAACTCGGCGGTCCGGTAGAGGACGGGGCCCACGAGGTCGTCAGGGGCCAGCTCGATGCCGGTTTCTTCGAAGACCTCACGCACTGCTGCGGCGCGCGGGTCTTCCCCCTCCTCGATTCCGCCACCGATCGTGAACCACCAGAACCGTTCCGGTTGATCTTCGTCGTGGCCCTTGGCCAGCAGGACGCGTCCCTCATCATCAAACAAGAGGACGCGGGCGGCCTCCCGATGGGGATAGCCGTCCGCGTCCAGTGGCCAGTCGAGTGCGCTCATGCCTCCAGGGTAGCCCGATGGCGTCGCAGTCCCCACACGAGGAGGGCTGTGCTCACGACGAACACCGGGATTTCGATGGCGCCGTAGGTCAGATTCCACGAGTCTTCGGGAGCGACGAACCCCAGGCCGTTAGCCTGAGCGTGCAGCGCGAGCGCGCCAACGAAGCCCAGGGCACCGGCGAGGATTCCGCGCAAAGCGCTATTGGCGCGCAGGACGGCCCAGGCCAGCGCATATCCGAACACGCCCGTGAAAATAGCGTGAGCGTAGGCACCGAGGATGGCGCGCACGAGGAAGGATTCCCACAGTCCGCCCATGCCGTCTTCGAGGGCGCTCACGTAGTAGCCCACGTCCTCACCCCAGGCGAAGCCGATGCCAACAAGGGCACCGAGAACGCCGCCCTGCGCGGGCCGCTCGAGCAGCTTACGCCCAGCGAGAATCAACGCGAGGACGCCGAGGCCTTTGCCGGTCTCCTCAACGACGGGTCCCGTCAGCACGGACGTCACAAAGTCAACGGTACTTTCCGCTAGGCCTGAGTCTTCAACGGCAGAATCCAAAAAGCCGTTTCCAAAGCCGGCAAAAATGAGAGCACCGCCAGTTCCCCAGGCGAACGCGGCAAGCCATGCGAGAACCGACGGCTTCATACGCGCACACGCACCGAGGAACACGAGTCCCACGACTGCGCTCAGCGTCGAGGCGCCAAGCGCGAGCCAGGCGTCGGACGACGAGACACCCTCGAAGGCTTGCGTAAATTCATAGATAGCTGCCCGGATGCTCACTGCGATCAGCACGACGGAGCAGATGATCAACGCCCAGGAACGTGGGCGCGTCGACAGTTCATCAGTCACTGAGGTTTCCTTTCTATCGCCCCCCATCATTCCCCAGGTTCCTATGCGTCACCTATGAGACGGCGATGGAATAGCCGTGAGAACGCGCTCATGCATGGGTCCCAGAAGCGGAAGGAACCGAGAATCCTGATCTCGCCTCGTTGCCACGAGAGCGGCCTGTTCGCCCTCGCAATACTACGCGTCAGGCAACCTGCGCGCGACCAGCAACGGCGTTTGTGACGTCCTTTTGTTGCTCAGCAATCGAAGTCAGTCGCAGGAATTCACGCCTGTTTTCAACGGCATCAGCCAGCAGCTGACGATCGTTTTCGATTCGCGAGGGATCGGCGCCGTGGCGAGCCATGAGGCGCTGGTCAAGGCCGAGGGAGGCCAGGTCGGACAAGAAGGCGCGCATCGCACGCTTCGCATCCCGACCACCCTGGGCAGCCCACTTGAAGGCGGCTTTACGCGCGTGACGGTCGGTCGCCATCGACACTTCGCCGGGAAGGATCCACCCGGTTCGCACGTAGGGAACCAGGCCTTCGCGAATATGGAGCGCCTCCCGACTTGCGGCTCGCAGCAGCAGGATAGACCAGAGGAGGAACCCGGGAATACCCACCACGAGATACATCGCAATGAAGGTGAATCCCGATCCGGTCAACGCAGCGCTTCCATTCCAGACGAAGTGGATGAGCATCGCGAAGAACCAGAAGACGATGACGATAGCGGTCTTCGACCAGCCCCGCTTGAACCTGAGGAGGGCGATCGCCAGTCCGATACCCGTCATCGATGTCGCCATCACGTGCAGGAAGGGCCCCAGCAAGGCGCGAAGAACGAATACCACGATGAGGCTCTTTGCACCTTGTCCCTCGGAGCGCAGGAAGTACAGGATGTCCTCGAAGAAAAGGAACCCGGCCGCCGAGAATCCCGCGTACACGACACCGTCGAGCACCGAGTTGATGCTGTTGCGGCGCACAACGACGATGATGAGGACGCCGATCCCCTTGAGGGTCTCCTCGACGAGAGGCGCGATGAATGCAGCTGCAAGTGCCTCAGCACGGTTGAAGTCGCCAATTGTGGCGGCAATGTCCTCGTGCAGCGCCGTGTTCATAATCATCGCCGATAGCGTCGCCACGCCTCCGCCCCAGAGGAACATCGCAAGCTTCGTCGTCCAAGGTTCGGGCTCCCAACGATCGATCCGCTGGAGGAAACCAACCACGATAAAGAGGGCAACAAGGGACAGCAGCGTCGTCTTCACAAAGGCTGTGACACCAGACGACACCGGCGCCAAACCATAGATGATGATGCCGATGGTCCCCAGTACGCCGATCGTCGTCATGACGACCTCGAACCAGGGGAAGGAGTGTGCAGCCTTGGGAGGCTGCCACACGGGAGCGGCATCGTCGGGGGCCGGTGCCGAGACATCGTCAGCAGCATCGATGGTGGCGCTGCTGATCTTGCTCAGGCGATAGTCCTCGCCGGGCCCTCCCCAGTGGGTCGCGTGCATATTAGTAACCTCGTCCACCCGTCTGCGTGTCATCGTCAAAGTCAATAGGCTCGGGAATTGGAGCGTGCCCGGCTAGCCGCAACAATTTTACCATCCGTGCGGAACGCAGGGCGCGCACTCCCGCGACGTCCACATTATGCACGTTGCGTGTGAGCTCGATGCGATAGCACGTCGCATCCAACGCTTCCAGGCGCGCACCGGCCCCAGGATCCGACGCAATCCGCGCGCGCACTTCGGGGGTGAGAGTCTCACGGATTGCTCGAGACAGGGCGGATGCACGCTCCAAGCGCGTCGCAACGTCGACACGATCGCCCTGACGTTGCGCCGCAGTCCGTCGGTCGAGGCCATCGGTGGTGAGCTGGTCTCCCCCGTCCTGAATGTAGGCGCGTGCGGCCTCGGCGAGTCCCGAGCTTTCCAGCCCGGCGCTGCGGCTCAGCAGGTCCGCCTCAGAGGCCCGACGCAGCAGGAGTCGCGACAGAGAGTCGCGCGAAGCAAGGATGCGCTGATGGAGCCGGTCCAACCTGCGCGCACGCGTAATCGCGATTGCAGCGACGACGCCAAGCACGATAACGCCAAGCACGATGGCGACAAGCAACCACGGGGACAACGAGATCATGCGGGCTCTCCCCCTTCCTCTCCACGGCCTCGGATCAGGTCACGCGCACGCCGACTTCCCGAGTCGGCAGGACTGCCCATGGCGATCGCAAGCTTGTAGACCTCAAAGACTTTATCCGCCACAACTTCCCAGTCGTACTGCGCCGATGAGCGAGCTCCGGCAGCGGACAGCTCCTCAAGGCGCTCACGATCGCTGAGCAGGTCGATGAGCGTGCGTGCGAGCGACTCACTGTTGCCCGTCTCGAAGAGCGCCCCGGCTCGCCCTTCTTCAAGGACTGCTCGGAACGCGGGGATATCCGACGCAACGACAGCCGTATGGGCCGCCATCGCCTCGACGAGGACGATGCCGAAAGACTCGCCGCCGGTCTGCGGAGCGACATAGATACTGGCGCCCGCGAGCAAGGATTCCTTCTCCTCGTCGCTGATTCCCCCGAGGAACGACACTGAATCACCAAAGCGCTCAACTGCCTGGCGAATCTCCGGAGCGTCTCCTCGTCCGGCAATCAAGAAACGGGCGCCTGGGAACCGCTCGAGAACACCAGCGATAGCTCCGGCGAAAATGCTCAGGCCCTTGCGGGGCTCATCGAGGCGGCCAAGAAACACGATAACCGGACGTTCGTCCGTCGCTACCCACTGTTCAAGGGGCTGCGCGGTGCGGAACGAGGCCGTCTCCACGCCATTCGGGATAATGACAGCGTCGCCGCCGTGATGCTCGATCAGCGTTCGACGCGCCTCCTCGGACACGGCGATGCGCACTCCAATGCGCTCCATGTACAGGCGCATGGGAGCCGAGGCAATTGCGCGCGAGACCGACCGGCCCAGGGCCGCGTGGAACGTTCCCACGAGAGGCGCACTCGACAGCATCGCGGCCGCCATAGACACCGAGGGAACAACAGGCTCATGGACGTGCACGACATCAAAATCGTTATCAGCCAGCCAACGGCGAGTCCGCGCGAGCGCCTTCGGTTTCACAGAAATATTGGCCACCGATCCGTTGAAGGGAATCGACACGGACGAACCGGCAGATGTGATCCACTCGGGCAGGTCCTCCGAGGTAGACGGCGTGAGCACCTGAACGTCGTGGCCGCGGGAGCGCAGCTTCAATGCGAGGTCGCGAATATGAAAGCCCACTCCCCCAGGCACGTCCCAGGAATACGGGTTCACGATTCCGATCTTCATCGATTCTTCCTCTCGTGCTCGGCCCTCGCGCGCGCCAGACGCTCGGGGTCAAGATCCTCCACATACACGCGCTGCATCATGTGCCAGTCCTGCGCCTTTGACGCCATCATGGCGGCAAATTCGTCGACCCATGCCTGCGTGAGGGCCTCGACGCGGTTGAGGCCGGGTCGTTCCCGATCATCGGCACTGATCGGCCCAACACAACGCACGCGGACATCGGCCCCGGTTGATGACTCGTTCTCGTACGTGATGCAGGCGACGAAGAGGGGACGCTCGAGCTTGGTTGCGAGCGCAGCGGGACCTGCGGCAACAAGTGCCCGCCGCGTACCAAGGTCGACCTCGATGCCCGAACCCGAAATATCCCGGTCTGCAAGAAGCGGGACGATGACACTGCGGCCGCGCACGCGCTCGATGAGGGTGGAAAAGACCGACTCTCCCTTCGCGACGCCGATGATCTCCATGCCGAGGCCTTCGCGCAGCGCCACGAAACGTTCGAACAGTACGGGAGGCTCCACCTTCTCAGCCACGGTCACGATGGCACGACCGTGTGCGCACACCCATGCGCCGGCGCGATCCCAGCTGCCCGAGTGTCCAAGAGCGAGCACGACCGGGCCATCGTCGCTGGCCGCGGTCAAGGCCTCGAATCCCTCGAAGGTCACGCCCTCAAGCAACGGCGTGCCTCGACGCGATCCGAGCATCAGCTGCTCAGCATAGTTGCGGATGTGGGAGCGAACTGCGGCGCGCAGCTCGTGCGCCGACGGCTCCGTTCCAGTCAAACGCGCCATGTTGGCACGCAGTCGATCAATCATCGAGCCCCCGCGCCTGGCCGCAATCGACGCGCCCGTGTCCGCCATGCGCATGACGACGCGCAGCGGGAGGCGAGGAGCGAGCGCGAAGGCGAGCGACAGGGGCGAAAAACTCACGGCGTTCCCTCGTCGATATGACGGGCGGTGAACCAGATACGCTGGCAGACGGTCACGAAGGATGCAAACGCCACCCAGGTGAGGCCAGCCGCAAACACCCACTCGGGCAGACCAAGACTCATAAGGATCGCCGTGCCCATACCGATGATGAGACGATCCGTGCGCTCAGCGATGCCGAGCTTGGCGACGACGCCGACCGATTCCGCGCGGGCGCGCGCGTAGGGAACGGCAGCCGCACCGACAATCGAACAGATGCCGGCGATGATCGCCCACGTGCGTACGACCGAGTTGTCCATCTGGAAGACCGCGTAGGCGGTGAGGGAGCCGAATACAGCTCCGTCACCCAGACGGTCGAGCGTCGAATCGAGGAAAGCCCCAAAACGGGTGCCCCCCGTGGTCATTCGCGCAAGCGTGCCGTCCACGGAGTCGCCGAACATGACGACGGCCAGGGCGATACCCCCCTGCCAGATCCATCCCTGCGGAATGCAGATGACTGCGATCGCGACCGTCGCAACGGTGCCAGCGACCGTCACCATGTTGGGGGTGACGCCGAACCGTGCAAGAACGCGAGCGAGAGGCGTAAAGATAGCCTTCGTGATGGAACGTCCGTGGTTTCCGAGCATCAGTCCTCCTTCGGCCAGGCGGCGGCGAGTCGCGCTCGAGCATCTTCGAGAAGCTCGGGCACCGCCTTCGTCTGCGCAATAATCGGCAGGAAATTGGCGTCCCCGAGCCAGCGCGGAACGACGTGCTGGTGCAGGTGGGCGGCGATGCCAGCGCCGGCCACCTCACCCTGGTTCATCCCCAGGTTGAAGCCGGCCGGGGATGCCACCTCGCGCGTGACACGCATGGCGGTCGCCGTCAGGTTGCCCAGCTCCACCCGTTCATCGTCAGTGAGTTCCGTGTAGTCGGAGACATGACGATACGGACACACGAGCAGGTGCCCAGAATTGTAGGGGAACAGGTTCATGAGCACGAAGCACGTATCGCCGCGGTAGACGATCAGTCCCGTCTGGTCGTCCTTACCGGGCGCCGTACAGAACGGGCACCCCACATCCGAGGCGTCGGCGGGCTTACCCTCCCCACGAATGTAGGCCATCCGATAGGGGGTCCAAAAACGACCGAAGCCGTCCGGGACGCCCGCAAGCTCGCGGGCGTCCTCGGTCGGCAACTGGGTGTTCGCGGCACCGTTCGATTCGGCACCAGCGTCGATCATGTCGCTCACGCCTCGTCGAGGCCGTCGATCTGGTCGGCGTTGTTGCGCTGCTCGATGTGCGACACAATCAGCTCGACGGCGCGATCAACGGCGACGCCGTTGTGCTGCGAGCCGTCGCGCAGACGGAAGGAGACTGCACCCGCCTCGACGTCCTCGCCGCCGGCGATGAGCGTGAAGGGGATCTTGTCCTTGGAGGCATTGCGAATCTTCTTGCCGAAGCGGTCGTCCGACAGGTCGGTCTCGACGCGCACGCCGCGCTCGCGCAGCTTGGCGGCGACGTCCTTGACGTAGCCGTCGAAGGCCT
>CAUTDS010000004.1:0-74415 GCA_963537175.1 uncultured Actinomycetes bacterium
AGGCAGGCCTCAAGAAGGCCCGCAAGGCTTCGCAGTTCTCGAAGCGCTGATTTCACTCAGCACATTTTCTGTTGGCCGCGTCCCGCACCTGCGGGGCGCGGCCTTCGTTTACCTACCGGCACGTGCCAGGATGTGGGATTTTAGGGCACTACGTGTTGCTTGCGGCCCCACGGGCGACCGGGCGTCGCGCGTGCTGTCCTGTGGGCCGGGCTGCGCCGTGAGCGGTGGCCTTCCTGCTTGTGTTGCTTGTGGCCCCACGGGTGTTCCGGGCGCCGGAGGCCCCGGCCGCCCGCGAGGCTAGGCGGCCTCACTTCGTTCGGCGCCGCGCCTCGAAGCCCGCCCGTGCCCTCCGGTCCCTCCGGCGCCCTCCACACCTGTGGGGCCGGGTCGCTGTTTGGAACGTTACTCCTGGCCCGGCCGCCTACGGGCACCGCAGCCAGGCCCTGTGGTTTCTCCGGCGCCCTCCATGCCGGTGGCGGTGGGGGTTTTGCAGCATTAGAAGCTGAGTGACGGCGTGTCGCCGGCGTGTCGGATCTCTAATGACGTCATTTCCCCCGTTTGATCGCGGTGAGGTCGCGGTTTGAGGTGGTGTGGTGCCCAAAGTGCAGACCACCTCGGCGAAAACCGGTGAAAACGGGGTGTTGTGGGCGAGGTAGTCTGCGTTTTGGGCACAACGGTGTCTGTTGTGGTGTGTCGTTAGCACGCGAACCCCTGAACATGCGCGTTGACCCCTTGGTGCGCACGAAAACCCGATGACCTGCGCGTTAGCCCCTTGGTGCGCACGTTAACCCCTAGACCTGCACGTGGGCGGCGTTGCCCACGCGCATCTCATTGGGTTAACGTGCGAGTGAAAGGGCCTGCGTGCGAATGGGCGGGCCGATGCGCGGTCCGCCAGGTGGCCCGGTTGTCTGAAACCCTTGTCGCCTTTGCTCGCTGGTGCCTGTGTGGGTTTGAAACCGCCATCGCCTTTGTGGTTGAGAAATGGGTGTTTTTGGCGCCTTTTTCGGGTGCAGAGGTGATGGCGGTTTCGGTGGTCCCTTGCTGGGGGCGTGCAGTGGTGTTGTTGGTTTCAACGTCGCCATGTTTCTGCGTGCTGTGCGCGATATTGTTCGCCCTGCTCGGCCTGATGTGGGTGCGAGCGCGCAATAGTTCGCCCTGGGGCACTGTGGTCATCGTCTAGGTGCGAAATAGTTCGCCCAACACGCGAAAAATGGCTCAAAATGGGTGTTTTATGGTGCGCTGGTCGGGTTTTTCGCGGATCAGCAGTCGTGGGGTCCCGCCGGGTGAGTTTGTCGTGCCGTGTGCCTGACAGCCGGGCCCTTCTGCTGGCAGCATGGACCCTTCAATGCGCAGCTAAACCCTATTGGTGGCATGGTGGGCAGCCTGCCCAGGCCACCACCTATCGGGTTAACGTGCGAATTAAAGGGCCCACGTGCGCAGGATGCGTTCACAGAAACAGAAGTGGGCCTGACAGCTCGCAGGCGTCCCGACGCTCCCCATGCCTCCTCGGATACGACGGAGGCGGACCCCGAAGGAACCAGCCCCTTGTTGCGCGTGGCGACCGCGCCGTCGGCGTCGAAAAGTCACGCTACCAGCACCACGTAGAGTTCGATAACCCAGGATGTGAGCGTCTCCGCTGTCCGTGCCCCGGCCTCGTAAAAATGAGTGGGCGCGAACGCGGTACGCTTAGTGCAGTCGATTGACCCACTGAACGGAGAAACCATGCCCAGGATGTTCGGCACGGACGGCGTGCGAGGACTGGCGAACGTTGACATCACTGCGGACCTCGCGCTGCAGCTCGGCGAGGCGGCAGCCCGCCAGTTCGGCGGCTCCCTGCGTGCGGACGGCTCCAAGCCCCGCGCGATCATCGGCCGCGACACCCGCATCTCGGGCGAGTTCCTCGATCATGCCCTCGCGGCGGGCCTGGCGAGCGCCGGCATGGACGTGACCCGCATCGGCGTCGTGACGACGCCCACGGTCGCGCACCTGACGGCCACGGAGGACACCGTGGACCTGGGCGTCATGATCTCTGCGTCGCACAACCCCATGCCCGACAACGGCATCAAGTTCTTTGCACACGGCGGCTACAAGCTGGCCGATGCCGTGGAGGACCAGATCGAGGCGCTCGTGAACACCGAGTGGGATCGCCCCACCGGCGACGCAGTCGGCGAGATCAACGCTGACCACGCGTGGGCGAAGGACTCCTACATTGCGCACCTCGTCGAGGGAATCGGCACCGATCTGCGTGGCATGAAGATCGCGATCGACTGCGCGAACGGCGCGGCCTCCGAGCTGGGCCCGGCCGTGTTCCGTGAGCTCGGCGCGGACGTTACCGTCATCAACGCTTCCCCCGACGGGCGCAACATCAACCTGAACGCGGGTTCGACGCACCCCGAGTCCCTGCAGGCCGCCGTCGTCGAGGCCGGCTGCGACTTCGGTGTGGCATACGACGGCGACGCGGATCGCTGCCTGGCGGTCGACCACGAGGGCAACCTTATCGACGGCGACAAGATCATGGGAGCTCTGGCTGTGAACGCCCAGCAGCGCGGGGCGCTGGCCAAGGACACGCTCGTCGTTACCGTCATGAGCAACCTGGGCCTGCTGATCGCCATGCGCGAGGCCGGTATCAATACCGTGCAGACCGGCGTGGGCGACCGCTACGTGCTCGAAGAGATGCTGGCGTCCGGCTACTCGCTCGGTGGCGAGCAGTCCGGCCACATCATTGCTCGCGATCACGCGACCACCGGCGACGGCATCCTGTCGTCGCTGCTGATTTCGCGCATGGTCAAGGAGTCCGGCCGCTCGCTGGCCGACCTGACGTCCTTCATCCAGCGCCTGCCGCAGACCCTCATCAACGTGGGCGGTGTGGACCGCGCGGCCGCTTCGACGAACCAGACCGTCGCCGAGGCCGTGGCTGCCGCCGAGGCCCGTCTGGGCGATACCGGTCGCGTGCTCCTGCGTCCCTCGGGCACCGAGCCACTCGTGCGCGTCATGGTCGAGGCTGCCACGCAGGAAGAGGCAGACTCGGTCGCCGCTTCCCTGGCGGACGTCGTGAAGGAGAACCTGGCGCTGTGAGCGTCTGAGCGTCTGAGAAACGTACGCGTGTGGGGCGGGCACCGGTGGGTGCCCGCCCCACACGTATGTAGATGGGTTAATCGCAGGGTGGTGTGTCTCTGCTTCGCTGCGGATATGCGGGTTATAGGAGTATGTTCGTTCTAGTGATCCGTGCGACAAATTCCACGTAGAAAGGCGACCATCATGGCACTTCCATTCATCCTCGGCGCGTACGCGTCGCATCCGGCGCCGGAGCTGGAAGCTGACTACTACCGACTCCTCGCAGAGCAGCCGTGGGTGAGCGGCGTCGAGATCCCCTACCCGGGGCAGCTCGCCACCCAGGGGGAGGTCCTGGCCAGCCACCTGGCGGCCCACTGGGACTTCAATACGATCACCGCGATCCCCGGCACCATGCAGAACGTGTGGAAGAACGAGAACTTCGGCCTGGCCTCGCCCGACGAGGCCGGACGCGCCGCCGCTCTCGACTTCACCCGCGCGCTGCGCGACGACCTCGCCGCCCTGTGTGAGCGAGCGGGTCGCCAGCTGGTTGCCCGCGTGCAGCTACACTCGGCTCCCACGCGCCTGGCGCAGGCGGATGCTTTCAAGCGTTCGCTTGCCGAGGTGGCCACCTGGGACTGGTGTGGGGCGACGCTCGTGATCGAGCACTGCGACAAGTACATCCCCGAGCAGAACCCCGAAAAGGGTTTCCTCTCCCTCGAATCCGAGATCGACATCGTCTCCGAGGCCGGAATCGGCATCCACCTCAACTGGGGTCGCTCCGCAGTTGAGGGACGCAGCGCGGACACCGCCTACGAGCACGTGCTCGAGGCTGGAAAGCGCGGCGTCCTGGACGGCATCATCTTCTCGGGCGCGGGCCCGGAGGAAACCCAATACGGCTACTCCTGGATCGACGGTCACCTGCCCGCGCAGGCCGACGAGGCGACCTCGCTCATGGACGAGGCCGAGATCGCTCGCTGCGCACAGGCTGCCATCGCCGGCGGTGCCAAGTATCTCGGCGCGAAGGTCTGTGTCCCCAAGGATGCGTCTCTCGAGCAGCGCCTGGCCATGCTGACCAACATCTACAGGGCCTGCGGCCTCGGCGAGTGATAAAACGTCGCCGCTGGGCGCACTCCCACATTTGTGAGCGTGCGGGAGGCGCCCGGCGCGAGGCGTGAACGCGGGGAGGGCCCTCCGATGCGTCCCTCGCGTCGGACTGCGACTAGGGCAACGCGAATCGCGCCCGGAAAGCGGGGGAGGGGGACAGGTACAGATCGACGCAGGTGCGGATGGTCTCGGCATCGATGTGTGGGTTCGTGAAGAACTCCTCGAGGGCCGGATTGTCGTCCTGCGTGATCGTCTCGTACGTTCCTTCCGGCGAATAGTAGAAGATGTTGCGGCTCAGAACTGCATCCGGGTCCTGCATGATCGTACCGATGACGGGGAGGCGGCTAAAGTTCGCGAGGGTCGTGAGCTGTTCCGAGATGTTCGCGGGGTCGGCGGGGGCGTAGCAGATCATGTGGTTCGCCGGGAGCATAAAGAACAGGCCGTGGGGGGCGTGGATCTGGAAACGCGACATGAGCTCGGGCATGTTCGCGGCTTTCGCCGTGACGAACGGGGATTGCGCTGACATGCAGGTGAACGGCCCGTACTGCCGGATGCGTTCGATGGGGATGTCGTCGGTGTTCGTTTGCGCGTAGTGGAAGAGCTCGTCGACGCTTGTCGAGCACTGAGCCAGCTGCTCATCGATCAGCCTGAACTGGGGGGTCTCGTAGTCGAGACTGAGTGTCAGCGCGAGTCCGTCGGGGAATTTTCGGGCGTAAGAAAGGTGAGGGTGTGTGGCAGCTTCCCCAGCGCAGAACAGGGTGCGTATGAGTCGACGTAGCTCGTCGGGTTTGTTCAGGATGGTTTCGCCGATGCGTGTTCGCTCGATGAGGTATGGGACCCACGGATCCATCAGATCGCGGTGCGCGTCCGGTTCTGTAGATATCAGGTTGGTAATGAGTGCGTGAATGCTGCACTTCACGGAATCGTTGAGGAGGAGGAATATCGTGCCCTCGGCTTTATTGAAGCCAACCTGAACCGTGAGGCCGGCATCTTCGAGCCTGCCCGTCAGATAGGGCAGGGCCTTATTGAATACGTATTCGGGATCCATGCCTCCACTGTAGTGGCAGTCCTGGTGTTGAGGCGTCGGGAATTCGGTGCGAGAGATGTGAGCGCCCGGAGTGAAGCGTGGATGAGGGGCGGATGCCAACTGGCATCCGCCCCTCCCCGCGTCGTATCAAGCGCGGCCTAGTCGCGCATGGCCACCGACGAGCGCCACACCGGGCGCGTTGGGATCGTCGCGATTGGTGTCAGGTGTGCAGACTCCTCGTCGATGGAGGCCTGCGGATGAATATCGGCCATGGGGGAGCGCCCTTCGATCACGTTGATGATCGAGGAAACGGCGGCCTCGGTCATGTCCTTCAGGGGCCACTCGACCGTCGTGAGGCCGAGCGTGGAGGCGCTGCAGTGGTCCTGATTGCCGAAGCCGAGGACCGACAGGTCGCCGGGAACGGACAGATTGAGATCCGCGGCGGCTTGGAAGACACCGGGGGCCTGTGAGTCGTCGGCCAGGGCAATGAGTGAGATCGACGGGTCCTCGTCGAGGAGGCGCAGCGCGGCTTGGTAGGCCGTGGTGGGTTCCCAGTCTGGCAGCGAGTAGAGGGTGAACTTGGTGCCGAACGCGCTCGCGATCGGGTTCTGGCGCGCGTGGTTCGTGTTCGGTCCGGCCAGGAACACTGCCCGCCCGCTGCCGGTGCCGGTCGATGGGTCCACGAGGGCGCAGTCAGAGAGAACGTCGCGCACGCCGGCGCCCTCGTTGATGCGAATGAGGGAGGATTCCGATCCGGTCGGGTCGGCCTCGATCATCGACATGGCGACGACGGGGATGCCGAGGTTGGCGAGCAGGCGCGAGGTGAAGGCCTCGGCCGACGTGGTTTCGCGGATGATGCCCGCCAGCTGGGTGTCGCCCAGGACGCCGCGGATGACCTCGGCGTCCGAGGCCCCGTCGCCGGACTGGAAGAGGGGGAGGAGGAGGTAGCCGCGGCGCTGAATGTCGATCATCGCGGTTGTGAGGACCGTGTGAACGACGGGCACGAAGGGGTCGTCCGGCAGCTCGGCCATGAGAAGGGCAATGAGGTGGGATTTGCCGCGGCGCAGCGATCGGGCGGCCGCGTTGGGGATGTAGTTGAGTTCGCGTGCGGCTTGCTTGACGCGATCGATGGTGGCGGGTGCGATCTTCACGTCCCGGCCTCGTCCGTTGAGGACGAGCGAGACGGTCGACGGTGCGACGCCTGCCGCGCGGGCGACGTCGGCCCGGGTTGCGCGCTCCATGCTGCAGCTCCCAATCCTCGGTTGCGTTTCGTTGAAACACAACAACTATAACGTGTTAGTCTTATGTCTGACGATCGGAGTTTCGACGACGACATCCGAAAGGCACATAGACGTGATATCGATACTACCTTCCTATGCTCCCGGCGCGGGCGCGCTTGTGCCCCCGCGCGCGCACCTCGCTGACGACTGCGGGGTTCTCAGCCTCGATGGCATGTGGAACTTCGTCTATCACAGCGCCGACCCCGCCCCCTTCGTCAACGTCGAGCAGCCCTGGGATGAGCCCGCAGTCGGCGACGACGCGGATACTATCGACGTGCCCAGTCACTGGGTCCTGCGCGGTGAGGGCGCCTATGGATACCCCGCCTACACGAACGTCGACTTCCCCTTCCCGGTCGACCCGCCCTTCCCGCCCGACGACAACCCCGTCGGCGACTACCGCCGCGCCTTCGAGCTCCCCGCCGACTGGCAGGGCAGTCACATTCGGCTGCGTTTCGACGGCGTCGAAAGCCAGGCCAGCGTGTGGGTTAACGGCACGTGGATCGGCATGGCCCGTGGCTCGCGCCTCGCCCACGAGTTCGACGTGACCGAGGCCGTGCGCCCCGGCACCAATACGATCACCGTGCGCGTGCACCAGTTCAGCCCCGGCTCCTACCTCGAGGACCAGGACCAGTGGTGGCTGCCCGGCATCTTCCGCTCGGTGAGCCTGCGCCGCCTCGCTCCCGGCGCCATCGAAGACCTGTGGATCGATACTGACTACGAGGCCGGGGTGGGTTATGTGACCATCGAAGCCCGGGTGCTTGGCGCCCGGGAGGCTCATCTGTCCGGGCATCTCAGCATCGATGGTCTCTGGTCTTTCACCTGCTCCCTCGAGCGCGGCGAGGATGGTCTCTATCGCAGCGGCCGCATCGAAGTGGGCAGCGTGCGCCCGTGGAGCGCGCAGGACCCAGCCCTTTACGAGGCGCGCGTCAGCGTCCAGAGCGGGGAAGGCCTCGGCGAGGGGGAGCGGTGCCTGCGCATCGGTTTCCGTCGCGTGTACATCGAGGACGGCGTGCTCATGGCCAACGGCGAGCCCCTCACCCTTAACGGCGTTAACCGCCACGAGGTGCGTGCCGCCGAGGGGCGCGTCTTCGACGAGGGGTGGGTGCGTGAGGACCTGGCCCTCATGAAGTCCATGGGTGTCAACGCGATTCGTACCTCCCACTATCCACCCCACCCCGGCGTGCTCGACCTGGCCGACGAGATCGGGCTGTGGGTCATGCTCGAAGGCGACATCGAGACGCATGGGTTCGAGGGCGTGGGGGAGTGGATCGACAATCCCTCCGATGACCCGCGCTGGGCCGACGCCTACATGGACCGCACGGTCCGCGCCTTCGAACGTGACAAGAACCATCCCTCGATCATGAGCTGGAGCCTCGGCAATGAGTCCGGCACCGGCGCGAACCTGGTCGCCTGCGCGCGCTGGGTCCACGAGCGCACCGGTTCCCGGGCGATCGTCCACTACGAGGGTGACCATGCCCTCGAATACGCGGACATCTACTCGCGCATGTACCCGACCCTGGAGGAAGTCGCCGCCGTCCTCGACGAGAGCGATCCCCATGCCGAGGTCGCCGTCCCCACGCACGTCGCCGCGCGCGTTGACGACGCTGCGCGTGAGCGCATTCGCCGAGCCCCCTACCTCATGTGCGAATACCTGCACGCGATGGGAACCGGCCCCGGAAACGCCGCCGGCTACGCCGCGCAAATGGGGCATCCCCGTCACGCCGGCGGCTTCGTATGGGAATGGCGCGACCATGCCCTGTGGCGCACCCTCCCGGATGGGAGCCGCGCCCTGTCCTACGGCGGCGACTTCGGCGAGGATGTCCACGATGGCAGCTTCGTGTGCGACGGCCTCGTCGATGCCCTCTCGCGCCCCTACGCCGGCACGTGGCCGTGGGTTCAGGCGATGGCCCCGGACGCGCCGGCCCTCGCGAAGGCCGTGGAATCGTCGCGCGGGCACGGGGCAGATGAGGCCCGTCTGCGCGCGCTCCTCGGCGCTCCCGTCTCGGTCGTCCGCTCGGGTGATGGGGGGCAGGCTCCCTACGCACTCGATGCGCGCGGGCGCCTCGCGCGCATCGGAACCATGCCCGTGAGCGTGAACCTCAGCGTCTTCCGTGCTCCCACCGACAACGACCGCGGGCGCGGCCCCGTCGACTACTGGGGAATTAGCGAGGACGACCTCGGTCCCCTCGGGGTTGGGCGCGGTGAGCACGGAACCTCGCACGCGGCCCGCTGGGAGCAGGCGCGCCTGCACCTGCTGCGCCGACGCCTCGTATCCATCGAGGATGATGGCACCTGCCAGCGCGTCATCGAACGCTGGGCACCGCCCGTTGCACAATTCGGCGTCACCCTCACCTGGGAATATCGGCCCGCCTGGCTGGGGGAGACCCCTGCCCTGTCGGTATCTGTCCGCGTCGCGCCCTACGGGGCCTGGCCCGAGCGTGTCCCCCGCCTCGGCGTGCGTATCGAGATGCCCGGATCGCAGTGGGAAGCCTCGTGGCTGGGTGACACCCTCATCGGATACTCGGACATGCGTGTGAGTGGTGCTCGCGGATATGGGCACGCTCCCGTACGCGAGCTCTGGGACATCAGCGTGCGCCCCCAGGAGGGTGGGCAGCGCCTCGATCTTGAAGCCCTCTGCCTGAGCGGTGAGGCGGGCGATGTCCTCGTTGTGCCGACTTCATCCATGGGCTGGAGCGCCTCGCCGTGGAGCGAGCGCGAGCTGGCCGAGGCCTCGCACTGGGAGGAACTGCCTGACAGCGAGCGCACGTTCCTGTGGCTGGATGCCTTCCAGGATGGCATCGGAACGCGTTCGTGCGGGCCTGACTCTCGGCCCGAGTTCGCCGGTTACATGCGCGATACGGACCTGACATTCGTAATTGCCCAGGTTGGAGGTGATTAAGCCTCAAACTGTTATGTTGCGGCTTGATAACGATGCGCAAAGTTGTTGGCAAATGATGCGCGAAGCGTCACAGGCCGCTATGATTCAGACATCAACTAACACGAGATAGTTAGTGACTCGATCCCATCGATCGACCAACAAAAACGGACCAATGGAGGTTTCGCATGTTGAAGAAGAAGATGGCCGCAGGCGTCGTCGCCCTCGCCATGTTCAGCACCCTCGGCCTGGCCGCCTGCAACCCTGGTGGCTCCAGCTCCGATAGCTCGAGCGGCGGTTCGACCGCTGCCGGTTCCATCCCCGAGCCCGATGTCGCGTGCGACATCCCCGCGGGTAACCTTGATGACTCGAAGATCGACACCTCGAAGGTCGAAGGCGAGATCACGTTCCAGACCCAGGGTCTGCAGAACGACTTCGGCGACTTCTTCAAGGCCAAGATCAAGGAGTTCGAGGACGCCAACCCCGGCGTGAAGATCAACTGGACCGACCAGGGTGGCGGCGCCGAGTTCGATCAGACCGTGACCGCTCAGGCCTCGAACTGCAAGATGGCGGATGTCATCAACGTTCCCTCCTCCACCATCCTCGCCCTGTCCAAGTCCAACCTCCTCATGGACTACGACGTCAAGGCCCCCGGCATCGGCGACAAGTTTGTGAAGTCCATTTGGGACTCCACCGCCCTGGGTGCGGGTGACCACCACACGGCTCTGCCCTGGTACTTCGGCCCCTACATCACCACCTACAACAAGGAGGTCTTCAAGCGCGCTGGTCTCGACGAGAACATGCCGCCCAAGACCATGGATGAGCTGTTCGAGGACGCCGCGAAGGTCGGCGCCGATGGACAGGGTGACTACGGCATCTACGGCTCGCCCGAGTGGTACATGGTTGCTCAGCTGCACGGCATGGGCGTCAACCTGCTGAACGCTGACAAGACCGCCTTCGACTTCGCCGACAACGAGGCCGCGATCAAGTACGTCACCAAGCTCTCCGAGCTCTACGCCTCCGGCGCGATCCCGAAGGACTCCCTGACCGGCGAGCCGGACCCGGGCAAGGCCTACACCGACGGCAACCTCGCCTTCGGTACCCCCAACGCCTCGTTCCTCAAGTCCGTCAAGAAGAACAACGAGACGGTCTACCAGAACACCGGCGTCGGCCCGTTCCCGACCAACCCCGGCATCAAGCCCGTCTTCGAAGGCCAGTACATCGGCGTCTCCGTCACCACGCAGAACGCCCCCCTGGCCATGAAGTTCGCCGAGTGGATCACCAACGCTGAGAACGAGTACGCCTGGACGCACGACGGCGGCGCCATCATCTTCCCGGCCGCCACCGAAGCCCTCGACAAGCTCGTCAACAACCCGCCGGAGATCGCCGACGACCCGGTCTTCAAGGCCGCCTACGAGGAAGCCGCTAAGGCCGCCAAGGAGGCCGAGGCCTACACCGACGTCTTCTACGCGACCGGCGCCGTGAAGGACGCCCTCATCGAGAACGTCAACAAGGCCATCCGCGGCGAGGTCGATCCCAAGACCGCCCTCAAGACCGCTCAGGATCAGATGAACGAGAAGCTTAAGGCTCTCCAAGACTGATTGATCGCTCGGGGGCCGAGGCATGGCCTCGGCCCCCGACGTATTCCTCGCCCAGCGTCGGGCCGCCGGCTCACGACCCCGCGCATCCCTGAAAAAGGACTTTGGTATGCCGATACGTAAGAGTGCGCAAACGCGCTCCCTCAATGGCGCCGCCCGATTCCGCCCGGGCTGGGTTCCCTGGCTGTGGGTGACCCTCCCGGTCCTCGCGGTCATCTCCTTCTACATCTACCCCTTCATCACGACCGTCTACGTGTCGTTCACGAAGACCAAGCCGATGGGCAAAATCGGCTCCTTCGTCGGCCTGAAAAACTACTCCGCCGTCCTCAGCGACCCTGAGTTCTGGCAGTCGCTGACGAACTCCCTCATATACGCGGTCTGCGTCGTCCCGCTGATGGTGCTTCTGCCCCTGCTGCTGGCCCTCCTCGTCAAATCGCACGTGCCCGGTATCGGCTTCTTCCGCGCCCTCTACTACCTGCCGGCCATCTCCTCGCTGGTCGTCATCTCGCTCGCGTGGCGCTACCTCCTGGACCAGCGCGGACCCATCAACAACATGCTGGCGTCCTGGGGCCTCGACCCCGTGCCATTCCTGTCGAACCAGTGGCTGATTCTCTTCTGCGCCATGATCATCACCCTGTGGCAGGGCCTGCCCTACTACATGATCTTGTACTTGTCGGCCCTCGCGAACGTCGACAAGTCACTGTACGAGGCCGCTGAACTCGACGGCGCCGGGCCGATCCGTCGCTTCCTGACCGTCACCGTTCCGGGCGTCAAGGTCATGATGTTCCTCGTCGCCACCCTGACGACGATCGGATGCCTCAAGATCTTCACCGAGGTCTACCTGCTGGGCGGCTCCGCCTCGCCCACGAAGACCCTCACGATGTACATCCGAGATCGAATCGTCGACCCGACCTTTGGGTCGCTGGGACAGGGCGACGCCGCCTCGGTGTGCCTGTTCCTCATCACCTTCGGCTTCATCATCGCTTCGCAGAGCCTGCAGAGGAAGGCTGAAGACTCATGAGCACTACAACTCAGAGCACCTCCGCGACCTTTGGCGAGCGCTTCGCCCAGTGGCGCAAGGAGCGCCGGCTCGAACGCCAGGGGCGCAACGTCGCCTCGCGTCAGATGCGCGGCGGTGCCCTCGTCGCCCGCTACGCCCTCCTCGTGGTCGTTGCCCTCATCCTGGTCGGCCCCCTCGTGCTGCCCCTCATGGCGGCCTTCAAGGCGCCCGGCGAATCTGTCTTCGGGCAGGGCGCGACCATGCTGCCGCAGCAGTGGTCGCTGGACTCCTTCTACGTCCTCTTCGAGCGCACCAACATCCTGCTGTCCATCAAGAACTCAGCGATCCTGGCGGCCCTGACGGTCTCCTCGAACGTCATCCTGTCGTGCATCGGAGGCTACATGCTGTCGAGGCGCGGGTGGACCGGCCGCAACATCATGTACTTCGTGGTCCTGTCCGCCATGATCTTCCCCTTCGAGTCGATCATGCTCTCGCTGTTCAAGATGATGGTGCAGCTGGACCTGTACAACACGCTCCCCGGCGTGTGGATGGTCGCCATGATCGGCCCGTTCCAGATCCTCATGATGCGCGCCGCGTTCATGGGCATCCCCGACGAGATTGAGGACGCGGCCCTGATCGACGGCGCGGGCGAGCTGCGTCGCTTCTGGTCGATCTTCCTGCCCCAGGTGCGCGGCACGCTGACTGTCGTCGGCCTGACCTCCTTCATCGGGGCCTGGTCCGACTTCATCTTCCCGCTGCTTATGCTGCCCGACCCGAACAAGCAGACCCTGATGCTGACGCTGACGGCCATCCAGAACTCGCCCCAGGGCGTCACCTATCAGCTCGTGCTGGCGGGCGCCGTCGTCGCGATGATCCCCGTTGTCCTGGTCTTCGCCTTCAGCCAGAAGTTCTTCTTCCGCGGGATCGAAGACGGCGGTCTGAAGTTCTGATCCTCATCCCCGCGGGTGCCCCTCGCACCCGCGGGGATCTTCTCTACCTAAAAGGAGGCCGTTTCACAAAAAACTAACACGTGTTAGGTATTGTGGATTTGTAGCCGTCTAGCGGCCAATCCCAGCCATCACCCCCATACTGACGAAGGAGTTAAACTCATGGGGACTAGACCCATCATCGGTGCACTCGGAGCCCCGATTCTTGCGGCCACCATGCTTGGCCTCGCACCAGCTGCGGCCGTCGCCGCCACCGAAACCCCGTATCACCCGACCGTCCTGTGGGCGACCTCCGAAGAGAAGGTCGGCGAAGGTGCTCCCAACGGCACAATCGCAGCCCTCGTCGACGACGACAGCGCGCGAACCGACGCGACCAAGACGTTCTGGACCACCAAGTGGAAGAACGGTATGGATGAATACCCCCATGCCCTCGCCGTTCAGAACCCCACCCCCGGCACCCAGGTCTGCGGCCTCGGCCTGACCCCGCGCCCCACCTACGATTCGACCCTGGGCAATGACCAGTTCCCGGGTGAATACCGCATTTTTGCCTTCGATGAGGACCCCGGTAACCCCGCCGCCGAAGCCTCCTTCGCCGACTGGAAGACAAAGGTCGCCGCAGGTGAGTGGGAAGGCGGCACCGAGGTTAAGCACGGAAGCGACCTGCAGTTCGGCAACAAGGAACAGTACGTCACCTTCCCGGCGACCACGAAGCGCGTCTTTGCTCTCACGGGTCTGCGTTCCCTCGCCCCCGGCAAGAAGGACATGGCGCTGTCCGACATCAAGCTCCTGCCCTGCGATGCCGAGGGTAACGCCATCACCTCCTACGGCAGCGACAACACGGGCGGCAACCACGAAGCAACCCGACCCGTCGTGCCCCACCCCGACGCCCCGGCCTCCGGATCGGGCGCGTCCGACCTCGTCGTTGACTTCGTCATCGACCAGCTGCCCTACGGCGAGCCCGGCAAGCCCGTGGACTTCGCCCCCGGCACGCACACCTACAAGGCCACCGGCTACTACCACGCCAAGACCGTCTCGGCCCGCATCCGCGCGGTCGAAGGAGCCACTGTCACCATTAACGGCGCGACCCCTGACGCCGACGGCCGCGTGTCCAACCTCGACCTCACGACCGGCCTGAACGTCATCACCGCCACCGTGACCAAGGACGGCAAGGAAGCCACCTACGTCGTCAACATCACCAAGGTGGACACAGACTTCCGCGGCAACGTCATGATCCCCGTGACGGCCACGGCCAACGGCGGCACCGAGGCCGACAACGCGGCCCTCACCGACCTCGACCCCACAACCACGTGGACCTCCGATCCGCTCGTCCGCGCGAACGAATGGTCGAGCAGCGTCACCGGCATCGAGCTGCACCTGGGCGAGGCCCGCTACGTGCACCGCGTCAACGGATGGGGCACCCCGACACTGCCCGCCGGCGTCCAGGGCTGGCACGGCGGTAACTCCGTGGCCATCGCGGTCCAGGAGGCCGACGGCGGCGAATGGAAGACCATCGTCACCCACGGCTCGCTCACGCGCGACGCGCGCGGCCTGTGGTACTGGGACTTCAACAGCTACCACCTCGCCAAGAACATCCGCATCTGGATGAACGACGAGACCGAGCCCCAGACGCCGCAGAATATCGCGACCGCCGTGACCTTCAACGACGTCGAGGTGTGGGGCCTGCCCGCCGGAAAGACCCCCGTCGCCCCGGCAGTCGACAACTCCATGTACGAGCGCTACTCCGGCTTCAACCCCGGTGACGGCAAGTGGGGCGTCAACCGCGCCCAGGCCCTCGCCCTGCAGTACGGCGTCATGATGCCCGCGTGGGTCCCTTCCGAGGGCTACGGCCGCGGTGGTTTTGATGCCAACGAGCGCGACCTCACGGGCGGCGCATTCCCGATGTTCTACGACCTGCCCATGTTCAACACCGCCATGATGGAATCCCTGGGCAAGGGCGCACCGTGGGCCCTCGCGAAGGCCCCCACCGGCAAGAACAGCATGTGCAACGCCGGCGAGCCTCGTGACTTTATGAATGAGTACATGAAGCCGTACGCCTCTACGCTCGTCGACATTCAGTACGGCGACGAGGGCGGATTCAACCGCGTCGAGTCGGAGTGCTTCAAGAACTGGTTCTCCTGGTCCAAGCAGAACATCCCCGGCGCAGTCGTCCACGCCAACTCCTGGGATGACCCCTCCTGGTACCGCGACGCGAACCTGAGCTACTACGTCGAGAACGCCAAGCCCGACCTGCTCAGCTGGGACAAGTACTACTGGGGTGCCAACGGCGGCCCGGCTCCGAGCAGGGTCGTCATGGACCTGCTCAACACCAACACCTGGAAGAAGCAGCGCGAATACGGCCTCAAGGGCCTCACCGGTGACGGCTCCAGCCCGATCCTGTACGGCCAGTACCTGGACTACAACTGGGACGCCAACGTCTCGGCCTCCGAAAAGTCGATCGTTCCCTCCCTGGGCCTGGCCACCGGCCAGAAGTGGTTCGGCCTGTTCCGCATGGAGTACAACGGCTACGACCGCTCCTCGATCATCGACCACGATGGCGCGCCGACGCGTTCGTTCTACGAGTTCTCCAACATTTTCGGCAACGTCACCTACATCGGTAACTACACGAAGGCCATGAACTCCACGTTCGTCGCCTACAAGCCCGGCCAGTACGCGGCTCGTGGCGCCGCCCCCTCGCTGAGCGGCTACAAGTACGGTGACTTCGCCTCCGGCGACGAGGCCAAGGCCGCCAACGAGGCCGTCGGCCTGGTCGACATGTCGGTCACCAACGTCGGCTCCGTCAACGACGGCCTGCCCGGTGACGTCGTCGTCGGCTACTTCGAGCAGCTGAAGGGCCTGGAGACCGCCAAGTCCGCCGAAATCTTCGGCGACTCCACGACGGCCCCCAAGGGCTTCATGGTCGTCAACGCCCTGACCGGCCAGACCCGCTACCCGTCCTACCTCCTCGACCCGCGCACCGACAACGGCTCGCTGGCCGAGACCGCTCAGGACATCACGCTGACCGTCAAGAAGCCGGCTGCGAACGCCCACCTGATGCTCGTCAACCCGGCCGACAAGACGACGCAGGAAGTCGAGCTCGGTGAGGGCGAGACCTCGCAGGTCGTGCTCCACGCTGTTGGTGGCGGCGATTCGCGCTTCCTGTACTGGGTGACGATCGAGGATCCGACCCCCACCCCGGATCCGCAGCCGACGCCCGATCCGCAGCCCACCCCGGACCCGCAGCCCACCGTGGACCCGACCCCGGCTCCGACCCCGGATCCCACGCCCCAGCCTCGTACCGGTCAGTGGAAGTCCGGCTACTTCGGCTGGTGGTACAGCTATTCTGACGGCACCTACGCGGCCAACGAGACCCTCGTCATCGACGGGCAGACCTACCGCTTCGACGCGAGCGGCTACCTGAAGATGGGCTGGGTCTACGACGGTGGACACTGGTACTACCACGGCTCCAGCGGTGCCCAGCAGTACGGCTGGATCATGGACCGCGGCTCCTGGTACTACCTCGCTCCCGCGACCGGGCAGATGGCGACCGGCTGGACCCAGATCGACGGAACCTGGTTCTACCTGTCCTCCTCCGGCACCATGCGCACCGGTTGGGTCAAGGACGGCGGCGCCTGGTACTACCTGTCGCCCTCCGGCTCCATGGTCACCGGCTGGCAGCTCCTCGGTGACACCTGGTACCACCTGGGCGCCAATGGTGCGATGACCACCGGCTGGTACCAGGAGGGCCCCGTCTGGTTCTACCTGCGCTCTAACGGCTCCATGGCCACCGGTTGGGAACTCATCGGTTGGACCTGGTACCACTTCGCGCCCTCGGGTGCGTGGATCGGCTAACCGTTAGCTCCACTGGAGGCGAGGCCGTGGCCGGGTTTTCCGGCTGCGGCCTCGTTCGCGTGCTCTATGAGCGGGAAGGAAGTCAGTCCTTGCGGATCGACAGGGACTCGACGCGGTGGTCGGGGCCCTTCGTGAAGATGAGGGTCGCGCGCTCGCGGGTGGGGCGGATGTTCTCTCGCAGGTTCGGCAGGTTGATCGCGTTCCAGACGACGTGGGCGGTCGAGACGGCCTCGTCGTCGGTGAGGGATGCGTAGGTCTTGAAGTAGGAGTCCTCGCGGGAGAACGCGGTTGCGCGCAGCTTGAGGAAACGGTCGACGTACCACTGCTCGATGAGTTTCTCGTCGGCGTCGACGTAGATGGAAAAGTCGAAGTAGTCCGAGACGGCTACCGAGATGGAACCGGGCGCCGAGCGCGGCGGCTGGAGCACGTTGAGGCCCTCGACGATGAGGATGTCGGGGCGATCCACGTCGATGTAGGTGTCGGGCACGATGTCGTAGGTGACGTGCGAGTACACCGGGGCTTTTGCGTGCGGGTTGCCGGCCTTCACCGAGGCGAGGAACGAGATGAGGGCCGAGCGGTCGTAGGACTCGGGGAACCCCTTGCGGGCGATGAGGGAACGTTCCTGCAGGATCTGGTTCGGGTAGAGGAAGCCGTCGGTGGTCACCAGGTCCACGCGCGGGGTGGAGTCCCAGCGGGAGAGCAGCAGCTGGAGGAGGCGCGCGACCGTCGACTTGCCGACGGCGACCGAGCCGGCGATGCCGATGACGAAGGGGGTTGAGTGGCCTTCGGGCTCTCCGAGGAAGGCGTGTCGCTCGGCGGCGGTGCGGCGGCGCCCGTCGATGTAGAGCTGCAGCAGCGCGCTCAGGGGCCGGTAAATTGTGTCGACCTCGGTCATGTCGATGGGGTCGCCCAGAGAGGCGATGCGGTCGATGTCCTCCTGCGTGAGGGGCAGGGGAGTGCGATCGGCGAGGCGGTCCCACTCGTGGCGGTCGAAGCGCACGTAGGGGTTGGGGGCGTTGCGCACGGCGGCCTCGTTCTGCTCGTCAGACGAGGCACTCGACGAGGCCGGGGATGGGATGGGCGAGGGGCTCTCGGTGATGCTCACGCTCCCATTGTGCACCACTTGTTTGTGGTCATGCGCACTTAGTTCACCACGTGAAGCGACACACGTTATTGACCGCAAGAGGGGTTTGGTGTGTTGGAATGGGGGACATGTGCGGAATTGTTGGACATATTGCATGCAAGGCGTCCCAGCGTAGTCGCGAGGTTGTCCTCGGCGGCCTGGCGCGCCTCGAATATCGCGGGTACGACTCGGCGGGTATTGCCCTGGCGTCCCCGGATCGCCTCGACGTGCGTCGCGCGCTCGGCAAGCTTGTCAACCTCTCCGAAGAGCTCGACGCGCAGCCTCCGGCCGACGCGTTTGCGGGCATCGGACACACCCGCTGGGCGACCCACGGTCGCCCGACGGTCGCGAACGCCCACCCCCATACCAGCCCGGACGGGCGCTTCGCCCTCGTCCACAACGGCATCATTGAGAACGCGGACGCCTTGCGTGCCGCCCTCATCGCCGACGGCGAGACCTTCGCCTCGGAGACCGACACCGAGGTGGTCGTCCACCTGCTGGCCCGCGCCTACGATCAGGCCGAGGCGGCCTCGTACCAGGGCGCGGTCGCCGGACTGACCGGCGCCGACGAGGAGGTGGCGCGCCGACTGGTCGTCGCCATGCGCGCTGTCACCGCCCAGCTGCACGGGACCTTCACCCTGCTGGTGCTCAGCACCGAGTCCCCGAACGTTATCGTCGCGGCCCGCCGCTCCTCCCCGCTGGTCATCGGCCTGGGGGATGGGGAGAACTTCCTGGGCTCCGACGTCCTGGCCTTCGTCGAGCACACGAACCGCGCCGTCGAGGTCGACCAGGACGAGATCGTGGTCGTCTCGGCGACCGGCGTGACCGTCATCGACCCCGCGGGTAACCCCGTCGAGCGCGAGGCGTACGAGGTCGACTTCTCCTCCGACCGCGCCACGAAGAACGGCTGGCCGACCTTCATGGAGAAGGAGATCCACGAGCAGCCGGACGCCGTGGGCGCCACCCTGGCCGACCGCATCGACTCCCACGGCCACCTGGCCCTGGACGAGGTGCGCATCCCCGAGCACGTCCTGCGCTCCGTCGACAAGATCATCATGATCGGCTGCGGCACCGCGTCCTACGCCGGACAGGTCGCCCGCTACGCGATCGAGCACTGGTGCCGCATCCCCGTCGAGGTCGAGCTCTCCAGCGAGTTCCGCTACCGCGACCCGGTTGTCGGCGAGAAGACCCTGGTCGTCGCCATCTCCCAGAGCGGCGAGACCATGGATACGATCCAGGCGATCCGTCACGCCCGCGAGCAGGGCGCGAAGGTCGTCGCCATCGTCAACACGCCGGGCTCGACGATCTCGCGCGAGTCTGACGCCGTGATCCTCACCCATGCCGGCCCCGAGATTGCGGTCGCCTCCACGAAGGCGTTCACCGCGCAGGTCACCGCCTGCTACATCCTGGGCCTGTACCTGGCGCAGGTGCGCGGCAACAAGTACGCCGACGAGATCGCCGACTACATGGACAAGCTCGCGGCCATCCCCGCCGCGATCTCCCGCGTCCTGGAAAACGGCGAGAGCGTGCGCCAGTTCGCCCGCACGATGCAGGACGCGACCTCGGTGATCTACCTGGGCCGTCACGTCGGCTTCCCCGTCGCCCTCGAAGGCGCGCTCAAGCTCAAGGAAATCTGCTACATCCACGCCGAGGGCTTCGCAGCCGGCGAGCTCAAGCACGGCCCGATCGCGCTCGTGGATGAGGGCCAGCCGGTCATCGTCATCGTGCCCACCCCGCGCCGCCCCGAGCTGCACGGCAAGGTGCTGGCCAACATCGCCGAGGTTCGCGCCCGCGGCGCCCGCACGATCATCATCGCCGAGGAGGGGGATTCCTCCGTGGACGAGTTCGCCGAGGTCGTCTTCCGCGTGCCTGCCGTGCCGACCCTGTACGCGCCCCTTCTGACCGTCGTGCCGCTGCAGATTTTCGCCTGCGAGCTTGCGGCCGTGAAGGGCCTCGACGTTGACCAGCCGCGCAACCTCGCCAAGTCCGTGACGGTGGAGTGATCCACCGGCGCGGGGCTGGTGCCCCGTGAGCGTTAACGGGCCTCGTTCCTCATTCGGGACGAGGCCCGTGCCGCGTTCGTGACGCTTTGTCAGATGGAAACCTGTCCAGGTGTGCTGCGCCATTAAATGGTCCGCGCAGCGTGAATGCGTTCATGAAAACGCTGTGAAACACTAGCCAAAACGGTGATCGAGCGTGCGAGGGTGGGGGAGGGGGCTAGTAGCGTGGAAGAGGTGGCGCCGAGCGCGCCGCACCCAACAACGCAAGTAAGCATCGGCCTCGTGACACGACGGCCGCGACCACCCCAGGAGGTGCGCACATGACCCTGTCCATGATCCTTATCGGAATCCTGCCCTCTGTCTTCTTCGGCGTCGCCACGACGCTGATGGGAAAGACCGGCGGATCAGACCGCCAGCGAGTCATGGGCGCAGTCCTCGGCGGCCTGCTCATGGCAGCCGTCGCCACCCCCTTCCTGCACCCCGCGTGGACGCCGCTGAACCTGGGCGTCTCCTTCCTGACCGGCCTGCTCCTCGGCGTTGGTGTGTGCGATCAGCTGCGCTCCTACTCGGTCCTGGGCATGAGCCGCACGATGCCCCTGTCCACCGGCGGTCAGCTGGTCCTCATGTCCCTGGCGGGCATCGCGATCTTCGGCGAGTGGCTCCACGGCGGCGCGCTGCCCTACGGCCTCGCCGCCATCGCCGTCCTCATCGTCGGCATCTGGTTCCTGTCGCGCTCCGAGTCCGGCTCCGACGCGGCCTCCCTTGACTGGAAGCGCGGCTCCTTCCTGCTGACGACCTCGACGCTGGGCCTCGTCGCCTTCCCGCTCATCATCAAGTTCTTTGAGATTCAGCCCGCCGAGTTCCTCCTGCCCCAGGCGGTCGGCTACACCGTCTACTGCGCGATCTTCTTCGCGATCCAGGGCCGTGGCGGCGTCGACCCCGAGGACTCGCTGCGCCACCGCCGCATGATCCCCTCGGTCTTCAACGGCGTCCTGTGGGGCACCGCCATCCTGCTGCTCCAGCTCAACTCCAACAAGCTGGGTGCGGGCACGGGTTTCACCCTCTCGCAGCTGGGAATTCTGATTTCCACGCCGCTGGGCATTCTGTGGCTTCACGAGACGCGCTCGCGCAAGGAGCTGCGCTGGACCATCATCGGCGTCGCCCTCGTCATCGTGGGCGCGGTCCTGGCGGGCGTCGCCAAGACCCTCGACGTCGCCTGATCGGCGCGACGGCATCGTCCTCGCCCAAGCGACCACCCCAGGCGTGTGCGGTGTGAAACAATATGGCGCATGTTCACGATTGATGGAGCTGCCCTGTCCTTCGCCGACGCGCGGGAACTGGAGAAAAAGTGCGTTGACCAGGCGGTTTCCGAGGGTGATCCGGACCGCTACATGCTCGACGTCGCGGGCGAGGTCGCGGCCGCGGTCGTGCGCTGTGCGGACCTACCCGTGAGCTGGAACGCCGAGGACAGTGAACCGGGCGTGGATGCTGAGGAATGCGGCGCTGATGAAGGGGTCGACTGGATCGCCAGCCGTGTCACCGCCTTCGTTGGAGGCGGAGACAACGGTGGGGACGCCCTCTACGCCTGTGCGATCCTCGCGCGCGGAGGAATTGGAGCAACCGCCTACCTCCTCAAGACGCGCTGCCATCGCCGCGCCCTCGCCGCCGCCCAGGAAGCGGGCGTGCGCATCATTGACCTCGGCGGACAGTCGCTGCGCTCCATCGAAAACACGCCCGCATGGTCCGAAGTGTTCCTCGCGCACGCCTGGATCGATGGCATCGTGGGTACCGGTGCCCACGGCCCGCTCACGGGCGCGCTCGCGGAATCCGTGGAGCTCCTCAATGGGCTCTCCGCCATCAAGCCGCGGCCCGTCCCGCTGCTATCCCAGTCCATCGTCACGAGGCTGATGCCCCCGGTGAACTCGACCGCGGGAGGCAGGACCTGCGCGCCACCCACACCCTCGCGGTCGGCACGTACAAGCGCGCGCAGGTCCTGCCTCCCGCGGTCGAGTTCACCGGGGGCATCAGCCTCGTGACGATGGACTGGGATAGCAGCGGGACGGGCCGCGCCCAGGGCGATGACGGGGTGATCGGCGCGGACGACCTCTACGTCGTCGACGAGGCCTTCTCCGCCCGCGAGGTCGTCCCCGTCCCCGCTTTCTCCGACGACAAGTACGCGCGCGGCGTCGTCGGCCTCGTCGCCGGATCCGATACCTACCCGGGAGCTGGCCTCCTCGCCACGCGCGGCGCACTGGCCGCGGGCGTGGGCATGGTTCGCCTGAACTCCACCAGGCGCGTCCAGGACCTCGTGTTGGCCGACCAACCCGGCGTCGTCACCGTCGGCGGGCGCATCCAGTCCGCCCTCATCGGCCCCGGCCTCGACGAGGATCGGCGCGAGGATGCGCTCGAACTCGCGCAATTCTGCGGGCAATCGGGCATGCCCCTCGTCATCGACGCGTGGGCCCTCGACCTCGTCCCCGAACTGGCGAGTTCCATCAAGCCCGACGCCACCGTCCTCACCCCGCACTACGGCGAGGCCGCGCGCCTCCTGGGACGCCTCGGCACTCCGGTGACGCGGGCCGAGGTTGCTGCCTCTCCTCTGCGCTACGCCCGCGCGCTCCACGAGGCGACCGGCTGTCACGTGATTCTCAAAGGGCCCGTCACGATCGTGTACTCCTTCGAATACGTGGACACGGAGGTGCAGGAGGCCTTCCAGCGTGCGCTCAACGCCGCGGAGGCGTGGCCCGACGTGGACACGCTGCCGCAGGGCCGTCTGGTGCGCTCCTACACCCCGACTGTGGGCCAGGTGACGACCTCCTGGGCGGGCGTCGCCGGCAACGGGGATGTGCTTGCCGGATTCCTCGCAGGCGTCCTCGCGCGCCCGGTAGAGGCCGGAGACGCCGTGGCGGGCCCCGATGGGCAGCCCCAGCGTGTCACCCCGGGACGCCTGGCAGCGGCGGTGTGCGTTCACGGGCGCGCTGCTCAGGTGGCTGCCGAGGCTACCGGTGGATTCGCGCCCATCCAGGCCTCCGACATCGCGGCCGCGATCGGTAAGGTCCTGTCGCAGCCCACGGCGTGACGTTTGCCTGCCTCTCCCGTGCCGCCGACGAACGCAGGGGCGGGCGGCGCGCACCGTGAGATACTAGAGGCGTGATTTCCACAGACGAACGAGTCGAAGGACGGGATTACCCGTCATCCGCGGCCGTCGACCTGGCCGCGATCCGTCACAACCTGGGCGTCCTGCGCGCAGCCGCCACCGGCGCGCTCCAGCTCGCGACCGTCAAGGCGAACGCCTACGGGCACGGCCTCCTCCCGGTCGCCCGTGCTGCTCTGGACGGTGGCGCCGACTGGCTGGGTGTCGCCCAGCTGGCCGAGGCCTTCACGCTGCGCCGCGGCCTCGACGAGGCCGGGGTCGCCCGAGCCGACGCGCCCATTCTTGCGTGGATCTCCACCTCCTCCTCCGACTTCGCGGCCGCGATCGAGGCCGACATCGACCTGTCCGTGTCGTGGACGTGGGTGCTCGCCGACATCTGCGCCGCCGCCCGAGAGGCCGGCCGGCCCGCGCGCGTCCACGTCAAGATCGACACCGGCATGTCCCGCGCGGGCTCCACGCTCGCCGACCTGCCCGCCCTGGCCTCGGCCCTGCGCATGGCCGCCGACGACGGCCTCGTCGACGTTGTGGGTGCCTGGAGCCACATGTCCCGCGCCGACGACCTCAGCGAGGCGGGAAACGCCTCGACCACGAGCCACGTGCGTATTTTCGAGGAGGGCCTGGCGATCCTCGCCGACGCGGGCGTCACGCCGCGTATCCGACACCTGTCCGCCACGTCGGGCATCCTGTGGCACCCCGAGGCTCACTACGACATGGTGCGCGCCGGCATCGGCCTGTACGGGCTGAGCCCCGACCCTGCGGTGGCCGCGTCCGAGGAGCTCGGCCTCATCCCGGCCCTCGAGCTGCGCGCGCCCCTCACCTCCGTCAAGGTCATCGAAGAGGGGACCCCGGCCTCGTACGGTGGAACCTGGGTCGCGCCCACGCGCCGCTGGATCGGCCTCGTCCCCCTCGGCTACGGCGACGGCATCCTACGCGCCGTCTCGAACAAGGCGCGCGTCGTCGTCCACACCGCCTCCGGCCCTTTCAACGCGCCCCTCATCGGACGCGTGTGCATGGACCAGTTTATGGTCGACCTCGGGCCAGCCGAGGGAAGCCCCGGAACGCCGACGGCGCGCAGCGGGCAAGCCCCCGCCATCCCCGGCGACATGGCCACCCTCTTCGGCTCCGGGATCGGCGGCGAGGCCTTGGCCGACGACTGGGCGCAGGCAGCCGGTACCATCAACTACGAAATCGTCACCCACCTGGGCGCACACATCCCCCGCATCTACCGGGATGGCGCCGACGCGACCTTCGGGAGCAACTCATGACCCAGCCCATCGCCTCCTACGAGGTGTCGACGCGCGACGCCGACCAGACGCGCGCGTTCGGTGAAGACCTCGGTCGCATCCTCGCGGCCGGAGACCTCCTGATGCTCTCCGGGGGCCTCGGCGCGGGCAAGACCACCCTCACCCAGGGCATCGGCGTCGGCATGGGTGTGCGCGGGCGTGTCGCCTCCCCGACATTCATCGTCGCGCGCGTGCACCCCTCTCTGAGCGGCGGCCCCGACCTCATCCACGCGGACGCCTACCGCATCACCGACCTGAACGACCTGGAGACCCTCGACCTCGACTCCTCCCTCGACGAGGCCGTCACCGTCGTCGAATGGGGCGAAGGTAAGACCGAGGCCATGAGCGACGAACGCCTTTCCATCGAGGTGCGCCGAGCCTCGGGCGGCGAGGCCGCCCACGACGGGGACGTCATCGACCTGGAGAACATGGACGACGGCACGCGCGTCATCGTCCTGCACGCCCACGGGCACCGCTGGGACGGCGTCCTCGACGGCGTCGTCGCCGCCCACGGCGGAACCCGCATCGACGAGGCTGACACCGACGAGTAGGATCACACCGTGCGAGAGATAGCCCTAGACACCCAAGCGGCCACCACCGTCGCCATCATCGACGACGGCCGCGTTCTCGGCCGCGCCCAGAACGACTCTGGACGTCACCACGCCGAATCCATCACCCCGCTCGTGCGCGAGGCGCTCGCGGCAGCAGGCCTGCCCGCGCAGCTCGCCGACGCCGGCATTGATCGAGTCCTCGTGGGCACCGGCCCCGCCCCCTTCACCGGGCTGCGCGCAGGCCTCGTCTCCGCCCGCGTCCTCGCCTCGGTCGCCGGCGTGCCCGCCTACGGCGTGTCAGCCCTCGACGTCATCGCCCGTCAGGGCCTCGACCGGCTGCCTCCCGACACCCGCGTCTACGCGATCGCCGACGCGCGTCGCCGCGAACTCTACTGGGGTTCGTACGTGTCCGCCGGGCCCGACGACGTCACCCTCGAGGGGCGCCTCGAGGTGGGGGATGTTTCTACACTGCTGGGTGCCATGCGGACCGCCCCCGGCCTCGTCGTCGCGGGAGCGCCGATCCCCGCGCACAGTGCCGACGCGCTCGCGCACGTTGACCTCGGACCCCAGGTGAGCCTCGATCCCGCCGTCATGAGCCGCATCGTCGCCACGCGCCTGTCGCGCGGCGAAGACGATCGCCTCCGCACCGATCCCCTGTACCTGCGCCGCCCCGACATTCAGGGCCAGCCCACCGCGCGCCTGTGAACGCCACGCTGCGCGTCGCGGACCCGGGAGACCTCGAACTCTTCGCCGCCCTCGAGGCCGAGGTGTTCGCCGAGGACCCCTGGACCCCCTACATGATCGCCGAGGAGCTTTCCTCCCCGGCCTCGCGCTATTGGATTGCCACGGATGAGTCCGGCGACGTCGTCGGATACGGAGGAGTCAAGGTCGGTGGAGACCAGGCCGACGTCATGACCATCGGCGTGCGCGCTCACGCGCGGGGGCGAGGCATCGGCGCGGCCATCCTGGAGGCCCTCCTGGACTGGTCACGCGAGGCCGGAGCGCGCGAGATCTTCCTTGACGTGCGCCCCTCCAACAAGGGAGCGATTGGCCTGTACGAGTCCCGAGGTTTCGTTGAAATCGGGCGCCGTCCGCGCTACTTCCGCAACCCCGTCGAAGAGGCCGTCGAGATGAGGGCGCCCCTGATCTGAGACGATGCGACGACCGCCACCAAATAGGTATGGTCGGTGTATCAAAATTCGTGTCTTTTTACCCCCGTTTGCGGGGTCAATGGTCCTACGTGTTTTCCTTGCGATAGCGGCTCAAGCTGCCCGAGATAACCGCGGAAAATGGCCGAAAATGACACCGTGTCGAGATCCTTCGCGGGCGGCCTCGTGCCATGGTCCTACGAAGCGGACGAAAAGCGTCGATATGCTCATGTCATGGCCACTCAAAATGTCGCAACGAAGAAGCGCCGCGCGTGGACCACCAGCGTCTTTATTAAGCAGCTGATGGCCGTCTCGGGCTTCGTTTTCGTTTTCTTCTTGCTGTTCCACTCCTACGGCAACCTCAAGATGTTCCTGGGCGCGGAGGTCTACAACGACTACGCGCACTGGCTGCATGAAGAGGCTTTCGTGCCGATCTTCCCGCACGGCGGATTCATCTGGGTCTTCCGCGCCGCCATGGTGCTGATGCTCATCATCCACCTGTGGGCCGCCGCCTACACCTGGAAGCGTTCGCGTCGCGCTCGCTCCACCCGCTACGTCGTCAAGAAGTCCGTCTCGGACTCCTACGCGGCTCGCACCATGCGTATGAGCGGTGTTCTCATCCTGCTGATCCTGATCTTCCACATCGCTCACTTCACCACCGTGAGCCTGCCCGCGAAGGTCGCGAACTTCGGCGCTGACGTCACCACGCCCTACGCTCGTATGGTTGCTTCCTTCCAGTCGCCGGTCCTGGTGATCCTCTACGCCGTGTTCGTCGGCTGCGCCTGCATCCACGTCTCCCACGGCTTCTGGTCCATGTTCCAGTCGCTCGGTTGGGTGCGTAACGCGACCCGCAAGCCGCTGGTTCTCCTCTCGGGCCTGGTCGGTCTGGTCATCTTCGTGATGTTCATGGCCCCGCCCGTTGCCATCGTCACCGGCTTGATCCACTGAGGAAGGGCACGCAATCATGACCGATACACTCATCCACGGCCTCTACCGTGAAGGCGAGAAGATCGCCGACACGAAGGCTCCCCACGACGTCCCGATCGCACAGCGCTGGGAGCAGCGTAAGTTCAGCGCCGCGCTGGTCAACCCCGCCAACCGCCGTAAGCTGCGCGTCATCATCGTCGGCTCCGGCCTCGCGGGCGGCGCCGCCGCCGCCTCGCTCGGCGAAATGGGCTACAACGTCGACTGCTTCTTCTACCAGGACTCCGCCCGCCGCGCGCACTCCATCGCCGCGCAGGGTGGTATCAACGCCGCGAAGAACTACCGCAACGACAACGACTCCGTCTACCGTCTCTTCTACGACACGGTCAAGGGCGGCGACTACCGCGCTCGTGAGGACAACGTCTACCGCCTCGCCGAGGTCAGCGCCAACATCATCGACCAGTGCGTCGCGCAGGGCGTCCCCTTCGCCCGCGAGTACGGCGGCCTCCTCGACAACCGCTCCTTCGGTGGCGTGCAGGTGTCCCGTACGTTCTACGCGCGTGGCCAGACGGGTCAGCAGCTGCTGATCGGCGCCTACCAGGCGCTTGAGCGTCAGGTCGCGGCCGGCACCGTCAAGGAATACGCCCGCCACGAAATGGTCGAGCTCATCGTCGATGAGGGCAAGGCGCGCGGCATCATCGCCCGCGACATGTCCACAGGCAAGCTCGAGAGCTTCATCGCCGATGCCGTCGTTCTGGCGACCGGCGGCTACGGCAACGTGTTCTTCCTGTCCACCAACGCGATGGGCTGTAACGCGACCGCCATCTGGCGTGCGTACCGCAAGGGCGCCTACTTCGGCAACCCCTGCTTCACGCAGATCCACCCCACGTGCATTCCCCAGCACGGCGACCAGCAGTCGAAGCTGACCCTCATGTCGGAGTCGCTGCGTAACGACGGCCGCATCTGGGTTCCCAAGCGCGCCGAGGACTGCGAGAAGGACCCGCGCGACATCCCCGAAGAGGATCGCGACTACTACCTGGAGCGCATCTACCCCTCCTTCGGTAATCTCGTGCCCCGCGACATCGCGTCGCGTCAGGCGAAGAACATGTGTGACGAGGGCCGTGGCGTCGGCCCGAAGATCGACGGTGTCGCACGCGGCGTCTACCTCGACTTCTCCGACGCGATCAACCGTATGGGCCTGGCCGCCGTGTCCGCCAAGTACGGCAACCTCTTCGACATGTACGAGCGCATCACGGGCGACAACCCCTACGAGGTGCCGATGCGCATCTACCCGGCCGTCCACTACACCATGGGTGGCCTGTGGGTTGACTACGACCTCGAGTCGAATCTGCCCGGTCTGTACGTGGCTGGCGAGGCGAACTTCTCCGACCACGGCGCGAACCGCCTGGGCGCCTCGGCGCTCATGCAGGGCCTGTCGGACGGCTACTTCGTCCTGCCCAACACGATCAACGACTACCTGGCGCACTGCTTCCACCTGCCCAAGCTGGACGAGAACTCGCCTTCGGTGAAGGAAGCTCTTGAGTCGGCTCAGGGCCGTATCGACACCCTCATGTCGATCAACGGCACCCGCTCCGTGGACTCGTTCCACAAGGAGCTGGGCAAGATCATGTGGGAGTACTGCGGCATGGAGCGCACCGAGGCCGGCCTGAAGAAGGCCATCGGTATGATCCGCGAGCTGCGCGCTGACTACTGGAAGAACGTTCGTGTTCCCGGCAAGTCGATCGGTGAACTCAACCAGTCCCTCGAGAAGGCCGGTCGAGTGGCCGACTTCATGGAGCTGGGTGAGCTCATGTGCATCGACGCGCTGCACCGCGAAGAGTCGTGCGGTGGCCACTTCCGCGCGGAGTCTCAGACTCCCGAGGGTGAGGCCCTGCGTCACGACGACAAGTTCCTGTACGTGGCGGCTTGGGAATACGCTGGCGAAGGCGAGCCCCCGATCCTCCACAAGGAAGACCTGATTTACAACGACATCGAGCTGAAGCAGCGGAGCTACAAGTGAACCTGACACTGAGGATCTGGCGCCAAAACGGTCCCGAAGACAAGGGCGCAATTCATGAATACCAGGTGAAGGGAATCTCGGAAGAGTCCTCGTTCCTGGAGATGCTCGACGTCCTGAACGAAGAGCTCTTCGCACGCGGCGAGGAACCCGTCGCCTTCGACTCCGACTGCCGCGAGGGCATCTGCGGTCAGTGTGGCATCGTCATCAACGGTATCGCTCACGGCCCGGAGGTCACCACGACCTGCCAGCTGCATATGCGTTCCTTCAACGATGGCGACGTCATCACGATCGAGCCGTGGCGCGCATCGGGCTTCCCGATCATCAAGGACCTTGTGGTCAACCGCAGCGCTCTGGATCGCATCATCCAGGCCGGTGGCTACATCTCCGTGAACACGGGTGCAGCCCCCGACGCGCACGCGACCCCGGTCCCGAAGCAGGATGCGGATCGCGCGTTCGAGGCCGCCGCGTGCATCGGCTGTGGTGCGTGCGTGGCTGCCTGCCCGAACGCTTCCGCGATGCTCTTCACCTCGGCGAAGGTCACGCACCTCGGCCTGCTCCCGCAGGGCAAGCCCGAGAACTACAAGCGCGTTGTCAACATGCTCAACCAGATGGACGAGGAGGGCTTCGGCTCCTGCTCGAACATCGGCGAGTGTGCTGAGGTCTGCCCCAAGCAGATCCCGCTCGACGTGATCGCAAACCTGAACCGCCAGCTCGGCAAGGCTGCCTTCAAGGGCGTCTGATTCGGCTGGAGTGGCCTCGCGGAGGGCCCGGCGCGCACGCGCCGGGCCCTCCCGCGTTTGCGTGGGGCAGACACGGCGGCACAGCGATGTGACGGGGTGTGAGGGCCCGGCGCTACGGGCTCAGTAGCCGAACACAAAATACGCATGACGGACCGGCGTGCGGCGTATCATGGAAGCATCATCGGCTCAGAGAGGAGCACGCCATGCAATTTGATGAAACCGGTCCGAACACGCATACGCGTCGCTACTGGGTCAGCGCGACCGTCGGCATCACGGCAATGATCGCCTTCGCGATTCTGTCGATCCTCCTGCTTCTGGGCATGCTCTTTGGCTCCCCCCAGATCAAGCCGATCGCCGATTCGCTGTTCCCCTGGAGCCTTGTGGTCTTCGCGGTTGCGGGCGTCGCGATGTTCATCGCGAACGCGCGTCCGCGCGACTAGATCGACGACGATTCCACACGCGACGGAACTGCACGCTACGCGCGTGCGGCGGCTCCCGCGTGCGCGGATTAAACTGGGGGGCGTGAGTGAACCCCTGGTCCTTGGTATTGAGTCAACCTGCGACGAGACCGGCGTCGGCCTCGTGCGCGGTACGCAGCTGCTGGTCGACCGCACGGCCACGTCGATGGATGAGTACGCCCGCTACGGCGGCATCATCCCCGAGATCGCGTCGCGTGCGCACCTGGAGTCCTTCCTGCCCACACTGGATGCTGCTCTCGATGAGGCCGGAGTGACCCTGGCGGACGTGGATGCGATTGCGGTTGCGGCTGGACCGGGTCTCGTCGGTTCGCTGACCGTCGGTATCTGCGCGGCGAAGGCGCTGGCCTCGTCGCTGGGCAAGCCCCTGTACGGCGTCAACCACGTGATCGGCCACCTGGCCGTCGACAAGCTCGCCGACGGGCCGCTGCCCGAGCACTTTATCGGACTCGTCGTCTCCGGCGGCCACTCCAACATCCTCGAGATCCGCAATATCGCGACGGACGTCGTCGAGCTGGGCGGAACCCTGGACGACGCCGCGGGCGAGGCCTTCGACAAGGTCGGGCGCCTCCTCGACCTGCCCTACCCGGGCGGCCCGCACGTGGACCGTCTGTCTCAGCAGGGGGAGCGCGAGGCGATCCGTTTCCCGCGCGGCCTGGCTGCCGGCAAGGACAAGGAGCGTCACAAGTACGACTTCTCCTTCTCGGGCCTGAAGACCGCCGTCGCCCGATACATCGAGGGCGCGACCGCGCGCGGCGAGGTCGTCAGCAAGGAAAACGTGTGCGCTGCGTTCTCCGAGGCCGTCAACGATTCCCTCACCGCGAAGGCCGTGCGCGCCGCGCTGGACACGGGATGCGACACGATTGTTGTGGGCGGTGGATTCTCTGCGAACTCCCGACTGCGCGGCCTGCTGGCCCAGCGAGCCGAGGCGGCCGGCGTTCAGGTTCGCATGCCCCCTCTGCGCTTCTGCACGGACAACGGCGCTCAGATCGCGGCGATCGGCTCCGAGCTGGTCGCTGCGGGCCTGCCGCCGTCGGACTGGGACTTCTCCCCGGATTCGGGCATGGAGTTGACGACGACGTACCTGGCGCCGCGGGCCTGAGAGCGGCCTGCGGGCCTAGCGCAGGCCGTCCATGAAGCTCTGCGCGATCGAGCTCCACGAGGTGTAGAAGCCGCCCACCATGTTGGCGGAGATGCCGACGAGGAGCGCGGCGCTTGCCGTGGTCGCACCGAGGGACGTCAGTCGTGCCAGGTAGCCGAGTGCCCCGAGCGCGGGACGCGGCACAGCGGTGAACAGACCCGAGCGCTGCGCGCGGTGACGCGCGCGGTGTCGGTGGTCGGCCTCATCGCGCTCGTCCTCGTGGCGACGCAGCTGCCAGCGCGGCGCGACATGCCACGTGAGCACGAGCGAGACGAGTACGCCGGCAATCAGGAGTCCAAGCGTCAGGTACCCGTTTGGGGCGGTCGGCCGGACCTCGTGGGTCACGGTCGTCACCGGGACGATGGACGCGCTGGCTTCGGAGGACTGTGCGGTCGCCGCCGTCGAAGGGGCGCCGACGGCCCGCGAGACCCGGTCGGAAGACCCCCACCACGCCAGCATCGTCGGAATGTGCTCGCGCCACAGCGGGCCCGCGTGCCCGCCAGTCGGGGGAACGTCCGTGGTCACGCTGTCGGGTTCCTTGACGGCTGATGCCATCTTGAGAGCGGTGTACGCGCCGCCAACGGCGTCGTCGCCGGCCGCCATCGCGTAGATGCGCATCCCGTCAGGTGTGCGATTCGCCAGCATGACCGACAGCGTGTTGTCTGCCAGATACTGATCGCCCTGGTTGGTCATCTGGCCCTCGATCTGCGTGTCATAACCGGACAGAGAGGCGGCGGCCCCGTAGGTCTCGGGCGTGCGCAGGGCCGTCCAGATCGCGCAGTAGGCACCCGCGGAGAAGCCCCCGATCAGCCAGGCGTCGCGGTTGGACGACGTATTGGGGAAGTTGTGTCGAATCATCTCGGGGACGTCGTGGGACACCCACGTGTAGACGGCGGGGCGCCCCTCGATGTCGGCGCAGTCGTGGGCCTCCTCGTCGACGCTGAGGGAGGGGCCGACGACGATTGTCGGCGGGATGATCCCCTCGTCGATGGCGTTGTTGAGCGCTTCCTGAACCTGCGCGCCCTGCATCGTGCCGTCGGCCTCGCCCGGGTAGCCATGGAGAAGCTCGATGACCGCGTAGGTCTTGCCGTCCGTGGGGGAGTAGTCGCGCGGAGTGATGACGAAGACAGGCAGAGTGATCCCGCTCGATGGGCCAGTCCAGGTGGTCTCGAGCATGCCATCCTCGGTCCTTGTGAAGGTTGCGTCGAGTGCGGATGCGGCGGCCGACTGCGCGTCGACGTCGGCCTCGCCACCGGACTGGGCGGTCGTTCCGACGACGGTTGAGAACGCGAGCTTTGCCAGGTCCCCGCTGGTTTTCACGAGCCCGAGCGAGCGATTGAAGACGAGCGCTCCCGCGGATGCGATCAGGATCGTGGGCACGAGGAGGATGACCGTGCGCCCCAGCCACCGCCTCGTGCGTCCCGGGCAGCGCGCCGGGGCCGAACGTGCAAGCGCAGACGCCCCAACCAGCAGAGACGCAATCGCTAGGACTGTGACTACCGCCAGGGTCTTGAGCGAGGTGAGGGGGATGCTTCCCAGGGCGCTCATCGGCGTTCCTTTCCGCTCTCGTCGGACGAGGCCGTGGCAGCGAGTGTGCCCTCATCGGACGCGCGCTCTCGGGAGGCCGCTCGCGTCGAGCGCAGGTCGCCGACGCCCTTCGCGGCGAGTTTGGCGAGGCCCCCGGCAACGGAGGCGACGAGCGTGAGGGTCTGCGCGGGGGACACGTGGGGCACGTAGGCGTGCGAGATGGCCAGTCCGACCGTGGCGAGGGAGGCCGGATCCGGCACCGCCAGGTACAGGGACTGCGTGCGAGGCTTGAACTTGCGCTTGAACGCATGCAGCGAGGTGAAGCCGTAGAGCGGCTCCATGATGGCGGCCAGCGCGTCGGTGAGGGGGCCAAAGGCCGAGGTGTCATCGGCCGAACGCGACAGGGGAGCGCCCGACAGGGACAGGACCTCCAACCCCTCTTCCTGCGCCGCCAGCGCAGCCTTGCCGATGAGGAACTCGATCGCGGGACGCCACCCGGTTGTGCGCCGACGCATGACGTCCAGGGTCAGGCCGACGACTGCTCCGTCCCGGTAGATGGGCAGCCACGAGGTGACGGCGTGGATCGTTGACTCCTCGTCGATGGCGACCAGGATGCGCGTTTCGGGCACCGCGAGCTCAGGCACGCCGCCGAGCGTAAAGCTCATCTCGGGCAGGGCCTTGTCATCGCTCCACGTGTCGGAGATGACGGTGATCTGATCGCGCCAACCCGCCGGGCACTCCTCCCAGGTGGTCCACACGGCCTCGACGCCCTCACGGGACGCGTGGTTCATGGCGGTTCGCACGTCCTGGTAGGCCTTGCCCTTAAACGCAAGGCCGGGCAGGTCCAGCAGGGATTCCTCGGCGACCTGCATGATCGTCCAGCCCTGCTCGCGCGCGGCCTGCGCGAGCTCCTCGTGGACCGAGTAGAGCGCGGGGGTCAGGCCCGAGGCTGTCGCGAAGGTCGAGAACTGCGCGATCGCCTCGGAGGCCTTGCCCGGCTCGTACGCCAGGTCGGTGACAGTCAGCGCCACGCCGCCCGACCCGCGGTAGGCAACCCCGGCCTCGCCGGACGGCGACACCCACACCTGGTTGCCCTCCCAGGTCTGCATCCAGCCGAGGGTGCCCGCGCCGTGGGCGCGCAGGAGCGGCGTGAGGCTCTCGAGCGGCGAGGACAGCGGGATACGAGGCCGAGCAAGCAGCGCGCTCAGGATGATGGCGAGGGTGCCGACCCAGGCGACGAGGGGAACCCACAGGACGGGCGCCTCGGCGAAGAGCGTCATCGGAACCAGGGACGGCTCGAAGATCGAGGCTGTTGCCGTGGGGAGCAGCGCGAGGGTGTAATCGTGGAGGATCTGCAGGGGAGTCGCGTAGTCGGTGACGGTCAGGTCGTCGGCATTAAGAGCCTCGAGGGGCACGAACGAATCGCTCGTGAGGAAGCCAAGGACAAGAACCGCGCCCGCGCAACCGACCATGAGGAGCAGCCAGCGCCGCAGCAGGGTCGAGGTCGTGGAGGGCTCCGCGTGGATCGTGAAGGAATGGCGCACCCACCACGTGATGACGCACAGGGCGGCGTTGAGGATGACCGGAACGAGAAGGAGCGAGGCCGTGGTGACGAGCTCGGGCCTGGCCATCCCGTTCTCGTCGGTGCCTTGGGTGAGAGCGACACCCGTCGACGCGACCGTTGACAGCCCGAGGACCAGCTGGAGGATGAGGGTGCCGAAGTAGGCGGCGCGCCTGCCCTTGCGCAGCCCGTAGGCGAAGATCAGCTGGAGCGTGATGGGGGCCAGGCACAGCAGAGTCGTGATGACGCCCGTGCGTCCCTCGAGCCACCACGCGGGTCCCAGCGACCAGCGCATCTGAGCGAGCGGTCCCTCGGGGGCGGAAGAAACAACGGTCAGCGCCGCCGCACACGCCCAGCATAGGGCGGCGACGGACGCGAGCTGGCGTCCGATCGGGATGTCGCCCCCGGGCCCGCTGCGCTCCCCGCGCACGCCCGCGAGGCGCGCGGCGACGATGCCCGCGAGGAGAGCCCACACGCGCGCGTACGAAATCGCCGATCCGAGGATCGCCGCCGACAGGATGAGGATTCCGATGAGGAGGAAATGCGCGCGCCAGCGCCAGTGCGACGCCAGCGACTGCGCTGCTGCGCCGACGAGGGCGACGAGGATGAGGCTTGTGCCCCACAGGCTCCCCGCATCAATCGTCTGCCCCCACATGGAGAACACCCTGGTGAGCAGGGGGAGCGTCAGCCACGTGGCGGCGACGCCGACGACCTGGCCGGCAGCGGCTGCCGCCACCCACGCGCGCGTGCCGAGGTGCCTCTCGGCTGCTCCTCCCGCAATGATCATCACGACGATGCCGAGCACGGCCGTCGCGACGAAATTACCGGGAACCGCGCCGACGGAGGAGAGGACCGACCACCAGTGAGGGCTGGACGGGGTGGCCTCGAGGGCTGTGAATTGATCGCGCCAGACCCAGTAGGTCGCCGACACGATCGTCAAAGCGACGGTAAGGACGGCGGTGGCCGGGCATCGTGACAGCCAGCGGATCGTGAGATGAGCCAGCGAGGAGAGCAACAGCCACACAGTCTGCACGGATGCCCCGATGGGGGAAGCGATCCTGACCAGCGCCGATGGTGCGCTGTCGGTATCTGGTGACTGTGTTGATTCCTGCACCACGGGCGAGTGTCCTCTCAGTGTCAGTTTTCTATCGGGACTTAGGATACGGCGGCGTTCTGAGAGTCACCTGAATGGTGTCTGGGAGTGTGTGGCGGTGACGACAGTGCCCCACGCCCGGGTGAGAGTGTGGGGCGCTGGCGTGACGGAGTCAGGCGTTCAGGGTCGCGAACTCGGCGAGAGCCAGGGGGCGCCCCGCGCTCATCTCGGCGCGCATCAGGTCTACGACCGCGTCGAGGCCCTGGCCGGGTCGCGCGGCCGCCGCGACGGCGCGCTGACGCTCGTAGGAGGCGCCGATCGCCAGGATCGTCTCCAGGCCCGCGAACTCGCGCGCGCAGTTCAGGTCGGCCGCCACGGGGGCCAGTTCTTCCTTTAGTCGCGCGATGCCGTCGCGCGCGCTCTCGGTCGTACCGTCGCGCGAGACGATGAGGGTCGCGTCCATGCCGTAACGCGCCGAGCGCCACTTGTTCTCGGCGACGAACCAATCCGGCAGGGACGGCAGCGGCTCGCCCGCGTCGTACAGGCGCGAGAAGTGCTCGACGAGGACGTGTGTGAAGGCCGCGAAGGTGGCGACCTCGGTCGCGTTCGTCGCAGCGTCGTACACGCGGTTCTCGATCGTGCCGAAGGCCGGCGAGGGGCGGATGTCCCAGCGGACCTCGTCGAAGCCCTCGATGACGCCCGTGCGGATCATGTCGTCCGTGTAGGCCTCGAGATCCTCCCACGTCGCGAACTGACGAGGGATGCCGGCGGTGGGCAGCTGCTGGAAGACCATCGCACGGTTGGACGCGTAGCCGGTGTCCTCGCCCGCCCAGAAGGGGGAGGACGCGGAGATGGCCTGCAGGTGGCCAAGGTGAGCGGCGAGCGCTGCCTGGATCGGGAGGATCTTCGCGCGATCCTCGACGCCGACGTGCACGTGGACGCCGTACAGGAGCATCTGGTGCCCCCAGTAGGCAGTGCGCTCCACCAGCTGGGCGTAGCGCTCGGAATCGGTGACGCGCTGGCGGCCAGGGCGCGCGAAGGGGTGCGTGCCGGCGGTGGCCAGGTCGATGCGCAGGTCCGAGGCCAGGGGGGTCAGGTAGTTGACGCAGTCCATCAAGTCGGCCATGCACTCGGCAACGGTCGCGCGCGGCTTGGACACAACCTCGATCGTGTTGAGGAGCATCTCGCGATGGACGCCCGGGTAGAGCTTGCCGTCGGTCGTGGCGCGATCGATGATCGCGTCCGCGCTCTGGCGCAGGTCGTGGGAGTCGCGGTCAACGAGCTGGAGCTCCCATTCGACACCGATCGTGGAACGCTGGGAGGAACCGAAGGGCAAAGACATGTCGATCCTTTCGCTGGCTTCCTCCATTGTGGCAGGGCGACGCGTGGTGTCGGTGGAGAGCTTTCTTACAGGTTTTTAGCCAACCGTCGGCAGATGATCGCGCGGTGGCGCCCGTCCACGCGCGTCGCGATGACGGTCAGCTGCTGCTCGCCCCCGCCCAGTTTCAAGGATTTGCGCAGGTCGTCGGGGTTGATGTCCGCTCCGCGCTTCTTGATTTCGACGCTGCCCGCGCCGCGCGTGCGCAGCTCCGCGGATATCGCCTTTGCCCGCAGGTTGGTCACCGCGAGGATCTCGAAGCGGTCGTAGAAGGGGGAATCGGGCAGGTCATCCCCGGTCAGGTAGGCGATCTTGTCGGACACGATGCCCGCGCCGACCTCATCCGCGAGGCGTCCCAGGAGCCCCGATCGGATGACCGCGCTGTCGGGCTCGGCGATCATCGCGCCCAGCGGCGCGACCTCCACGCGAGGCGCTGGGGCGTTGGGCGCGTACCCCTCGGGTGTGGAGAGCGAATGGGCAGCCCCGGCCTCGTCCAAGAGGAGGCACGAGCGCCCGCGGCCCTCGGGGGAGAGCGCGGGGGACCAGAGGGAGGCTTCGACGAGGTCGCCGCCCACGCTCACCCACTGCGCATGCCAGGAAGAGGGGATGTGCTCGTACGCGATGCCCGGTGCCACCTTGATGCCGACGCGTTCGATCGTGGAGGCCCAGCCGAGGGCGAGTGAGAGGGGAGGAGACCACTGCTCGGGGTCCGTGATGCGCGCCGACCCGCGCGAGGCGCCCGTGCGGCGGGCCGGGTCTGCGAAGATCGCGTCGACGCCCTCGGCGGCCAGCTCGTCCATGTCGAGGTCCGTGACGTCGCCCAGGCGCACCTCGGATCCCTCGAAAGCCCGCAGGTTTGCGGCCACGGCGCCGGCGGTATCGGGGTCGATGTCGACCGCCAGCACGTTCATGCCCAGGCCGGCGATCGCCATGGCGTCCGATCCGATGCCGCAGCCAAGGTCCGCGACGCGCGTCGCGCCGCAGTCCCTGAAGCGCTGGGCGTGGCGGGCTGCAACAACGAGGCGCGTCGCCTGCTCGAGGCCGTCGCGGGTGAACACCATGTGGGAGGCGAAGGGCCCGAACTTGGCGCGCGCCGCCTGGCGCAGCGCCAGCTGGGTGAGGACTGCGACCACGAGCTCCGCGTCGAGGCCGGAGGCGCGCAGGGCGCTTCCGAGCTCGGGCAGAGGGATAGGGTTGGCGGCCTGCTTCGCTTGCAGGGACTCCAACAGCTCCCAGCCGGGGGAGGACAGGATGGGGGTCAGGGCGCTCACCCGCTCATTGTCCCATCTTCGCCGGGACGAGGCCGTGTGGGGTGCGCGGTCGGGGCGCGGGCGGCGTCTCGCCCAGGGTGAACGCGCCTGGCACTCGGCTTGCCCGAGTGCCAGGACCACGCCTACACTCGTGGAGGAAGCGCGGGAACACCCGCGACCGGTCCTGCACCTGACCCCCGCGACGGCAGGGAAAGGACGAGCACCTTCGTGACAAAGAAGAAAGGGAGCGACAATGTCGATCTCCATCAAGCCCCTCGAGGACCGCATCGTCATCCGCCAGGTTGAGGCCGAGCAGACCACCGCCTCCGGCCTGGTCATTCCGGATACCGCCAAGGAGAAGCCGCAGGAAGGCGAAGTTATCGCCGTGGGCCCCGGCCGCGTGGACGACAACGGTAACCGTATCCCCGTCGACGTCAAGGTCGGCGACGTCGTCATCTACTCGCGCTACGGCGGCACCGAGGTCAAGTACGACGGCCAGGAGTTCCAGATCCTGTCCTCGCGTGACGTGCTGGCGGTCGTGGAGCGCTGAGCGCTTCGCACGCTGAATCCTACAGGGGCGGCCCGGAAGGAATCCTTCCGGGCCGCCCCTTTTGTTTTGTTTGTGTCTCCCTCGCCGCGCATCCCTGCGGTGCGGGGCCTCGCGTCAGGACGCGGACTGCGCCGCCTGGTCGAGGATCGTGTTGCGGATGTAGGCGGCGTCGCGGTAGCCGCTGACGAACGCCTTGTTGATGAACATTGTGGGCGTGCCGCTGATGCCGTACTGGTGGGCCTGTTCCTTGGCTGCCTTCACCTTGGCGGCGGTGTGGTCGGCGAGCATCGTCTCGCGGAACTTGTCCAGGTCGGGTACGCCCGCCTTGGCCGCGAAGTCGACGAGCGCCTGCTCGGAGTACTGGGGATGACCGGTCGGGTCGGCAGCCGCGTAGACCGCGTCGTGGAACTCCCAGAACTTGCCCTGCTCGCCAGCGGCGATGCCCGCCTGCGCGGCCAGGGGCGAGGTCTCGGTGATCTGAGCCAGGTCATACCACTCGACGCGCAGGGTTCCATCCGCGATGAGGTCGGCGAGTGCCGGGTCGACCTCCTGGGCGTACTTCGTGCAGTAGGGGCATGCGAAGTCCGAGAAGAGGACCATCGTGACGGGGGCGTTAATGTCGCCCTTCGCCTGCGGGTCATCAGCCTGGTGGCGCACGAACGACTTCATGATCTCCAGGTTGCCGGCGTTCGTCTGGCTGGGAGCCGCAGTCTCGGTGTTCTGCGGCATCTGCGCGGCCGCGGTCGGCGTGGCCGCCGGGGTCGCCTGGCTCGCCGGAGAGGTAGAGGAGAGCTGAACACCCATCCACACGCACGCGCCCGCGAGGACCGCGGTGATCGGCGCGGTGACGAAGAACAGGGTCTTGTACAGGTTGGCGGAGGTGTCCTCGGCCTTTTTCTGCGAGGTCAAGGTGTCGTTGCTGGTCATGCGAGCTCCCGGAGAGGATGGGCGTTGTGGTGGGCAGTAAAAAGGTGCGGCATCGCGGTGGCGATGCCGCACCGGAAAATGGATGCGCGTTAGGAGACGCGGCGACCGCGCCCGGAGGAGCGGATCTCTTCGCGTCGTTCTTCTTCAGTCATTCCACCCCAGATGCCGTAAGGCTCCTGAGCGGCCAGAGCGTAGGACCGGCACTGCTCGATCACCGGGCAGGTCGCGCAGATCGCCTTGGCGTTTGCTGCGCGGCGCCGGCGCGTAGAGCCACGCTCACCCTCGGGGTGGAAGAACAGCTCGGTGTCCAGGTCTCGGCACGCCGCTTCGTACTGCCATTCCCACGCGTCGATCATGGGTCCGGGCAGACGGGAGACGTCAGTCATTGGGTGCCTCCTTCATGTCTGTCGTGCCGACATTTTCGGCACACGATGTCGGCAAGAATAGACACTTGTGCGGTAGTTATTCAAGGATCTTTCTCGAATTATGAGCCAGTTCTCAGATCGCGTGTGCCCGTACTGTTAAAACGTGGAGAAATGCGTGGTGCTCAGAGTGAACAGATTGTGAATAACTTTTTGAACAACTTGATCGTGAGTCTCCTGTCCCTTCCTGTGGCGTGCGCGCTGCGAACACGCAAGAATCAGAGCAAGGTAGGGACGAGGATCGGAGGGAGTGGACATGCCACGAGCCATACTGACGCAGTCGGCGCACACCGACCGCTCCCGCACCGTGTCCTCCGTGTCCGATGAACTGGGAGTATCCCCCTCCACCCTGCGCACCTGGGAACGACGCTACGGCCTCGGCCCCGCGCAGCGTGAGACCGGCGAGCGACGTCGCTATCAGCCCGAGGACGTTGACCGTCTGCGCGCCATGATCCACCACGTGCGTGCCGGCATGTCCGCCGCCGAGGCCGCCAAGCGTGCCCTCGCAGAAAGCACGCTCCTTCCCCGTCGAGGCCCAGCGAACGCTGCCCAGCTGCGCACCGTCGCCCTGGCCGACGACTATCATCGCCTCGAAGAAGTGATCGAGGCCGCCGTCGCCAGCCACGGCCTCGTCCATACGTGGTCGCGCTTCGTTGAACCCACCCTCAAATCCCTGCGCTCCGATCCGGGCGGCGAACCCGTCGGCAGCGCACCCGCCCTCATGCTGGTCAACGCTTTCCAGCGCGTGTGCCGCTCCGTCTACCAGTCCCGCCCGGCACGCTCCCTCGTCGGAGGGGACCGCGTCGCGCTCATCTCCGACTCGCTCCACGAGACCGCCGCCCAGGTCATCGGCGTCGCCCTGGCCTGGTACGGCTGCGACGTGCGCATGCTGTCCAGTGAAAACTACGGGGGCGTGCAGACCCTAGATCGTTTCCGCGAGTACGTGCGCGGCGGCGTCCCCGCCCTCACCGTCGTCCTCGGATGCGGTCCCGAGTGCGCGCAAACGGTGGAAAACCTCGACGCGCGATACGGAGTGCCCACGATCATGGCGGGCGCGGATGCCCCCGAGATCCTCTCGCCCCAGGTGCAGCGCGTGCGCACCATCAGCGCCTGCGTCGAGGAGGCCCTCGCCCTCCTCGCGCCCCAGGCCGACCTGGAGCTCGTCGGCCGCTCCTGACGCCCTTGACGGCTCATGCGCAATTGCGCCCTCAACTGCGCGCACGCGGCCCCCACCTCCGCCCGCGGAACCTGGACAGGTGATACCGTGAAGGCACGTACCGGCAGGAGAACAGTCATGAACGCCCCCTGGAACAACGAAGATCTGCGCCGCGCTTTTGACGCCGATTTTGACGCGCTCGTCGCCTTTGCTTCCCGGTCGAAGGCGCGGGTCGGCTTCGCCTTCCTGCGCGCCGACGGTCAGGTCGACCTCGGGCGTCCCCTCGACGCGCGCATCAGCGCCCGCATGACGCACGTCTTCGCCCTCGCGCAGATGCGAGGCATCGAGGGGGCCGCTCACCTCGTCGACCATGGCCTCGCCGCCCTCGCCGGCCCCCTGCGTGCACCGAACGGCTCCTGGTACGCCGAGGTCGTACCCACGTCAGAGCACAGCGCCACCCCGGTTCCTCGCGCGGTCTTTTCACAGCGCGCCCAGTCCGCGATGATCGGTGCGGCCGCCGCTGCCGCTATGGTCGGGCACGGCGCCGCGCGCGACCTGCTCGCCGACCTCGAGGTGGACCAGGATCAGCGATGGTGGGATCCGAGCGCCGGTGCTGTGCGCGAAGAGATCGAGGCCGCGTCCGGCGTGCATTCGCCCCTGCGTCGCCTCTCCACCAACCTCGATACCGCCCAGGCCTACCTGGCCGCCTGGGAAGCGACGGGGGAGCGCGTGTGGTTCGACCGGGCGCGCTCGATCCTGCGCCTCGTCGGCGAGATCGCCGCGCGCAGCGGCTTCGCCCTGCCCGACCTCTACGACGAAGAATGGCGCCCCCTGCCCGCCTCCTGCGATCAGGCTCCCGTTGAGCTCATCCGGCCCGGCGATACGCTCCCCGGCCTCGGATTTAAGGCCGCCCGCCTCGTCGGACAGGTCTACGCGATCCTCACCCACATGGGTGAAAAACCCGGACCCTGGATGATCGACACTGCGACCGCTCTCTACGACCGCGCCCTGGCCGACGGGTGGACGAACGAGGGCGTGGGCGGCATCGTCTACACCCTCGACCCCGCCGGGATCGTCGCCGCCCCCCAGCGCATGCACTGGGTCGTGTGCGAGGCCGCCAGCGCCGCCCGCGTCCTCGCCGAGGTCGTGGACCCCTCGCGCGCCGAGGAACTCGCCGTCGACTACGCCCGCGCCATCGCCTGGGCCGACTCCCACGCGCGCGCCGGAATGGGCCGCTGGATCCACGAGATCGCCCCCGATGGCTCCGTCTCCATGCTCGTGTGGGAGGGACGCCCCGACGCCCTCACCGCCGCCCGCATGCTGGCACGAGGCGCCGCCCCGATCCATCTCACAGTCACCGGCGCGACCGCCGCCCGCTACGCCTCCCAAGCCAGCCAGAGCGCCTCCTCCTGACGATCTCTGAGGGGCCATGGCCTCGTCCCTTGATACCCGGCTTCGAGGCGTGCGCGGAAGCGAGGACGCGAAAGCGCCACCGACCGCCTACAATTGGCCCATGGGAGAACTCGCTACACATGATCCTTTCGGCCTGACCGGCCTCACCTACGACGACGTCCTGCTCCTACCCGAGCTCACGGACGTCGTTCCTTCATCCGTTGACACGAGCAGTCGCCTGACGAAGAACATTTCGCTGCGCATCCCGCTCCTGTCCGCCGCCATGGACACCGTCACCGAGGCGCGCATGGCCATCGCCATGGCCCGCCAGGGCGGTATCGGCATCCTCCACCGTAACCTCTCCATCGAGGAACAGGCCGCGCAGGTCCGCCAGGTCAAGCGCAGCGAATCCGGCATGGTCGAGGACCCGGTGACCGTCGGACCCGACGCCACCATCGACGAACTCGACAGCCTCTGCGGCCACTACCGCGTCTCCGGCCTGCCCGTCGTGAAGGAGGACGGCACCCTCCTGGGCATCATCACGAACCGCGACCTGCGCTTCGTCCCCCAGGATCAGTGGGCCACCCTGCGCGTGCGCGACTGCATGACCCCACGCGACCAGCTGGTCGTCGGCCAGGTCGGCATCTCCCGCGAACACGCCAAGCATCTGCTGGCCGAGCACCGCGTCGAAAAGCTGCCCATCGTCGACGACAACGACCACCTGACCGGCCTCATCACCGTCAAGGACTTCGTTAAGACCGAGCAGTACCCCAACGCCACCAAGGACTCGCGCGGACGCCTCGTCGTCGGCGCGGCCGTCGGCTACTGGGGCGACACCTGGGAGCGCGCCACCGCCCTGGCCGAGGCGGGCGTGGACGTCCTCGTCGTCGACACCGCCAACGGCGGCGCCCAGCTCGCCCTCGACATGATCCGCCGCATCAAGGCCGACCCGACGTTTGAGGGCATCGACATCATCGGCGGTAACGTCGCCACGACCGAGGGCGCCCAGGCGCTCATCGACGCTGGCGTCGACGCCGTCAAGGTCGGCGTGGGCCCCGGCTCGATCTGCACGACCCGCGTCGTCGCCGGCGTCGGCGTCCCCCAGATCACCGCGATTCACCTGGCCGCCCAGGCTTGCGGTCCCGCCGGCGTCCCGCTCATCGCGGACGGCGGCCTGCAGTACTCGGGTGACATCGGCAAGGCCCTCGTGGCCGGCGCCGACACCGTCATGCTCGGTTCCCTCCTGGCTGGCTGCGAGGAGTCCCCGGGTGAGGTTGTGTTCACCAACGGCAAGCAGTTCAAGCGCTACCGCGGCATGGGCTCGCTCGGCGCAATGAGCTCGCGCGGGCGTAAGTCCTACTCCAAGGACCGCTACTTCCAGGCCGACGTCACCTCCGACGACAAGATCGTGCCCGAGGGCATCGAGGGCCAGGTGCCCTATACCGGCTCCCTCGCCCAGGTCATCTACCAGCTCGTCGGCGGCCTGCACCAGACCATGTTCTACCTGGGTGCCTCCACGATCTCCCAGGTCAAGGCCAATGGCCGCTTCGTGCGCATCACCAGCGCGGGCCTGCGCGAGTCGCACCCGCACGACGTGCAGATGACGACGGAAGCGCCGAACTACCACTCCTCTTCGGCGAGGTAATCGCAGGCAGAACGTTTGGATGGGCGGGAGCAGTCGGTGGGCTGCTCCCGCCCGCGCTATCCTAGGGGTGCGAAAACTCATAACAGCGCAAAGGAGCTGCTCACATGCTCATCCTCATCGATCACGCAAACGTCGATTCCATCGCCAATACCCTGGAATACCTGCCCATTGACGGCGTGACGACCAACCCGACGATCCTCTACCGCGAGGGCAAGGAGCCTCTCGAGGTTCTCCACGCCATCAAGCAGCTCCTGCCCGACGGTGCCCAGCTGCACGTCCAGATCGTCTCCCAGCGCGCCGACGACATGGTCGCCGAGGCCCGCGCCCTGCGCGGCGAAATCGGCGGCAACCTCTTCATCAAGCTTCCCGTCACGCGCGAAGGCTTCGCTGCTATCCCGCGCATCGTGCGCGAAGGCATGCAGGTGACCGCGACCGGTATTCACTCCTCCATGCAGGGCTTCATGGCCGCCAAGGCCGGCGCCCGCTACGTCGCGCCCTACGTCAACCGCATGGACAACTACGGCATCGACGGCGTGCGCGTCGCCTCCGAGATTCATCGCACCCTGCGTTCCTACGACCTGAAGGCCGATGTGCTGGCCGCGTCCTTCAAGAACTCCGAGCAGGTCCTCGAGCTGGTCCGCCAGGGCGTGGGTGCCATCACCGCCGCCCCCGACGTGCTGGCCGCGCTCATCAAGAACCCCGCGACCGACGCCGCCATCGCGGACCAGAACCGCGACTTCGGCTTCCTCGTGGGCGAGCGCCGCACGTGGCTGGATCTCATCAAGGAAAAGTGAGCCTTGTGTAGAGGCCCGGAGGCGCAGGCTCGCCTCCGGGCTTTTTCGTGCCACCGGGGTTCTTGCTGGCTGCGGCACCGGTGTTCCGGGCGCCGTCTGGTGCGGGGGCCGGGCTGCTTGGTGTGCCGGTGGGCGGCGGCCCGCCCGCGAGCCGTCCGCGCTGCGAGCTTCGCTCGGCGCGTCGTCTCGAAGCCCGGCCAGGCCCTGCCACCGCCCACGGGCACTGCAGCCAGGCCCTCCGCTCCCGCCGGCGCCCTCCACACTGGTGACTCGTGGTGTGCGTTGCCAGGCCATGCCCTGCCACCGCCCACGCGCACTGCAGCCAGGCCCTCCGCTCCCGCCGGCCCCCTCCACACTGGTGACTCGTGGTGTGCGTTGCCAGGCCATGCCCACCTCGCCCCAGTCTTCGCACCCCGAACCGCTGCGCACCCAATCAATTTCGCATGCAATTACCCCGCGACCATTTCAAACCTTGAATTTGCAGTGTTGGAATTGCAACGTTTTCTGACTTTGTTGAATCTTCGCTCAATCGAATTGCATGCGACTTTTGGGGGAGACCTAGCTGTCCGCCGGCATCCTCCACACTGGTGAGGTGTGGTGCTTGGGGTGTGATGCGTGTTGCCCGGCCATGTCCTTCTGCTGCCCCGGGCGCAGCCTCTGTTTCCCCGGGCCCTACCCCTCTGGGCCTATCGGGATAGGTTATGCGCATCCGGATAGGTTATGCGCATCCGGATAGGTTATTAAGCTATCCCGATGTTCGTTACCTATCCGGATGTTGGTTATCTATCCCGATGCGAGCAGGCGGCCGATGGCCTAGGCCCCTCCACTCGGCGGATCCGCAGATTAGCTTGTTGCTAAGTGGTGTTACACCACTTAGGCGGGTATTACACCACTTCGGAGGTGGTGTAATGCTCCCTAACTGGTGTAATGCTCCCTAACTGGTGTATGGCCTGCAGGATTCAGCCGCAATGTCGCCCAGCGGCACTCATCGTTGATTGGGTGGCTGCGTTGTCGGCTCGAAGCCTGGCCAGGCCCTGTGGCCGCGTCGCCGCTTTCGAAGCATCCTCACCAATTTCGCACGTAATTCCCCTCCAACTTCTTCACACCGTGAATTTGCATCGTTGGAATTGCAACGTTTTGAGGGGTGCTCGAAAAATGACCGTGGGAAATTATGTGCGACTTTTCGGCAAAGCCCGGTGATCCCGTTGTGGCCGCGCGCTGGCCGCGCTGGTCCCGCGCTGGTCCCGCCGCGGCCAGCCGTGTCCTGCCAGGGCGGCGCCGGAGTCCGCCGCGAGCCACTGCCTCGTACAGTACCCTCCATGCGGCCCATGCAGGCGACTCCCACGACATGACGAAAACGGGGGCCGGCACCTGCCGACCCCCGCCTGAATCGTTCCTACTCCTGGTCGTCGCCGCGGCCCCGCGGCGTGATCTGGGGCCACTCGCGGTCGATGTTTGCGTCCTTGCCCTGCTTGCGCAGGTACTTCTCGAAGTCCTCGGCCCAATCCTGGTGAACCTGAAGCTGGTAGTCCATGAGCTCCAGGGCGCTCATGGATGCCAGCTGCGGGTACTTGTCCACCATGCCGGCGAGCACGTCGAGCGTCATGGCCACGTCGACCTCGGCTGTGTGAGCGTCGGGGGAGGCAACCGCCCCGTACACCGGCGCCATCTCCGTCAGCGTCTTCTTGCCCTTGCGGAAGCGGTCGAGCTTGCGATCCAAAACCAACGGGTCGACGACCAGCATGGGCGCGCCCTCCAGGCGCTCCTCGAAGGACCCCAGGCGGTGGCGACGCAGCTCCTGGTTGACCAGCGTGATGTCGTAGGTCGCGTTGAAGGCGACGACCGGGTAGCCGCGCAGCCAGTGCTCGACGATGGACCCGGCCAACTCGTGCAGGACCTCCTCGATGGGGCGGCCGTCGCGGCGCGCCTGCTCGGTCGTGATGCCGTGGACGGCCGTGGCCTGCTCGGGGATCTCGACGCCCGGGTCGGTCAGCCAGGTGGCCACCTGGTCGGGGGCGCTGACACCGCTGCGGTAGGACGCGCCGTCGATGCGCAGCACCAGCGCGGCGGTGACGAGGCGGTCCTTGAGCGCGCGCACGCCCGTCGTCTCGGTGTCAAAACCCATCCACGGGTCGTCGATCCAGCTCATGATTGCTCCTAGCCTTGCCGGTGAGACCAGTGTGGCAGAGGGTGGGCACATCTGCGTCTCGGAGGCGGTGGAAGCGGGAAGTAGGCAGTAGAATCGGGGCATGAGCGACGAAGTGGAAATCGGTCGTGGCAAGCGCGGACGCCGCGCCTACACGCTGGACGATATCGCCCTCGTGCCCTCGCGGCGCACCCGCGACCCAGAGGATGTCAACGTCGGCTGGCAGATCGACGCCTATCACGTCGATACCCCCCTGATGGCGGCCCCGATGGACTCGGTGATGAGCCCGGAGACCGCGATCGCCTTTGGCCGCCTCGGCGGCATCGGCGTGCTCGACCTGGATGGCCTGTGGACCCGCTACGAGGATCCCACGCCGATCCTCGATCACATTGCGCACCTGGGTGAGGAGGAGTCGATTGCGACCCTCCAGCGCGTGTACTCCGAGCCGATCAAGCCCTCGCTGATCACCGCGCGCCTCAAGCAGCTGCGCGAGGCCGGCGTGGTCGTTGCCGGCAAGCTGTCGCCTCAGCGCGTGCAGAAGTACTGGCGCGCGGTCGTGGACGCGGGCGTCGACCTGTTCATCATTCGCGGCTCGACGGTGTCCGCAGAGCACGTGTCCTCACGTCGCGAGCCCCTCAACCTCAAGCGCTTCATCTACGAGCTGGACGTTCCCGTCATCGTGGGCGGCGTCTGCACGGACACGGCGGCTCTGCACCTGATGCGCACGGGCGCGGCGGGCGTTCTCGTCGGTTTCGGCGGGGGAGCGGCCCACTCGACGCGCCAGTCCCTGGGCGTGCACGCGCCCATGGCGACGGCGATCGCGGACGTGGCCGCGGCCCGGCGCGACTATATGGACGAGTCCGGTGGCCGCTACGTGCACGTTATCGCCGACGGCGGCATCGGCCGCAGCGGCGACCTAGCGCGCGCGATTGCGTGCGGCGCGGACGCCGTCATGCTCGGCGCCGCCATCGCCCGCGCGGAGGAGGCTCCGGGACGGGGCTGGCACTGGGGATCCGAGGCGACCCACCCGGACATGCCGCGCGGCCAGCGCGTGCACGTCGGCACCACGGGCACGCTCGAGCAAATCCTCTACGGCCCCTCGACGCGCGCGGACGGCTCCCTGAACTTCGTGGGAGCCCTCAAGCGGACCATGGCCTCGACGGGATACTCGGAGGTCAAGGACCTCCAGCGCGCCCAGGTGGTCGTCTCCCCGTACTCGGCGTCCTGACTCGCGCTCACTGAGCGTGACGAGGCCGGGGCTGGGCGCGACGAGGCCGGGGAACGCAGCGGTACCGGGCTAAGTTTGACGAGGCTCGGGTGGATGCGTCCTCATGGCTGCACACCCGCCCGCTTGCGCCTTGTATTTTCGGGAATATTCTCATTCGCTTTCGCACGTATGTGCGTGAGCTTACACTTGTCATAACTCGTGTTGCCGTTGGTAAAGATGCCTGCGGCACGGGGCTCGTCGGCCCCTCACGGTGAGGTGAGGTTGAGAGGACATCCCGATGAAGTGTGGGACGCGATCACTAGCTGTACTCTGCGCGCTCGCGCTGTCCGCGATGGGGCTTGTGTCCGCCGCGTGGGCGGCCGATGTGGGTCAGGCTGATTCCGGCCCGTCCGCTCATTCGGATGCCGCCCAGGTCGAACAGTCGGGAGGTTCGCAGGCGTCGCAGTCAGGTGCCGCATCGGCCCAGTCGGGAGCAGCGCAACCCACGCAACCAGCGCAGCCTTCCGCCTCCGCAAGCTCCGCGCAATCGGGTGAGGAGCGCCCCGGCCTCGTTGATACGCCGATCCCCGACATCCAGGCCGTGGGCGAGGGCGACGATTCCGCGATGGTGGGTGCCACCGTGACGACTCTCGGCGTCGTGACGGCCGCGTACCCGGCCGGCGAGTCTGGGCTGGGCGAGACGTTGGATGGCTACACGATCCAGACGCCCGGATCGGGCGGCGCGTGGGAGCCGGGGCGCACTCGTTCCGACGGCCTTTTCGTCTACGCGGGCAAGAAGGGCGAGATCCCGGCCCCGGGCACCTGCGTGCGCGTGACCGGCACGGTGGGAGAGTTCCCCGCGACGAGCGCGAAGGGCAACCCCCAGAGCCTCACCCAGCTGGCGGCGACCTCCGTGAATAACGTAGAGGGCTGCCAGGCCGTGACCCCCACGCCGGTGACCGGCGTCCCCACCCCCGATCAGGCGGAGCCATACGAGTCCATGCTCCTCGCACCCCAGGGCACCTGGACCATCACCGACAACTATCAGACGAACCAGTACGGCACCCTGACCCTCACCCCGGGTGAGAGCCCGCTGCGCTCGGCCACGGACGTGGTCGCTCCCGGGCAGGCTGCCCGCGAGTACGAGGCCGCCAACGCCGCCCGAGCCATCGCCCTCGACGACGGCACCAACACGAACCTGCAGAAGGGGACCGCCAACGAGGTCGCCTACGCCTACCTGGCCAACGGCTCGCCCGCGCGCGTCGGCTACCACGTGGCCTTCGCTAAGCCCGTGGTCCTCGAGCCCCGGCACGGCTCCTTCGTCTTCCAGCCGACCTCCATGGTCGCCGGGCACCCCGACCGCTCTCCCGTGACCATCACTGGGGAGCGTCCGAGCGCCCCCACGGTCGGCGGCGACACTCGCGTGGCGACGTTCAACGTCCTCAACTACTTCTCCGACCTGGGCGTCGACGAAGCGGGATGCAAGGGCTACCCGGACCGCACGGGCGCCTTCGTGACGGCCAAAAAGTGCAAGGTGCGCGGCGCGTTCTCGCGCGAGGCATTCGCCAACCAGGAGGCCAAGATCGTCTCCGCGATCAACGCCCTGGGGGCCGACGTGGTCGCCCTCGAAGAGATTGAGAACCCTGTCGCCGTGGGTGCGGGGACGGACCGCGACGCGTCCCTCGCGCGCCTCGTCGAGGCCCTCAACAAGGATGCGGGAGCTGGAACGTGGGCGTATGTGCCCTCGCCCCGGTCTGTGCCCGCGGCCGAGGACGTCATCCGGGTCGCCTTCATTTACAAGCCCGCGACCGTGGCTCCCGTCGGCCCCTCTCTCATCCACGACGACCCGGCGTTCACGGGCCTGGCACGCCAACCCCTCGCCCAAGAGTTCGCCCGTGTGACCGCCGAGAGATCTGCACCCGCCACCTTCGTGGTTGTCGCCAATCACTTCAAGTCGAAGGGATCCGTGCCCGAGGGCGCGCCTGCCGGCAATGTCGACAGCGGGGATGGTCAGGGCAACGCGAACGCGATCCGCGTCGCCCAGGCCGCCTCCCTGGCGTCCTTCGCCGCCCGATTCGCGGATAAGCCGACCCTGCTTGTGGGTGACTTCAACTCCTATTCGCAGGAGGACCCGATCAAGGCCCTCGAGGCCGCGGGTTGGGAGCGTGTCTCCGGTGCGGGCGAGGCCTCCTACGTCTACGCGGGACGCTCCGGATCCCTCGACCACGTTTTCGCCAACGCGGCCGCGAAGCCGCTACTGGCGGGCGTCACCAGCTGGGCTGTTAACGCTCAGGAGTCCATCGCCTTCGAGTACTCGAGGGCCGGCATGAACACCCACCTGGCCGTCGAGGCGGACAACCCCTACCGCTCCTCGGACCACAATCCCGAGCTCATCGGGCTCACGCTGCTTGGCGGGGACGCCCCGGCGCCGACGCCGAGCGCCGAGCCTTCCACTGACCCGTCCAGTGCCCCCAGCGCGGCCCCGTCACCCGCAGTTCCCTCCGCGTCGCCCGCTCCGGTTCCCTCGAGGGTGGCCACGGCCTCGTCCCTTAAGGCACCAACGCGCGCTGCCGCGGTGAGCGGCCTCGCACGCACCGGTGCGGACGTCGACCGGGCAATCGGCATCGGGATTCTCCTCGCCGCCATCGGCGGTGGGCTCATCCTCGTCTCACGCCGTCGCCGCCGCCGCGGCTGACACCACGAACTCCACACCCACCACGCAGGACGCGGCTTTGGTGCCGCCCCGATGAAAGGAACACACCCATGCGCAGACCATGGACTCGCCTCGCGCTCGCCTCGGCGGCCGCCCTCTCCCTGGCTTCCATGCCCGCAGCCGCGCTCGCGGCCCCGCAGGATGAAGCATCACAGAACGAGGCCTCGCCGATCACCCTGGACCTCTACACCCTCACGGATGTGCACGGGCACATCCAGCAGGTCGCCAAGAAGGGCGTCGTGCGCGAGGCCGGGTTGCCCGCGATGAACTGCTACCTGAAGAAGGCGCGCGCGACGAACCCCAACTCCTCGTTTACGCTGCTGGGAGACAACATCGGCGCGTCCCCCTACATTTCTGGGGCGCTCAAGGACAACCCGACCATCGCGGCTCTCAACACGATGGATCCGCTGGCCTCGACGATCGGCAACCACGAGCTGGACATGGGGCAGGCCGTCTTCAAGCAGCGCGTCGACGGCTCCAACCCGAGCGAGTTCGTCCGGGCGACCTTCCCCTACCTGGGCGCCAACATCGAGGGCATGGGCACCTACGGGGACGGCACCCCCTACCTGGGGGACTACAAGGTGTGGACGTCGCCCTCGGGCATGAAGGTGGCTTTCATTGGGGCGATCGCTCAGGACGTGCCCTACAAGCTCAGCCCCGGAACGACGGCGGGTCTGACGTTCACGGACCCGATCGCGCGCATCAACTCCCTGGCCGCCAAGCTGAAGACTAGCGGAGAGGCCGACGTTGTCATCGCCATGCTGGACGACGACGTGAAGAACAACTACACGAAGGTCGGCAAGGATGTCGACGGCCTCATGGGCGGGGACACGCACGTGCCCTACGAGTTCGACCACGTCAATTCGGTGGAGTCCTTCGAGTCCGCCAACCCGCGCCTGGCGGGCATCGCGTCGGGTTCCTACACGGACAACCTGGGCCTGATCCGACTGACGATCGACCCCGCGACGCGGCAGGTGACCAGCGCCGACTCGATCCTCATTCCCGCCCACGAGGTCGCCCAGTGCGGCGCGGACCCGGACACCCAGGCGATCGTCGATCAAGCCGAGGCCGACTCGAAGGAAGCCGGCAAGCGCGTCGTCGCCACCGGGTACACCGAGCCCTTCAGGCGTGGCGTCTTCACGACGCCCGAGGGGGCGACGGACCCCGGATCGAACCGAGGCATCGAGTCCTCGCTGGGTGATCTGGTGGCCGACTCGCTGCGCGAAACGATCCTCACCCCGGACGGAAAGAGCGTCGACATCGGCATGATTAACGCGGGAGGCCTGCGCGCCGACCTGGTGCCGAACGAGGACGGCACGATCACCTACGCGCAGACCTACGAGGTCGAGCCCTTCTCCAACGAGCTGGGGTACGTGACGCTCAAGGGATCGGACGTCAAGGACGCGCTGGAACAGCAGTGGAAGACAGACCTGAACTCGCAGAATTCGCGGCCCATGCTCAAGCTGGGCCTGTCCTCGAACGTGCGCTACACATACGATCCGGCGAAGCCCTACGGGGAGCGCATCACGTCGGTGACGATCAACGGTGAACCGCTGAAGGCAGACGCGACATACACGGTTGGCTCCGTGACCTTCCTGCTGGCGGGTGGCGACTCCTTCGAGGCCCTGACCCGAGGGGGAGCGGCCACGACGAATGGAAACCTGGACCGCGATTCCTTCAACGCCTACCTGGGCGCGCACTCGGGAACGGCGGCCCGCTCGATCCAGGCAGTGGGCGGCCTGACGCCGCGAGAGGCCAAGTCCTCCATCGGCCTGACCCTGCCCACGGATCCCGTCGCCGACGGATCGACGGTGACGATCCCGCTGCGCGGCCTGTCCTTCTCCGAAGGCCCCTCCATCACCTCGAAGGTGCGGGTGAGCGCCGGGGGAGCGCAGGCCGTGGCCGACGTCAATAACTCCCTCGTGGACGCGCACGCCTCAGACGCTGCCTCGGTGATTACGACCGATGGTGCGGGACAGGCGAGCGTGGACGTGACGGTCGTGGGCGCATGTGAGGGTAAGGCTGCCGGTGAGGTCGTGAACGTGCCCGTCACGGTCGCCACCGACTTCGCCACCGTCGTCGAGGCCGGGGATGGACTGACGATCCCCGTGACCTGCGCGGGCACGGCGGCGCCCGACCCGAGCCCGTCGGCTGACGCGGCGGGTGACAGCCAATCCGGCAACCAGGCGGCTCCGACTCCCCATAAGAACACGAAGTCTCCCAAGGGCTCCCTGGCCCGCACGGGCGTGGACTTGGGTGGCCTGGCCGGCGCGATGTTTGTCGGAGCGATCGGCGTTGCCGGGGTGTTCGCCCGGCGCCGCTTCAATCGTTACCAAAGCGAAAACAAGTAGCCCTTGACAGAGTAGGGGCGGCGCGGGAGACTCGGATCAGACGTAAAAGTCGATCATGACAAATGTTCGCGCATTGGTTGCGCGGACACGATCCACGGCCCGCGCCGCCACCGGTTCAAGGAAAAATCCACATCAACGGAGGAAAACACTCATGAAGCACCTCACGAAGCTCCTCGCTGCGGCGGGAGTCGCAACGCTCGCCTTGGCCGGCTGCGGTGGCGGTGGAGGAACCGCCACCAGTCAGTCCGGCGGGGCGAAAGACGCCACCTCGTTCAAGGCCTGCGCGGTCTCTGACGCTGGCGGCTGGGATGACAAATCCTTCAACGAGTCCGCCTACGACGGCCTCAAGGCCTCCCAGACCAGCCTCGGCATCCAGATCAACACGGCCGAGTCCAACTCGGACGCGGACTTCAACCCGAACGTGGAGTCCATGGTGTCCGACGGGTGCAACCTGATCATCGGCGTCGGCTTCAACCTGGAGAAGGCCGTCCACACCTCCGCCGAGGAGAACAAGGATGTGCACTACGCCCTCATCGACTCCAGCTTCAACGACGGTAACAACAACACGGTGACGCTGGACAACGCGCGTCCGCTGCTGTTCAACACCGCTGAGGCCGCCTACCTGGCCGGCTACGTGGCCGCGGGCATGACCAAGACCGGCAAGGTCGCCACCTTCGGTGGTATCCAGATCCCCTCGGTGACGGTGTTCATGGATGGCTTCGCTGATGGCGTCGCGGCCTACAACAAGGCCAAGGGCACGAACGTGCAGCTGCTCGGCTGGGACAAGGCCGCGCAGAACGGTTCCTTCACGCAGTCCTTCGACGATCAGACTCTCGGTAAGGAGCAGGCCCAGCAGTTCATCTCGCAGGGTGCGGACATCATCATGCCCGTCGCGGGCCCGGTCGGCCTGGGCGCGGCGGCGGCCGCCAAGGCGGACGGCAACACCTGGATCATTGGCGTTGACTCCGACTGGTACGAGGCCAACCCCGACTACTCCTCGATCGTGCTGACCTCGGTCATGAAGGAGATCGGCGCCTCGGTCGAGCAGGCGATCCAGGACTCGGTGAACGGCAAGTTCAGCTCGACCCCGTACGTGGGCACGCTGGCCAACGGTGGCGTCTCGATCGCCCCGTTCCACGACTTCGACGACAAGGTGTCTGCCGAGCTCAAGGCGGACCTGACCAAGCTCACGGACGACATCAAGTCCGGCAAGCTCGTCATCGAATCGCAGAACGCCCCGAAGTGACACGGCGCGTGTGGGGCTGGTGGCGGTGACGCTGCCAGCCCCACACGGGCATCGGGGCGCGCCCACCTGCTGGGGGAAGGTCGAAGGAATGAAATTAGAGCTGCGGGGGATCACGAAGAGGTTTGGCCCCCTCACCGCCAACGACTCGATCGATTTAACGATCGAGGAGGGGCATATCCACGCCCTGCTTGGGGAGAACGGCGCGGGCAAGTCCACGCTCATGAACGTCCTGTACGGGATGCACGCCCCTGACGAGGGGCAGATCCTCATCGACGGCGAACCCGTGACGTTCAAGGGCCCGGGTGACGCGGTCGCCGCGGGTATCGGCATGGTGCACCAGCACTTCATGCTCATCCCCGTCTTCACGGTCGCCGAGTCGATCGCCCTGGGCTTCGAGCCGACCGGACCGGCCGGGATCATCAGCCGCGAGCGCGCCCGACAGACGGTGCGCGAGGTCTCGGCGCGTTTCGGCTTCGACCTGGACCCCGACGCCCTCATCGAAGATCTGCCGGTGGGTGCCCAGCAGCGGGTGGAGATCGTTAAGGCGCTGTCGCGCCAGGCGAAGGTCCTCATTCTCGATGAGCCAACCGCGGTGCTCACCCCGCAGGAGACGGACGAGCTGATGACGATCATGCGTCAGCTGGCCGACGCGGGGACCTCGATCGTGTTCATCACGCACAAGCTGCGCGAGGTGCGCGCGGTGGCCGACGAGATCACGGTGATCCGCCGAGGTCGGGTCGTGGGGCACGCGTCCCCGAGCGATTCCGAGGCCTCGTTGGCCACGCAGATGGTCGGGCGTGAGGTGCTGATGCGTGTGGAGAAGGAGCCCGCGCGCCCTGCGGGCGGTGGCCTGTCCTTCGAGGACGTGTCCCTGCTGGGCACGGGTGGCGTTCCGCTGCTCGATCACGTGTCCTTCGATGTTCCCCGCGGTGAGATCCTGGCGGTCGCCGGCGTGCAGGGCAACGGACAGACGGAGCTTGCCGAGGTGATCCTGGGCCTGCAAACACCCGACAGCGGGGTCATCCGACTCGAGGATGCCGATATTACGCGTGCTAAGCCTCGCGAATCCCTGGACGCGGGCGTCGGATTTATCCCTGAGGATCGGTCGACGGACGGCATCATCGCCTCGTTTTCGATCGCAGACAACCTGGTGCTGGACCAGTTCCGCTCCTCGTCTTTCTCGTCTCTTGGTTCCCTCAAGCGCGGTGCGATTACGCGCAATGCCCGCGACAAGGAAAAGGAATACGACATTCGCCTGACGGCCATCGAGGACCCGGTGTCCTCCCTGTCGGGCGGTAACCAGCAGAAGGTCGTCGTGGCCCGCGAGATGTCGCGTGATCTGACGCTGCTGGTCGCCAATCAGCCGACGCGCGGCGTCGACGTCGGCTCGATCGAGTTCATTCACCGCAGGATCGTGGACGTGCGTGATCAGGGCTGTGCGGTCCTGCTCATCTCCTCGGAGCTCGACGAGGTCGTCTCGCTCGCGGACCGCATCGCCGTCATGTACCGCGGCCGCATCGTTGGCATCGTTCCGGCGGACACGGGACGCGACGTCCTGGGCCTCATGATGGCCGGCGTCCCCCTGGACGAGGCCGTGGCGGCCTCCTCGGGATCCGCTGGGGACGCCGGAGCACCTCGAAAGGAGGAGCAATGAGCGTACGTACGAGTAACGGACCGGGCATCGCGACCCGGGTCTTTGGCTCGCAATGGTTTGTCTCGGTGTTGGCCGTCCTCATTGCGTTCGTCGTCGGCGCGATCCTCATCGCGCTGTCGGGTGCGTCCGTGCTGGACGCCTACTACGCGATGTTCCGCGGCTCCATCGTGGACCCGAACGCGGCGAACGCTGTTCGCATGATCAAGCCGCTGACGGACTCTCTCTTCTATTCGATCCCGCTGATCATCTCGGGCCTGGGCCTGGCGCTCGGCTTCCGGGCTGGCCTGTTCAACATCGGCGGCAAGGGTCAGATCATCGTCGGTGCGCTCGCGGCCGTGTGGGTGGGCTTCTCGGTGAACCTGCCGCCGGTCCTGCACACGCTGGCGGCCCTCCTCGTCGCGATCGTCGCGGGCGGCCTCTACGGCGGCATCGCGGGCGTTCTGAAAGCAAAGACGGGCGCGAACGAGGTGATCGTGACGATCATGCTCAACTCGATCGCGACGCTGGGCTTGGGATACATCCTCGCGCAGAAGGCCTGGCAGGTACCCGGAACGAATCAGCCGGTGACTCCCAAGGTCGCGGAGAGTGCGGCCCTTGCGCGGCTCCTGCCCGCCCCCTTCAAGCTGCACGTCGGGTTCCTGGTCGCCCTGGTCGCCCTCGTCGCCTTCTGGTGGCTGATCGAGCGATCCACCCTGGGATTCCAGATCCGCGCGGTCGGCGCGAACGCGGCCGCCGCACGCACGGCCGGCATCTCGGTCGAGCGCATCACGGCGATTACGATGGTCCTCTCGGGCGCGTTCCTCGGCCTCGCCGGGGCGAACGAGGCCCTGGGCACGATCGGGTACGTCTCGCGTGACGTGGCCGGTTCGATCGGCTTCGACGCGATCACGGTGGCCCTCCTGGGCCGCAACAAGACGTGGGGAACCTTCGGCGCGGGACTCCTCTTCGGCGCCTTCAAGGCGGGCGGCTACACGATGCAGGCCAAGGGCGTGCCGATCGATATGATCCTCATCCTGCAGTCGGTCATCGTCCTGTTGATCGCCGCGCCCGCCCTCGTGCGGTGGCTGTTCCGTCTGCCAGATGTCCGCGCGCTCGCGGCGAACACGCGAAAGGGGAACGCCGATGAGCACAAGTGAGTCCGGCGCTGTCACTCAGGTCGAGGCCAAGCGCTCCTGGAAGCTTCCCGGCATCTACGTGGCTGCCTGCGTGCTGCTCGTGGTCTTCGCGGCCGCTACTCGAGGCGACATGACGCTGCGCCTGAACGACAAGTCGCAGTCCTACGCGATCCCCGACATCGTCACCGCGGGCGCGCCCATCGTGTGGGTGCTGGCCGCCCTGACGATTGCCATCACCGCATGGACGCTCGTGGCGACCATGCGGCGCGCTGCCCAGCCCGCGTGGGCGCGCGTCGGCGGCATGGCCGTCGTTGGGCTCTCCACGATCCTCGGCTTCCTGTTCTACGCGGGCTCCGGATCCTCTGGCGTCGTCACCCTGACCTCGACCCTGGTGTCCACCGTGGCGATCTCGACGCCCCTCATCTTCGGATCCCTCTCGGGCGTCATCTCGGAGCGCGTGGGCGTCGTCAACATCGCGATCGAGGGCGACCTCCTGGTCGGCGCGTTCGCGGGCGTCATGGCGGCCTCGTACTTCCAGACCCCCTACGCGGGCCTCGTCGCGGCTCCCCTCGCGGGTGCCCTCTTGGGGTCCCTCCTGGCCCTCTTCTCCGTCAAGTACGGGGTGGATCAGATCATCGTCGGCGTCGTCCTGAACGTCCTGGCGCTTGGCCTGACGACGTTCTTCTACGGCACGATCATGAAGGACGCTCCCGGGAGCCTGAACACCAACCAGTTCTCGCTGTCCGACATTAAGATCCCCGTTCTGTCGGAGATCCCGATCGTCGGCCCGGTCCTGTTCAACCAGTCGATCCTCGTGTACCTCATGTACGCGGCCGTCATCGCCCTGTCCTTCTTCCTGTTCCGCTCCCGCTGGGGCCTGCGGCTGAGGGCCTGCGGTGAACACCCGCGCGCGGCCGACACGGTCGGTATCAACGTGGGGCGTACGCGCACCCTCAACACGATCCTGGGGTCGTCCTTCGCTGGTCTGGGAGGCGCGTTCTTCACGATCGGCTCCGGCCTGGCATTCACGGACAACATTTCCGCGGGCAACGGCTACATCGCCCTGGCCGCCATGATCCTGGGCAAGTGGAATCCGCTGGGTGCCATGGGTGCGGCCGTCATGTTCGGCTTCGCGCAGGCCCTGGCGCGCATGCTGCCCAACATCGAGCCCGCGATCCCCGCCGACCTCGTCTCGATGATCCCCTACGTGGTCACGATCGTGGCCGTCGCTGGATTCGTCGGCAAGTCGCGTGCCCCCGCCGCTGAGAACATTCCCTACGTGAAGTGAGAATCCGCATGGATCCTACAGATATTGACTGGGACGACCTGCTGGCCGAGGCCATCGAGGCCATGAAGCACGCCTACTGCCCCTACTCGAACTTTCCCGTGGGCGCGGCGGGCCTGACGGCAGACGGCTGGCTCGTCAGCGGCTGCAACGTCGAAAACGCGGGCTACGGCGTCACCCTGTGCGCCGAGTGCGGCATGGTCTCCGACCTCATCCGCTCCGGCGGTGGCACCCTCGTCGCGGTCGTCGCCGTCAACGGAAACGAGGAACCGGTGGCCCCGTGCGGGCGCTGCCGCCAGCTCATCTACGAGCACGGCGGGCCGTCCTGCCTGGTCCTCATGCCCGACGGCGTCGCGCCCATGACCGAGGTGCTGCCCGGCGCGTTCGGACCCCACGACCTGTCGAGCGTCGCCCAGGCGGCCCCGGCCTCGTCGGAAGAGAAAGAAGGACACGATGGCTCTCTTTGATGCCGTTGACATCATCCGCGTCAAGCGAGACGGGGGAGTGCTGACCCCCGACCAGATCGACTGGACGATCGACGCCTACACGAAGGGCGTCATCAAGGACGAGCAGATGGCCGCCCTGGCGATGGCGATCTTCCTGCGCGGCATGGACCGGGGCGAGATCGCCCGCTGGACGGACGCGATGATCCGCTCGGGCGCGCGCATGGACTTCTCCGGGATCGGCAAGCCGACCGCCGATAAGCACTCCACGGGCGGCGTGGGCGACAAGATCACGCTGCCCCTGGCCCCGCTGGTCGCGTGCTTCGGCGTGGCCGTCCCACAGCTGTCGGGCCGAGGCCTGGGGCACACGGGCGGCACCCTCGACAAGCTCGAGGCGATCCCCGGGTGGCGCGCGCAGCTGAGTAACGACGAGATCATGACCCAGCTGGGCTCCGGCTGCGGCGCGGTCATCTGCGCGGCGGGATCGGGCCTGGCTCCCGCAGACAAGAAGCTCTACGCCCTGCGAGACATCACCTCGACCGTCGAGTCGATCGCGCTGATCGCCAGCTCCATCATGAGCAAGAAGATCGCCGAGGGGACGGGAGCCCTCGTCCTGGACGTCAAGGTCGGATCGGGTGCCTTCATGAAGGACCTGGACGCTGCGCGCGAGCTCGCCCGCACGATGGTCGACCTCGGACGCGACGCGGGGGTTGCCACGCGCGCCCTCCTCACCGACATGTCCGTGCCGCTGGGGCGCAAGATCGGCAACGCCCTCGAGGTGGAGGAGTCCGTCGAGGTCCTCGCCGGAGGCGGCCCCTCCGACGTCGTCGAGCTGACGTGCGAGCTCGCGCGCAACATGCTCGACCTCGCGGGGGTGAGCGACGCCGACGTGGAGGCCGCCCTGGCGGACGGGCGAGCGATGGACCGCTGGCGTGCGATGATTCGCGAGCAGGGCGGAGACCCGGACGCGCCGCTGCCGCGCGCCGCGCACACCCACCAGGTTCTCGCCGAGGCCGGGGGAACCGTCGTGGGCATGGATGCGCTGTCCGTGGGCGTGGCCTCGTGGAGGCTGGGCGCTGGCCGCGCCGTCAAGGAGGACCCCGTGCAGGCGGGCGCCGGCGTCGAAATCCACGCCAAGCCGGGCGACACCGTCGCTGCGGGCCAGCCCCTGCTCACGCTCCACACCGACGACGAGTGGCGCATCGAGCGTGCCCTGGAGTCCCTCTCCGGCGCCATCGAGATCGCCGACGGGGTGAGCCCCGAGCCGCGCAGCGTCGTCCTGGAGACGGTGTCCTAAAGGCGGCCAGCCGCGAGCGCACAGGGAGGAGGAATCGTGGAACGGCGCGACGAACAGTCGATCGAGGCGGTCAAGCTCTACTACCAGCAGGGCCTGAGCCAGGCCGAGGTCGCCACCCGCATGGGCCTGTCGCGCCCCACGGTGGCCAAACTCCTCGCGCATGGCCGCGAGCGCGGCTTCGTTACCATCGAGATCCACGATCCGCGCGAGGATGCCTCGGAGATCGCCCTGCGGCTGGAGCAGCGCTTCGGCCTGGCCTGCGCTCGCGTCGCCCACGGCCCCGACATGACCGAGGGCGAGGCCATTGAGCAGGTTGGCCGCGTTGGTGCGGATGTGGTGACTCAGCTCGTGCGCGACGGTATGAGCGTCGGCATCTCCTGGGGGCGCACGATGAGCGCGCTCGCGGCCCACCTGCCCCGCGCCCCTCGCGTGGGTGTGCGCGTCGTCCAGCTCAAGGGTGGGGCGTCCTTCTCCGAGAGAGCGACGCACGATTTTGAGATCATGCGTTCCTTTTGCGAGGCCTTCGGGGCCCAACCGCGCTACCTGCCCCTCCCCGTGATCTTCCAGGACACCGCAATGCTCTCGATCGTGCGCCGCGACCGGTCGATCGAGCGGATCCTGGAGGAGGGGCGCCGGGTGGACGTGGCGGTGTTTACCGTTGGTTCCCTGGGACGCGAGGCACTCTCGCTCAACCTCGGCCAGCTCGAGGACGACGAGGTGGAGGCGCTCCTGCGCGACGCGGTCGGGGATGCGTGCTCGCGATTTTTTACGCGCGAGGGCGACGTCGCCCTGGCGTCGGTCGACCGCAGGACGGTCGGCATTACGCTCGACGAGCTGCGCTCTCGTCCCGTGCGGGTGCTTGTAGCTGGCGGGCGCGATAAAGCGGAGGCGCTGGACACGGCGCTTCACATGGGGTTGGCCACGCATCTGGTGGTCGACCAGGACCTGGCCCTCGCGCTGTTGGAACGGCCACGTGGGGCAACCCCGCGCGGGGTGCATGATCGCACCCCAAGCGGATGAGAACATTTGTCAAAGCATTCGTTGACACATTTCAATCGCACGGCATAGCCTTGCGACACGACAAGGGTAAAGAAGCCTCGGCGGAGCCCCCCGGCTCCTCGACACCATAGGAGGACACATGCGCTCGACACCGCACATCAACCCCACCGCCCCCATCGCGCCGACGATCCTCCTGCCCGGAGACCCGCTGCGCGCGAAGTTCATTGCCGAGACATACCTGGAGGATGCCCAGCAGTTCAACGCCGTGCGCAACATGCTGGGCTACACCGGCACCTACCGCGGCACCCCGGTGTCCGTCATGGGGTCGGGCATGGGCATCCCCTCGATCTCGCTGTACGCCCACGAGCTGATTCACGAGTTCGGCTGCACGCGCCTCGTGCGTGTGGGCACGTGCGGCGCCCTGCAGCCTAACGTCAACCTCTACGACGTCGTGGTCGCCCAGGCCGCGTGCTCGAACTCGGCGTTCCTCGACCAGTATCAGATCCCCGGCTCCTTCGCCCCGATTGGCTCCTTCCGCCTCATTGAGGACGTGGTGCGCCGCGCCCGCGAGGCCGACGTGCCGATCCACGTGGGCAACATCCTCTCCTCCGACACGTTCTACAACGCGAACCCGACCTTCAACGAGGCCTGGCAGCGCATGGGCGTGCTCGCGGTCGAGATGGAGTCCGCGGGCCTGTACGCGACCGCCGCCCACGCGGGCGTCGAGGCCGTGGGTATCTTCACGGTTTCGGACTCCCTGGTCACGGGCGAGGCCACCGACGCTCAGGCGCGTCAGACGTCCTTTACCACCATGATGGAGCTGGCCCTGCCCCTGGCCCAGCTGTGATGCGACAAGAAAGTAGTGTTATGAACAAGCGTGACGTGGCCGCGATGATTGACCACACGATCCTCAAGCCCGAGGCCACCCGGGCGGACGTGGCACGCATCGTCGAGGAGGGCGCCGCGGCCGGTACCTTCTCGGTGTGCGTGTCCCCCTCGATGCTGCCCCTGGACGTTCCCGAGGGCCTGAAGGTCGCCTGCGTGGTCGGCTTCCCCTCGGGCGCGGTCAAACCCCAGGTCAAGGCCTTCGAGGCCGCCCAGGCCGTCGCCGACGGCGCGGACGAGATCGACATGGTCATCAACATCGAGCTGGTGAAGGACGTGCGCCTCCGTGAGCTCGAGGAGGAGATCGCGGCCGTGCGCCGCGTCGTCCCCGCCCCGCGCGTCCTCAAGGTCATTATTGAGTCCGCTGCGCTGACGGACGACGAGATCGTCGCCGCCTGCACGGCCTCGATGGCGGCGGGCGCGGACTTCGTCAAGACCTCGACGGGCTTCCACCCCGCGGGCGGTGCCTCGACGCATGCGGTCGCGCTCATGCGCGCCACGGTCGGCGACGCCCTGGGAGTCAAGGCCTCGGGCGGTATCCGAGACGCGCAAACCGCCCTGGCCATGATCGAGGCCGGAGCCTCTCGCCTGGGAGTGTCCGCAACGACCGCCATCCTGGCAGGACTGGAGGACTGACACCATGGAGCTACTCGAGCGCGCCCGCCAGTGGGCGAGCCACGACCCGGATCCCGCCACGGCCTCGGCCCTGAGCACCGACATCGAGGCCGCGCAGCGTGGCGACGAGGGGGCGGCTGCCCGCGTGGCTGCGGCCATGAACGGCCCCCTCCAGTTCGGCACAGCCGGCCTGCGAGGCGTCGTGGGTCCGGGTGAGTCGCGCATGAACCTCGCGGTCGTCATCCGCGCGACCGCCGGCCTGTGCGAGGTCGTCAAGCGCCACGCGACGGGCACGCCCACGCTGGTGGTCGGCTGCGACGCCCGCCACGGGTCCTCCGAGTTCGCCACGGCCGCCTGCCGCGTGGCCTCCGCCGCCGGCGTCCGCGTCCTCGCGCTGCCCCAGGCCAACCCGACACCGCTGACCTCCTTCTCGATGCTCCACTTCGACGCGGACGCTGGCGTCATGGTGACCGCCTCACACAATCCCGCCCCGGACAACGGCTACAAGGTCTACCTGGGCGGCACCGTCGTGCAGGGCGACGGGCGCGGCGTCCAGATCGTCCCGCCCTTCGACGCCGAGATTGCAGCCGCCATCGAGGCTGCCCCGCCCGCGGATGAGGTCCCGATGAGCGACGACCTCATCGAGGCCGTGGATCCGCGCGAGGAATACGTGGCCTGCGCGTCCGCCCTGGCCTCGGGCGAGGCCTCCGCCCGCGAGAACCTGCGCATCGTCCTGACCGCCATGCACGGCGTGGGCGCCGCGATCACCTCGCGTGTCCTGGCCGAGGCCGGTTTCACCAACGTCTCCCTCGTGGCGGCGCAGGCAGATCCCGACCCGGACTTCCCGACCGTACCCTTCCCCAACCCCGAAGAGGCCGGCGCCCTCGACATGGCGATCGAGCAGGCGCGCGAGCAGGGGGCCGACCTCATCATCGCGGTCGACCCCGACGCGGACCGCTGCGCGCTCGCGGTGCCCGATCCGGCCTCGGAGACGGGATGGAGTCCGCTCAGCGGCGACCAGATCGGCTCGCTGCTGGGCGAGTTCCTGGCCGCGCGCGGCATGACGGGCTCGCTCGCGAACTCGATCGTGTCCTCGCGCCTGCTCTCGCGCATCGCCCGCGCCCACGGCCTGGAGCATCACACGACGCTCACGGGCTTCAAGTGGATCGCCCGAGCCCCGGGCCTCGGCTTCGGCTACGAGGAGGCCATCGGCTTTTGCCCCGACCCCGGCAACGTGCGCGACAAGGACGGCATCGCGACCTCGGTCGTCGCCGCCTCCCTGGTGGCCGCGCTCAAGGCGCAGGGACGCAGCGTGTGGGACGAGCTGGAGCGCCTGGCGCGACTGCACGGCCTGCACGTGAGCTCGCCGCTGACCTTCCGCGTCGAGGAGATCGAGCAGATCGCCAGCGGCATGGCACGCCTGCGCGCCCAGCCGCCGAGCGTCCTGGCCGGTTCTCCCGTCATCGAGGTCTCGGACCTGTCGCAGGGGTACCGCGGCCTGCCGCCCACCGACGGCGTCCTGGTGCTCACCGAGGCGGGGGATCGCGTCATCGCGCGCCCCTCGGGCACCGAGCCCAAGCTCAAGTGCTACCTCGAGGTGATCCTGCCGGTCGCCGAGGGCGAGCCGCTGCCCTGGGAGCAGGCGCGTGAGCGTCTCGAGGCAATTAAGGGAGCTTTCGCCGAGATTATCGGCCTGTAGGAGCGAATAGGGGCTCCGTCGGCGTATTTTCTGCGGGTAAAGCCGTGCGTAAGAAAATAGATAACGCTATACTTGCGTATATGGCAACTCACAGTGAATCGCTGGCGGAGGCCCTGCCCTTCGCCGACCGGCCCGTCGAGAAGGCGCCCGGCCACTGGGTGCTCGCGCGCGCCGGAAAGACGGTGCTGCGCCCCGGCGGCCTCGCCCTCAGTACGTGGGCGCTCAAGCGTGCCGTGTTGCCCGGCTCGGACGTCGTCGAGTTCGCGCCCGGCCTGGGCGTCACGGCCTCGGCGATCATCGACGTGGGACCCGCCTCCTACGTGGGCGTGGAGCGCGATCCGAACGCATCCGCGCGCGTGGATGCCATCGCCTCGGGCGTGGGGCGCTGCGTGAACGCAGACGCGGCGCAGACCGGCCTGCCGGACGAGAGCGCGGACGTCGTCGTCGGCGAAGCCATGCTCTCCATGCAGGGCGAGAAAGCCAAGCGAGCCATCATGAGCGAGGCCGCGCGCATCCTGCGCCCCGGCGGCCGCTACGTTATCCACGAGCTGGCGATGCGTCCTGACGCGATCCCGGAAGAACCCGCCACCGAGATCTGCCGCGCGCTCGCCCGCGCCATCAACGTCAACGCCCGGCCTCTCACGGTCGCCGACTGGAGGCGAGCGCTCGAAGAGGTCGGCCTCGTCGTGGACGAGACCCGCACGGCCCCCATGGCCCTCCTCAAGCCCGGTCGCATGATCGCCGACGAGGGAGTGGTCGGCGCGCTGCGCATCATGCGCAACGTCGCGCGGGACAAAGACCTGCGTGAACGCGTCCAGACGATGGCGCGCACGTTTAAGAAATATGACCGACACCTGTGCGGCGTCGCCATCGTCGCGCGCAAACCCAAGGAGAGCCAATGAGCCTGTCGCCCGAATCGAACACCGAGGTCCCCACGCCCATCATGACGGACCTGCAGGACATCGCCTCGATGATCCAGATCAACGAGGAAGCAACGGTCTCGCGCACCGTCATGCACGCCGAGGGCGTTCGCCTGGTCCTCTTCAGCTTCGACAAGGACGAGATCCTCAGCGAGCACACCGCCGCGATGCCCGTCATCCTGCACACCCTCGAGGGTGCCCTCGAGATCGAGGCCGACGGCCGTACCGTCGTCCTGAAGCCCGGTGACGTCATCCACTTCGGCACGCGCCTGCCGCACGCCGTGCGCGCGCTCGAGCCCTCGAAGCTGGCCCTGTACATGCTGGATCGCCGCGAGCGCCCCAAGGCCTGAGGCTCCGACACTGTGCGGCGGGCCCCGTCCTCGTGAGGTGATGCACGAGGCCGGGGCCCGTTTGTCGTATCCGCGCGGTGCGGGCGGGGCGACGGCGCCCCGCGAGGCGTTACGTCAGCGACGCCTTTCCGGCGCCCTTCGCGACCAGCCAGAGGCCCGCCTCGACGATGAGCCCAGAGACGATGAAGACGATGGGAACGGAGATGCGCGCGTCCATGAGGGTTGTGGCGGCTAGGGCGATGCCGTGGGCGGTGCCCAGGACGCCGCCGCCGAAGAGGATGGGCCAGGCGGCGCGGTGAGCGCGCTCCCATTCCTGCGAGCCGGGGGTGACGCCCGCCAGGCGCAGACCCAGGGGAGGGCGGCACACGCCGGCGCGCGCGGTCAGGCCCGACGCGAACAGGTAGAGGCCACCCGCGATGAGAGCGACGGCGAGAATCAGGAAGGCGGCGATCAGTCCGACGTGCACGGGAACCCCTCGAAAAATAAGCGTTTCACGGCCGTTTCACGAAGGGCCGCGCACCCATTCTACCCGGCCCCGGCCTCGTAGCCCCGAACGCAGCGGCGGTGTGAAAACCTGCATTGTTTCAAGGGTGAGGTGCGAGGGTGTATGGCCTGATGAGGCCCGGAAGTGACCGCTGCGCCTATGCCGAGGGGCGGTGTTCGCGTGAGCACCGCCCCTCGGAGGACAGCTCGGAATTCCGGCGAAATGTCAGGTCAGTCGACCAGGCCCTTCACGGCCTCGTCGAGTTCGGCGACCCAATCTGCGCCCGACACGTCCGAGGGCATGCGCCAATCCCCGCGCGGGGACAGGGAGCCGCCGGCCATGACCTTCGGGCCGTTGGGCAGGGCGCTGCGCTTGAACTGCTGGCTGAAGAAACGCCACAGGAACAGGCGCTCCCACTTGACGATCTCCTGCAGCGAGTACGCGACCTTGTCCTCTTCGGGGAAGCCGACTGGCCAGGAGCCGACCGAGGCGTCCGACCAGGCCTTCTCGGCTAGGAACGCGATCTTCGAGGGGCGCGCGCCGCGGCGCAGCACGTGGTACAGCGTGAAGTCCTGCAGGTTGTAGGGGCCGATTTTGTCCTGCGTGGACTGCATCTTCTCGCCCGGCTTGGCGGGAACCAGCTCGGGGGAGATCTCGGTGTTGAGGATCGACAGGAGGACCTCGCCGACGCGGTCGTCGAACTGCTTGGAGGCCACGACCCAGCGGATCAGGTGCTGCATGAGGGTCTTGGGTACGCCCGTGTTGACCGCGTAGTGGCTCATCTGGTCGCCCACACCGTACGTGCACCACCCCAGCGCCAGCTCCGACAGGTCGCCCGTGCCCAGGACGATGCCGCCCAGGTGGTTGGCCAGGCGGAACAGGTAGTCGGTGCGCAGGCCCGCCTGGACGTTCTCGAAGGTTACGTCGTAGGTGGCCTCGCCCTCGCCGTAGGGGTGGCCGATGTCGGCCAGCATCTGCGTGGCCGCCGGACGAATGTCGATCTCCTGGAAGGAGGTGCCCAGGTACTGGCACAGCAGGGTCGCGTTCGTCTTCGTGCGCTCGGAGGTGGCGAAGCCGGGCAGCGTGTAGCACAGGATGTCCGTGCGCGGACGGCCCAGCAGGTCCATCGCGCGGGCGGCCACGACCAGTGCGTGCGTCGAATCCAAGCCGCCCGACACGCCGAGGACGATCTTCGGGTTGCCGATCGCTCGCAGGCGCTGGACCAGGCCTGCCACCTGAATGTTGTAGGCCTCGTAGCAGTCCTGCTCCAGGCGCGTGGGGTCGTTGGGGACGAAGGGGAAGCGGTTGACGGAGCGCTCCAGGCCCAGGTCGGTGCGCGGCGGGTCGAGCGTGAACTCCACCTCCTGCGGGGCCATGCGCTCGTCGCCCGCGAAGTAACGCTGGGCGTTGTCCGTGAAGGAGTTCTGGCGCTTGCGCTCGGTGCGCAGTCGCTCGAGGTCCACGTCGGCGATCGTGATGTGCGCGCCCTCCTGGAAGCGTTCGCCAATTGCCAAGCGGTCCCCGGCCTCGTAAATCATGGTTTCGCCGTCCCAGGCGAGGTCCGTGCTGGACTCGCCCATGCCGGCCGCGGTGTACACGTAGGCGGCCGAGCAGCGTGAGGAGATCGAGCGCACCATGAGCTCGCGATCCGCGCCGCGGCCCACCGTGATGGGGGAGGCGGACAGGTTTGCCAGGACGGTCGCGCCCGCGAGCGCCAGCTCCGTGGACGGGGTGACGGGCACCCACATGTCTTCGCAGATCTCGATGCCGATGGTCAGGCCCGGCACGTCGTCGGCGGACAGGAGGACCTGGCCGAAGGGAACCCACACGGGGCCGCCGCTGAATTCTTCGACGCCGCCCCACGGCACCTCGATGCGCTCGCAGGCGCGCGGGGGCATGGTGACGAAGTGACGCTTCTCGTAGAACTCGCGGTAGTTGGGCAGGTGGGACTTGGGGACGATCGCCAGCACGCGGCCGCGGTGGATGGCGACGGCGCAGTTGTACAGGGCGTTGTCCTTGCGCAGGGGCGCTCCCACGATGAGGAGGGGCAGCAGGTCGGCGCTGGCCTCGACGATGTTGGCGAGGGCCTTCTCGACGTTATCGAGCAGCACGTCCTGCAGGAAAAGGTCATCGATGGCGTAGCCGGAGACGCACAGCTCGGGGAAAACGCCCATCGCGACGCCGCGCGTATCAAGCTCGCGGGCTGCGTCGATGATCTCGCGCGCGTTCTCGAACGGGCGAGCGGGGTGTACGGGCAGGGTCACGGCGGCAACGCGTGCAAAACCCTGGTCGTAGAGGGAATGGAAGTTCATGGTTCTCCTTCGGTACTGGGCTATTCTTGCGCACTCGGCGCGCTCGCGCTCTTCATTGACGAGGCCGGGGCTGGGACGGCTGGGCGGCGCAGAGGTGGGTCGAGGACAAAGGCTGTTTCGTCGACGCCCGGGACGAGGCGGTAGAGGGCGGCCGGGCGCCCGGCGCCCTCGCGCACCGTGCCTCCCGTCGGCTCAATAAATGATGCGGTTTTTGTTGCTTTGCGGTGAAAGTTGCGCGGGTCGAGCGCCGATCCCCAGATGGCTTCGTAGGTGGTGCGCAGCTGTGTGATCGTGAACTCGGGGCCACAGAAGGATGTGGCCAGGGGAGAGTATTCGATCTTGGAGCGGGCGCGCTCCACGCCGTCTGCGAGGATTGCCGCGTGATCGAAGGCGAGGGGTGAGGTGGGGGCAAGGAGGGCGTCGACGGGGTGCCAGAGGGCTCCTGCGGCGTCGCCGCCCGAGCGGGTTGGTGAGAACGATGGGGCGAGGAGGAGGTAGGCGACGGAGAGAACGGGACCGCGTGGGTCGCGTCCTTCTGGTCCGTAGGAGCGCAGCTGTTCAAGGTGTCCTGGAGGAGTGATGCCGGTTTCCTCCTCGAGTTCGCGCGCTGCCGCCTCCTCGGTCTGCTCGCTCTCGCGCAGAAAGCCGCCGGGCAGTGCCAGGTGGTCCTTGAAAGGCTCGATTCCGCGCCGCACGACGAGGGCGTGGAGCGTGTGCTCGATGACCGTGAGGGCGACGATGTCGACCGCGACGGGAATGGTGAGGAGTGACGTCATAGTCTCAGCCTAGCTTATTTGTGTCGAGTTGACATTAAATCCAAAATAGAGTTATCGTCATCCTGACATAAACAAGTGGTTCGCCACCCAACCAAGGAGTCATCATGGGAACCCTGCACCACCACCCCTTCCTCATCCGCTACCAGGGAGGCACCGGCGACCACGTCGTCCAGATCCGCGCCGGACGCACCGTCCGATCTGGCGTCGGCCAGTCCTTCTGGCTGCGAGCCGGACGCTGCGCGCTCGCGGAGGTCCCCACCGCCAACCGAGCCCACAGCTTCCTCGTCCAGACGACCACCGCCGACCAGCAGAACATCAACGCGCAGGTTTCGATCACCTACCACATTGAAGACGCCGAGGCTGCCGCCGTGCACTACGACTTCGGCCTGTACCCGCGCGAAGCGGGAGCGGACGCCCAGGGGCTGTGGCAGATCGACGAGACCGTCACGCGTATCGCCTTCTCCGCACTGGCCTCGGCGATCGGAGAGATGACGCTCACCGACGCAATTAGCGGCTCTCTGGAGAAGGTTGGTCGTGTGCTCGTCCAGGCCTTCGAGGCTGACGATCAGCTGCGCGCCACCGGCGTTGCCATCGTCGATGCGCGCCTGCTCAGCCTGCGCCCGGACGAGGGAGTCGAATCCTCCCTGCGCGCACCTCTCCTCGAACAGCTCCAGGCCGAGGCCGACCGCGCCCTCTACGAGCGCCGGGCTCTCGCCGTCGAACGCGAGTCCCAGATCTCCGAAAACGAAATGCAGTCCAAGCTCGACCTGGCCCGCAAGCGTGCTGACCTGGTCGATCAGGAAGGCCATAACGCCAGGCGTGAGGCCGAAGAGAAGGCCGCCGCCGAGGCGATTGAGGTTGAAGCGGAAGCGCGTCGTATCACCGAAAAAGCCAAGGCCTACGAGGTCGACTGGAACACTGCTGGCCGTGCCCGAGTCGAAAATGACGCCGCCTACATCCAGGCCCTCGCGGCAGCCGGGCCCGAAGTGGCCCGTGCCCTCGCCCTCAAGGAAATGGCGAAGAACATGCCGTCCTTCGGGAACGTCACCATCACCGCCGACGTGCTCAGCGACCTCGTCGCGGCCTTCACCGGCTCCGCGAAGGCGGGTCAGTAGACATGCGCCGCCGCGCCGTCATCGTCCGACGCCCCACCGAGTTCGACGAGCTCATGGACCGCTACTCCACGCGCGGCCAGGTCGAATTCGTCCTGCGCAGCCGCGGGCGCACCCTCGCCTCCGTCGAGCGCGCACATGAGGCGCACGTGGCCGCCCTGGCTCGCGTGCGGGCAGGGATACCGGAGGGGTGGGCGAGCGCCGACGTGGAGCGCGACTCCCTGTCACGTTTCCTCTTTGCCCCCGAGGATGTCATCGTCGTCGTGGGCCCCGACGGTTTGGTCGCCAACGTCGCCAAGTACGCGGGCGACCAGGCCGTGGTCGGCGTCAACTCGGTGCCGCAGTCGAACGCCGGCGTGCTCGTCCGATGCACTCCCGACCAGGGGGTCGCGGCCCTCGGTCGTATCGACGCGGGCGCCGACCTGCGGGTGGACCAGCTGACGATGGTGCGGGCAACCGCCGACGACTCGCGTACGCTCACCGCCCTCAACGAGGTGTTCATCGGGCATCCGAGCCACCAGAGCGCCCGCTACGAGCTCGCCCTTGGGGCCGCCGTCGAGCGGCAGTCCTCCTCGGGCGTCGTTGTCTCGACCGGGACCGGAGCGACCGGGTGGGGCGCATCCCTCAAGCGCGGCCGCCACATGGGGGACCTGCCCGCGCCAACCTCGCGCCGCCTCGCGTGGTTCGTGCGCGAGGCGTGGCCCTCGCCCTTCACCGGCGTCGAATACACCGAGGGCATCCTGGATGAGGATGAAGACCTCGGCCTCGTCGTTGCCTCCGAATCCCTCGTGTTGTTCGGCGATGGCATGGAGTCCGACCGCCTGACCCTCACCTGGGGCCAAAGCGTGCGGATTTCGCGCGCCCCGCGCGCCCTGTCCCTCGTTGACCCCGCGGGGCTGGGGGAGGGCTGATCCTGACATGAGCAGACTCTGAGGAACTGGTGGACACCAGTAGCCGGTGCGCGTAGTATTGGAATCGGTAACGGGGCTAGTGCTCAGAGTGCCACATCGAAAACCCACGCCCATGCGGTGTGGGTTTCCGTCTATCTAGCCAAAGGAGGCCAGATGCTGGTTGCTTATCTCGATGAAGTTGCCGAGGCGGGAGCTTTTGTTAGTAAAACACATAAGAACTACAACGGATCACCTGCTTTTGGATATGCGGGTTTCGTGATCCCGAGTGATCAAGTGCGAGTGATGTCGCAGTACTTCACCGAGAAGAAACGGAGACTCTTTGCCCACCTGATCCCGGTTGAAGCGACAGCTGGGACCTGGGAGAGGAAAGGATCTGATATCTTCACCCCGGTGGCATGGGACCGCTATCGGCGTCCAATCGAAGGTTTTCGGGAACTCGTACGTTTCCTCTGCGCCCGTGGCGGACGTTTGTTTTTCTATGGTGAAGAGAAACCGCTGGGCACTGCCACAGAGAGGTGGGGGAAAGACTCGCGGCTTCAGAAGCAGGGACTCCTTGAGTTTAAGTGGGGCTGTCTCCACCAAGCTCTCAATAGGCTCTGCACGTATGCAGAGCGTCACGGGGAAAACCTGATTGTTATCATGGACACCGAAAACGAAAAAGAACGGGTCGTTCAAGTACAGAACTCATATGCCCATGTCTTTAACCGTACAGCGGATCCAGACCACGGCGAGATGCGACGGCTCATCGAATCAACAATGCATGTTGATTCTAAGCTGAGTGCAAATGTTCAATTTGCTGACTGGGTAGCGGCGGCCGTGAGGCGTGCCTTCGAATATCAGCTCATTGAAGACAGTCCATTTTGCTGGGTCCCGACAGCTTTCGAGGACTTGACGCGTTCGAAGCTGACGATCGAGTCAAAACTATACTTCTCCCATTCACGAGGCGGGGTACGCGAGCTTCACAACTCGGGCATCTTCGCCAGAGAACGCCCCGCTCTTGCGATGTCAATCAGCCAGAGGCTGAGCCCTGAGGTCCGGACGCGGATGGAAGAAGCAAAGGCAGGAATACTAGCGGTTGCTCGCGCCAGTGGGCTGTGACGGAGTAGTCCTCCGGTTCTTGGATAGGTCACGAACATCCGGATAGGTTACGAACATGCGGATAGGTTACGAAGATGTGGATAGGTTACGAAGATGTGGATAGGAAAATAAGCTATCCGCATGCGCACAACCTATCCGGATGCGCACAACCTATCCGTGTGAGCGAACGCCTGTGCGCCGCAACACCTACGCAGACACGATCCCCCGCGCTCGTAGCTCCTCCATGACCTGGTCGAACGTTCGGGCGACCGGCTCGCGAATGATCAGATCGGCATGCGCATCCGCCGAGGTCGGGGTGGCATTCATGAGTACCAGGTGGTCCCCGGAAAAATAGTCGATGAGGCCCGCCGCCGGGTAGACGACGAGAGACGTGCCGGCCACGATGAGGACGGACGCCCGAGAAATAGCGGTGACGGCAGCTTCGATGATGCCCTGGTCGAGGCCCTCCCCGTACATGACGATGTCCGGGCGCATCTGCGAGGCGCACGAGGGGCACGCGGGCACGGGATCCCCATCAACCGTGATGGCGTCGGCCAACGCGGTAACGGCCCCGCAGTCCGTGCACACGAGACGCTCCCAGTTGCCGTGCAGTTCCCACACGGCGCGCGACCCGGCCCGCTGGTGAAGGCCGTCTATGTTCTGCGTGACGACTGCGTCCAGGAGACCCGTGGCCTCCAGGGCGGCCAGTGCCCTGTGTGCACCGTTGGGTTCCACGGGACGGTAGATCTCGTGGAACCACTCCCAGTAGGCCTGCGGATGCCGCTCAAAGAAGTCGATGCTCAGCACCGTCTCCAGGGGAATCTCGCGCTCCTGAAAGTAAAAGCCGTTAGCCCCGCGAAAATCGGGGATCCCCGACTCCGTGGACACGCCCGCACCGCCGAAAAATACGGTGGACGGTGAGTCGGCGATCCACTCCGCCAGGGTCGAAACGTCGTCGTTCATGACGGTCTCCTCGCTCGCTACCCTCCCAGGATACGCCCGGAGCCCGCGCGCCCCTGGTTCACAGGATGAGTCATGTTGCTGGGAGCCTCTCCCGGCATGAGGGACGCTCCCGACACCCGGATAGGTTGCGTGCATCCGGATAGGTTGCGTGCATCCGGATAGGTTATGGGCATCGGGATAGGTTATTAACCTATCCCGATGTGTCGTTTCCTATCCAGATGCGCCGTTCCTATCCACAAGCAGCATCTGACAGGCAGGGGCACGGAGCAATGCCCCGCACCTGAGTCCGACACCCCACACCTGGGCCATAACCGCCTTCGCGGCCAATTCTCTCCAGCCAGCACCGTGATGCAACGCTACACCCCCAATGCTGTCTGCCTCGAACACCGAAAGGCCGGGGCCCCACGTGGGAACCCCGGCCTCGAACAAGCCTGAGAATCAGGCGAAGGTCAGCGCCTGGCGGGCGATCGCCAGCTCCTCGTTGGTCGGGTAGACGACGAGGGTCACGGTCGAGTCGGGAGCGGACACGATGCGCGGTTCCTTGATGCGGCCCTTGTTGGCCTCGACGTCGATCTTGACGCCGAAGGGAGCGAGGGCCTCGGCCAGCTCGCGGCGCACGTCGTCGTCGTTCTCGCCGATGCCGGCGGTGAAGGTGATGACGTCCAGGCCGCCGAGCTCAGCGGCGTAGGAACCCACGTACTTGAGCAGGCGGTTGATGTACACGTCCATGGCGGTACGGGCGCGCTTGGAGGCCTCGGGGTCGGAGGTGTTGTTGATGACCTCCCACACGGAGCGCATGTCGGACTCGCCCGTCATGCCCTTCATGCCGGACTTCTTGTTGAAGAGGGTGTCGACCTCGTCGACGC
>CAUTDS010000005.1:0-69569 GCA_963537175.1 uncultured Actinomycetes bacterium
TCTTCCCGATGCGCTCGTGTTCGGCGGGTGTGTTTCAGCGCGCGAAGGCGCAGGGGCGCCCGTGTCTGCTCGGCTACATCGACAAGTGCGCGGCCCCGTGCGTGGGTCGCATTTCCATGGAGGAGCATCGCGAGCTCGCCGAGGGCCTGTGCGAGTTCATGGAGGGGCGCACGGGTCCGGTGATCCGTGACCTGGAGGAGCAGATGCGGCAGGCCTCCATGGAGTTGAACTTTGAGCGCGCGGCGAAACTGCGCGACGACGTCAAGGCGCTGCGCACGGTGTTGGAGCGCAACGCGGTCGTGCTCGACGATGGTTCGGACGCTGACGTGTTCTCGCTCGTCAGCGACGACTTGGACGCTGCGGTGCACGTTTTCCATGTGCGCGGCGGGCGCATCCGGGGCACGCGCGGCTGGGTGATTGAGCGGGTGGATGGCGCGGACGACGCGGCGCTCATGGCTCGCCTCCTTGAACAGGTGTATTCGTCGGCGTCGCCGGACGAGGCCGGGGCTGGGAAGGCCGCCAAGGTTGCGGCTGTGAGCGTGGACGATGTCGCCCACACGCCGACCTCTGCGATCCCTCGTGAGGTGCTCGTCTCCGTCGAGCCCGAGGAGAAGGAGACCATCGCGCGCTGGCTGGCCGAGTTCCGCGGCGCGTTCGTGTCGGTGCACGTGCCCAAGCGCGGGCCGAAAGCCCAGATCATGGAGACGGTCACGGAGAACGCCCGCCAGGCCCTCGCCCTGCACCGCACGAAGCGCGCGGGCGATATTACGGCGCGTTCGAAGGCGCTCGAGCAGCTGGCCGAGAACCTCGATCTGCCCGGCGCGCCCCTGCGCATCGAGTGCTACGACGTCTCGCACACGGGCGGGGAGAACCAGGTCGCCTCGATGGTGGTCTTCGAAGACGGTATGCCGCGCAAGGACGCGTACCGCACCTACAACATCCGCGGCGAGGACGGAAACGGCACCCCCGACGACACGAGCGCGATGAACGAGGTGCTGACCCGGCGCTTCTCGCGGCTCCTCGCCGAGGAAGCCGGCGTTGACGGAGAGGACGAGGATGGTGTCGCCTACGCTTCCGGCCCGATCGACGCGACAACGGGGCGCCCCAAGCGTTTCTCCTACCGGCCCGACCTGGTCGTCGTGGACGGCGGCCTGCCCCAGGTGAACGCTGCTCGCGCCGCCCTGGACGCGGTGGGCGCGGACGTGCCCGTCGTGGGCCTGGCCAAGCGCCTTGAAGAGGTGTGGATCCCCGGCGATGAGTTCCCGCTCATCCTGCCGCGCACGTCGGAGGCTCTCTACCTCCTGCAGTACCTGCGCGACGAGTCCCACCGCTTCGCGATCACGAAGCACCGCAAGCGCCGCTCGAAGGCCCAGCGCCGCTCGGTCCTTGATTCCATCCCAGGACTTGGACCCGCACGCCAGGCCGCGCTGCTCAAGCATTTCGGCTCCGTCAAGCGGATTCGCCAGGCCACGCCCGAGCAGATCACCGAGGTCAAGGGCGTGGGACTCGGCCTTGCGCGCACGATCCGCGATAGGCTAGCGACATCGTCGAGGGAGGACACACCATGACAACGACGCTTCCTGTGCCACTGCCGGCACGCGTCCTGCTGCTCGGATCGGGCGAACTTGGTAAGGAAGTCGTGATCGCCCTGCAACGCTACGGATGCACGGTGATCGCCTGCGATTCCTACGCCAATGCTCCCGCTATGCAGGTGGCGGACGAATCCCGCGTCTTTGACATGAGTGATCCCGTCGCTCTGCGTGAGGTGCTCGACAGCGTCGACGTCGACTTGATCGTCCCCGAGGTCGAGGCCATCGCGACAGATGAGCTGAGTGCCTATGAGGAGCGCGGCGTGCGCGTCGTCCCCAACGCCTTCGCCGTCCAAGCGACGATGGACCGTCAGCGGATCCGCAACCTCGCCGCATCCCTTCCCGGCGTACGCACGTCCGCCTTCCGTTTCGCGCGCAGCGAGGCCGAGCTGGCCGCAGCCCTGGACGAGGTCGGCTACCCCGCCTTCGTCAAGCCCACGATGTCCTCCTCCGGGCACGGCCAGTCCCGCGTTACGGGCCCCGAGCAGGCGGCCTCCGCCTGGGCCCACGCCGAGGAGGACGCGCGCGCCACGACCGGCGTCGTCATCGTTGAAGAGGGCGTCGACTTCGACTACGAGATCACGCTGCTGACCGTGCGCTCGTGGGACGGGGCTACCGGTACGGTCGTGACGAGCTTCTGTGCTCCCATTGGACACCGCCAGGAGGGCGGCGACTACGTCGAGTCCTGGCAGCCGATGGCCATGAGTGATGCCGCCCTCGAGGGTGCGCGCACCATGGCCAAAGCCGTCACCGACGCGCTGGCCGAGGCCGGAAACGGGCCCTGCCTCGGCATCTTCGGCGTCGAGTTCTTCGTGCGCGGCGACGACGTCTGGTTCTCGGAGCTCTCGCCCCGCCCTCACGACACGGGCATGGTCACGATGGTGACCCAAGCACAGTCCGAGTTCGAGCTGCACGCACGCGCTATTCTCGGCCTGCCCGTCTCCACCACACAGGCCACCCCGGGCGCCTCGGCTGTCATCAAGTCGACGAGCGCTGTCGATGCTCCCGTGTACAACGGTGTTGCTCACGCCCTCGAATCCGCCGACATCGTGCGTATCTTCGGCAAGCCGGTGAGCCGCGCCGGCAGGCGCGTCGGCGTCGTCGCCACCACCGCGAGCACGCCGAAGGAAGCGCGGGTCATCGCCAGGCGCGCCGCCGCCGGCATCACGATCGACGACGCCTCCGCACCTTCCGCCTAACAGCTCCCATCACCCGACCAGCCGACCCGTCAGGAGGACGCCATGCCCGACCACACACCCACGGACGCTCACGACGCAGACGAGGCCCAGTCCTCGTCGATGAACGAGGAGAACCCTCCCACGGTCCCCGAGGGCATCGCCGTGCGTGACATGATGCGTGTCAAGTACGAGCCGCGCGCTTCCAACGAGGTGCTTATCATCACGGGCTACTCGGGAGCGGGTCGCACCGGCGCCGCCCGCGCGCTCGAAGACCTTGACTGGTACGTCGTCGACAACCTGCCGCCGACGATGCTGCCCGCCCTCGTCGGCATGATGTCGAACGATCCAGCTGCGGGCGTGCACCGCCTGGCCGTCGGCGTGGACGTGCGCTCGCGTACCTTCTTCCGCACGCTTGACGCCACCCTCGAGCAGCTTAAGGGCGCGGGCATCGCCTACCGCGTGATCTTCCTCGAGGCCAGTCCCGAGACGTTGGTGCGGCGCTACGAATCCAACCGCCGCCCGCATCCCCTCCAGGGCGCCGGTACCCTCATGGACGGCATCAAGGCCGAGATGCGCCTGCTCGCGCCGCTGCGTCGAGCCGCCGACGAGGTTATCGACACGTCCACGATGAGCGTCCACGATCTGACGAGGCGCATTCGTGACATCGTGGCGGGGGAGGAGCGCCCCCTGCAGGTGACCGTCGAATCCTTCGGCTTCAAGCACGGTCTGCCCCTCGACGCCGATCACGTCGTTGACGTGCGCTTTTTGAAGAACCCGTACTGGGTGGACGAACTGCGCCACCTCACCGGTAAGGACCAGGCGGTCGCCGACTACGTGCTCTCCCAGCCGGGCGCACGCGATTTTGCCCTCGGATATGCCGACCTTCTCGCCCCCATGCTGAGTGGCTATCTGGCAGAATTGAAGCCATTCGTCACGATTGCCGTCGGATGCACGGGTGGAAAGCACCGCTCTGTCGCGTCCTCTGAGGCGATCGCGCAACGCCTGCGCTCACACGGATACACGGTTCGCGTGATGCACCGTGACATTGGGAGAGACTGATGCCCTATCTTGATGCAGCCGGCTGGGTTCAACGTGGAGAATCCGGCCAGAACATTGTCGCCCTTGGCGGCGGACACGGCCTGTCCGCGACCCTCCGGGCGCTGCGCCACATCACGCGCGCACTGACGGCCGTCGTGACCGTCGCCGACGACGGCGGCAGCTCCGGCCGACTGCGCCAGGAGATGCCGATCCTGCCTCCCGGTGACCTGCGTATGGCGCTGGCCTCTCTCTGCGAGGAATCCGAGTGGGGCCTGACCTGGCGTGACGTCATGCAGCTGCGCCTGGATACGAGCGGCCCCCTCAATGGGCACGCACTCGGCAACCTGCTGATTTCCGGCCTGTGGCAGCTCCTCGACGATCCCGTCGAAGGCCTCGACTGGGTTGGTCGTCTCCTCGGCGCGCAGGGCCGCGTCCTGCCCATGTCGACGACGCCGATCGACATCGAGGCGGACATGAACGACGGCGGTCGCCGCTACGTCGTGTCCGGTCAATCCAAGGTCGCCGTCGCGCCCGGCACCGTCGAGCACGTGCGCATCACGCCCGAGGCGCCCGAGGTGCCCTCCGCGGTCACAGAGGCGATTTCCGAGGCCGACTGGGTCGTCCTGGGGCCCGGCTCGTGGTACACCTCCGTGATCCCGCACCTGCTGGTGCCGGACATTAATCGCGCTCTCGCGACGACCGACGCCCACCGCGCGCTGGTTCTCAACCTGGCGCGTCAGCGCGGCGAAACCGATCTGATGTCGACCGCTGACCACGTGCGCGTTCTGCGCGAGTACGCACCCATGCTCAAGTTGGATGTCGTCGTCGCGGATCCGACCGCCTGTGACGATATTGACGACCTGATCGTGGCAGCCGAGGAGCTTGGCGCGCGTGTGCTCCTGCGGCAGGTTCGCACGGGTGATGGAGCCCCGCATCACGACCCGCTACGCCTGGCTGCGGCGCTGCGTGACGCATTTGACGGCTTCCTTGGTGAGGTCGGACAGCCCGAAACGTGGTTACCTTAGAACCTGTTGCCTGCTGACAAACGACATGACATATCTGGAGAAGCCGTGTCCCTGACATCTGACATGAAGGACGAGCTGGCGCGCGCCGTCGTCACGACGCCGTCTGAGGTCGCCGCCGAAGTGAGCGCGACGCTGCGTTTCGCGGGAGGCCTGCACCTTGTGGGCGGGCGCATCCTCGTCGAGGCCGAGCTTGACTCGCCCGTGGCCGCGCGTCGCCTGCGCACCTACCTGCAGGCGCTGTATAACGCTGAGTCCTCTGTCGTCGTGGTGTCCGGTTCTTCCCTGCGACGTGGCAAGCGCTATGTCGTGCGTGTCGTCCACAAGGCCGACGAGCTCGCGCGCCTCACGGGCCTCGTCGACTCCCTGCGTCGTCCCGTTCGTGGCTTGCCGCCCGTGCTCGTCGCCTCTGGAACCGCCGAGGCTGCGGCAATCTGGCGCGGCGCCTTCCTCGCGCGCGGCTCCCTCATGGAACCCGGTCGCTCTTCCTCGCTGGAGATCACGTGCCCCGGTCCCGAGGTTGCTCTCGCGATGGTCGGGTGTGCGCGTAAGCTCGGCGCCTCTGCGCGTTCCAAGGAGGTTCGCGGCACCGATCGCGTCTCCGTCCGCGATTCGGACGCGATCGGCACGCTGATCTCCGCCATGGGCGCCCCCCAGACCTTCGAGGCATGGCAGGAGCGGCGTGAGCGCCGTGAGGCCAGGGGAAGCGCCAACCGACTGGCTAACTTTGACGACGCGAACCTGCGTCGCTCCGCCCGCGCGGCCGTCGCCGCGGGTGCTCGCGTCGAACGTGCCTTCGAGATTCTCGGAGACGACGTGCCCGCGCACCTGCTCGAGGCCGGCACGCTGCGTCTGCAGTACAAGCAGGCCTCCCTTGAAGAGCTCGGCAAGCACACGAATCCGCCTCTCACTAAGGATGCCGTCGCGGGTCGTATCCGTCGCCTCCTTGCTCTCGCCGATAAGGTCGCGCACGAACGCGGCATCCCGGACACGGAATCTGCGCTCACTCTCGACATGCTCGAGGAGGACTGAGGTCCCTGATTCCTGCCGCTTCGTCTCAATCCAAACGAGAATTACCCCACGTGCAGATTTTCTAATTGGATTGTGACTGAGTCCGCTTTTGGGTGTAGATTAGGAACTGCTGGAACCGCAGACATCTGCGGGCCGGGCAGGCAACCCGCACGCCCGGTTGCATCGAAGACCGTGTCCCGTGTGGGCACGAGCAGGAGGAACATAGTGACCACCCGCGTTGGCATCAACGGCTTCGGCCGCATTGGCCGTAACTTCTTCCGCGCCGCTCTCGAGCAGGGCGCGGATATCGAGATCGTCGCCGTTAACGACCTCACCGACAACAAGACCCTCGCTCACCTGCTGAAGTACGACTCGATCACGGGTCGCTTCCAGGGCGAGGTTTCCTACGACGACGAGGGCATCATCGTCGATGGCAAGCACATCAAGGTGCTGGCGCAGCGTAACCCCGCCGACCTGCCCTGGGGCGAGCTCGGCGTTGAGGTTGTCGTTGAGTCCACCGGCTTCTTCACCGATGGCGAGAAGGCCAAGGCTCACCTCGATGGTGGCGCCAAGAAGGTCGTCATCTCCGCTCCCGCGAAGAACGTCGACGGCACCTTCGTCATGGGCGTGAACGAGGCTGACTACGACAACGCCACGATGAACATCGTGTCGAACGCCTCCTGCACGACCAACTGCCTCGCCCCCCTCGCCAAGGTTCTCGAGGAGAACTTCGGCATCGAGCGCGGCATCATGACCACCATCCACTCCTACACGGGTGACCAGCGCGTCCTCGACGCCCCCCACTCGGATCTGCGTCGCGCCCGCGCCGCGGCCCTGAACATGATCCCCACCAAGACCGGTGCTGCCCAGGCCGTTGCCCTGGTTCTGCCCGCGCTCGAGGGCAAGTTCGATGGCCTCGCCGTCCGCGTCCCCACCCCGACCGGCTCCCTGACCGACCTCACCTTCATCGCGAAGAACGAGGTTTCCGTCGAGGCCGTCAAGGCTGCCGTGAAGGCCGCCGCCGAGGGTGAGCTCAAGGGCGTTCTGAAGTACACCGAGGATCCGATCGTCTCCACCGACATCGTGGGCGACCCGCACACCTCGATCTTCGACGCCACCGAGACCAAGGTCATCGGCAACCTCGTCAAGGTCCTGTCCTGGTACGACAACGAGTGGGGCTACTCGAACGCTCTCGTTCGCCTCACCGCCCTCATCGGCTCCAAGCTCGCCTGAGCACACAGCTGATACACCAGCCATGAGCTGATCAGCGAGATGCCCGTGCACGCTCGTGCACGGGCATCTCGTACATCGCCACCGCCTTCAGACCGAAAGGACTCCTCGTGAGGACCATCTCCACCCTGGGCGACCTGCGCGGCAAGCGCGTCCTCGTCCGCTCCGACTTCAACGTTCCGCTCAAGGACGGCGTCATCACCGACGACGGCCGCATCCGTGCGGCGCTGCCGACCCTCAAGACCCTCACCGACGCCGGTGCCAAGGTCGTCATCATGGCCCACCTCGGCCGCCCCAAGGGTCAGGTCGATCCCGCCTTCTCGCTGGCCCCCGTCGCCAAGCGCCTCGCCGAGCTGTCCGGCGTGAAGGTCACGCTGGCCTCCGACGTCGTTGGCCCGTCGGCCACCGAGACCGTCGCCGCCCTGGGTGAGGGCGAGATTGCCCTGCTCGAGAACGTCCGCTACGACGCCCGTGAGACCTCCAAGGTTGACGAGGAGCGCGAAGAGCTCGCCCGCGAGTACGCAAAGCTCGGCGACGCCTTCGTCTCCGACGGCTTCGGCGTCGTCCATCGCAAGCAGGCGTCCGTCTACGACATCGCCAAGCTGCTGCCCTCGGCCGCCGGCCTGCTCGTCCTCAAGGAGATCGAGTCCCTGTCCAAGGTGACCGGCGACCCCGAGCGCCCCTACGGCGTCGTCCTCGGCGGCTCGAAGGTCTCCGACAAGCTCGGCGTCATCGCCAACCTGCTGAAGAAGGCCGACATGCTCTTCATCGGCGGCGGCATGGTCTTCACCTTCCTGGCCGCACAGGGCTACTCGGTGGGCAAGTCCCTGCTCGAGGAAGACCAGATCGACACCGTCAAGGGCTACATCGCCGAGGCCGCCGAGCGTGGCGTCGACCTGGTGCTGCCCGTCGATGTCATCGTCGCCCCCGAGTTCGCGGCTGACGCGCCCGCGACCGTCGTGAAGGTCGACGCGATCCCCGACGACCAGATGGGCCTGGACATCGGCCCCGAGTCCGCGAAGCTCTTTGCCGACAAGCTGGCTACCGCGAAGACCGTGGCGTGGAACGGCCCCATGGGTGTCTTTGAATTCGACGCCTTCTCCGGCGGCACCCGCGCTGTCGCCGAGGCCCTCTCCAAGGGCTCCATGTTCTCCGTCATCGGCGGCGGCGACTCCGCCGCAGCCGTGCGCCTGCTCGGCTTCGACGAGAACACCTTCTCCCACATTTCCACTGGCGGCGGCGCCTCCCTCGAGCTCCTCGAGGGCAAGGTTCTGCCCGGTATCGCAGTTCTGGAGGACTGACTCATGGCACGCACCCCCCTGATGGCCGGCAACTGGAAGATGAACCTCGATCACCTCGAGGCCAACCACCTCGTCCAGGGCCTGGCGATGGCCCTGTCCGACGCGGGCCACGACTACTCCAAGTGCGAGGTTCTCGTTATCCCGCCGTTCACCGACATCCGCACGGTCCAGACCATCGTTGATGCCGATGATCTGCAGATCAAGTACGGTGCTCAGGACGTGTCGATCCACGACAACGGCGCATACACCGGCGAAATCTCCACCGAAATGCTGACCAAGCTCGGCGTCTCCTACGTGGTCATGGGCCACTCCGAGCGTCGCGAGTACCACGGCGAGTCCGACGAGCTCGTCGGCGCCAAGGCCCGCAAGGTCTTCGACGCTGGCATGACCCCGATCCTGTGCTGCGGCGAGGCCCTCGAGGTTCGCAAGGCCGGCACCTACGTCGAGTTCGTGCTCGGTCAGATCCGCGCAGCCCTCGCCGGCTGGAAGGCCGAAGAGGTCGCCAAGATCGTCATCGCCTACGAGCCCATCTGGGCCATTGGCACCGGCGAGACCGCCTCCGCCGAGGACGCACAGGAAGTGTGCGGTGCCATCCGCGCTGCCCTGGCCGAGGACTTCGGCGCCGAGACCGCCGAGTCCACCCGCATCCTCTACGGCGGCTCCGCCAAGCCCGGCAACATCAAGGAGCTCATGGCTCAGCCCGACGTCGACGGCGGTCTCGTCGGCGGCGCGTCCCTCAAGGCTGACTCCTTCGCCGCCATGGCGAACTTCTACGCCTGAGAAGCCGTCACGCGCTCACCTCGCCCAGCCACTGGGGCCGGGGCGGAGCGGACGCGAGGTGGGGCCAACCGGTGTGCCGGTTGGCCCCACCGGCATTCTCAGTTAGACTAAAGCTATATGTGCCCCGATCCGGGGCGAACTGCGATAGAAACTGGATTGACCGTGACCATTCTGAACAACGTTCTGATCGTGCTGATCTTCCTGACCAGCATCCTGCTGACCCTGACCGTCCTTATGCACAAGGGGCAGGGTGGCGGTCTGTCGGACATGTTCGGTGGCGGCATCTCCTCGTCGGCCGGCTCCTCCGGCGTTGCTGAGCGTAACCTGAACCGCATCACTCTGGGCACGCTACTCATCTGGCTGGTGTGCATCATCGGCTACGCACTTCTCGCGAAGTTCGGCGGCTGACGGCTAGCTTGCTTTCGTGATGGCTCTCCGCTTGCGAGCGGGGAGCCATTTTTGTGTGCGTAGAGTGTGGGGCCGCCTTCATGACGAAGACGGCCCCACAGGACGATGGTGGCATATTACGCGAGGTTGATTTGCATGGCAGCCGCCTCGTCGAGGTAGACGCGCGTCGAGGGGGAGAGGACACCCGCGACGGGAATGTCAAGCGGCGACGCTCCCGCGAAGGCTCGGCCGAGGGCATCTGCCTTCGCTGCACCCGCAGTCGTCAGCCACACCTCGCCGCACGCACGCATGACGGGCATCGACACCGTGATGCGCTCCGGCGGAGGCTTCGGAGAATTGCGGATCGCCAGAATGGGGGAGGCCTCGTCCATGTCGACGCGTCCTGGGAATAGCGAGCAGATGTGCCCGTCGGGCCCCATGCCGATCAGTGCGATGTCGAAGGAGCGCTCACCCATGAGCTTGCGCCACGTGGCAGCAAAAGCTGCCGTCGCCTCGTCGAGAGAACCCGCGCCAGGAGCAGATGCATCCGAGGTCGGCATGCGGACGAACTCAACGTCGGATGCAGCATGGAAGAAGCCATCCCACGCCTGATCGTCGTTGCGGTCCTCGTCGCCGGACGCCACGTAACGCTCGTCAACCAACCACACGCGCACGCGTGACCAGTTGACCTCACCGACGAACGGAAGCAACGAGGGCAACAGGCTCGTCGTGATTGCACCACCGGAGATGGCCAGGTCGACGCGAGAACCGGCTTCGGTCACGTCGATGAGGGTGGCCAGACGAGTGAGGAACGCGCGGCCCACGGCCTCATTGAGTTCCTCGACGCTCGGCAGGACCTCAAGCGTGTGGACAGCCACCATCGTTACTCACCCTCAGAGCATGCAGCCAGCCGCGGGAGTTCCTCCGTGAGGAGCTCGCCGTAGTAAACGTCGGGATCCAGTCGACGTAGATCTTCCATGAGGGAGTCCTGCACGGAGCGGCGTGCGAGGTTCACGGAGCGATCTTCGAGGCCGGGGCGCGACAGGCGTGCGACCGACGAGGAGGCGCTACGCGACAGCGACACGGTCGTGTCGTCGTCGAAGAAGAACGTGATGTCCGTGATCGTCAGTGCCTCGGGGTCGACGACTCGCTCGACGGGCACGCCCAGCTGGTGATGCAGCCACGCGGCCACGAGGAAAGGCGAGGGGTGCGTCGCGTTACCCGAGACGCGGATCGACGTCGGCAGGCGGTCGAAGTCCTCGGCCACGGCGGCGAGCAGCGCCCGCCATAGCGTGACGCCGGCCCACGCGAGATCCGTGTCGCCGGGGGTGTAGACGGCCGATAGGGCAGACAGCGTGTCCATGGGACACTCGGTTGCACGCGAGTCGGTGATGCGCTTGACTGCGAGGCGCCCAAGCGGGTGCGCGCCCGGGTTCTGCGGGGGAACGACCGGCCAGTACGTGACGACCGGCGTATCCGACTGGAGCAGCGGCATGACGAGCGAGTCGATGTTCGACGCGGCCTCACCGCGAGGCTCGAGGATGATGATGTCGGACAAACCCGCGGCGTCGCCCACGCGAATCTGGGCGTTTAGGCGCGCCGTGCCCTCGGTGGACTCGGGCTCGACGATGACGATGACGCGGCAAGGATGCTCGCGAGAGACCGCGTCGGAGACCTCGATGGCGTTGTCCACGTCGATGAGGTCAGGCACGCAGATGAGGAGCGTGAGGACACGGCTCAGAGCGGCGGCACCGCGCTCGTCGCGCAGCTCGACGATGCGGGAGGCAACCTCGGCCGACGTGGTGTTCTTCAGGGTGATGATCACGGGAGCCTCCAGAAGCGGCCGTCGCGGGCCAGCATGTCGTGCGCGGATTGGGGACCCCAGGTGCCAGGAGCGTAGGGCTCGGGCTGACCCTGGGACTCCCAGAAGGACAGGATCGGGTCGAGGATCTTCCACGAGGCCTCGACCTCGCGCTGGTGCGGGAACAGGGGAGCGGAGCCGACGAGTGCGTCCAGGATGAGCCGCTCGTATGCCTCGGGCGAATCCTCAGTGAACGCGTGGCCGTAGGCGAAGTCCATGGTCACGTCACGCACTTGCATGGACGTGCCCGGCACCTTCGCGCCAAGCTTGAGGGTCAGGCCCTCGTCCGGCTGGACGCGGATGACGAGCGCGTTCTGGCCGGACTCGCTGAGTTCGGAGTTGCCGAACGGGACGTGGGCCGAGCGCTTGAAGATGACGGCGATCTCGGTGACGCGCTTGCCGAGGCGCTTGCCGGCACGCAGGTAGAAGGGCACGCCCGCCCAACGGCGCGTGTCCACGAAGAGCTTGATGGCCGCGAAGGTCTCGGTGGCCGAATCGGCCGGGATGCCATCCTCCTCGAGGTAGCCGCGCACATGGGCACCGCCCTGCCAGCCACCGGCGTACTGCCCGCGAGCCGTATCGATGGCCAGGTCCTCAGGCAGGCGCACTGCGGAGAGCACCTTCTCCTTCTCCGCCCGGATTTCCTCAGGCGTGAAGTGGACAGGTTCCTCCATGGCGGTCAGCGCCATCAGCTGAAGCAGATGGTTCTGAATGATGTCGCGGGCCGCACCGATGCCGTCGTAGTAGCCCGCACGCGTGCCGATGCCGATGTCCTCGGCCATCGTGATCTGCACGGAATCGACGTAGTTTGCTTTCCACAGAGGCTCAAACATGGCATTCGCGAAGCGCATCGCCATGATGTTCTGGACGGTTTCTTTGCCCAGGTAGTGGTCGATGCGGAAGACGTCCTTCTCGTCGAAGATCTGCGAGATGACGTCGGAGAGCTCTTGCGCGGAGTGAAGGTCGTGGCCGAAGGGCTTCTCGATGATGACGCGGCGCCATTCGCGGCCCTGGCGCTTGTTGAGGCCCGTGTCGGACAGGTGCTTGGCCACGACCGGGAAGTATGAGGGCGGAATCGAGAGGTAGAACGCGTGGTTGCCGCCGGTACCGCGTGAGCGGTCGAGCTCGGCGACAGTGTCGGCGAGCTGGCGGTAGGCGTCGGGATCGTCGAAGGTGCCCGAGACGAAGCGCAGGCCCGAGCGCAGCTGGTTCCACGTCCCCTCGTTGAAGCCGGTGCGGGTGTGTGCCTCGATGGATGCGCGTACGTATTCCTCAAAGTCCTGGGGGCTCCAGTCGCGGCGAGCGAAGCCGGTCAGGGAGAATGCCGGGTGGAGGAGGCCGCGGTTGGCGAGGTCGTAGATGGCGGGAAGGAGCTTCTTGCGTGCAAGGTCGCCCGTGATGCCGAAGATGACGAGGCCGCAGGGCGGGGAGATGCGCGGAAGCCTGCGATCCTGGGGATCACGCAGGGTGGGAATCTCGTTGGTCACGAGTGGTCGCTCCGTTCGCTAGGGGGCAGGACGAGGCCGGGGCCCGAACGCTTCTCCTCGCAGGTGAGTGGAACGGGACCGAGGACCCACACATGTGTAAGAGAATAGGGCTGCTGGCACGCCCTCGCGCGCCAGCAGCCCTCTGTCAGTTCAGTTGACTATAAAGTCACGAACGTGCGGCCTCGATGGATTCCTTCGCGGCGGCGGCCACGTGCTCGGCGTCGATGCCGTACTCCTTGAAGAGGAGCTCGCCCGGCGCGGAGGCACCGAAGTGCTCGATGGAGACCGCGCGGCCGGCGTCGCCGATCCAGCGGTACCACGGCAGGGCGATGCCGGCCTCGACGGAGACGCGGGCACGCACCGACGGGGGCAGGACCGAGTCGCGGTACTCGCGATCCTGGGCCTCGAACCAGTCGAGGCAGGGCACGGACACGACGCGGGCAGCGACGCCCTCGGCGGCCAGGGCTTCGCGTGCCTCAAGGGCGACGGAGACCTCGGAGCCGGAGGCCAGCAGGATCACGTCGGGCGTGCCCTCGGTGTCGGCCAGGACGTAGGCGCCGCGAGCGAGGTCCTCGGTGGTGGCCAGGCCGGTGCCTTCGCCACGTGCCGGGTTCGGCAGGTTCTGGCGCGACAGGATGATGGCGGCCGGGTGGGACTGCTCGAGGATGGCCTTCCAGGACGCGGCCGTCTCGGCGGCGTCGGCGGGACGCACGACCGCGAAGTTCGGGATCGCGCGGTAGGAGGCCAGGTGCTCGATCGGCTGGTGGGTCGGGCCATCTTCGCCGACGCCGATGGAGTCGTGGGTCCACACGTAGGTGACGGGCAGGTCCATCAGGGCGGCGAGGCGCACGGCGCCGCGCATGAAGTCGGAGAACACGAAGAACGTGCCGCCGTAGGCGCGGGTCAAGCCGTCGGCGGCGATGCCGTTAAGGGCAGCGCCCATCGCGAACTCGCGCACGCCGAAGTGGAGGTTACGGCCGAACTCGTCGCCGCTGAAAGACGAGGAGGAGCGGTGCGCGGGCAGGAAGGAGGGCTCGCCCTTCAGGAAGGTGTTGTTGGAGCCGGCGAGGTCGGCGGAGCCGCCCCACAGCTCGGGCAGCACGGGGGCGATCGCGTTGAGCACCTGGCCGGAGGCGGCGCGGGTCGCGATGGCCTTGCCCTCTTCGAAGGTGGGCAGCGAGGCTTCCCAGCCCTCGGGGAGGCGGCCTTCGAGGAGGCGATCGAGCAGGGCTGCCTGCTCGGGGTGAGCGGCCTTCCACGCCTCGAAGCGGGCGTCCCAGTCCTTGCGGTACTCGGCGGCGCGCGCGGCGGCGCGGGTGCGGACCTCGTCCACGATTGCGCTGTCAGCGTCGAACATCTTCTCGGGATCGGCGCCCAGGGCTTCCTTCAGGCCCTTGAGGGCCTCGGAGCCCAGCTTGGAGCCGTGGATGCCGCCGGTGTTCTGCTTGCCGGGGGTCGGCCATCCGATGATGGTGCGCAGCGCGATGAGCGAAGGCTTCTTGGTCTCGGCCTTGGCGGCGTCGAGGGCGTCGTTGAGGGCGGCGGTGTTCTCCTCGTAGGAGCCATCCTCGCCGAGCCAGTCGACGCGCTGGACGTGCCAGCCGTAGGCCTCGTAGCGGGCCAGGACGTCCTCGTTGAAGGCGATCGAGGTGTCGTCCTCGATGGAGATGTGGTTGTCGTCCCAGATGACGGTGATGTTGCCGAGTTCCTGGGTGCCGGCGAGGGAAGATGCCTCGGCGGAGACGCCTTCCTCGAAGCAGCCGTCGCCAGCGATGACGTAGACGTTGTGGTCGAAGACGGACTCACCGAGGGGGGTCTCGGGATCGAGCAGGCCGTGGACGCGGCGGGCGTTCATGGCGAAGCCAACGGCGGAAGCGATGCCGGTGCCCAGCGGGCCGGTGGTGATCTCAACGCCCTTGGTGTGGCCGTACTCGGGGTGGCCCGGGGTCAGGGAGCCCGCGGTGCGCAGCGTCTTGATGTCGTCGAGCTCCAGACCGAAGCCGGAGAGGTAGAGCTGGACGTACTGGGTCAGCGACGAGTGGCCGGCCGAGAGGATGAAGCGGTCGCGTCCGATCCAGCGCGGATCCGCCGGGTCGACGTTCATGACCTTGTTGTAGAGGAGGTAGGCGGCGGGGGCAAGCGAGATGGCGGTACCGGGGTGGCCCGAGCCGGCCTGCTCGACGGCGTCGGCGGCGAGGAGCTTAGCGGTCTTGACCGCTTCGTCATCGATGTGATCCCAGTGAAGTGACACGTTGGTCTCCAGTTGTTGGGCCCCAGCGTTGGGGCGGAAATGGTTTACCGCGTCACAGTCTAGCGAAAATGTGCGCATGCCGATAGCGCTCACGCACATTTGTTGCACAGTCGCTTACCCTGTCACCATGACATCCCTCGAAGCTCTCGTCCGCGACTGGGTGGACTATCTGCGCGTTGAGAAAGGGGCGTCTGCGCATACAGTTTCGAACTATCGTCGCGACGTCGCCCGCTACGCGTTTGACATGAAGAGCCGTGGGAAGGCCAACGTCGAAGACGTCAGTGCTTCGGACATTGAGGATTACACGATGCGCCTGGCATCTGGTCGGGTCACGGGAACTCCGGCCGCTGCCTCGTCGGTGGCGCGCGCGTCGGCGGCTATTCGCGGACTCCACAAGTACGCGATGACCGAGGGGGCTGTCGGAACCGACGCGGCTGCACAGTTGCATGCCCCGCGGCAGGGGCGCCACCTGCCCAAAGCCCTGTCCGTCGACGAAGTGGCACGGCTGCTGGACGCCGCCCACGCCGACGATTCTCCTATCGGCCTGCGCGACGCCGCCCTCCTCGAGCTGCTGTACGCGACGGGGGCCCGGGTCTCCGAGGCCGTCTCGCTCAGTGCCGACGACCTCGATCTGGACGGAGACGTTCCTGTCGTGCGCCTGTTCGGCAAAGGACGCAAAGAACGGATTGTTCCCGTGGGGTCGTTCGCCGTGGATGCCCTTGACGCATATCGGGTGCGTGCCCGCCCAGCGCTCGCCGCGCGAGGCCGGGGATCGACCGCGTTTTTCCTGAACTCTCGGGGAGGCGCGCTGTCTCGGCAGAGCGCATGGACTGCGATCCGGCGGGCGGCGCAGGCGGCGCAGCTGGGGGAGCGGGTGTCCCCACATACGCTGCGACACTCCTTTGCGACGCACCTGCTGGAAGGAGGCGCGTCCGTCCGTGAGGTGCAGGAGCTTCTTGGGCACGCATCGGTGGCGACGACGCAGATCTACACCCAGGTGACAGCCCAGGCACTGCGGGAAGTATTCACGCTCTCGCACCCTCGGGCGCGTGGCACCGACGCATCCGCGCGGTGATGAATTAAGATGGGGACGTGACCATGAACTCGCACCCTACGCTGACGCCCGACCTGCACGAAGAGCCGGTCGATTTTCCCGTGCCCGCGCCGCTGACGGGGCATGGTCCCGCCCGTGTGATCGCGATGTGCAACCAGAAGGGCGGCGTCGGTAAGACGACCACCACCATTAACCTGGGTGCCGCGCTGGCTGAGTATGGTCGCCGTGTCTTGATCGTGGACTTCGACCCCCAGGGTGCTGCATCCGTGGGCCTGGGGATCAATGCACTCGACATGGAGCAGACGATCTACACGCTGCTCATGAACCCGAAGGCGGACGTCAAGGCCACGATCTGCCACACGTCGACGGAGAATCTCGACATCATCCCCGCGAACATTGATCTGTCCGCGGCCGAGGTACAGCTGGTCAACGAGGTCGCTCGCGAGAGCGCCCTGGCCCGCGTCCTGCGACACGTCGAAGCCGACTACGACGTGGTCCTCATCGACTGCCAGCCCTCCCTTGGCCTGCTCGCTGTCAACGCTCTGACCGCCGCTCACGGCGTCATCGTCCCCGTGGAGGCGGAGTTTTTCGCGCTGCGCGGCGTGGCCCTGCTGGTCGAAACCATCGAGACGGTGCGCGATCGCATCAACCCGCGTCTGAAGATCGACGGCATCGTCGCCACGATGGTCGACTCGCGTACGCTGCACTCGCGCGAGGTCCTCCAGCGCCTGCATGAAGCTTTCGGCGACCTCGTGTTCGATACCCGTATCGGACGCACGATTAAGTTCCCGGACGCTTCCGTGGCCACCGAGCCGATCATTTCCTACGCTTCCAACCACGCGGGCGCTCACGCGTACCGTCGACTCGCGCGGGAAGTCATCGCCCGTGGCGACGCGGCCTGACAGCCTCGAGGTTCAGGGGGAGTTCGACCTCTTCGCGGTCTCGCTCCCGGTTTTCGAAGGTCCTTTCGATCTTCTGCTCTCGCTGATCGCGCGCAAGAAACTCGACATCACCGAGGTCGCACTCGCGCAGGTGACCGACGAGTTCATCGCGTTCATGAAGGCGTCCCCGGACCTGTCGCGCACGACGGAATTCCTGGTCGTCGCCGCAACCCTCCTGGACATGAAGGCCGCGCATTTGCTGCCTACCGTCGACGAGGAAGACAACGCGTCTGAGGCCGATCTGGAGGCCCGCGATCTCCTGTTCTCGCGGCTCCTGCAGTACCGGGCTTTCAAGGAAGCGGCGAAACATATCGACGAGCGGATGGGGGAGTACGGCTCGTACGTTGCCAGGGACGTGCCCCTCGAGCCTCATTTTGCGACCCTTCTGCCCGAGCTTCGGTGGCGCACGACCCCTGAGGATCTAGCGCGCATGGCCGCGGATGCCCTGTCGTCGACGAGCCCGACGGTTCAGGTTGCCCACCTGCACGATCCGGTCGTGCCAGTGCGCGAGCAAGCCCTGCTCGTCTCGTCGATGCTCGCCGAGGCGGGGCGCATGACGTTCCATGACCTGGTCGAGGATGCGCCCACGCGTGCTGTCGTCGTCTCTCGCTTCCTCGCGCTCTTGGAACTCTACAGGCGCGGAGCCGTTGAGTTCGATCAAGACGGGGCGCTCGGCACGCTGACGATTCAGTGGACCGGCAGCGAGGGAAGCATCGACATCGACGTGGACGACTATACGGGTGCCGGCGACGTGGACTCAGCCACGGCCTCGTTCCCGCACGAGGTAGCGATTGCGACAGAAGGAGGAGAGGCCGATGAGTGAGAACACTCTGCGCGGTACGATCGAGGCGGTCCTGATGGTGGCTTCGGAGCCGGTTGCCGCGTCCGATCTCGCCGACGTGCTCGGAGCGAGCGTCGAGGAGATAGAGGCGCAGCTGCGGGCTCTCGCCGCCGAGTACCTGGGCGAGGGGCAGGATCGTCCGCGCGGTTTCGAGCTGCGCGAGGTGGCGGGTGGATGGCGCATCTACTCCGCGCGGGCTTACGCCGATGTCGTCGGGCGCTTTGTCGTCGGCTCGTCGCACGCGCGTTTGTCTCAGGCGGCGCTCGAAACGCTCGCGGTCATTGCATATCGTCAGCCCATTTCGAGGGCGCGAATCTGCCGTATTCGAGGGGTGAACGTGGACGGCGTGGTACGCACGCTGCTCGCCCGAGGCCTCGTGGAAGAGACGGGACTGACACCCTCCGGTGCGCGCCTGTACGGGACGACCGGGGAATTTCTTGAGAAAATGGGATTAACGAGCCTGTCGGAGCTGGTACCGTTGGCACCCTACCTGCCAGACGCCGACGCGCTGGATGAATTGGAGGAAGAACTATGAGGGCTAACCCCTACACCGAGGGTGGAGTGCGCCTGCAGAAGGTGCTCGCCCAGGCTGGCGTCGCATCCAGGCGCGCGTCCGAGCAGATGATCGCCGACGGCCGCGTCAGCGTTGACGGCACCGTGGTGCGCAACCAGGGTGTGCGCGTCGACCCGGCCAAGCAGGTCATTCATGTGGACGGTGAACGCCTGATCCTGGACGAGACGAAGCACATCGTCCTCGCGCTCAATAAGCCGATCGGCACTGTGTCCACGATGAGCGACCCGGAGGGGCGCCCGACCATCGCGGACCTGATCGCCGACTACCCCGAGCGTTTGTACCACGTGGGTCGCCTCGACATCGATACGTCTGGCCTGCTGCTGCTGACGAATGACGGCGAGCTGGCGAACCGTCTGACGCACCCCAAGTACGAGATCCGCAAGACCTACGTGGCGCGTCTGCACGGAGAGGTGAAGCCGGGCGTTAAGCGCACTCTCATGAATGGCATTGAGCTGGAGGACGGCCCGATCAAGGTTGATTCCTTCCGCATCGTCGACACCTACGGCGATATCACGACCGTCGAGATCGTCGTGCACGAGGGCCGTAACCGTCTCGTGCGCCGCATGATGGAGGCTGTCGGCTACCCGGTGCGCGAGCTCGTTCGCACGGGCTTCGGTCCGATCACCCTCGACCACCTCAAGCAGGGCACGACCCGCCGCGTGAAGGGCAACGCACTGAGCGCACTGTACGGGGCCGTTGGACTGTGAACACCTCTGACGGCGTCGGCGCGCGCGTCGTGCAAACGGCAGGGCCTGTCCTCATCATCGGATCGGGTCTGCTGGGGGCGTCGCTGGGTCTGGCGCTGCGGGCCGGGGGAGTGCGCGTCTATCTCGAGGATGCGTCGCCCACCTCGCTGCGTCTGGCCTCCGACGTGGGCGCCGGGCAGGCGTTCGGTGACGTCCTTGCCGAGGCCGGGGTACGCCCGAGCGACTGTGGCTCGGATACGCCGTCCTACAAGGCGCCTTCCATTGTCGTCGTCGCGACGCCCCCGGATGTCGCTGACCGTGTGATCGTCGACTCGCTGCTGCGTTTTCCAGATGCGATCGTCACCGATGTCGCCTCGGTGAAGGACGCGGTTGTCGCGGATGTCCTGCGCGGATTGGAACGCGAGGATTGTGTGGAAGCGGCCTCACGCTACGTTGGTTCGCACCCGATGGCCGGTCGCGAACGGAGCGGGGCCGGCGCTGCCGATGCCGACCTGTTCTACGGACGCCCATGGGTGATCGTTGCGCACGAGTCGACGTGGCCGCGCGCGGTGCTGGTTGCGCGTGCGCTGGCAACGGACGTCGGTGCTGTGCCTCTCGAGATGGATGCGGGCACGCATGACCATGCCGTCGCTCTCGTATCCCACGTTCCGCAGCTGGTGTCGTCGATGCTCGCCGCGCGCCTTGTTGATGCCCCCGCCCAGGCGCTGGGTCTGGCGGGGCAGGGGCTGCGCGATACCGCCCGTATTGCGGCGTCCGACCCGCGCCTGTGGACGGCGATTCTGGCAGGCAATGCGGGTCCGGTCGCGCACATCCTGCGCGAGCTACGCACAGACCTCGATGACTTGCTCACGCACCTCGACGCGGCGGCTGAACTTGGTCCCCTGCGTGGCGGTTCCGTGGGTGCGATTAATCGTGTGATGACCGCGGGTAACCAAGGCGTTTGCCGTATTCCCGGCAAGCACGGAGGCGCGCCTTCTCGATACCGCGAGATCGAGGTGCTCATCCCCGATGAGCCGGGCGCTCTCGGTCGGCTTTTCGGCGAGCTTGGCGAGGCAGGTATTAACATCGAAGACTTGGTTCTGGAGCACTCCGCGGGCGCACAGGCAGGCGTTGCCCGCGTCATGATTGACCCGGCGGTCGCTGACCGCGCCGTCGCCGACCTGCAACTGCGGGGTTGGCGACTCATCACCCACTAAACGACCTCGGTGAGGAGAACGTTTTGATGAACGACACGATGCGTCGAGACGCGATTTCGCGCGTCGGCATGACGATTGCCATCGATGGGCCGGCCGGTTCGGGCAAGTCCACGGTCTCGAAGGCTCTGGCGAGCCGCCTCGGCATCGGCTACCTCGATACGGGCGCCATGTACCGCGCGCTCACGTGGTACTGCCTGGACGAAGGCATTGATCTCGAGGACACAGCAGCGGTCGCCGCGGCGGCCGATCGCATGCCGCTGCGCCTCGTGTCGGATCCTTCGGATCCGCACGTGTGGATCGGTGATCGTGAGATCACCCTCGAGATTCGCGAGCCGCGTATCGCCCTGGCGATCAAGCACATCTCAACGAATCGCGACGTGCGCGCGTGGATGGCGACGGAGCAGCGTCGTCGAATGATGGAGGCCCGCGAGGAGGGTTCCGGCATGATCGCTGAAGGGCGCGACATCACGACCGTCGTCTGCCCCGATGCGGATGTGCGTGTTCTGTTGCTCGCCGATCAGGAGGCCCGTCTGCGTCGCCGGACACTCGAACTCTATGGGGATGCGACCGATGAGCACATGGAGATCGTGCGGGCACAGGTCGAGGGCCGTGACAAGGCGGATTCTCAGGTCTCTGAGTTCATGGTGGCCGCTCCCGGTGTCGAGACCGTGGACTCCACGGGACTCGATATCGAAGGCGTGTGTGAGGCCGTCCTGGTCTTCGTTGACCGTGATCTCGAGGCACGCGATGCCCCGCGCTGAGAGTGAGCAACAGTATACGTGAGTGCCCCGCACCAACCGGTGCGGGGCACTCACGTATTCCGTGTCAGAATCCTGTTCCGTAGGGTCCTTGATTACCCTGTGCGCTACTGGAAGGATAGCCACCCTGCTGGTTGCCGTACGTTCCGGTGCCGTACGCCTGGGAGCCGGGCTGCGGCGTACCTGCCTGCGGGTAGCCGGTGCCGTAGGTGCTCGCTGTGACGCCGTACTGCGGCCCATTGGGGCCGTTGAAGGCCGTCGGTGCGGTCGAGTTACGCTGCGTACTCTTAAATATCGCGTAACGTACCAGGAAGCCACCGCCGACGATGAGGACTGTCAGCACGAGTATGATGATGTTGACGACGGGGTTCTTGGAATGCGCACGGATTCGGATGCGCTTCGTTGGCATCGTCACGGCCTGCGTCTGTGCGCGCGTTCCTGCAGCGACGGAGGCAGGGGCATATGCGGGAGCGTTTGAAGACACACTCACCGTCGGGCTCGCCACAGCAGACGGTCCCTGTGTAGCGATTGCGGGTGCGATGAAGCCTGCGGCTGCCAGAGCAAGGCTTGCCGTGACAGAGAGAAGACGTCGACTGGTCATTGAATTAACTCTCGTGGATGCATGTTGTGTGGACAGGGGATAGTGTAGCCGCCTCCTGCGCGCCGACTCACTCGTTCCGTTTTCTGACATGTGACGCGGGGAAACTCCAGCAAGAGCCCTTCGCGCCGCTAGTGTGTCGCGGCGCACGTAGGTCGGCTTGCCTCTGCTCGGGAAGATGCGCTATAGTTCTACAGGTCGCCACGGCGACGAACTGAATACGGGCTGTGGCGCAGCTTGGTAGCGCACTTGACTGGGGGTCAAGGGGTCGTGGGTTCAAATCCCGCCAGCCCGACGATAAGAACCGCGAGAATTCCTTTCTCGCGGTTTTTTGTATGCAATGAACGGCTGTTGGTGCGCCGGGGATCGGTGAGGACCTCGGTCCCTGGTCGGCCAGAGCTGTTCGTTTGTAACCGAAATGTGATGCAAAATTTTTTTCTTTTATTTCGGCTGGTAGATTGCGGTTTTCCGCTAATCTGTCACCCATTTATGCAGGCTGGAGGGCTGATGAGCGTTCAATGAATCGGTCACACGTCTTTCAATCACTGCAGTAAACTGTTTCACAGGTCGAAGTCGTCAACGGGGATGATTTCGACCTGCTTACCTATGCGGCCACTGCGGTGGTCATGCACAGCCAGCGGATCAAACAACGCGCAGAGTTCCGGTCAGTCCATGAACCTCGCGAGCTGCCCCGATGCGCACCCCGGCCTCGTCCAATGAAGAACGAGGTCGGGGCTGGATCGCACGTGGAGCGTTGCGACGGTCACTTGGATGTCTGCGCCTTCGCGTCGGTACCCTCTGCTGCGAAGTCCTCAAGGGTGGGAGCCTCAGAATCCGGATTCTGGAACTCGGTCACTGTCGTCACCTCTGTGACTGCTGGATCAGACACCGTCATTGCGGTTGTGTGACCCGTCTGATCGATGATGTTGAGCCGGTTGTCGGCGTCAAGTTCGACAACGAAGAGGTCTTCCACTTCGCCGGCGCCCGCCGACGAAAGTTCTGCGCGCAACCACTCCTCGTCGCGATGTGCCAACTTGAGGTTGTCGGTCACGACCTGCCCTTTGGACACCAGGACGTAGTTGACGCCGCCCTCGCCCTTGCGCCGTACCGTCAGGGAGCCGTTGGCTTCGCGTTGTACGAGGCTGATGTCGCTGAGCGAAAAAATGCCCATGCCGCGTAGCTCTGCGAGAAACTCGACGGGGTCGAGCTTGTGATCCGTGTTGTCGAGCGCGTCCTGAGTAAATCGCCCGCCCTCGATGATCGTGTACGCCTTTCCCATCACGAGCGAGCGGGTCGACATGAACTTCGACGTCAGGTAGTTCAGGCCGGAGATGATTCCAAAGGTGACGAGCAGGAAGCTGATGTACTCCGCGAACGAGATTGCGTGGTTGTAGATGACGCCGCCGATAACGCCACCGAGGATAAAGTTCCCGATAAAGTCGATCGGTGTCAGCTGGACCGTCTGCTGCTTGCCCGTGAGGCGCAGGTGGAGGACGATCAGGGTGATACCGATCAGGAGCTTAAAGACCGTCATTTCGAAACCATGAAAATCGAACATGACGCCACTCTATTTGCAAGTGGCAGGGTTTTACCCCGCAGTGTGATCAGCTCGTCGGATCCGCGTCGATGGCTCCCTGAATATCGTGGAAGAGCAGGTTGGAGATCTCGACCTGAACCGTCTCAACCTTCGGCACGTCGCGCAGCAGCAACGGGTCATCCGCGGAGGTCTGAAGGGCGAGGGTTCCGCATCCGAAGATTCGGTCGTCGAAATCCTTTTCGATCTGGATGTCGGAGATACGGGTGAGCGGTAGGTCATGGCCGGTGCGCTTGATGATGCCGGTCCGGGTGATGACCCGCTTGGTCGTCACCGTGTAGGTCGTTGTGATCCACTTGATCCAGGGAACAAGAATGAGTGGAATCGACAGGAGGAGGACGGCGATCCAGATGGTCGGAAGCGCCCAGTAGCGCGCGTTCTCGGGAACGTAGAAAGAACCGACAGCCGCCGCGATAACGAGGATTGACTCCACGATGATCGCTGGAAGAAGAGTCTTGATGTGCGTGTGCATATGCCGGACGACGACTTCGTCCTGGCTGAGGAGTTTTTTCGACAGAGCCATGACACCATCATGCCAGATCTTTCGGGAGAGTGAGGACGCCTGCATCGGCAGTCGGTGCTTTACCGTGGCCTGCGGTGTGTTCCGATGATATCGGTGTTGACGATGCCGATCGCCGCCATGAGCGCGAGCATTGTCGTCGGGCCGACGAAACGGAATCCTCTGGCTTTCAGGTCCTTGGCAAGCGCCACCGATTCTGGCAGCTGCGTCGGTACCTCGCCCTGTGAACGCGGAAGCGGATCGCATGTCGGGCGATACGACCAGACAAGTTCGCCCAGGTGGGCGGGCCCATGCGAGCTGTCGCCGGTGCTGCGCATCGTGACTGTCGCGCGAGCGTTAGCGATCGCCGCCTCGATCTTGCGGCGGTTACGAATGATCCCGGGTGCGCTCATGAGACGGTCGACGTCGTCAGTTGTGAAGGCGGTGACGCGGTCGGGAATAAAACCCTCAAAGGCCTCCCGAAAAGCCTCGCGTTTTGCCAGGACCGTGCGCCAGGAGAGGCCAGCCTGGAATCCCTCCAACACGAGGCGTTCGAAGACGCCCGCCTCGTCGTGGATCGGCAGGCCCCACTCGGTGTCGTAGTAGCTACGTAACAGCTCGTCATGGGAGGCCCACGTGGGCCGGACGAGTCCGTCGTCGCACAGCGTGAGGCCTGAGGCTAGGGGCGGAACTGCGGATTGTGTCGGTGTTGTGTCCATACGTCGATCCTGCGTGAGCGGCGTCCAACGGTCAAGCGACAACATCGAGGCCTGTGGATAACGGCGATGGGCGACACGCCCCTGTGGAAACACGCCGGGGGAGTGGCAGGTATGGGGTGGCCCGCCTCCCTGGGGAAGCGGGTCACTTGGGTCCAGTGTCCTTACTTGCGTCGCTTCTCGCGCACGCGCACAGAAATCTGAATTGGCGTGCCAGCGAAGCCGAAGGTTTCGCGCAGGCGGCGTTCGATGAAGCGGCGGTATCCGGGATCAAGGAAGCCCGTCGTGAAGAGTACGAAGCGCGGGGGCTTGCTCGAGGCCTGGGTGCCAAAGAGGATGCGCGGCTGCTTGCCGCCACGCAGCGGGTGGGGGTGTGCGGCGACGAGCTGGCCAAGGAAGGCGTTCAGCTGTCCGGTGGGGATACGCGTCTCCCAGCCTTCGAGGGCGGTGTCGAGGGCGCGCACGATGCGGTTGGTGTGCCAGCCGGTCTTCGCGGCCAGGTTGATGCGCGGGGCCCACTGGATCTGAACCAGCTCGCGCTCGAGCTCGTTCTTGATCTCCTTCTGGCGGTCCTCGTCGACGAGGTCCCACTTGTTGGTGACGACGACGAGCGCGCGGCCCGCGTCGATGACCTGCTGGACGACACGCACGTCCTGCTCGGTCAGCGGCGACGAACCGTCGATGAGGACGAGGGCGACCTCGGCCTTTTCGATCGCGGCCTGAGTGCGGATGGACGCGTAGTAGTCGGCGCCCGTTGTGCGGTGCATCTTGCGGCGGATACCCGCGGTGTCGACGAACCACCACGAACGACCGTCGAGCTCGATGAGCTCGTCGACGGGGTCACGGGTGGTACCGGCGAGCTCATTGACGACGACGCGCTCGCCTCCGGCCAGCGCATTGAGCAGGGAGGACTTACCGACGTTGGGGCGACCGACCAGGGCGACGCGACGCGGGCCGCCCGACGGCAGAGCCGAGGCGACGGCCGACTCCGTGGGCAGGACCTTCATGACGACGTCCAGGAGATCACCGGTGCCACGTCCATGCAGGGCGGAAATGGGGTAGGGCTCGCCCAGGCCAAGGCTCCACAGGTAGGCAGCGTCGGCCTCCTGCAGGGGAGAGTCCACCTTGTTGGCGGCCAGGATGATCGGCTTGTTCTTGGCGCGCAGCATCTCCACGATGCGCTCGTCCGAGGCCGTGACGCCGACGGTCGCGTCCAGGACGAGGACGACAGCGTCAGCGAGGTCGACCGCGATCTCAGCCTGCTCGGCGACGGAGCGATCCAGTCCCTTGACGTCGATCTCCCAGCCGCCGGTGTCGACGAGCGTGAAGTCGCGACCCGCCCATTCTGCGGGGTACGAGACTCGGTCGCGGGTCACGCCCGGCGTGTCCTGCACGACGGCTTCGCGGCGTCCAAGAATGCGGTTGACCAGCGTGGACTTGCCAACGTTGGGACGGCCGACGACTGCAAGAACGGGCAGGCCGGCTGCGACGTCGTCAGAGTCCGCGAGTGAAGACTCGCCGGCCAGGAGCGCCAGGTCCTCCTCGTCTAGGTCGAATTGGTCGAGGTTGGCGCGCATGAGACGGGCGCGCGCCTCGGTCTCCGTTACGCTCAGGTCGATCGCGTCAGGCGAGGTGCCCTCCGCGTCGGCGATGTAGTTTTCGGCCGCGTCCGCGTCGAATGCTGTGGTCGCGTCGGGCTGGTTGTCAAAGTCATTCACCCGCCCAGTCTACGGCTTGGCGCGCCGCGAAGGCCCGATGGGGGCCCTTGCGGCGCGCCAGTTCACAGCTTCGCAGTGTTTATTCGTGCGCGCGTACGTCGCCGGCGAGGACTTCGGCAGCGACGGGCACGTCGTTGTATCGGTGGTGGATCCCCTGGATTTCCTGGTACCACTCGGCGCCCTTACCCGTGATGATGACGGTGTCGCCGGGCTCGGCCGCCAGGATCGCGCGCCGCAGGGCGTCGCGACGGCAGGTTGTCACCTCGGTGACGTCTTCCATGCCCGGGCGTACGGATGCGATGCCGCGCAGCAGGTAGTCGCGGATTTCCTGGGGGTCCTCGGTGCGCGGGTTCTCGTCCGTCACCCACAGCACGTCGGCCTCACGCGCGGCGATCTGTGCGAGGTGCTCACGCTTGGTGGCGTCGCGATCGCCGTCCGTGCCGAAAACAACGACGACGCGGCCGGGGGTGAGCTCGCGGGTCGAACGCAGAGTCCATTCGAGGGCTTCCGGCGTGTGAGCGTAGTCGACGATGACGAGCGGTTGACCGCCGGGCGTCGGGTTGACCTTCTCCATGCGTCCCGGAATCTGGGGAGCATCCTCGATCGTCGAGATCACATCCGCGAGGTCGATGCCGAGGCTCACTGCGCTGACGATCGCGACGGCGGTGTTCTGAATATTGACCTCACCCAGGATTGGCATGGCGACGCGGTGGCCCGTGCCGCTGGGATCGATCAGGGTGAACACGGTACGCCCGATTGTCTTGTCGGGGGTCACGTCGCGGACTTGCCAGTCGGCGGCCTCCTTGGTCAGTGCCGACACCGTCGTGACCGGTACGGTCGCCTGCTGCGCCAGGCGGCGACCCCATTCGTCATCCACGCACACGACGCCGTGGCGGGAATGCTCGGGGGTGAACAACAGTGCCTTCGCCTGGAAGTAGTTCTCCATGTCGCCGTAATAGTCGAGGTGGTCGTGCTGCAGGTTCGTAAACGCGGCAACGTCGAAGACAATACCGTCGACGCGGTGCAGGGAAAGCGCGTGCGCCGACAGTTCGATAACGCCCGCGCCGCACTCGTACTGCTCGGTGGCGGCCAGGAAGCGGGCGACGACGGGGGCTTCGGCGGTTGTACGCACGGCCTCGAACGAAATGGGGCCGACGTGTGTTTCCACGGTGCCGCACAGCGACGCGTTCGGGAATCGCGATGCGATGGCGGCGCGCATCAGGTACGAAGTCGTCGTCTTCCCATTCGTGCCAGTCACCGCCATCGTTGTGAGGCGAGTGGCGGGGGAAGCGTAGATGTTCGCGCACAGCTGCGGAACGACGGCACGCGGGTCGGCCACCTGGATGACAGGCACTCCAAGGCCGCGTTCGAAAGCCTGCGTGCGGCCCTCCTCGTCGGTGAGAACGACACTCGCCCCGGCCTCGATCGCCGCGTGCGCGAAACGGATGCCGTGCTGCTTGAGGCCCGGGATTGCGACGAACAACCACTCGGCCTCGCAGTCGTCGGACGACACGGTGATGCCACGCAGGCTGAGGGGGGACTCGGCGATCTGCGCAAGCGAGCCGTCGGCGCCGTAAAACCCCTGGATGTCGAGGCCTTCGAGGGCAGTCGTTAACGAAAGCGGCGCGATCGTGGGGCGAATATCAGTCACTGAAGTCATGGGTCTACTGTAGTTCGTCGCGACGGCGGCGCGCGCCACACATACCGGCGGTGACACAGTAGGATAGGTGGCATGCAGATTTTGACACGCAACGAAGCAACCCATCGCGCTGCCCATCTTCACGTTTCCGCCATCGACGTCGTTGTCGATATCCGAGACGCACGGGACACCACGAACCCGACCTATCCCGTCACGTCGACGCTGACGTTGACGTCGGACGAGGAGCGCACCTTCATCGACATTGCCGGCGAGGTGAGTGAGGTTCTCCTCAACGGCGAGCCCCACGCGTTCGACGACGACGAAGACCGCGTGTGGGTCGGTGGACTGCCGGTGGGGGAGACAATCACCCTCGAGGTTCGTGCCCTGGCGCGCTACTCGCGCAGCGGCGAGGGCCTGCACCGCTACACCGATCCCGAGGATGGTGAAGTCTACCTCTACACCCAGTTCGAGCCCAACGACGCTCACCGTGCGTGGCCGTGCGTGGACCAGCCAGACGTCAAGCCCGAGTGGACGTTCCACGTGATCGCTCCCGACGGCTGGGTCGTCTCCTCCAACGGAATTGAGAGCGCCGCCGAGGTCGTGGATGACTCGGGTGCGCTGCGCCATGACTTCACGGCGACTCGCCCGCTGTCGAGCTACATCACTGCGATCGTCGCCGGCCCGTGGGCGGTCATTGACGGCGGCACGTGGAGCGGCGGAGCATCGGATGGCGGCCACGCCGAGCTGGCGTTGCGCCTCCTGTGCCGTCGTACGCTCGCGCGCTACCTCGACTCCGACGATGTCATCGAGGTGACTCGTGCCGGGCTTGACTTCTTCCACGAACGCTACGGAGTGACCTTCCCGTGGGGATCCTACGACCAGGTGTACGTGCCTGAATACAACCTCGGCGCCATGGAAAACCCTGGGTGCATCACATTTAACGAAAACTACATTTCGCGCTCCACGCCCACCTTCTCTGAGCGCCAGCGCCGTGCAAATACGACGCTGCACGAAATGTGCCACATGTGGTTCGGCGACCTCGCCACGCCCTCGTGGTGGGATGACCTGTGGCTCAAGGAGTCTTTCGCCGAGAATCAGGGAGCCAGCGCGATTGCGACGGCGACCCGCTACGTGGGCGAATGGGCGAACTTCGCGATGAATCGCAAGATCTGGGCCTACACGCAGGACCAGATGCCGACCACGCACCCGATCGCCGCCGACATTCCGGACGTTGCCGCTGCGAAGACGAACTTCGACGGCATCACCTACGCGAAGGGCGCCTCCGTTCTTAAGCAGCTGGTCGCCTGGGTCGGGGAGGATGCTTTCTACGAGGGGGCACGCCGCTACTTTGCCGAGCACCAGTTCGGCGCAACCAACCTCCAGGATCTCCTCGTTGCGCTCGAGGGTGCCTCGCGCCAGGAACTCTCCTCCTGGAAGAGCGCGTGGCTGGAGACCTCCGGCCCGTCGACGCTGTCCGCTTCGTGGGTGACGGACAACGTTGGCGCGATCACGGACTTCACGCTCCACCAGGGCGGCGAGGCCTGCAACGGCGTGCTGCGTCCCCATCGTGTCACCGTTTCAACCTGGCGCGTCGCGGCCGGGGCACTGGAGCGTACCCACGTGTTCGACGTCCGTATCGACGGCGAAACTGCGCCGATCGATCCCGAGGGTGTTGTGGCGGTGCCCGGCGGCGCCGCGTTCGCCGACCTGGTCGTCGTCAACGACGATGACCTGACCTACGCTATCTCCCGCCTCGACGAGCGCTCGACCGACGTCGCGCTGGCCTACGTGGGCACCATCGATGCGGCTATCACGCGAGCCGTCATCTGGGCATCGCTCTGGAACGCCGTGCGCGACGGACTACTGGATCCGCGGCGCTTTGTCGTCGCGGTTCTGAATGCCGTTCCGTCCGAAACTGAGCCCGCGATCCGCGATCGCCTCCTGCTTTTCGTCGCCGAGGCGATCTCCTCCTTCCTGCCGGGACAGGCTCGCGCAGACGTCCATGACCAGGTGCTTGCGACGACGATCCGTCTGTCTCGTGAGACCGAGGACTCCGACGCGTGGCGCTCGTACACGCGCGCGTTCATCGCCGAATTCGCCGCCCGCGGTGGAGACGAGTATGAGGCGACGGTCCGTGACTTCGCCAGCAGCGACAACCCCGATATTGCCTGGCGTGCGCGGCGCGCCCTGGCTGCCCGCGGCCTCGTCGATGAGGCGGCTATCGAGTCTTGGCGCAGTGCGGACGGCTCAGGCGAAGCCGCCCGTATGAGCGTCGAGGCCCTCGCGTCGCTCCCTTCGGAAGAAGCTCGTGCGCGGGCGTGGGAGTCGGTGTTCTCCGATACCCTCTCGAACGACTACCTCACCGCGACCCTGGCCGGCCTGCAGGCCTCGTCATGGGAGGGGGAGACCGGTATCGGCAGCGCCGTTGAGCGCATGATCTCCTACTGGGAGGCCCACACGATCGGCATGGCGCTGCGCTATGCAAACGGCGTCCTCGCTCTCGGTGTCGACGTCGACCGCGATGGCAGCGTCGAGAGCTCCGTCGGACTGCTGCGCCGCTGGCTCGACGAGCATGAGGAAGCGCCCGCGCAGCTGCGCCGCATCGTCGTCGAGCACCTCGACGCTTTCGAACGCGACGAGCGCGTGCAGCGTCGCTGGAGTTCGGGCCAGTGACACAGCCGGGACATCGAGGCACGGAGCCGGGGGAGGAGCGCTATGACGCTGCTCCCCAGGCCTCGTCCGTGGACCCCGCGGCCTCGATGTCTCTGCTCACCTCGCTTCTCTCCAACCCGCTGGACGCCGGGTACGAGCACTACCGCGCAGACCACGGCCCACGACCCGCGGGACTCTTCGGCCGCATCGCAGTCTTCGCAGTGGCTGTCGCCCTCGGGTTCGGATCGGTGATCGCGATTGACTCGCTGAGGCGCCCGGCCAATGATGTGAAAGCCGACCTGAAGGAGCAGGCTGCTACGCGGGCGAGCAACGTCGAAGCCTTGGACGACGAGGTGCAGTCCCTTGGCCGTGCCATCGACGACCTGTCGCAGTCAGGCTCGCCAATCGCCGTGGACGGTGCTCGTGACCTGGTCACGGCCACACGCCCCGTCAGTGGGCCCGGCATCACCGTGACGCTCACGGATCGAAGCGGCCCGGGCAAGGGGAGTGGAGCCGTTCGTGATCAAGATGTCGCGATGGTCGTCAACGCCCTCTGGGCCGCTGGCGCGGAGGCTATTTCGGTCAACGGCCAGCGCATTGGGCCAGATACTTTTGTGCGAACCGCAGGCTCGGCCATCCTGGTCAACGTCACCCCCGTGTCCTCTCCCTACGAGGTTGCGGCGATCGGGGACTCGAACGCGCTCTCCGTCGCGCTCGTCCGTGGTTCCACCGGTGACTACCTGTCCGCTGCCCAATCGGTCAGCGGGATGACCGTGAGCTCGAAGGTCTCTTCGAAGCTGAGTATGGAAGCACTGGCGCCGACCTCACCGCAGTACGCACAACCGCTGGACACACAACACGAAGGAGACACTCAATGATCGCCGTCATCGGATTGATCATCGGCATTGTTCTCGGAGTCTTGCTCGACCCGACCGTGCCCGCGTGGCTGACCCCGTTCCTTCCCGTCGCCGTCGTTGCTGGCCTGGACGCGCTCTTCGGTGCGGGGCGCGCATGGCTGGAAGGACGCTTTGCAGACCGCGTGTTTGTGACCTCGTTCTTCTGGAACGTCGTCGTTGCATGTCTGCTGGTCTTCCTGGGAACCCAGCTGGGTGTCGGATCCGCCATGACGACGGCTGTCGTCGTCGTGCTCGGTATTCGTATTTTCTCCAACACTGCCTCGATCCGTCGTCTCATTCTGAAGGCCTGACATGAGCGACCAGAGCCCACAGACAATCCCCTCCGTCTCCGAGAGCGAGCCCCGCGGGCATGGCGTTCACCGTGAGTCACACAGCGGCCCACGCCTGTGGGCGCGGGCGCGGCAGGCGTTCTTCGCGCTGCCTCGCGGGCTGCACGTCGTCATGCTCGTGATCTTCATGGTTGTGGGATTCGCGCTTGCCACGCAGGTACGGGCGCAGCGATCCGACCCGCTCGAAGGACTGTCTGAACAAGATCTCGTGACGGTGCTCGATGAGTTGGGCACCCAGGAGCAAAACCTGCGCACGCGTCGCGGAGAACTGTCCAGCGAACTCGATGAGCTGCGCAGTGCTGCGGATGAAGCGCAAGCTCGTGAGCAGGCGGCACGTAAGGCCGAAACACAGGCGCAGATCGCCGCGGGCACAGTGCCGGTGCACGGCCCCGGCGTGACGGTGTCGGTCGTCGACGCCGGCGCAAATCTGACGTCGACGCAGTTCGTCATGACGCTCGGTGAGTTGCGCAATGCGGGTGCCGAGGCGATCGAACTCAACGGTATTCGCCTGTCGACTCGGTCCTCGTTCACCGGACAGGCCGGATCGATCGCGGTCGACGGAATTCCCATTGCGTCACCCTACACGTGGAAAGTGATCGGGGAGTCTCAGACGATCGCCACCGCGCTGGACATCCAGGCCGGTTCGGCAGCCCAGATGCGCGCAAAGGGCGCCACTGTGGCGATCACTCCGTCGGCCGACATGACGATTGAGTCGATCGCGACTCCGCGCCCGCCCCAGTTCGCAACCTACCAATGAAGTCCCCCCGTATAATCGGCGGGGGAGTCACCGTTCCCGCGCTTGTCGGATGGTGAACGTTTACACTTAATGCAGTCCCTGAAATGATCGTTTGGAGCGCACAATGTCCGACAACCAGCCGTTTGACCCGACCGCAACCTCCATCTTTGGCCTCGCGCCTGTGACGGAGGACGTCGAAGAGGCTCCCGTTGCCCTGTCTGCTCGCGATCGCGAAGCGGTCGAGGCGCTGCCTGCCGGCTCCGCACTTCTCATCGTCCAGCGCGGCCCCAACACGGGCGCACGCTTCCTCCTCGATCCCGAGGTGACGAACGCCGGTCGGTCGCCCAAGGCCGATATCTTCCTGGATGACGTGACGGTCTCGCGCAAGCACTGCCAATTCATTGCCTCGAATGGCGGCCACATCGTGCGCGATTCCGGTTCGCTCAACGGCACGTACGTGAACCGTGAGCGCGTCGATTCGATTGAATTGCACGCCGGCGACGAGGTGCAGATCGGCAAGTATCGCTTGACCTACCAGCCGTCGACCAAGCAGGCCTGACGTGTGCGCAGCTCTTGCACGTCGCCACGAGGTTGCTTCCGCTGCGGAAGTGACCTCGTGGCCGCATGATGCGGATCATTCTCCGGAGCTGTCGATCGGCCGAGTCGTTGATGCGCTGAAGGCCGAGTTTCCTGCGATCTCGCTGTCGAAGGTTCGCTATCTGGAGAGTGAAGGCCTTGTCTCGCCCGCTCGCAGCGGATCCGGGTATCGCAAGTATTCGGCTGCCGACGTCGAGCGACTGCGTTACGTCCTCACGGAGCAGCGCGATTCTTTCACTCCGCTGAGTGTGATTCGCGGGCAGCTCGATGCGCTCGATGCCGGTCATGAGCCCGTGCGCCGTCGTGTCGCGCAGGTCGTCTCGTCAGAGGGACAGACGGTGTCGCTGGGGGGACGCCGGGCCATTCCGGCGGCGGACCTGTCGGACCTGACGGGCGTCGACATGGACACCCTCGAGCGCTATGCGCGGCTCGGTCTGATCACTCCGGACCTTGCCGGTTTTTTCCCTTCTCGCTGCGTGCAAGCCGTTTCTACCATCGCGCGTCTCGAATCTGCGGGAGTGGATGTTCGGGTGCTGCGCGCAGTCCGTCAGGGTGCGGAGCGCAGCGCAGATATCATCGATCAGACGGTTTCTTCTCAGAGGGGACGAGGCCGTGGCGCGGACCGGGAGCGTGCGCGCGCCCGCGCTATCGAACTGGGCGACCTGTTCGCCGAATTGCATCGGGAGATGCTGGCGGTGGCGGTATCATCGCTGGCTGAGGACGGGGACTAAGTCTCATGTTCAACATGAAGGTTAGACTCGCCGGGTTGGTCATTGACCGAGCGTCGCTCGTGGCCTACCGTAGTCCTGTTCTCATCACGTATTACCTGCAAGGAGCCCCCGCGTGAGCGCACAAGCGAACGCCGCAAGCCGGCAAGGCATGCTGTTCGGCGATCCCCTCGAGGGGCTCGACACAGACGAGGTGGGCTACCGCGGCCCCGTTGCGTGCAGTGCAGCCGGTATTACGTACCGTCAGCTCGATTACTGGGCTCGCACCGGTCTCCTGCAGCCGTCGATCCGTGCCGCGCGCGGCTCCGGATCGCAGCGTCTCTACTCCTTCCGTGACATTCTTGTCCTCAAGGTCGTCAAGAAGCTCCTGGATGCCGGCGTTTCTCTCCAGCAGGTTCGCGTCGCCGTGTCCTCGCTGCAGAACAGGGGAGTGGATGACCTTGCATCCATCACGCTGATGAGCGACGGTGCTTCGGTCTACGAGTGCACCTCCACCGATGAGGTTATCGATCTCCTTCAGGGCGGACAGGGCGTGTTTGGAATCGCTGTGGGCCGCGTCTGGCGCGAGGTTGAGGGTTCGCTCGCGGAGCTGCCCCTTGAGCGCTCCGAGCCTGCGTTCGTCGACGAGCTCGCCGAGCGTCGCCGGTCGAAGCTTTCCGCTTCCTGACACGCGTCTTCAACGTAGGTGTGGGGCCCAGGCACGATGCCTGGGCCCCACACTTATTGATAGGTGAGCACCGCCTGCGCGATTAGCGCCTTCCGAGAGGGCGCGTCACGGTGTATGCGGAGTCCAGATCCGTGATCTCAACGGTGACCATTCCGTTTTCGTCGACGATGTAGGACTCTTCGATAAGGGGGCCATCCTCGGTACGAACGACGGGCACGGCCGACAGGTCAATGTCGGAGTGGCGCAGGGCGCGATCGAAAGGAACGATGACTTCGCCGTAGGGCTGCAGGTCGCCACGGGGCACCCCGGCCTCATCGAACGACGAATACTCGACGAAGCGGAAGTAGCCGATGTTGTGCGCGGCGCGGTAGCGGCGCTTGATCGTCAGGGTCTCACCGGGAGCAAGCTCAGTGTTCGGCTCCAGGAGCGTGTCGAAGGAGATGAACGAGCCGGCCTCGCGCTCACGGAAGACGCCGACGCCACGAGAGAGCTGCTCGCGAACTGTGTACGCGGCCTCGGGATCGGCGCCGATGGCCAGACCGATCGCGGTCGAGGCTGCCGTGTGCGGCGAACGGTGCACGCGGCGGCCGAAGCGCGAACGAAGGACGCGCGCAACCAGCGGCAGCTGCGATCCACCGCCCACGACGTACAGGCCGGCGATGTCGCCGCCCAGCTGACCAACGCCTGACGCGTCGGGCACCAACAGGGGCTCCATGGCCTCGATCGTTGCCTCGATGAGGGGAGTGGCGGCCTCGTAGAAGTCGGAAACCGGAATTGTCACGGGCTTTCCGTCAACGGGTACGGTGATGAACTTCGTCGAGGGGGAGAGGGTCTCTTTCGCGTCGCGTGAGTCCTCGATCAAACGCTCCCACGCCTCGTCGCCCAGCTTGCCGGAGTCGGTGCCAGCGGCCGCAGCAAGGCGGGTAGCGAGCACGACATCAAAGTCATCGCCGCCGACCATATTGAGGCCGCGCGATCCCATGACCTCGTGGAGCGTACCCGTGGCGGACACGATGGAGGCGTCAAAGGTGCCGCCGCCGAGATCGTAGACGAGGATCGCCGTGCGCTTGGAGTTGAGGGTGCCAGCATGACGATGTGTGTACTCAAAGCCCGCGGCGGAGGGTTCGTTGACCATCGCGAGAACGTTCCAACCCGCGCGGCGGAAGGCCTCAAGGGTAAGGAAGCGCTGCGCCGACCACGCGTGAGCCGGAATGCCGACGAGAGCCTCGAGCGGCTCCGAATCGGGCAGCGAGGCGACGGAGGAGTTGGTGCGCAGCTGGCGCTCGACGTAGCTGAGGAAACCCGTCAGCGCGTCGAGGATCGAGATGCTGTGATTGCCCAGGCGAAGCGTGGAGGTGTCAGTCACCGACGGATCGGACAGTAGGCGCTTGAAGGAACGCAGGTGGGGAGCGCCCTCCCTGGCGGCATCCTCAGCATCGAAGCCGTAGATCAGGCGATCGCCGTCAAGAGCGATGATGGACGGAACGAAATCGACCGTATCGTCATTGTTGTTGACGAAAGAGACGATCGGGTAGTTCCCCCGATCGACGATAGCGATCGCAGTGGTTGTGGTGCCAAAATCAACTCCGAGTCTCATGGCACCCACACTAGCGGTTAAATAGGGGAGGTCCTAGGACGTCTCGCCGGGCGTTCGCACATTCCCCAGTAAGGCCCTGTTTGCAATGGTGACAAAGAGCCAGGCGAGTAGGAAGTACACACATCCGGCAATGGCATCAACCACATAATGATTGCCTGTTGCGACGATTGTCACGATGGTTAAAGCGGGGTGGATGGCGAGAACCATTCGCGCCCACCACGAGCGCCACACGTACGTGCCGAGCATGAAAGCGACCCATACGGACCAGCCCGTGTGCATCGATGGCATGGCACCGTAGGGGTTTGCAAGCGTGCCAAACAGCTGGGAATATGCGGACGTATGCTCGGCGACCGCATCGACAAAGCCAAGCTCGGGAACGAGGCGCGGGGGAGCCAGGGGATAGGTCCAGTAGGTAATGAGTGCTCCGATCGTCATGATGACGAGAGTCCATCGGGCGCTGCGATAGTGGGTGGGAGCCTTGCGCCAAAGGATAACCATGGCGAAACCGGTCATTGCGAAAAACGACACCGCGTACTGCGTGGATGCGAGGGACGCGAGCAGCGGATGGGCTGTCAGCCAGGCATTCGCCGAGCCTTCAATAAACAGACCGAAGCGGGACTCAAAGGAAGCGACGTCGTGTGCATGCGCGACGGCGATGGATTTGGGTGCCTTGGCGAGAAACGACAGAATCGAATACGACAGGCATGCCAGCGCGAGCACGATGGTCTCGCGGATGGCAGGGGGGCGCTGGATGCGCACGTCGCGGGCTGTCGTCATGGGTGTAACTGTACCGCGTGGTCGGAGGGCGGTCGATAAAGAAACGCGGACATAATGTACATTATCGGATCGTGGGGTGGATTGGGACGAGGCGAGGGAGCGTTCCGCTTGACGTGTCAGATAGAATGGACCCGTTTCATTCTTATGTTCAGGAGGCTGTTATGGCTGACCGCGCACTGCGTGGCATGCAGATCGGTGCGAAGTCCCTCGAGTCTGAGGACGGTGTTGTTTTCGCCGATCGTTTCGTCGTCCGTTACGCGTGCCCCAACGGTCACGATTTCGAGGTGACGCTGTCCAGCGAGGCCACCGCGCCCGCGACGTGGGAATGCAAGTGCGGCCAGACGGCTGAGCTCGTCGGCGAAACCGTTGAGGACGAGGAAAACAAGCCCGTCAAGCCGCAGCGCACCCACTGGGACATGCTGCTCGAGCGTCGCTCGATCGAGGAACTCGAGGTCGTTCTGGCCGAGCAGCTGACCGCGTACCGCGAGGGGCGCCTGCGTCCCGAGGGCTCCTACCGCAAGGGCTAACGTTTCGGTAGCATCTGTCGCGCGGCCTGGGCCAGTCGGCTCAGGCCGCCTTTCGTTACCATCACGAGCTCCTCGACGAAAATCGATGAGTCGAGCTTCGATTCGCCGGCCATGCGCTCGTCGAAGGTGATCGGAACCTCGACGATGGTCGCGCCCAGGGAACGCTCAAGCTCGGTCATTTCGACCTGGAACCCAAATCCTGTTGTCGCTACCCGACCGAGGACCTCGTGTTCGCGCAGGAAAGACGCACGGTGTAGGCGCAGGCCTGCCGTCGCATCGCGCACGGGCGTTCCGAGGCAAAAACGGACATAATAATTGCCCGCTTTGGACAGGGCGACGCGCTTCGTCGACCATCCGTTGATGGCGCCGCCGGGCACCCAGCGTGAACCGATGACCAGGTCAGGACGATCCGGACCGGCCATGCGGCTCAGTAGCTTCGGCAGATCGACGGGACGATGTGAGCCGTCCGCATCCATCTGGAGAATGAACGGATATCCGTGGTCGATTCCCCAGCCCATGCCGTCGACGTACGCGGTGGCGAGCCCTGACTTCGCGGGGCGATGCAGAACGTGGAGGCGCTCCTCGCCCTCTCGCCGGGTATCGACCCACTCCCCCGTTCCATCCGGCGACGAATCATCGACGATAAGCACGTGCGCGCTCGGCACGTGCGCCCAGATGTCGTCGAGAATCGTCGGTAGCGTCGACATCTCGTTGTACGTCGGGATAACGATCAGGGTGTGGTCGCCGGAAGGCGACGGAGAGAGAGGTACCGATTCAGTCATGAATCACATCTTGCCGAATTTAGTGGCCGGATGCACGCCTGGCGCGCGCTGAGGCCCTGATTCCTTGTCCGATAACTGTTGCGGTGGTGAGTATCGCGATTGCCAGCGTTGTCGCCATCACAGCTGCCGGAATCCTCTCCCCCGCCGACGCCGTCAACGTCTGCGAGGACCGAAGCGGGATGTCGGCAGCGAGCGAGGCCGCCTCCTCGGTACCAGTGCTGGCGAGAACCGAGCCGTCGGGACGAATCACGTACGAGTGGCCGGTTGTTGACGCCTGAACGGCGCTGCGCGAATACTCCATTGCGCGCATGCGCAAGAGCTGGCCCTGCTGCGCGGACTCGCCCGACGAGCGGAAATGATAGTTGTTCGAGGGAACAACGATCGCCTGACCACCACGAGTAACGCCTTCGCCGATCACGAGGGGGTATGCCGCCTCGAAACAAATCCCGACGGCCAGGGGGACGCTGCGCCCGTCACGCGCCTGGACCGTCATCACGGGAGGCTCCTCCCCCGCTTCCATGTCCTTGCTGGCCTGAGCAACCTCTGTCGCGAACGAAGCGATGACATCCCGGAAAGGAATGAACTCGCCAAAGGGAACGGGAACGTGCTTGGAGTAGCGGGCTGCCTCGTCCATGCCTGAGCCGGGTTCCCACACCGCCAGCCAGTTCTTCACGCGGTCGCGCTCGTTCAGGTTCGTGTAGCCGATCAGGATCGGAGCATCGAGCGCCGTGGCCGCTGAATCGACGGCCTGGCCGATGGCAGGAAATGCAAGCGGGTCACGATCGACGGAACCCTCGCCCCAGAACGCGATGTCAATCGGACGATCAATGACCTGCGCTGAATTCGCGAGCTCGAGGGACGCGCGCATGTTGTTATCGGTCACCTCCCCCTCGCGGCTGTACGCCTCGGCACCGGGCAGCGCAATATCGCCTTGGACGACGCCGACGCGCAACATGCCGTTCTCCGCCTGATTCGGCAGAGAAATGGCGATGGGTGCGACGTATGCGGCGGCGACGATGACGGCCAGCGCCGGGCGCGAAAACCAGTGCTCGCGCACCACGGCGGCGTCGCGCGCCGCGAAAGCACGGCGGACAAGAACCGCAAGAAATACGACGACTGCGGTGATGAGCGTGGTCCCGCCATAGGGTGCGAGATGGCCGAGCGGCGAATCCACCTGCGGTAAGGCAACGGAGCCCCACGGGAAGCCCGACCATGGCCACCGTGAGCGAGCAGCGTCGACGCCGGCCCAGGTCAGTGCGAACAAGAAAGCCTGGACGAGCGGACCACGCGCCCACCGCCACAGCTGGATCCATCGCGCAAAGACTACCCAGCCCATGAAGAAGAAAGTCTGCACGAGCGCGAGAACGAACCACGGGGGTGTCGTGCCAACGGCCAGCGGAATCCAGTCGATGAGAGGAACCCAGAAGCTCATGCCGAACACGAACGTCACGGTCAGCGCGCGCGGGGCCCTGGCCTCGTCAATGCGCGACACAAACAGGGCGAGGGCAGGCACCGATAGCCACCACCAGCCCACGGGTGGAAACGATGCGTACAGCGCGAGGCCGGCGATCGCGGCGATGATTGAATCGCCGCACACGTGTGCGAACGATGCGCGCTGGAAGATCTGCTGATGCCCCACTAGCCCTCCGGATGTCTCAAATCGTCGACCACGCAACGATACCGCGACCGATGCGGTCCTTCGCGGCTTCGGCTTTGCGCGTCAGCTCGCCACTAGACGACGCCGATGCAATCTGACCGAGGCAGTCCATCACCTGGCGCATCCAGCGGACAAAGTCTCCGGCCTGGATCGGCGTGGCATCAATCGCCGTGGCCAGCGTCGAGCCGTGCGCCCACGCAAGTGTGGCAGCCATCAGGCCGGCGTCGACGCTCGGGGTCAGGTCGCAGCCACAGGCTTTTTCGACGCGGTGAACGCGCTCCAAGGTCGCCAGGCTCTCATGCCATGCTTCCTGCAGTCGAATTCCCACACCCGCAGGGGCCAGCTGTTGCGCATCGTCGTCGGAGCGAGAATCGTAGACGAGCGCAGACACCATCGCCGCGAGCTCTGCCTCGTCGAGCTCATTCCACGTGCCCTCATTCATCGACATAGCCACCACCAGGTCGCGCTCACCGAAGATTCGGCGCAAGCGTTGACCCGCCTCAGTGACCTCATCCCCAGCCAAAAAGCCGAGACGTTCGAGGACCGCGCAGACGCGGTCGAACTGGGCGGCCACGGAACCCGTCTGGGAGTCGATGGATGAACGCAGACGATCGATTTCGCGTGCCAGGCGTGCCCACTGGGCGCCCGCGCGAGCATGCTCCTCGCGGTGCGGGCATCGGTGAACCGGATGCTGACGCATCGCAACGCGCAGCGCCGAGATTGGATCGGAGGCCTGCGTGGAGTCTACCGGCACCTCAAAAAGGCCCTTGGCCGCGCCGGAGCGCAAATCTCCGGCGATGCGCGTGCGCTCCTTCGTGCGCCGCAGCGCGGAGCCACCGGGAATGGACATGTGTCCGACGACGGCAATTGCACCGCGCACGTCTTCGGGTGCCAGCGCCCTCCACGTTGCGTCCTCCCCGATGACCGAGACCTCGACTCTGCCCGAAGCGCTGGTGGCCTTCGCCCCAACGACGCACAGGCGTGTCTTGCGGCCACGAGTCAGTGCCAGGACGTCGCCCGGGCGCACACCGGACAAAAGACGCCGCGATTCATCTCGCGCCTCGCGCTTGCGTGCACGCGCACCTGATTTCTCCGCCTGACCCAGCTGGTCGCGCAGCGTCAGGTACTCGCGGACATCTCCGTGCGAACACGACAGGTCCTCGGCCGTCGCGTCGCGCTGCGCCTCCAGGTCGGTCAGTTGCGACGCGAGTGCGACGACGGCAGAATCGGCCTGGTACTGCGCAAAAGAAGACTCCAGCACCCTGCGAGTCTGCGCGCGCGTTGAGCGCGGAAGCAGGTTGACGACCATGTTGTATGTCGGAGTGAACGCGGAAATCAACGGGTACGTGCGCTTCGACGCGAGGGCGGCAACCTCTTCGGGTGCCACTCCCCCACGATGCGAGACGACCGCGTGCCCTTCGGTGTCGATACCGCGGCGCCCCGCGCGTCCCGAGAGCTGCGTGTACTCGCCGGCGGAGAGGGAGACGTGGGCCGAGCCATTCCACTTTGTCAGTGATTCGATGACGACCGTGCGCGCGGGCATATTGATGCCGAGCGCGAGCGTCTCGGTCGCGTACACCATCTTGACGAGGCCGCGCGAAAACAGGTGTTCGACGCTCTCCTTCATGAGGGGCAGCATGCCAGCGTGGTGCGCGGCGATGCCGCGCATGAGGCCGCGTTTCCAGGCCTCGGCGCCGAGGACGATGGCATCCTCGGGCGGAAGAAGCGCGATGACCTCATCCACGTAACTCTCGATCTCGGCGGCCTCCGAGCGGGTTGTCAGCGTGATGCGCGTGGAGAGGATCTGGCGCACCGCATCCTCGCATCCTGCCCGCGAGAAGATGAACGTGATGGCGGGCAGCAGGCCCGCGCGATCGAGAGAAATCAGCGTCGAGGGACGCGATTCGCGCCGCACGCGGACCTCGCGGTTCCACGAGCGTGAGCCGCGCCCGCCGCGCATTCCGGAGTCCCGCGTCGCGGCCACGAGCTGCGGATTGAGCTTTCCCTTTCCGGTCGGCGCGTACAGGTCAAAAATCTCCTCCCCGACGATCATGTGCTGGTAGAGCGGGACCGGGCGCTTTTCGGAAACGATGATCTCGCAGCTGGAGCGCACTTCCCGGATCCACGCGCCGAATTCCTCGGCGTTTGACACCGTGGCCGACAGGGCGATAATCGCGACGTGTGCGGGCAGGTGAATGATCACTTCCTCCCACACAGGGCCACGCATCTTGTCTGCCAGGTAGTGGACTTCGTCGAGGATGACGACACCCAGGTCGTCGAGAGGAGCGCCCGCGTAGATCATGTTGCGCGCCACCTCTGTCGTCATGACGACGATCGGGGCCCCGGAGTTCACTGACGTATCTCCGGTTGCCAGGCCGACGTTGTCAGAGCCGTACAGGTCGCACAGCTCCAGGTACTTCTGGTTGGACAGCGCCTTGATGGGGGTCGTGTAGAACGCGCGCATCCCCTGCTCGAGTGCGACGTATGCGCCGAACTGGCCGACGATCGTCTTGCCAGCACCTGTGGGTGCGGCAACGAGGACGGAGTTACCAGCCTCGACGGCATCGAGTGCCTGGATCTGGAACGGATCCGGAGTGAAGCTTAGCGTGGAGACCCAGCGTGCACGCAGGGATGAGGCGGCCTGGGCTTCGGCCTTGTACGCGGCGTAGCGCTGGGCTGCGCTGCCCACGCCGAGGCCGACTTCCTCCTCGCGGCGCGCTACGTGCTCAGCGTCCCGGGTGCGGTGTCGACGTCGTTTGGGGCTCACGATGCATCCTCTCGGGTCCAGATCGACAAAACTGAGCGCGCACGGCGTGCGGCGTCGTCGCGCATATCCGGCGTCACGGCCCGCAGGTGTGGGGCGACGTCAATGAGGAGGCTCAGGCCCCACTGTTCGTTCCAGACGGGCAGCGTAATACGCGCTCCCCCGCCGTCCAGCTCGGCGACGATGCGACCGTCGTATTCGTCGGCGATCCACCGAGCATCGCGATCGACATCGAGAGTCCAGGTGGGTGCATCATGGCGCACGCGGCGCGGCTCCTCGACGCGTGGCCCCTCGCCGCGCACGTCGCTGATCGACGCGACCGCAAAGCTGCGTGCTTCCCCCGCGCGAGTGCACCAGCCGCGCAGGAGCCATCCGCTTGCACTCGCCTCGAGCGACCACGGGTCAACGATGCGGCGCGTGCGAACGCCCGAAGCGGACACGTAGGTGAAAGACACCCGTTCTTCGCGTAGGAGTGCATCGCGCAGAGTCTCAAGGCTCGCGCTCGACGAGGTCAGAGACGGAATCGCTTCCATGTGCTGTTCGGCGTCGGCCTCTTTCAAGCCACCGAGCGCGCAGACGACGAGGGCTGCGTGCGGAACGTGAGCGGAAAGCTCCTTGCCGAGCAGCGGGGTCATCGCAGACAGGCCGATGAGAAGAGCCTGCGCCTCAAGCGTAGACAGACGCAGCGGTGCCGAGGCGCCCAGCGTCGAGCGCAGCGACACACGCTGTTCTTGCTCGTAGAGCTCCCAATCGAGCTCGAAAGACGCTCCGGGCAGTGAATCTCCGACGGACGCGAGATACTCGACGTCACGACGCACCTGTCGGCGAGTGCGATGGAAATGCGCAGCGACCTCATCGACGGTCGCGCCGGGATGATCGCTCATCCACGCCACCATCGAAGCAAGCCGGACAACGGCCAACTGAACGTTCTCAGGCATCGCGCTCACCCCAGGTGGCGGCCGCGCGCAGGCGCGTCAGCATTGCATCTCGCAGGGGCTCGGGTGCTGTGACAACCACGTCGGCAGCCAATGGAAGAAGGCGGCCGATCCACGTCCCCATCTCTGCACCTTCGAGCGCGACGCTCTCCCAGCCCTGCTGAGACGAACCGTGCTCGTCAGACGATGCCCCGGCCTCGTAGCCGTGGAGAAGCGTGCGTGCGGTGGAGTCCGCGCGTACGTGGACGATGGGAGAAACGAACGATGACACGGGAGGAAACACAGCCCCCTCGGGCGGGAGCGAGGCATCGCCCGGCTCTCCGATGAAGGAAATCTGCGACCGTATCCGCGACACACGGAACGTGCGCTCGGCGCCGCGGTCCAGATCCCAGCCCCACAGGTACAGGGCGCGGCCCTGCACCGACAGAGCCCACGGCTCGACGGAACGCTCAGTGAGTTCACGCGAACCCGGGTATTCGAAACACACCACACGCCGCTCGCGAATGGCCTGCGACAACACGGTGGCAGCCCCGAGGCCGGTCAGACCCAGGCGAATCGTGGGCGCAGAAACGTCGTCGGAGGAAGCGGCGGCCGCCTTCGCATCGATAGCGTCGGCGAAAAACTCACTGCTATCCCACGCGCGTGCAGCCAACGACATCAGTGCGCGGTCGGCGCTGGTCACCTCGATACCGGGCGCAAAAGAATCCCACGCGATGCTGTAGCGCTCCCCCGCGTGAATCGTCATGTGGGCGCCTGCGTCGCGCAGCGCGTCTTTGTCGCGCTGGAACTGCGTTTCGAAGGCATCATCTGCGAGCCCCTGATATCCGGGAAGCGCGCGCAACTGCGCCTTCGTGCGCCCCGGACGCGCGCCTAAGAGCTCCACAAAAAGCTCAAGGACGCGCACGTTAGCGTTGACGGCGGTACTCACCCGCCTACCCTACGTGAAACGCGCGCGTCCCGAGCATACGGCGCACCGTTTAGGACTGAGAAGATGCGGTATCAGTGGCGGACGCGTACTCGTTGCTCACGATGACGGTCGGATCGACATTCCCCTCGAGAACGCCAATCGACTTCAGGAAGGACACCATCGACGACCACGTGGCCAGATCCTGCACGCCGTCAGCGTGCGCGTCATCCCCGAGCCACAGCGGAACGGTCGCTGCGAGCACGGCATTGGCCGCGGCGAGCGAGGTCTCGTCAGTGAGCGTCGTGTCCCACTTCGCGGTCGCGTCAATCGCGACCTGGGGATCGGCGGCGATCGCGTTCATCGCCTCGGTGGTTGCAGACACGACCGCGCGCGCCGCATCCGGGTGGGACTGCGCCCACTCGCGCGTCGTGATGATCGAAGCAGCGACCAGCGGAGTCGAGGCGCCATCCAGCGGGATCTCCCGAATATCGATGCCCGCCAGCTTCATCTGCACCGCGTCGTTGTTGGTAAAGCCAACGACCGCGTCCACCTGCCCGGCCACCAGGGCCGCCTGCTGCGTGTAGCCGATCGACGATATGGTCACGTCGGAGGTCTGCAGGCCACCGGCCTTGATGGCGGCGAGGGTCGCGTAGTAGCTCGAACCGTACTCGCCGGGGATGCCAATGTTCTTTCCAGCCAGGTCCGCTAGGCTCGTGATCGACGACGAGGCCGGGACGATGACGCTTCCCGGGTAGGTCGCGTAATACTGGCCGATTGACACGAGGTCCAGGCCCTGCGAGGCGGCCACCGCGGCCTCGTCGCCCGAGGCGATGACGACGTCCTCCTGGCCGGCCAGCAGAGCCGTAAATAGGCCCTCGTCCGAGCCGTGATGGCGAACGGTGGGCGTGATACCAGCGTCGTTATACAGTCCCTGAGAATCGGCGACGTAGACGGGGGCAAACTGCACGTTCGGAATGTAGGTCAGGCCAATCGTCACGTCCGAGTCGCCCCGCGAGGACGTGCCCGACTGCGTGGCGCCGGGACCGACCGTGCAAGCGCCCAGAGCCAGCGAGGCGCTGGCACCGATAACTGTCGCGCGAACGATAGTGGAAATCTTCAAGGGATGTCTCCTTCACTGCGTGATGGCGTAGCGCTTCGACCGCTCGATCCGGTACACGATGACGTACAGAATCGTCGCCATGACGCACAGGATCGCGATAATGACGAACATGCCGGCGGTGTCCACGTTGCTTCTCATTTGAGTGAGTACCTGCCCGAGCCCGGACCCTCCCATGACCATCTCCCCCACGACTGCGCCCGTGACAGACAGAGCAAACCCATTGCGCAGGCCGCCCAGAATGGCGGGCGCGGCCAGGGGAAGCTCCATCTGTGTGGCCATCGTCCAGCCCGTCGCGCCGTCGAGTGCGGCGGCCTCGAGCAACTCGCGATCAATATGACGCAAGCCGACGACAGTGGACACAAGGATCGGAAAAAACACCATTAACGCACACAGCACGATGACCGGTTTGATGCCGTACCCGACCCACAGCACGAGAATGGGGGCGATCGCGATGGCGGGCAACGCCTGGGTTGCCCCAAGGAAGGGTTCCACCGCCGCGGCCAGCAGCCGCCAGCGGTAGATCGCATACGCTAACGGCAGCGCAACGACCGTTCCGAGCGCGCACCCTGCGATGGCCTCGCCTCCCGTCACCGCAATCTGACGCCAGGTCGTGGGGCGCTGAAGCAGCGCCACGCCTTTTCGGGCAACAGCAAGCGGATCGGGTAGACGCCAGGCTTCGATGCCGGTCAGAGTCGTCGTCAGCCACCATCCCGCCAGCAGGAGGGCGAGAAAGATGATCGGTGCCGCGACGGTGAGCGCACCGCGGGGCTTGTTCCGAATTGCCACGACTTACTTTCCGACACCGGGGGTACGCGCAGCACAGTAGACGCACGGATGCGCCTCATGCACTCCTCCCATCCGGACTTTAACCGTCGGTGCCGGAATTTCACCGGCTCAACCGCCCTCGTTCTGTGAGGGCGGGTCGCGGACTATCACCGCCGGTTCGGACTTTCACCGACCCCGGAGTACTCATGTGCCATTGTGCCACCGACGGGGGCAGCACGCGAGGCGTATCCGCTATGAAGGAAAAGGGCGGCCGGACGGGATCTCTTCCCGTTCCGGCCGCCAGAAAACGTGTTCGGTCAGTGCGAGTGGGCGTTGGCGAGCTCGCGCAGCGCCTCAACCTCGCGATGAGCGTCTTCCGCACGGAAGACCGCGGAACCGGCGACGAAGTTGTCGGCGCCGGCCTCGGCCGCGCGCTCGATGGTCGCGCGGGAAATGCCGCCATCGACCTGGATCGATACCTGGAGCCCCGCGGCGTTGATCGCGGCGCGAGTGCGCTCGATCTTCGGGATCATCTGCTCGATGAAGGACTGGCCGCCGAAACCGGGCTCGACCGTCATGATGAGAATCATGTCGAACTCGTTGAGAATATCCACAAAAGGAGCAATATCCGTCGCGGGCTTTAGGGCCAGGCCGGCGCGAGCACCGATGCGGTGCAGCTCGCGCGCCAGGCGCAGCGGCGCTGCTGCTGCCTCCGCGTGGAAGGTGACGGACTCGCAACCGACCTCCGCGTACTGGGGAGCCCAGCGATCCGGATCCTCGATCATGAGGTGCGCGTCGACCGGGAGAATGCCGGACTTAACGACAGCCTCCGCGACGGGCAGACCCCACGAGAGGTTGGGCACGAAATGGTTGTCCATGACGTCGACGTGAGCGATGTCCGCTCCTGCGATCTTGGTGAGCTCACCGCGCAGGTCAGCGATGTCGCAGTTGAGAATCGACGGGCTAATTGTGGCGTTCATAACGCATATGCTAGCGCTTGCGCAGGCAGGCTACAAACATAAGATCCGTGCCGAAACGGTGGTCCCAGAGCTGGAGCGTCCGACCGCCGAAGCCCCCGATGACACCCGCAGATGCCGGCACGTCCAGCGCTTCGGGAGCACACTCGTTTGCGAGGGCCACGGTGTCAAGCAGCTCGACCTCGCCGGCCTGGAGCAGGCGCTCGACCTGTTCGCGCGTCTCAGCCGCGTGTGGCGAACACGTGATGTACGTGAGAACGCCGCCGGAGCGTGTGAGTGCGACCGCCCGATCGAGCAGTTCGTGCTGGAGGACAGTGAGCTCCTCCACGTCCCCGGGTGTGCGGTTCCAGCGGGACTCGGGGCGTCGCCGCATCGATCCCATGCCCGAGCAGGGGGTATCGACGATGACACGGTCAAACGAGCCGAGCGGCCATGCGCTCTGACCTCCGCCGAAGGTACGACCGTCGCCGCTCACGACCTCGATGGAGTCGAACTGACGCGTGGTGCGCTCAACGAGGCGTGCGCGGTGCGGGTGCACCTCGTTGGCGGTCACGCGCGCTCCCCTGCCGGCAGCGAGGCCGGCGAGAAGTGCTGCCTTACCGCCCGGACCCGCACACAGGTCGAGCCATCGCTCGTCTGAACCCCCCTCGAGCGGTGCTGATGCGGCAATGAGGGCAGCAAGCTGCGAGCCTTCGTCCTGCGCGCCGGCGCGTCCGTCTCGAATCGACGGTAGGCGCGCGGGGTCGCCAGATTCGAGGAGCACTGCAAACGGGGAGACAGCGCCCAAGGCGACGCGCGTGTCGAGAATGTCCTCGGCCTCGTCGGCGAGTTCGTCGACGCTCATCAGTGACGGGCGGGCCACCAGAGTGACCGTGGGAACCTCGTTGTCAGCCTCGAGAACGTCGAGAAGCTCATCCTCAGGGTAACCGTGGGCTTTGAGGGCGTCACGGAACGCAGCGACCATCCATGCCGGGTGTGAGTAGCGTACGGCAAGAGCCTCATTCTCGTCCGCGATGGCATCCATGGCTGCCTCGCGCTCGGAAGGGTCCTCTCGGGTGATCGAGCGCAGTACGGCATTGACGAAACGAACGGGGCCATCCGTCAGGTGCTCTCGGGCGACATCGACGGTAGCGGAAACAGCCGCATGATCGGGCACTCGCATGTCGAGGAGCTGATGGGCGCCCATGCGCAGGATGACAAGCGCGCGCGGATCGAGATCGGCAAGCGGACGATCGATGTGGCGCGAGATAACCCAATCAAGGCGACCAATCGCGCGCAGTGTGCCGTGGACGAGTTCCGAGGTGAAGGCGGCATCCCGATCAGAGAAGTGACCGTCGCGCCGAGCCTGACGCAAAGCCTTCGGCAAAATGATGTTCGCAAACGCGCCCTGAGTCGCGACTTCGTGGAGAACGTCGTAGGCGATACGACGAGGCTCATCGGCCTTGCGCAGCTTGCGGTAGCCGTCCGCGTAACGCCTCTCGCTCATCGCTCACCCTCCAGCTCTCCGCCAAGGCGCAGGTCTTCGGACGGCCGCGCTCCCCTCGCCCAGGCCGCCGCGTCCATCCAGGACTTGCCGGCCGGGGCGACCTTTCCGAGGACGAGAGCTCCGCTTGCGCACCCGACGGTCACCTGCTTTTTCGTCACCTCGAGCTGCCCGGGAGCAAGATCATCACGGTCCACAGGGGTTGCCTTGTCGAGCTTCATGCGGGCCCCGCCCGGCGCCAGCGTGTAGGCGCCAGGATTGGGCGTCACGGAACGAATGATACGGTCCTCGTGCGCAGCGTCGTGCGTGAACGACACGTATCCGTCGACGTGCTCGAGGCGGCGCGCGTGCGTCACGCCTTGCGAGGACTGCGCAACGGCGATTGCGCTGCCAGCGGCAAGCGCATCGACGACGCCGAGCACCTGATCCGCCCCGGCCTCGGCCATGGACGCCAGTAGCTCGCCAGCGCTCTCTCGAACGATCGGAACCTCGATGCGTGAATAGACGTCGCCCGTATCCAGGCCCTCCTCGAGGTTGAACACGCAGGACGCGGTCGTCGCATCCCCTTCACGAATGGCCCACTGGACCGGAGCAGCTCCACGCCACCTCGGCAGATCAGAGAAATGCAGGTTCACCCACCCGTGGGTAGGCATCGCCAGCACGTTCGGAGGCACGAGGCCGCCATACGCGACGACAACACCGAGGTCCGCCTGCACGTCCTCAATGCGGCCTGCAATGTCGGGGGTCTTCAGTGTCGTTGTCTCCAACAGTTCCACACCGGATTCGGCGGCTACTTGCGCCACCGGAGACGGGTACATGGTCTTGCCGCGACCGCGCCGAGCCGGCGGACGTGTGATGACGAGGGCGACCTCGTGGGACGACGACAGCAGGGCCCGCAGCGTGGGAACTGCGGCCTCGGGGGTACCAGCAAAAATAATGCGCACGGCCGTCAGTCTACGGCACTGCGCAGGCCCTGACTCAGAAGAGCTCGGGTGGGTTCACGCTCATTTTCACGAGCGGAACCTTGCGGGCACTGCGCGAGCGGCGAATATCGGTAAGTACAGCAAGCATCGACGCGGCCCCAGCCAACGGGGTTCGCACCAGCGTACGCACCTCGTTTTCTTCGCCCTCGCGCGTCGCCGGTCGTACGACGGTGCCGACCAGCTCAGCCCCTCCCTCACGAATGACCTGTTCGGCGACCTGGCGGACCTGAGCCGCCGGCCCATCGAGAGCAACCATCGTCGTGGCCGGGAAAAAGCCCAGCGCCTCGCGTTCATCCAACAGACGATCGGCATAGTCAGTGGGGGCCCAGCGTACGAGCGCCTGCCCCAAGGCATCGGGAATCGTCCCGACAACGAGGCCGGGGTGGCCTGGGCGGACGAGAGACAGCGCGTTGAGCCACCGCCTGGCAGCTTCCTCTGGCGCCCACAGCTCCGTCCTGCCAGCAAGGGCGTGAGCGTCAAGAATGATTGCGGCGGCATAGCCACCTTCCACCTCCGGCTCAGCTCCCGGCGTCGCAACGACAACAGTGGGACGCGCGGGAAGCTGACGGTTGATCCGATGAGCCGCCGACGACTCAAGGACCGACGCGTCCGGGAGGTTGCGCGCGATCTCCTCGGCGGTGCGCGTCGAACCCACGCGAGCTGCACGCAGCTCTGTGCCGGAGCAGTGCGTGCATCGCCACGTCTGCGAGGTACGCGCGCACCACGAGCACGTCACCTCTGCCCCGCTGCCGACAGCGAGAGGCCCGGAGCAATGACGACAGCGAGCACGTTCGCCGCAGCGCCGACAGACGACCGTGGGCCAATATCCTGAGGCAGCAACCTGGATGAGGACGGGGCCTTCTCGAAGCCCCTGGCGGATCATACGCAACGCGGCCTGAGGAGTACGCATGTGGCCGCTGGCACCCTCGCGTTCCGCTTCCGCCGCTCCATGCAGGTGCACGCGAGGAGTCGCATCACGCAGCGCGCCGGGCATGGGATCGAGACTCACGGCCCACCCGGAACGAACGAGCGCCTGTGCCTTCACCGAGCGCGCGAACGAAGCGATGAGGAGCCCCGCGCCCTCCACCGCGCACCGCTGCACGGCGACATCAAGAACGTCGCAGCGAGGGAAGCGGCGCTCACGAAGGCGATCGTCGCCGTCATCGCAGATGACGATGAGACCCAGCTTCGCGCACGGAACCCACACAGCCGAGCGCGTTCCGACCACAATCGGAAGACGCCCGAGCGTCGCGGCTACGTGAATACGGTAGCGCTCCTCGGGACTCACATCACCGCCCGTGAGGGCGACGGGTACACCGAGGTCCTCCTCGAGGACACGTGCGTACCGAGCTGCGTCCTCTCCGGTGGCCGTCACGATGATGGCGCTGCGCCCTGACGAAACGGTGGCGGCGACAGCATCCGACAAGCACGCGCGCATCCGGGGACGCAGCGCGGTCACGACTGCACGCGGAGACTGGCCGGCTGCAAGGCGGTGAAGCAACGCCTCCCCAGCAGAATAAGGCGCCCAGCCTTCAGAAACAGTCGGAGCCTCGACGGATGGCCACGCCGAAGTCGGCGCCTTTACAACGGTCTTTTCGCCGCGTGCGTGCCGCGGCGGAATCGCAAGCGACAGCACCTGGGAGGTCGTCGCGAGGAAACGCGCGGCAATGCGACGAGCAGCCTCATACAGCGTGGGCGTCAGCACCGGGATCGACGAGACGACAGATTCTATCTGCGCGGCATCGTCAAGTACGTCGCGCTGTGTGCGCTCAACGATCCAGCCGTCCACGCGCGTGCCGGAAAAGCGCACGCGAACCGCACCGCCGACCTCGGCCTCGTCAATGAACTTGTCCGGCACCACGTAGTCGAGCGGCCGATCCATGTGCGGCAGATCGACATCAACGAGCACGCGAGCGATCTGCGCGGCCCGAGACCGCGGCGGATCGAAACCGTCAAGCACGCCCTGTTGGGAAGTCATGATCCTAGTGAATCACGGCCCGCACACATCTGCGTCCCGCTCTCAGCCGAGAAGCTTCAGACCGTACTTAGCGACCACCATGGCGAGCACGCCAAAGACGATCAGGCCCCACAGGGCCCAGTCGAGGCCCTGGGCAACAATACGACGAAGCCCCTCGGGCGCCGGGATGACTGAATCGCGAATATTGATGCGAGTGATTCCGCCAAAAACGAGTGTTGTCGTCAGGGTGATCAGCAGGCACCACGGGCACAGCACCTGAATGATGAAATAAGACTGCCCAAACAGCCAGAACGCAAAGAACAGCGCGATCGTGTACAGCAGGTTCGTGCCCAGCATGTACCAGCGCGGGAACTTTACGCCCGCGAAAATAGCGACGGAGATAGCGAGAACCACTGCCTCGAAAAAGATGCCGAGGAAAGCGTTAGGGAAGCCGAGGATACGCGCCTGCCACGTCTGCGCGACCGCCGAACACGACAGCACGGACGAAATGTCACAGCCAAAGCGCGCCGAAGAGTCAGCGGCCAGCTGCCACGCCTCGATGGAGAGGACAAACGACGTCGCAAGGCCGATGAAGCCGGAAATGATCATCTCCAGGCTCGTGCGCCGACGCCACGCGCGGCGAGCGGCCTCGGTCTCGTACGAGGGCAGGTAGTCCTCGGCTTCCACTGCTTCGCTCATGCGAGCGCAGCCTTGAGCTGGTCGACGCGGTTGATTGCTTCCCACGGGAACTGCTCACGACCGAAGTGGCCGTACGCAGCGGTCTCGCGGTAGATCGGACGCAGCAGATCGAGGTCTTCGATCATGCCGAGGGGACGCAGGTCGAAGACCTCGCGGATGGCGTCCGCGATGCGCTCCTCGGGCACCGAAGCAGTCCCGAAGGTATCGACGTACAGGCCGATCGGGCGAGCACGTCCAATGGCGTAGGCAAGCTGAATTTCGCAACGCTGGGCGATGCCGGCGGCCACGACGTTCTTAGCCACCCAACGGGCGGCGTAGGTGGCAGAACGATCGACCTTCGACGGATCCTTGCCGGAGAAAGCGCCGCCGCCGTGACGGGCCATGCCGCCGTAAGTGTCGACGATGATCTTGCGGCCGGTAAGGCCGGCGTCCGCCGCTGGTCCACCCAGGACGAAGCGACCCGACGGGTTGATCAGAGTGGTCATGGACCCGGTCGCCAACGCAAGACCGGACTCCTCGATGACGGGGGTGATGACGTTGTCGCGCACCGCGTCGGCGATCGCCGACTGCGACAGTGCCTCGTCGTGCTGGGTGGATACGACGATCGTGTCGATACCCACCGGCCGACCGTTCTCGTACGCGAGGGTCACCTGAGTCTTGCCGTCGGGACGCAGCCCTTCAACGATGCCCTGCTTGCGAACGTCAGTCAGGCGCTTTGCCAGGCGGTGCGCCAGCCAAATGGGGGCGGGCATAAGGTCCGGGGTATCCGAGGAAGCATAACCGAACATGATGCCCTGATCGCCCGCGCCGAGACGGTCGCGCGGGTCCCCGCCCTGGGTGCCGCGCACTTCAAGGGCTTCATCAACGCCGCAGGCAATGTCGGGGCTCTGGCCGTCCAGCGACACGGAAACGCCGCAGGAGGCGCCGTCGAAGCCAACACGCGAGGAGTCGTAGCCGATCGAAAGGATCTCGCGACGCACAATCTCAGGAATCTCAACGTACGCCTCGGTCGTCACCTCACCCGCGATATGGATGAGGCCGGTGGCCGCCATCGTCTCGACGGCAACGCGCGAGCGAGGGTCGGCGGCGAGCAGCGCGTCGAGGATCGCATCGGAGATACGGTCACAGACCTTGTCGGGGTGACCTTCGGTAACGGACTCAGAAGAAAAAAGCTGTTGACTCACCGCTTTAGATTATCAAGGAATGAAGCCATATGGCCGACAAGACCAGCGGCCACCTCATCCTTTGAGCCGACGTAACGGCCCGCGATGTGGCCGCTTGCATCCAGAAGGCGAATATCGTTGGGGACATCGCCGAATCCGACGCTCTCCCCCACCCGATTCAGACAGATGAAATCCGCGCCTTTTCGGGCAGCCTTGTCAGCGCCGTAGGCGAGAATCTCCTCGTCGCTGCCGGTCTCCGCGGCGAAACCAACGACAAGCGGCGGGCGCTGGTCGCTGTGCCCGATCTCGGCGAGGATATCGGGGTTGCGCACTAGGCGAATCGTCGGAGCATCCTCGGTAGATGGGTCCTTCTTCATCTTCGACTCCGAGGTCACCTCGGGCCTAAAGTCCGCGACGGCTGCCGTCATCACGAGAGCGTCGGCGCCGGCCACCTGATCGATCAAAGCCTCGCGCATCTGCAGGGCGCTGCCCACGCGAGTGACCTGCACGCCCGTCGGCAGCGCCTCGAGCAGAGCCGCCTCGATGTTGGCGGCGACCACGCGTACAGAAGCACCCGCTCGCGCCGCTGCCGACGCAATCGCCAGTCCCTGACGACCGGATGACTGATTGCCCAAAAAACGGACCGGATCGATGGGTTCGCGCGTACCGCCAGCGGTGACAACGACCGTGCGGCCAGCAAGAGCGTTCGATGCCCGGTTGTGAGCATTAAGCACGCCAAGAGCCACCCGAGCAATCTCCTCGGGTTCAGGAAGGCGGCCGACACCGCTGTCTCCAGAACCGAGCGCGCCAGACGCAGGATCGATGACGTGCACACCGCGCTCGCGTAGCGTCTTGACGTTCGCCTGCGTGGCGGGCGCCAGCCACATATTGGAGTGCATAGCGGGGGCAACGACAACGGGCGCGTCCGATGCGAGAACAGTCAGCGACACCATGTCGTCGGCGAAACCGGCGGCGAGTCGCGCCAAAGAATTTGCGGTCGCGGGAACGACGATGATGAGGTCTGCAACGCGAGCAAGCTCCACGTGCTCGGCGCGCCCCTCCCCCGCGATATCCACGGCAACCGGGCGGGACGTGATGCCCTCCCAGGTGGAACGGCCAACGAAATCCAATGATGCGCGCGTCGCAGCGACATACACGTCGTGGCCCGCGCGTTGACACTCGCGGACCACGATGGGTGCTTTAAAGGCTGCGACGCCGCCGGTCACACCGACGACGATCCTTGCCATGTCAGGCCTCGGGATTGGCTTCGAGCGACAGGAGGCCTTCGTTGATCTCGCGCAGGGAAACAGCCAGCGGCTTCTCATCCGGCTGCACGTCGACGACCGGACCCACGAACTGGATCATGTTCTGCTGAAGCTGCAGGTTGTAGGAGTTAATCTGGCGCGCGCGCTTCGCAGCGAAGATAACCAGCGCGTACTTGGAATCGACGTGCTCCAGCAGATTGTCAATGGGCGGGGACGTGATGCCCACAGGCTGGGCAACAATTCCGGACATGCGTGTATTCCTCTCAGTGGCGGATTCAGATAGATACTACTCCAGGCCAATGAGCCGAGCCAGCTCATCCGCCGCGCGCTCCACGTCGTCGTTGATCACAACGTGGTCAAACTCCGAGGCGGCCTCCAGCTCAACGCGGGCGGTAGCCAGGCGGCGTGCCTGTTCCTCGGGGCCTTCGGTGCCGCGCCCGATAAGGCGACGCTCGAGCTCCTCCCACGAAGGCGGAGCGAGAAAAATGAACTGCGCGTCGGGCCTGTTGGTGCGGACCTGGCGTGCGCCGGCCAGATCAATCTCAAGAAGCACGGGCTTGCCAGCGGCGAGGGCTTCATCAACGGGTCCGCGAGGCGTCCCGTACTTGTTTTTTCCATGAACAAGCGCCCACTCCAACATGTCTCCGCGTTCGATCATTGCATCGAACTCTTGAGCGGAAACGAAGTAGTAGTGGGCGCCGTTCAATTCACCGGGCCGAGGATCGCGAGTTGTTGCCGAGACCGACACGTTGAGGGTCGGGTAGCGCTCCTTGAGCGCAGCGACAACAGTTCCCTTTCCAACGGCTGTGGGGCCAGCGAGGACAGTCAGTTGAGCCTTAGTCATGACTCAAGTGTGCCACGCTTGACCGCGTCAGCCGAAACGCTCGACGAGCGCCTTCCGCTGGACGGGGCCGAGGCCACGCACGCGCCTGCTCTGGGCGATCTTGTACTCGTCCATCAGTACGGCAGCCGTGTTCGTGCCGACGCGCGGCAGCGACTCCAGCAGCGAAACGACCTTCATCTTCGCTACGGCTTCGTCTGAATCAGCGAGTTCCAAAACCTCCGACAGGTTCATCGAGCGCGCCTTGAGCGCGTTCTTCACTTCGGCGCGACGCCTCCGTGCCTGCGTTGCCTTCTCGAGAGCCTGCGCCCTCTGTTCTGGCGTGAGATCAGGTAGTGCCATTCTGATCATCTCCTCCGTTGGGATCTTCGGTAAATAAACTATGTCACCTTCCAGACCACTAGTGCCAGACCAAAACGCTGCTCTTTTAGTAACAGAGCAGATTATTGCAGCGAATCGACCGTTGCACGGTAGGCGTCTCGGAGTCCGGCGATGCTGGGGCCAGAACGCAGGATTGCTCGTGAGGACGAGGCGAGGACGGCATCTTCGGCTCCGGCGAAAACCTCCCTGACCTGCGCCGGACCGGCGCCCTGTGCGCCCACTCCTGGAGCCAAAAAAGCGCCATTAAGCGAAGCGAGATCGATGCCCAAACGCTTCACCGCGTCGCCAACGGTGGCTCCCACGACGATGCCTGCCGGACCAAGGTGCTGTTGGTCACATTGGCTGTTAAAGTCCGCCAGTTGGGACACGACGCGCCCCGCGACGCTGCTTCCGTCCTCGCCACGGGCGTGCTGAACGGAAGCACCTTCAGGGTTGGAAGTGAGTGCCAAGACGAACACTCCCCTACCCGTCTGTCGTGCCAGTTCGAGTGCAGGAGTCAATGAGCCAACGCCCAGGTACGGCGAGAGTGTGACTGCGTCGCCCGCCAGCGGAGAGGAATTCGATAGGAACGCCTGCGCATAGCCATCCATCGTCGAGCCGATGTCACCGCGCTTAGCATCCACAATGCACAGCGTTCCGACTTCGCGGCAGGCAGCGATGACCTCCTCGAGGACAGCGACGCCTCGGGAGCCGTGCCGTTCGAAGAACGCGGCCTGGGGCTTGAAGGCGGCAACGCGACCGCCGAGCGCCTCGATGACGCGAAGGGAGAACTCTCGCACACCGTTCGCGTCGTCGTCAAGTCCCCATTCCTGCAAGAGCCCCGCGTGAGGATCGATGCCCACGCACACGGGTCCATAGGTGCGCATGGCTTTGTACAGACGGTCGCCGAAGCCAGCTGAGGTGGCAGCCTTGATTGCGGAAGTCGTCATCGTGTTTCCTCCGATCGGATGGAATCCCATTCCTGCAGTGAGCGCACGGAGTATGCCCCGCGCATACGCACCTCGATGGCCTGCACCATCGCGTTGAACGCCTGGAGCGTGGTGACGGCCGGGCGGTCCTGCGAGGCGGCCGCTGCGCGGATCTGGTAGCCGTCGTTACGTGGGGCGCTGCGCTGGGGCGTGTTGACGACCATGTCGATCGAGCCGTCGTTGATGAGGTCGACGACCGTAGGCTCTCCGTCGTCGCCGCGACCCTCGGAGGACTTGCGAATAGCCTGGGCTTCGATGCCGTTGCGGCGCAGGACCGATGCTGTTCCGGAAGTCGCGAGGATGTTAAAGCCCATCTCGTGCATGCGGGCGGCCGGCAAAACGATCGCTCGCTTGTCGGTGTCCGCAATCGAAATGAAGACGGTGCCCGACGTCGGCATGTCGGTCGAAGCGCCGAGCTGGGACTTGGCGAATGCCGTCGGGAAGTCTCGGTCGATGCCCATGACCTCGCCGGTCGAGCGCATCTCGGGTCCGAGGACGGTGTCGACGATCTCGCCCTTATCCGTGCGGAAGCGCTTGAAGGGTAGGACGGCTGCCTTCACAGCGATCGATCCGCCGTCGTGGATCTCGCGAGCATCCTTATCAGGCAGCATCCCCTGCTCGCGCAGCGAGGCGATCGTGGCACCGACCTGGATGAGAGCGGCGGCCTTTGCGAGCTGCACGCCCGTTGCCTTCGACGCGAAGGGAACCGTACGCGAGGCACGCGGGTTCGCTTCGATGACATAGAGGGTGTCGGAGAGCAGGGCGAACTGAATGTTGATCAGGCCGCGCACGCCGACGCCACGCGCGATCGCCTCGGTGGAGGCCGTGATGCGCTCGAGCTCGCGCGCGGACAGCGTCATGGGAGGCAGCACGCAGGAGGAGTCGCCCGAGTGGATGCCAGCCTCCTCGATGTGCTCCATGATCGCGCCCATGAAGAGCTCGTCGCCGTCGTACAGGGCGTCGACGTCGATCTCGATGGCTGCGTCCAGGAAGCGGTCGATGAGGAGCGGGCCGCGCGAGAAGAGCAGCTCGGAGTCATGGCTTGCGAGGTACTCTCGCAGCGCCGGCTCGTCGTTGATGATCGCCATGCCGCGACCACCCAGCACGAAGGAGGGGCGAACGAGGACCGGGTAGCCCACCTGCTCGGCCACGGCGATAACCTGCTCGGGTGTGTTCGCAGTGTCGTGTGCGGGCGCCGGGCAATGAGCGGCCTCGAGAACCTTGCCGAACTCCTCGCGGTCCTCGGCCAGATCGATGGCGCGAGGGCTGGTGCCCAGGATCGGCACGCCGGCGCGCTCGAGGTCGGCAGCCAGCGACAGCGGGGTCTGGCCACCGAGCTGGACGATCATGCCCTTGACAGGGCCTGCCGCGCACTCAGCACGGTAAATCTCCAGGACGTCTTCGAGCGTGAGAGGCTCGAAGTAGAGGCGGTCAGAGATGTCGTAGTCGGTCGACACCGTCTCGGGGTTGCAGTTGACCATGATGGTCTCGTAGTGATCGCGCAAGGACATGGCCGCGTGCACGCACGAGTAGTCGAACTCGATGCCCTGACCGATACGGTTGGGACCGGCGCCCAGGATAATGACGGCCTCGCGCTCGCGCGGACGGACCTCGTTCTCCTGGTCGTAGGTCGAGTAGTGGTAGGGCGTGCGGGCAGCGAACTCGGCGGCGCAGGTGTCGACCGTCTTGAAGACGGGGTGGATACCAAACGCTCCGCGCACCTCGCGCACCGTGTCCTCGGACAGGCCGCGCATGGCAGCGATCTGGCGGTCGGAGAAGCCGTGGCGCTTCGCCTCGGCAAGAACGTCGCCCGTGAGGGCCTCGGCCTCGCGAATGCGGGTCGCGACCTCGTCGAGAAGGAACATCTGGTCGAGGAACCACGGGTCGATCTTCGTCGACTCAAACAGTTCCTCAAGCGTCGCGCCGCCACGAATAGCCTGCTGTACCTGGACCAGACGGCCCTCGGTGCCAACTGCCGCGGCCTCGACGAGCGCGCGGGTCTCCTCGGGGGTGGGCGCCTCCCCGTCCCAATGGAACTGCACGCCGCCCTTATCGATCGAGCGCAGGGCTTTTTGCAGGGCCTCGGTGTAGGAGCGGCCGATCGCCATGGCCTCGCCCACGGCCTTCATCGAGGTCGTTAGGGTCGGGTCGGCTGCCGGGAACTTCTCGAAGGTGAAGCGCGGGACCTTGACGACGACGTAGTCGAGCGTCGGCTCGAACGAGGCCGGGGTCGAGCCCGTGATATCGTTCGGGATCTCGTCGAGCGTGTAGCCGGTGGCAAGGCGCGCCGCGATCTTTGCGATCGGGAAGCCCGTCGCCTTCGAGGCCAGCGCGGACGAACGCGACACGCGCGGGTTCATCTCGATGACGATGATGCGGCCGGTCTCCGGGTGGATCGCGAACTGGATGTTACAGCCGCCGGTATCCACGCCCACGGCGCGGATGACGGCGATGCCGATGTCGCGCAGGCGCTGCATCTCGCGGTCGGTGAGGGTCAGCGCGGGAGCGACTGTGATTGAGTCACCCGTGTGCACGCCCACCGGGTCGACGTTCTCGATCGAACACACGACGACGACGTTATCCGCCTTGTCGCGCATGAGCTCGAGCTCGTATTCCTTCCAGCCGAGAATCGACTCCTCGAGGAGAACCTCGGTCGTGATTGAGGCTGCCAGGCCCTGGCCGGCGATGCGCTCGAGGTCTTCGGGGGTGTAAGCAAAACCGGAACCCAGGCCGCCCATCGTGAAGGAGGGGCGAACGACGAGGGGGTAGCCCAGCTCGGCGGCGGCCGCGTGGCACTCCTCCATCGTGTGGGCGATGAACGAGCGGGCGACCTCGGCGCCGGAGCGCTCGACGATCTCCTTGAACTCCTCGCGGTCCTCGCCGGCGCGAATCGCGTCGATGGACGCGCCGATCAGCTCGACGTTGAAACGCTCGAGAACGCCCATTTCGGACAGCGCGACGGCCGTGTTCAGCGCCGTCTGGCCGCCCAGCGTGGGCAGCAGCGCGTCGGGGCGCTCCTTCTCGATGATCGAGGCCACGACCTCCGGGGTGATCGGCTCGACGTAGGTGGCGTCGGCGATGCCCGGGTCGGTCATGATGGTCGCCGGGTTGGAGTTAACGAGGATGACGCGCAGGCCCTCCTCCTTCAGCACGCGGCATGCCTGCGTGCCCGAGTAGTCGAACTCGCACGCCTGGCCGATGACAATGGGGCCCGATCCGATGACGAGGACGGACGACAGATCGTTCCTGCGGGGCATCAGTGGGTCTCCTTAGCGGCAGTCATCAAGGAAATAAAACGATCGAAGAGCAGCTCGCCGTCATGCGGGCCGGCTGCTGCCTCGGGGTGGTATTGGACGGAGAAGGCGGGAATGTCCAGGGCGCGCAGGCCCTCGACGACGCCGTCGTTGAGGCCGACGTGGGAGACCTCGACGCGCCCGTAGCGGCCGGACTCGAAGGGAGCAACCGAGGGCTCCCCCACCGGGGCATCCACCGCAAAGCCATGATTGTGAGCAGTGATCTCCACGCGGCCCGTGGCCACGTCCTTCACCGGCTGGTTGATGCCGCGGTGACCATAGTCCAGCTTGTAGGTGCCGTAGCCGAGAGCGCGGCCGAAGAGCTGGTGACCAAAGCAGATGCCGAAGTACGGGATACCTTCGTCCAAAACGGCGCGCAGCACGCCGATCTCTCGGTCGGCCGTCGACGGGTCTCCGGGACCGTTGGAGAAGAAGACACCGTCCGGCTTGAGCGCCTCGATGTCGGCGAAGGACGCGGTGGACGGCACCACGTAGACGCGCGCGCCACGAGCGGCCAGGTGGTAGGGCGTGCGCGACTTGATACCGAGGTCGACGGCAACGACGCGCGCGATGGGCTCCTTGCCCTCGAAGTCACCGAGAGGCTCCACGACGTAGGTCTCGTCCGTCGACACCTCAGCGGCCAGTGCCGCTCCGCTCATTGCGGGCGACTCGGAGACGATGCGCACGAGGGAGGCCACGGCCTCGTCCCCCAGGTACTGCGCACCCACGGGCAGCGCGTCACCCGAGAAGATGCCGGCGCGCATGGCCCCGCGCTCGCGGATGTGGCGCGTGATCGCACGCGTGTCGACGTCAGCGATGCCGACGATGCCCTGAGAGATCAGCTCGTCCTCCAGCTCGCGGCGCGAACGCCAGTTAGAGGCACGGCGAGCGGCGTCTCGCACGACGAAGCCCGCGACCCAGATACGAGAGGATTCGGGATCCTCGTCGTTGACGCCGGTGTTGCCGATGTGCGGGGCCGTCATGACGACGATCTGGCGGTGGTACGACGGGTCGGTGAGCGTCTCCTGGTAGCCGGTCATGCCGGTCGAGAACACGATCTCGCCGAGCGTGCGGCCCTTCGCGCCCCATGCGCGGCCCTTGAAAACGGTGCCGTCCTCCAGGACGAGCAGAGCGATATCGGACGTGGTCATCGGTCCTCCTTGGCAATCGGGGTGGCGTCGACGACCGTGGGGACGCCGCCAAAAATCGTGTATCGCACCTGGCCGGGCAGTTCCATGCCGCGGAAGGGGCAGTTCGTGGAGCGCGTCCACTGCTTAGCGGGATCAACCGTCACGCGGACGGTGGCATCGACGAGGGTGACGTGTGCGGGGGCGCCGACGACGAGGCCGCGGCCCTGAGACTCGACGCGGCCGATCTGTGCGGGGACGGTCGACATGACGCGGGCGACGTCCGCCCAGTCCATGCGGCCCGTGTTCACCATCGTCTCGATGATGATCGGCAGCGCCGTCTCCAGGCCGGTCATGCCAAATGCGCCGGCCTGCCACTCGCAGTCCTTCATCTCGAGGGGGTGCGGCGCGTGGTCCGTCCCGATGCAGTCGATTGTGCCGTCGGCCAGGCCCTCGCGCACCGCCTCGACGTCCTCGGCGCGGCGCAGCGGCGGGTTCACCTTGTAGAGCGGGTCGTAGGTGGCGGCGAGCTGTTCGGTGAGGAGCAGGTGGTGAGGCGTGGCCTCGGCCGTGATGTCCACGCCCTGCGCCTTGGCCCAGCGCACGAGGTCCACCGAGCCCGCGGTCGACAGATGACACACGTGCAGGCGCGAGCCGACGTGCTTGGCGAGCAGGATGTCGCGGGCGATGATTGCCTCCTCGGCGACGGCGGGCCAACCGGCCAGGCCGAGCTCGCCGGACAGCGTCGACTCGTTCATCTGAGCGCCCTCGGTGAGGGCGGGATCCTGGCTGTGCTGGGCGATCACACCGCCAAAGCCCTTGACGTATTCAAGCGCGCGGCGCATGAGGACGGGATCAGACACGCACTTGCCGTCGTCGGAGAAGACGCGGACCTTCGAGCGCGAACGGGCCATCGAGCCGAGCGATGCGAGGTGCTTGCCTTCCAAGCCCTTGGTGACGGCGCCGACGGGACGCACCTCGACCCAGTCGGCTTCCTCGCCCAGGCGCAGCACCTGGTCGACGATGGCCGCCGTGTCCTGCGTGGGCGTCGTGTTGGCCATTGCGTGCACGGCCGTGTAGCCGCCGACGGCAGCAGCGCGCGTGCCGGTGAAGACGGTCTCGGCGTCCTCTCCGCCCGGCTGGCGCAGGTGGGTGTGAATGTCGACGAGGCCGGGCAGAGCGATGAGGCCTTCGGCGTCGATGACGCGCGGGTCACGCACGGAGTTGCGAGCGTCGGCGCCGATCGCGACGATGGTGCCACCGGACAGCGCAATGTCGGTGGGCTCCCCGCCGAGCAGCGAGGCGCCGGTGATCAGGATGTCACGAGTCTGTTCAGTCATTGCTGTGTCCTTCCGATGCGAGAAGCAGGTACAGGGCGGCCATGCGGATGCACACACCGTTCGACACCTGTTCGACGATGACAGATTGATCTGAGTCGGCTGCCTCAGCGCAGATTTCGAGGCCTCGGTTCATCGGGCCGGGATGCATGACGACGGCGCTGGGTGCCAGCGTCGCGAAGCGCGCGGGGGTGAGGCCGTACTCCGCGTGGTAGGCGCCGGGCGAGGGGAAGAAGCCGCCGCCCGCGCTCGACATGCGCTCGCGCTGGACGCGCAGCATCATGACCGCGTCGGGGCGCCTTGCCAGGGCCTCGTCGAAGTTGTAGGAGGTCTCGCAGTTCCAGGTCTCTACGCCGATCGGCAGGAGCGTCGGGGGCGCGACGAGGGTGACGCGCGCACCCAGCAGCGTCAGAAGGTCGACGTTGGAGCGCGCCACGCGCGAGTGGAGGACGTCGCCGACGATGACAACGTGGGCGCCATCGAGGCCGGAGCCGGGGGTGGGCGTTCCATCGTCGCCGAGCGACGGCGCGTAGTGGCGGCGAAGCGTCATCGCGTCGAGGAGTGCCTGCGTCGGATGCTGGTGGGTGCCGTCACCCGCGTTGAGTACCGGTAGGTTCATCCAGCCGGCGTGCGCGAGACGGTGTGCGGCGCCCGATGAGGAGTGGCGCACGATGACCGCGTCCGCGCCCATGGCCTCCAGCGTGAGCGCGGTGTCCTTGAGGGATTCGCCCTTGGAGACGGATGAGCCGCGAGACTGGAAGTTGATGACGTCGGCGCTCAGGCGCTTGGCGGCGGTCTCAAAAGAGATGCGGGTACGCGTCGAATCCTCGAAGAAGAGGTTGACGACGGTCTTGCCCTGAAGCGTCGGAAGCTTCTTCACGCCGTGGCGCTGAGTGGCGGCCATCTGCTCCGCCGTGTCGAGGATCAGAATCGCCTCCTCGCGCGTCAGGTCACGGATTGAAATGAGATGGCTCAGGCTCATCTTTTACAGGCCTTTCCCGAGAAGGACGCCATCGCGCCCGTCCGTTTCGTCGAGCAGGATGGTGACGATTTCGTCGCGGGACGTCGGCAGGTTCTTGCCGACGTAATCCGGGCGAATCGGAAGTTCGCGGTGGCCTCGGTCGACGAGGACTGCGAGCTGAACGGCCGCGGGGCGACCGATACGAGTGAGGGCATCGAGCGCGGCCTTGATGGTGCGGCCGGTGTACAGCACGTCGTCAACGAGGATGACGGTCTTGCCGTTAATGCCAGTGCGAGGAACCAGGGTCTCTTTCGGAGCCCGCAGAGGCTGAGAGGCCAGGTCGTCGCGGTACATCGTGGTGTCGATAATCGCGAGTTCCGCGTAGGTGCCGGATACTTCGCGGATGCGATTGACGAGGCGGCGCGCCAGCGTTGCGCCACGAGTGGGGATGCCTGCGATCACGAGATTATCGCTGCCGCCGTTTCGCTCGACGATCTCATAGGCGATGCGTGTCAGGGAGCGTGCGACGTCGCCAATGCCCAATACTTCTTTGCCGCGCGATGCGCGATCTGCGTGCACTTCGGCCACGCTTACTCCTTCCCCGCCTCACGGGACGGTCATTAAAGGATTTGATGTACTTCCATCCTACGCTCCTGATCAGACGTGAGTGTGACGCCTCCACGTGTGAAAGCCCACGTGAGTGGCGTTAGACTGCAGGAATGAGCCAGGAGTCAAAGCAGTCCAATCCCGGGCAAAGGGTCGGTGTGACGCCGCTAGCGCACGGCCGCCCGGTGCCCGGACACCGCGTGACGCTGGACGATATTGCTCTTGCTGCCGGCACGTCGATCGCGACTGTGTCACGCGCTCTGGGGGGATCTCCGCGCGTCGCCACCCCAACCCGCGAACGAATCGAAAAGGTGGCCGAGGAGCTCGGCTACCGGGCAAATATTGCGGCGTCGCTCCTCGCTTCGTCGCGGCCCCAGATCCTCGGCCTCGTCTGTTCCCTGAGCCAAGAGCTGCATGTTCGCTACCGTGCTGAGGCCCTCCGATACGCTGAAGATCGCGGCTTTCGCGTCATCGTGGAGTCTATCGACACCTCGCGCGACGTCGACCGAGCTTGGGAGTCCGTTCTGCAACTGCGTGCTCAGGCCGTCATTGCCGTTGACTCGACGTGCATATCGACGCGCTTCGCACATACTCCGACCGTCCTCATCGGTCAGCGCGCGCCTCGTCGCGACATCGATCTCGTCACGAGTTCCAACGAGCGCGGCATGGGGCAGGCAATCGCTCTTCTTGCCCAACGCGGAAGTCGACGTATTGCATTCCTTGAGGGACCTCCCGGACCCTCCGCACGTGCGCGCAAAGCGGCTTTCACTCACGCCTGCAGAACTCACGAGGTCGATGCGCTCGCGGTGCCGGGCGGTGACAACGTCGATGCGGGCTTCCTCGCCGTTCGAGCGGGTGTCCCTGCGGGCGTCGATGCGCTCGTTTGCTACAACGACCAGTGCGCGCACGGCGCGATTCTTGCACTACTTGGAGACGGCCTCGTTCCAGGCCGCGACATACTCGTAGTCGGTTGTGATAACTCGGCGATTGCTTCTTCACGCGCCCTCTCCCTAACGTCGATCGACCGTGCGCCGTCGCGTGTCGCAAGCTTGGCTGTTGATCAAGCGATCGCACGAGCGATCGGTGAAGGGGGCAGTCCGGCTCGACAGCGTGTTGACACCGAGCTTGTCGTGCGGGCTAGCACGGGATAGCCGCGCGGAACGAGCCGACCGTGAGCCCGTTCCGCGCGACCGTCTGCTCTTACTGCACCGAGGACATCAAACACTCAACAAGTGTCGTATGAACGTTGGGTGTGCCGAGGAGAATTGAACCCTTGTAGCGCACGTCGAGCGGAGTTCCGTCCAAGCGCGTCGCGAGCGCACCACACTCGGTGGCGATGAGTGCTGCTGCGGCGATGTCCCAGGGAGAGACCCACATATGGACGAACGCTCCAGCACGCCCGACCGCGACCTCCACGCACTCGAGGGCCGCAGAGCCGTAGCGCCGATGACCGCGGCTGTCCTGGAGTGCGCGGGCAAGCCGAGGCAGCGCGAGAATCTCTTTGATGTCGGTGATGATGATGGCGTCCCGATACGATGGCGCATCCGCTGCCCGAGGAAGGGGCGCTCCATCGACCCAGGCTCCCTGATCTCGGATCGCATGGTAGATGCGGCCGGCGACGACGTCCGCGACCACGCCGAGAACCGGAATTCCGTCCTCGCACAGGGCCAGTGACACCGCATAATCGCGGTGGGTCTCCACGTAGTTCATCGTGCCGTCGATCGGGTCGAGCACCCAGACGAGCCCGGCGAAGGAATCAACCGCGTGTCCCTCCTCCCCCAGCAACGGCAAGCCTGTCGTCGCGTGGAGGTGGGAAGCAATATCTGCTTCGATCGCTTTATCAACGGCCGTCACGAGATCGTTGCGATTGGCTTTCGTGTGAACATCAAGCTCGACGGGTGGGTGAAGAGCGATGCTCATCCCCCTGCGGACAGCTTCGATAGCTGCGTTGAGCAGATGCTCCATATCGGCGGTCGTGCTCACGATTCCTCCTTCGCCTCACTGAATTCACGGTCGGCACGCAGGTTTCGCTCCTCGAAGAGCGCGACCATGATGAGACATGCGAGGCCGACTGCGGCTGATGCAAACAGGACGGTGAACGTCGATGACCAGCCGTGAAGGTGCCATCCGAGGATCGTCACGCCGTCCTTCGTCGGGTCGGCAATGCGTCCGAGAAGAACCTTCGCCATGGAATCGCCGAAAACGTATCCGAACGCGCGGGGTACCGCGTTGACGACCACGGTTGCGGTCTTCGGCGCGAAACCGATGACGCAGATGCCGATCAAGGTGACGGGGCCGAAGATGAGGAAGCCGATCATGAAGAGCGCGCCGTAGACGACAGGAGCCGTCGTTGCATGCGCGTACACGAAGAGCGGGATGACCACCGCGCCCATGCCGATAGCAGCGCTCAGGGCGCGCCGGCCGCCCATCTTGTCGGAGAAGTATCCCCACAGGAGGGAGCCGGCGAGGCCGCCGAGTTCGAGTGCAATGGTCGTGTTCACAGCGAGGTAGTCGGAGAAACCGAGCTCTTGCCGTGTGTAGAGCACATTCCAGTTGTCGATACCGATGCGCACGCAGTAGGCGGCGACGTTGGCGATGCAGAGGAACCAGACGGCCGGATTCTTCACGACGTAGTCGAGCAGGATGCGTCCCTTGGAGACGGAGCTGGTAACCGCGTCGGCCTTCGACTCGGGCTCGCCGAAGATTGCCTCGGGGGTGCTCCAACCCAGCTCCTTTGGGTCGTCCTTGCCGCAGAACCATCCCCATATGCCGATCGGGATGCAGATGACGGCAGGGACTATAAACATGCCGATGACTGATCCGTTGAACAGCGTGTTCGCACCCCAGAGCGCGAGCACGCCGGCCACCATCGCACCAATGTTGTGCGAGGCATTCCACCAGCCGATGAAGCGACCACGCAGGGCACGGGGCGTCCATCGGTTCATCGTCGAGTTGCAGCAGGGGCCTCCGGGAGCCTGGAACAGGCCATTGAGCGACCACAGGAGAATCATCCAGCCATATGGACTGTGGAACCACGCGAGCACGAGGCCGATCAGGATCGATGTGACGCCCGAGGCGAGCAGCAGGGCTGAGATGACCTTCTTAGTGTTCTTGCCATCAATGAAAAAGCCCAGGATAAGCCCACCAAAGCCGTAGGTGAGCGAAAAGGCGAAGCCGATCGTGCCGAGCTGAGTAGTCGTCAGGCCGACCTGCTCGACGAGGAATGGCTGCGCAGACTTGAAGTTCGTCCGCAGCAGGTAGAAGCCGCCATACACGATGACGAGCACGGCGTACGTCTTCAGAAACTCCACGAGCCACTTTTTGCGTTGCTGTTCGAGCGTCAGGGACGTGGGTGGAGACTTACGAATATCGAAAATGCGGGATAGATGCGTCATTGCTGTCTCTCCAGTGTTGTCTGTATACGCGGATGATGATGGCAACGGTGCCATCGGCGTAACGCCAACAGAATACAAGCGCTTACATTCAGTGTCAAGGATCACTTGCGCCTGCTCATCATCAGTCATGAACGAGTGTCTAACACTGTCGTGCAGTGGCATTCGGTCACCATTGAGAGCGATGTGTATCGATTGTCACTCATCCATCTTGTCGAGGATGCGAGGTTGTTGACGTGCGGTCGCATGTAATACCCGCTAGGGGTATTTGACAGTACCCCTACCGGGTACCCCGTCTTCCATGTCAGGACGTGGTCCCTTTGGCAGTGCAATGAAAGGGGTGAACCCGGTAAAATTCAATCGGCGCCGACGGCGCCGAAAAGACTTCACTATAGAAAGGCCACACCATGACGATCGAACAGCTTCCCCACCCCGAGGTTCGCGGTGGCGGCTGTGGCTGCGGCGAACACGACGTTGCCGAGCCGACCATTGACGCGACCGCTATCCCCCACCGCCTGCGTCACGCGGCTGTCCTCGGTGCCGCCCAGTCGATGAACGCCGGTGAATCCTTCATCATCCGCGCTCCGCACCTGCCTCGTCCGTTGCTTGCGCAGATCGCACAGCTGCCCGGCGAGTGGACTTTTGAGGTCATCGTTGACGGCCCCGAGTTCTGGGACGTGCGCACGACGCGCCTTTCTCTGTGACAGGGCCTCATGACACGGTGAAGGCCGACTCTCGCATGAGAGTCGGCCTTCACCATCAGTAAGACGCGAGTGCTCAGTACTCCTCGAGGAGTTCGTCGAGCTCGTCTTCGACGCTGCCGCCATCGAGCGGCTTGGCACCGGCAGGCAGAGCGCGCGCGGGCGCTTCCTGTGCGGGCAACTCATCGTCGGATGACGACTCGGCTTCATCGGAATCGCGGACGTCCTCCTCCTCCGAGCTGCGACGCGACCATGCGGGGGACGCGAGATCCTTGCGGATCGCGTCGAGGACCGCGTTCACGAACGACGGCGACGTGTCGGTCGAGATCGATCGAACGATCGAAATGGCCTCGTCGATGACGATGATCGGCGAGACCTCGTCGTTTTCGAGCATCTCCCACACCGCCACGCGCATGACCGCAAGGTCGACGGCAGCGATGCGATCCAGGCCGGGCACGCGAGCGTGCGCCGAGATCAGCGAGTCAATGCGACGCAGGTTGTCCGCCACGCCCGCGATGATCTGGATAGAGAACTCCGGGAGCGGAGTCTGAGCCGCGGTGATGACGCGGCGCTCGCGCAGGAGGTCGCGCAGCACGTCGGGGTTGGACCCCATGCCGCGCTGGTCGGCCTCGTAAACGACGTCGGCCGCGCGCTTGCGGGCCTTGGTGCGCGAGGTGAAGCGGTGCTGCTTCGACATTACTCGGTCACGCGACCCGAGTACGAGCCGTCGCGGGTGTCAACCTTGACGCGGGTGCCTTCCTCCATGAAGAGGGGAACCTGGATCTCGTAGCCGGTCTCGAGGGTCGCGGGCTTGGTGCCAGCGGAAGAACGGTCGCCCTGCAGGCCGGGCTCCGTGTGCGTGATCGTCAAGACGACGGTGGCGGGCAGCTCAACGAACAGGACGGTGCCGTCGTGCTGGGAGACAATCACGTTCTGGTTCTCCACCATGAAGTTGCGGGCGTCGCCCACGGTCTCGGCGGGAACGTTGATCTGCTCGTAGGTGGACTG